>NZ_BBMB01000023.1 GCF_000971235.1 Demequina subtropica
CGGTGGCGAAGGTCGCCAGCGTCGCGTCATACATCCCGGGCCCGATCGGTATGGCCGCGTCCGCGGTCGCGGTGGCCGGCTATGCCGCGTCGGGCAACTACAAGAAGGCAGCCTCGGCCGCGATCGGGTTGGTGCCCGGCGGGAAGGTGCTCTCGAGTGTGGCGAGGGTGGCGTCGAAGGCGTCGCGTGCGGTGAAGTCCTCGCGCACCGTGGCGAGGGTGGCGTCCGCGGTGCGGAAGGTGACGCGCCGCTCCGGCTGCAACAGCTTCGATGCTGGCACCTCGGTGTTGATGGCTGATGGGACGCGCAAGCCCATCGAGCAGGTCGTCGTCGGCGATCAGGTCGCCGCCGCCGACCTCGAGACAGGTCAAGCTGATGGTAAGGACGTCACCGACCTCATCCGTCACCTCGAGTCCGAGGTGTGGGTCACGCTGACCATCGCCACCCCGGCCGGTGTCGACGAGATTGATGCGACCGCGGAACACCCCTTCTGGGTCCTCGACCATGCAGGCGATCCCACCGTGGGGGTCTGGACCGACGCGGTCGATCTACGCGCAGGCGACCTGCTCGTCACCGCCGACGGTGACACCGCGACGGTCCTCGCCACCACCACCGACACCCTC
>NZ_BBMB01000022.1 GCF_000971235.1 Demequina subtropica
CGTGCCGAGATCCAGGCGGGCCTGCGTGCGGGCTGGTCGCAGCACACGATCGCGGCGCGGATCGGTCGTTCGCAGTCGGTGGTCTCGCGCGAGATCAAACGTCACCGAGGTCCGGGCGGTGAGTACCACGCGACGTTGGCGCATACGCGGGCGCATCAGAGTCGGCGTCGACCCAAGGACACCAAGCTCGGGCGCAACCCGGCGCTCGCTGCCCGGATCGAGACCTGGATGGACGATGGCTGGTCGCCCCAGCTCATCGCCGACATGCTCGCCCGGGAGTGTCCCGACGACCACACTGGACGCGTGAGTCACGAGACGATCTATCGCGCCCTGTACGTCCAAGCCGGTGGCGGGCTACGTCAGGATCTGGCCCGGCAGCTGTCCACCAAGCGCACCGCGCGGAAGGCGCACGGCAGCGGTGTGCGTGGCTTGAAGGCGACCTACCGTGACGCGCTTCGGATCAGCGAACGACCTGCTGAGGTAGCTGATCGTGCGGTGCCGGGCCATTGGGAAGGAGACCTGATCAAGGGTGCGAAGGGCGCCTCACAGGTGGGGACGTTGGTTGAGCGTTCGACGCGATTCGTGATCCTGCTGCACCTGCCCGAACGCGCCACCGCCGACGTCGTCGCGCGACAGATGATCGCCCAGATGAGCCTCCTGCCGGCACA
>NZ_BBMB01000021.1 GCF_000971235.1 Demequina subtropica
TGAACCGCCCGCGGTTTCTTGCCGCTTCTATGCGGGTGCCAGCACCGGCGGTGCGGGCGTGGTGATGTCAGCGTAGTAGGCGGCCTCGAACTCGTCGGGTGGGACGTCGCCCAGGCGGGAGTGCAGGCGGTGCTGGTTGTACCAGTCGATCCACGCAAGCGTGACCCACTCGACGTCTTCCAGACGTCTCAGCGGGCCGTCACGGAATGGTGAGTCGTCGCGGATCGCTTCGTTCTTGAACAACCCGATTGTGGACTCTGCCAGGGCGTTATCGTAGGCATCGCCGATGGATCCGATCGAAGCTGCGATGCCTTCGAGGGCGAGGGTCTCGGCGAAGGACACGGACGTGAACTGGCTTCCGGCGTCAGAATGATGCACCAAACCGTCGCCTGCAGGATGGCCGGCGCGGTCACGCCGCCACAGCCCCATGCGCAGCGCGGTCGTCACCAGCGGCGTCGTCTTCGACATCGACGCGTGCCAGCCGACGATCGCCCGCGAGTAGCAGTCGATGACGAACGAGACGTAAGCGAAACCCGCCCAGGTGCGCACGTAGGTGAAGTCCGCGACCCAGCGGATGTTCGGCGCGGGCGCGGTGAAGTCCCGATCCAGCAGATCCGGAGCACGCTCTGCATTGCGATCAGCGATCGTGGTGCGCACACCGCGGCCACGCACACGACCGTTGAGTCCCAGGTCTCGCATGAGGCGATCGACCTGACGGGCCGAGGCCGGCAGGCCCTGGCGGCGCAGGTGAGAGACCATCTTGCGCCGCCCGTACATGCCCTCGGGAGTGCCCGTCGTGGCCAGTAGCGCGTCGATCACGACCGCGTCCACCCGATCCCGCACCGACGCGTCACGAATGCGCATGTCTCGGTAGGTTCGTGCAGCGATCTGGACGCCCTGCCCTCGCAGGACGGCGCAGATCGACTCGACCGCACGACCCTTGGTGCGCTGCTCGTCGATGAACGCGACGATCAGCGACGACGGGGGTCGAGTTCCCCAGCGAAGAAAACCGCTGCGTCCTTGAGGATCGCGTTGGCCTCCCGCAGCTCGCGGTTCTCCCGCTCGAGCTTGCGAATCTTCTCGGACTCGGATGTCGTCACGCCCTGACGCTCACCTGCGTCGACCTGAGCTTGGCGCACCCACCGGCGCAGCGACTCGGCTCCGAAACCGAGTCGTCCAGCGACCGTTTGGCATGCGACGGTGAGGTTCGGGTACTCATCAAGATGGTCCAGGACCAGCCGCACGGCACGCTGCTTGGTCTCCTCGGGAATCCTCTTCGGCATGGGCTCTATCTTCCTTCCAGACTCGAAAGGAAGCGGCATCAAACCGGGGACGGTTC
>NZ_BBMB01000020.1 GCF_000971235.1 Demequina subtropica
AACGTGCAACGGAGCGGGCCTTCTTCAGCCAACCCCAGGCCTTGCCATCGAGGTCGGTCTTGTTGATCGGGTCCTGCGGGTAGGCGTACGCCGTGGTGTTGCCCCCGGGCACAGGGTCCACCGAGGTGAACAACCCGGTGGCAGGGTTGTACAACCGGACACCCATCAGCATCAGCCCGGTCGAGCCATCGGTGGCGCGCTCGCTTCCACCGAGCCACCCGTACGCGAGGGCACCGGTATCGGTGGCAAGCGTGCCGGTCCAGTCGTACGTGACGTCGCCGGTGTCAGCCGCGATGGTGATCTGACGGCCGTACTCGTCGAAGTCCGACAACGCCGTCATCGTGTCCACGCCACCCGCGGCATCCAACGTCAGCGACGTCGCGATATCACCGTGGATGTCCGCCAGCTCGACCGTGATACCCGTCCCACCCGAATCGTCGGTGGTGATGACGATGCCAAGGTCACCACCGACGGACGAGCCGTACCACGAGCTGCGCCGAGATCCGTCGGCGCTGGTCTCGTCGGCCCACGCGGGATTATCCGACGCATCGGTGTAGTGACGGGTGACCGTCGTGGTGTCAGCGCCGGTGGTGCTGATGGCGGTGGTGCGCCGTCCCAGCGGGTCGATGCCGAACGTGGTGGTGGTGCCGTTCTGGCTCAGCGACGCCGCGAGGTCATCGGCGTAGTAGCCGATGGTGAGGTCGCCCGCTGCGGCGCCGGCGGGGGTGTCGATCGCCGGGATGCGGGTCTGGCGTCCCAGTGCGTCGTACTCGTAGTCGCCGCCGGCACCGTTGGCGCCGGTCTGGACACGGTCGGCGTCGTCGTACGTCCACTGGTCGACGAGGTCACCGGTCGTGGTGCAGTCCGATGCGGCACCGGAGACGCTCGTGGCGCGCTCGAGTCGGTTACCACGGACATCGAAGTCGTCGGAGGCCTGCCCCCAGCGAGGGTCACATCGACGTACGCCAAGCCCCGTGAGGCATATCCCCGGGCGGCGCCCCGGCGTGGCCCGCGAAGCGCGGGTCTAGGCGACGATGGTGAGGCGACTCGACGCGGGGTTGCCGTCATGGCGCCCTGCCGCAACGCGCGCGCGGAGCCCAGGGAGTCTTTCCATTAGGGCGTCGAGCCCGCGAATCGGCCATCCCGTCGCCATGTCCAGCCAAACCAGTTCCGGGCACTCGACCAGCGGCGACACATCCAGCTCGATGGATCTGACCGCTCGTTGACCAGTAGGGCCCTGCACAACTCGTTGAAGGTGTGTGAGCGACGCCAACGCGTCCACGGAAGCGAGTTGCATGTCGTCGACCTGGAGGTCAACGAGCGCCCGCGGTGGGTTCTCCCAGTTCATCGCCACGGGCCGACGGCGTCCGCGCAGTTTCAGGTGCGTGAGCTGCGAACAGCGATCGCCGGCTGTCGAAGTCCCGTCGAGATGGCCCACTTCAAGTCGTCGAACGGTCGGCAAGCCGACCACACCGCCGGCAACACTATCGGCATACGCAAATAGCGCGCTCTCCGTGCCCTCCAGTTCACCGCGAGAGACCATTGCCGGCAAGTTCTCCCAAATCAGGACCCTGGACCGGCGAGCCGGGTCAACCCTAGACAAGTCAGGACACTCGGCACCTTCCTCAAATGACAGCGTGGTGACGCAAGGAAGGCCGTTGACCCAAGCCAGGTCTGACGCTGCGCGCGAGGTGGATCCCGCTGTGAACACAAGTACCTCGACACTGGCGGCCAACAGTCGCGCGAACTCGTCGGCAGTTACGCGGGAAACGGAAAGGTGAGCCTCGGTCTTCTCTCCGTCCCAAAGCGCACCGTGAATCTCTATCGCCATCTAGCGCCCACCTCGGTATCGAATCACATTTCGGAGCGACACCCCGGCTCGGTCGGCCCTGCGAATCGCATTTCTCTCGGCTGCGTGGATTGCGTCGCGAGTCATAGTCTGATGCGAAACCGAAACAATCGACGATCCCCAGTCTCTGCGCGCGTGACTGTGAACACGGCGGTGCATGTTCACGCTCTTCCCAATGTACTCACTTCCGTCAGCGAAGCGGAGCCGGTAGACACCGGGTGCTGCGGGCACTCCGTGAGCCGCGATACTGCACGACGAGTTATGTACCAGGACAGCGGCGTCGCCATCGGTGCCGACGTAGTAGGTGTGGAGGTCGGCGACGGTGAGGTTGTATGCCCACTGTGC
>NZ_BBMB01000019.1 GCF_000971235.1 Demequina subtropica
TGTGCCGCAGCGTCCTACTCTCCCACACCCTGGCGGGTGCAGTACCATCGGCGCTGAGAGGCTTAGCTTCCGGGTTCGGAATGGGACCGGGCGTTTCCCTCTCGCTGTGGCTGCGGCAACTCTATGGAACTTTGGTTGGGTTTCCGACCGTAGTTCGGGAACCGCACAGTGGACGCGTAGCATTACTTATCTAACTTGAGTGTGTGTCAAGTTGTCGGCCTATTAGTACCGGTCAGCTTCACGAGTCGTTAGTCCTCGCTTCCACGTCCGGCCTATCAACCCCATGGTCTGTAGGGGGCCTTCAGGAGACAAGCTCCTTGGAAATCTCATCTTGAAACAGGCTTCCCGCTTAGATGCTTTCAGCGGTTATCCCTTCCCAACGTAGCCAACCAGCCGTGCTCCTGGCGGAACAACTGGCACACCAGAGGTTGGTCCACCCCGGTCCTCTCGTACTAGGGGCAGCCTTTCTCAAATTTCCTGCGCGCGCAGCGGATAGGGACCGAACTGTCTCACGACGTTCTAAACCCAGCTCGCGTACCGCTTTAATGGGCGAACAGCCCAACCCTTGGGACCAACTCCAGCCCCAGGATGCGACGAGCCGACATCGAGGTGCCAAACCATGCCGTCGATATGGACTCTTGGGCAGGATCAGCCTGTTATCCCCGGGGTACCTTTTATCCGTTGAGCGCCGGCGCTTCCACATGCCACCGGCGGGTCACTAGTCCCGACTTTCGTCCCTGCTCGACCTGTCAGTCTCACAGTCAAGCTCCCTTGTACACTTGCACTCGCCACCTGATTGCCAACCAGGCTGAGGGAACCTTTGGGCGCCTCCGTTACTCTTTGGGAGGCAACCGCCCCAGTTAAACTACCCACCAGGCACTGTCCCTGATCCGGATTACGGACCGAGGTTAGATATCCAGAGTGATCAGAGTGGTATTTCAACAATGACTCCACCGAAACTGGCGTTCCGGCTTCACAGTCTCCCACCTATCCTACACAAACCACACCGAATACCAATACCAAGCTATAGTAAAGGTCCCGGGGTCTTTCCGTCCTGCTGCGCGTAACGAGCATCTTTACTCGTAGTGCAATTTCGCCGAGTTCGCGGTTGAGACAGCGGAGAAGTCGTTACGCCATTCGTGCAGGTCGGAACTTACCCGACAAGGAATTTCGCTACCTTAGGATGGTTATAGTTACCACCGCCGTTTACTGGGGCTTAAATTCGGAGCTTCGCCTTGCGGCTGACCCCTCCTCTTAACCTTCCAGCACCGGGCAGGCGTCAGTCCGTATACATCGTCTTGCGACTTCGCACGGACCTGTGTTTTTAGTAAACAGTCGCTTCTCCCTGGTCTCTGCGGCCCTCAAACGCTTCCCCACGCTAGGTGGTTCACGCCTCAGGCCCCCCTTCTCCCGAAGTTACGGGGGCATTTTGCCGAGTTCCTTAACCACGATTCTCTCGATCGCCTTAGTATTCTCTACCTGACCACCTGAGTCGGTTTGGGGTACGGGCGGCTAGGACCTCGCGCCGAGGTTTTTCTTGGCAGCATAGGATCACCGATTTCCCCCGTACGGGGTCACCATCAGGTCTCAGCCTTAGTGAACCGCGGATTTGCCTACGGTTCGGCCTACACCCTTAGACGTGGACTACCATCGCCACGCTCGGCTACCTTCCTGCGTCACCCCTGTTACTACGCTTGACTACTACGGATCTGGTTCGTGCGCGCCACCGAGCTCCCCCCGAAGGGTTCGCCGGCTTTGGGCACTTAGCATCGTCCGCCTCGTCATGGGCGGTCCTTCGCCGGTACGGGAATATCAACCCGTTGTCCATCGACTACGCCTGTCGGCCTCGCCTTAGGTCCCGACTTACCCAGGGCGGATTAACCTGGCCCTGGAACCCTTGGTCATTCGGCGGACGGGTTTCTCACCCGTCTTTCGCTACTCATGCCTGCATTCTCACTCGTGTGGCGTCCACCGCTGGGTTACCCCGCGACTTCACCCGCCACACGACGCTCCCCTACCCATCCACACGCCTGGACCACGAAGGCCTAGCGCAATGTGTGAATGACACAACTTCGGCGGTGTACTTGAGCCCCGCTACATTGTCGGCGCGGAATCACTTGACCAGTGAGCTATTACGCACTCTTTCAAGGGTGGCTGCTTCTAAGCCAACCTCCTGGTTGTCTATGCAACTCCACATCCTTTCCCACTTAGCACACGCTTAGGGGCCTTAGTTGGTGTTCTGGGCTGTTTCCCTCTCGACTACGAAGCTTATCCCCCGCAGTCTCACTGCTGCGCTCTCACTTACCGGCATTCGGAGTTTGGCTGACGTCAGTAACCTGGTGGGGCCCATCGGCCATCCAGTAGCTCTACCTCCGGCAAGAAACACGCAACGCTGCACCTAAATGCATTTCGGGGAGAACCAGCTATCACGAAGTTTGATTGGCCTTTCACCCCTATCCACAGCTCATCCCCTCGGTTTTCAACCCAAGTGGGTTCGGCCCTCCACGCGGTCTTACCCGCGCTTCAGCCTGGCCATGGATAGATCACTTCGCTTCGGGTCTAGACCCAGCGACTCAAACGCCCTATTCGGACTCGCTTTCGCTACGGCTGCCCCACACGGGTTAACCTTGCCACTGAGCACTAACTCGCAGGCTCATTCTTCAAAAGGCACGCCGTCACCCCAGCCAAGGGGGCTCCGACGGATTGTAAGCACACGGTTTCAGGTACTATTTCACTCCCCTCTCGGGGTACTTTTCACCCTTCCCTCACGGTACTGATTCGCTATCGGTCAGCAGGTAGTATTTAGGCTTACAGAGTGGTCTCTGCAGATTCACACGGGATTTCTCGGGCCCCGTGCTACTTGGGATGACTCTCAGGAGTCCGCATGATTTCGTCTACGGGGGTCGCACCCTCTATGCCGGGCCTTTCAATGCCCTTCGACTATCACGCGGATTTCTGACTCCTTGGAAGACCGGCAGATCTTCCCGAAAGGTCCCACAACCCCGCACACGCAACCCCTGCCGGGTATCACACGTGTACGGTTTGGCCTCATCCGCTTTCGCTCGCCACTACTCACGGAATATCTCTTCCTGTCGGTACTGAGATGTTTCACTTCCCGACGTTCCCTCCACACGCCCTATGTGTTCAGGCGTGGGTCACTGGACATGACTCCAGCGGGGTTTCCCCATTCGGACATCCTCGGATCACAGCTTGTTTGCCAGCTCCCCGAGGCTTATCGCAGGCTACAACGTCCTTCTTCGGCTCCTGCTGCCAAGGCATCCACCATGTGCTCTTAAAAACTTGACCACAGATATCAAAGATGCTCGCGTCCACTGTGCAGTTCTCAAACGACGGGCGGCCCCACCCTCTCCACACACCTGCCGACAGGATCGGCGGTTTGATGTGGTCCGGTGGCCCGCGACCGTGAACCCAGGCGAAGCCCGGGCCGTACGGCCTGAAAAGCTGCACTGACGTGCGACCCTTCAGGACCCAACAGCGTGCCAGCCGACAACCCTTCCCGAACAGTCAGACGTTCCTACCCGAAGGTGTACTGGTCTGCCGTCCGGCGGCTGCCGGCGCATGTCGATGTTCCATCCATGAGCCCCACCAGAGCACATTCGGCTCTGAGATGGGATCCTGACCAGCCACCGAGGTGACTGGTAGGTGCTCCTTAGAAAGGAGGTGATCCAGCCGCACCTTCCGGTACGGCTACCTTGTTACGACTTAGTCCCAATCGCCAATCCCACCTTAGACAGCTCCCTCTCTTACGAGTTGGGCCACTGGCTTCGGGTGTTACCGACTTTCGTGACTTGACGGGCGGTGTGTACAAGGCCCGGGAACGTATTCACCGCAGCGTTGCTGATCTGCGATTACTAGCGACTCCGACTTCATGAGGTCGAGTTGCAGACCTCAATCCGAACTGAGACCGGCTTTTTGGGATTCGCTCCACCTTGCGGTATCGCAGCCCTTTGTACCGGCCATTGTAGCATGCGTGAAGCCCAAGACATAAGGGGCATGATGATTTGACGTCATCCCCACCTTCCTCCGAGTTGACCCCGGCAGTCTCCTATGAGTCCCCACCATTACGTGCTGGCAACATAGGACGAGGGTTGCGCTCGTTGCGGGACTTAACCCAACATCTCACGACACGAGCTGACGACAACCATGCACCACCTGTATACCCCGCCGAAGCACCCCCCATCTCTGGGGGTAGAGGGTATATGTCAAGCCTTGGTAAGGTTCTTCGCGTTGCATCGAATTAATCCGCATGCTCCGCCGCTTGTGCGGGCCCCCGTCAATTCCTTTGAGTTTTAGCCTTGCGGCCGTACTCCCCAGGCGGGGCACTTAATGCGTTAGCTGCGACGCGGAACTCATGGAAAGAGCCCCACATCTAGTGCCCACCGTTTACGGCGTGGACTACCAGGGTATCTAATCCTGTTCGCTCCCCACGCTTTCGCTCCTCAGCGTCAGTTGTGGCCCAGAGACCTGCCTTCGCCATCGGTGTTCCTCCTGATATCTGCGCATTCCACCGCTACACCAGGAATTCCAGTCTCCCCTACCACACTCTAGTCTGCCCGTACCCACTGCAGGCCCGAGGTTGAGCCTCGGGTTTTCACAGCAGACGCGACAGACCGCCTACGAGCTCTTTACGCCCAATAATTCCGGACAACGCTTGCGCCCTACGTATTACCGCGGCTGCTGGCACGTAGTTAGCCGGCGCTTCTTCTGCAGGTACCGTCACTCTCGCTTCTTCCCTGCTGAAAGGGGTTTACAACCCGAAGGCCTTCATCCCCCACGCGGCGTCGCTGCATCAGGCTTGCGCCCATTGTGCAATATTCCCCACTGCTGCCTCCCGTAGGAGTCTGGACCGTGTCTCAGTTCCAGTGTGGCCGGTCGCCCTCTCAGGCCGGCTACCCGTCGTCGCCTTGGTGAGCCATTACCTCACCAACAAGCTGATAGGCCGCGAGTCCATCCCAGACCGAAAAACTTTCCCAACACGCTCCATGCGGAGATGTTGCATATCCGGTATTAGACCTCGTTTCCAAGGCTTATCCCAGAGTCTGGGGCAGGTTACTCACGTGTTACTCACCCGTTCGCCACTGATCCCCCCAGCAAGCTGGGGTTCACCGTTCGACTTGCATGTGTTAAGCACGCCGCCAGCGTTCGTCCTGAGCCAGGATCAAACTCTCCGTAAATGATTGTTGCAACCCCACCGAAGCAGGCTTACGTCAATACAGAGTAAGTCTCCGAAAAGACCAGTTAAATCTCTGACATCGAACAAAATGTCACTGACATTTCGTTGTCAACCAAAGGAATCCTGCACCCCCCAAACGGAGGATGCCGGGATAATTTGGCATCGACATGTGGCACACTGTTGAGTTCTCAAGTTTCGCACGCACACC
>NZ_BBMB01000018.1 GCF_000971235.1 Demequina subtropica
TCAGCGACCGCCACCGAGGTCTGGTTCACCCCACCCGCCACCATCGACCCTGCTCGCACCCCCAGGCTCGGAGGCAAAGCCGCACTCCACGTGGACCTCCCCCAACACACACCCCACTGACCACCCCGCCCCCACGGCGCCCACCCCCACGGCGGGCGCCGCCGCGGCACGCCCCGGCACGGGCGACGCGCCCTCGCCGGGCGCCTCGCCGCACCGGCCGCGCCGCGCTCAGCCGATGAGGCTCGGCTGCAGATCCCGCAGCGTCTGCCGGTGGGTCATGCGCGCCACGCCCACCATCGCCACCACCAGCGCAGCGACCAACCACGCAGCCAGCACCGCGACGTCCCCGAGCGCCGCCGCGACCGAGCCGCCGTACATCATCTGCCGCAGCCCATCGACGGCGAAGCTCATCGGGAGCACGTGGTGCAGCGCCGCGAGCGGCGTGGGCAGCGTCTGCCACGGGAACGTGCCGCCCGCGGTGACCAGCTGGAGCACCATGAGCACGAGCCCCAGGAACTGCCCGACCGAGCCCAGCCACACGTTGAGCGCCAGGATGATCGCCGCGAAGGTCACAGCCGAGACGGCCATGAGGGCGTAGGTGCCCCACGGATGGTCGACCGAGAAGTCGAGCGCAACCGCGACCACGGCGAAGAGCCCCACCATCTGGATCGCGCCGAGCGCCGACGGGGT
This sequence comes from Demequina subtropica, assembly GCF_000971235.1. Lineage (GTDB taxonomy): Bacteria > Actinomycetota > Actinomycetes > Actinomycetales > Demequinaceae > Demequina > Demequina subtropica. The sequence continues at coordinate 691 of NZ_BBMB01000018.1, forward strand.
CAGCCATCCCGCGAGCGTGACCCTCACCGGTGAATGGATGGCGGTGATCGCGCGCCGCGATACCGGCTTGACGATGAGGAACAGCGCGTACATGCCGATCCACGCAGCAAGCGAGATGAAGAACGGCGCCAGCCCGGCGCCGTACGTGCCGGCGGAGGTGAGCGACTCCGAGTCGAGGTCCACCGGGTCCGCGATCGTCTGCGCCTGCAGATCGCGGAGCGCCTCGTCGGCGGGGGAGATCTGTGCCGCGCCGTCCGCGAGCGCGGACTCGAGCTCAACGGCGCCGTCCGTGAGATCGCCGAGCCCCGACGCGAGCGTGCTCGCGCCTGCCGCAGCCGTGTCGAGCCCCGACGCCAGATCGGAGGCGCCGCTGTCGACCTTGCCCGCGCCGTCCGCGAGCTCGGCGGCCCCGTCCGCGGCGGAGGCCGCACCATCGGCCAGGTTGCCGGCCCCTGAGGCTGCCGAGGAGGCGCCCGCGGCCACCGAAGCGGCGCCGTCCGCCACCTGCTGGGCGCCGTCGGCAAGCGCGTCGATGTCGTCGATCGCGTCGTGCAGCGCAGCGCGGCCATCCTCGAGATCCGCGAGGACGGGCTCGACCTGCTCGAGCGCCGCCGCGATCTGCGCGTCGGTCATGCCGAGCCCGGCCATCTGCGCGGCGAGCTCGTCGAGCGCATCGGGAATGGCCGCCGCCGCCTCGTCCGCGGCCGCGCCTACGGCATCGGCTTGCTCCGCGAGCGCCGCATTGCCGGCGGCGACGTCCGCCGCACCATCCGCGACCTCGCCTGCTCCGCCCGCGAGCGTCTCGGTACCCGTCGCCAGCGACGACGCGCCGTCGGCGAGGGAGGTGGTGCCTTCGGCGAGCGCGGATGCGCCGTCAGCCAGCGACGATGCGCCGTCCGCGAGCGTCGCCGCTCCCGTCGCGAGGGCATCGGTCCCGTCCGCGAGCGACGCTGCACCGTCCTCCGCGTCGGCAGAGCCCGCGCCTAGCTGGGCCGCCCCGTCGGCGGCCTCGAGCAGCGACTCGCGGACATCGGCGAACCCGAGCAGGAACTCGGTCGCCGCCTCCTCGTTGACGGTGGTGACGATCGACGTGCGGATCGCATCGGCGGCCTGCTCCCCGATGGTCGACGCGAGGTAGCTGTTGACGTCGCTCGTGGTGAGCGTGACCCGTGCCTGGTGGGGATCGTCGGTGCTGGCCGAGGCGAGCGCCTCCGAGAAGTCCGCGGGGAACTCGATCACGAAGTCGTAGTCCTCCTCGGTGATCCCGTCGAGGGCGGCGTCGGGGTCGACGATGTGCCAGTCGAAGCGCCCGTCCTCCACGAGCTGCTCCGCGACATCTCGACCGAAGGTTGCCGACTCGCCGTCCGTGACCGTCCCGACATCCGTGACCACGATCGCAGCGGGGATGCGGTCGAGAGCCGCGTACGGAGCCTTGTTCGCCCACAGGTAGAGGCCGCCGTAGAGCACGGGGACCGTCATGAGCGCCACAAGCGCGAGCACGGCCATCCGGGTGGCTGTGAGGCGACGCAGCTCGACGGTGATCATCGCGGGGATGCGCACGGCGATCCGGCGCAGGCGTGTCGCGTGCCCCTTCATGCGGACACCTCCACGAGGTCCTCGACGATCACGTCGGGCATGTCGGCGACCGAGGTGCCCGCGATGGTCGCGGCCGCGGCGTCGCCTGCGATGACCAGGACCGCGAGCCCGCGGCGAGCGAGCCCGCGCGCCGCCTCCCACCAGCCGGAGGGGTCCCCGCCGTGCCTGTCCGGTGCGACGAGCACGATGCCCTCCACGCCCGGGCGCAGGGCTGCCAGCTCGAGCAGCAGCCGGACACGGTCGGTGGGGGCGACGTTGGCGAACGGCGTCCGTGCCCATTCGGTGAGCCCCAGCTCGGCGAGCAGCGCTCGCGCCGCGGACGGCGTGGACGCACGTCCCGCGAACATCAGCTCCTCCTCGACGATGCCGACGGTCGACACGTGGCCGACGGGCTCGCTCACTACGGGTGCGTCCACGAGCGCGAGCGCCGCGCGCATGCGTCCGTAGTCCACGCGGCCATCGACCGTGACCACGCCCGTGTCCGGGTGCATGCGGCCCGAGGCGAGCAGGCCCAGCACCGTCGGCCGCTGCTGGGTCTCGGCGCGGACCAGGGTGATGCTTCCGCTCGTGAACGTCGCCGTCGTCGGCAGCAGCGCCGCGTCGCCTCGACCTTTCGAGACCTCGACCAGATCGATCCTCATCGCTCCTCGCCCTCCGTGATGGCCGCGGCGATGTCCGAGGCGCGCGCGGCGCCCACGCCTGCCGCGCAGAGCGGATGCGTCATCACGAGCGTGCGCGCCTGCGCGGGGTCCGCCTCCGGCGCCACCTCGAGCACGTCGAGCGCCGCGCGCTCGACGAGCACCGCGAGGATCTCGACGGCGACGTCGGTGCGGACCACGCCCGCCGCCGTCGCCTCGGCGAGGCAGGCACGCACCCGGGCGCGCACCGGCGCGAGGGCGCGCGCCACGGTCTCGCTGTGGTGCGTCGTCACCGCCATGCGGGCGATCGTGCGGACGTCCGCCACCGCGTCCCACAGCGAGACGCCGAGCCGTGCGAGACCGACCAGCGGGTCCTCGTCACGCGGCGCGTCGAGCGCCGCGGAGATCCGCACCGCACCCCGGTCGAGCATGGCCGCGACCAGCTCGTCCCGTCCGGCGAAGTGGCCGTAGACGGCGCGGCGGGAGAGGCCGGCCTCGGCCGCGATCGCGTCGAGGGGGGCGTCGACGTCGTCGCGCAGCGCGCGGGCGGCGGCGTCGAGGAGGGCATCGTGATTGCGCGCCGAATCGGCGCGTGGGGATCGTGCGGTCACCGCTGCAGATTAGACAAATTGCACAGCAGTGTGCAAGTTAGCCGAATCCGCCGACCGCCGCGCTCGCGAGGCCGACGATCGCGAGCACGCCGCCGAGGAGCGCGAAGGCACGCGTCGGCGCGTGTCGCGGATCGAGCGCGAAGCCGCCGATGGCGAGGAGGATCGCCACGACGGCGAGCACGGGCACCGTGAGCCCCACCGCTCCCAGGACAACCGAGGACACGGTGAGCGGCAGCGCCACCTCCGGGTCGCGTCCGCGATCGGGGCGTGGGTCCGGAGGCTCGCCCCGCGCATCGTCCATCCCGGCCTCGCTCCTCAGCCCCTGGCGTCGCGCCCGACCTCGAGGCGCACGCGCTCCAAGGCGTCCACATAGATGGCGGCCACGGCGTCCATGGTCGCGTCCGCCTCGCTGTCGACGGTCCGCCTCGCCGAATCGGCCTCGAACCAGGCGATCGCCTCCGCGACGCCCTGCTCGAACGGGATGCGCGCCTCCCAGCCCGGCACCAGGCGCTTGATCCTCGTGTTGTCGTAGACGGCGGCGTGCATCTTGTCCCCGTAGATGCCTCCGGCCGAAGCGGGCTCGGCGGCGACGAGCGCATCGGACGGCACGTGAAGGACCTGGCGCGCGAACGCCTCGTCCGAGAGCCCCGCCGCCCGCGCGATCGCGGCGTGGATGCCCTCCCAGGTCAGGGCCTCGTCGGACGTGATGTGCACCGCCTCGCCGAGCGCCTCGTCGCGGCCCAGGAGACCGAGCACGCCTGCGGCGACATCATCGGCGTGCGTGAGGGTCCACAGCGACGTGCCGTCGCCGGGGATGACGATGCGCGCGCCCCTCCGCATGCGGTCCACCAGCGTCCACGGGTGCGCCGAGTTGCCCGTGTACCCGGGGATCTTCGACGGCCCGTAAGTGTGGGCCGGGCGCACGATGGTCCAGCCGAGCCCGGCATCGGTCGCGCGCGAGCGCAGCACCTGCTCGGCCTCCGCCTTGAGCCGCGCGTACTCCCACCACGGGTTCTCCTGCGGGGTGTCCTCCGTGAGCACGTGGAGGCGGTCGTAGGTCATGTAGGCGGCGGAGGTCGCGATGAGCACGTACTGGTCCGTGAGCGGGGCGAAGGTCTCGACGTCCGCCGCCACGTGCTCGGGCGTGAAAGCGATGAACTGCACCACCGCGTCGAAGCGCTCGCGCCGCAGCCGGGCGCCATGGAGCGCGTCGCGCAGCGCCTCGGCGTCGGTCGCGTCGACGTGGATGACGTGCGCGCCCGGCGGGGGAGCGGCGGCCTCGCTGCGGCCGCGGTTGATGAGCGTGAGCTCGTGGCCTGCCGCGTGGGCGGCGGCCGCGAGGGCCGAGGAGATGAGGCCCGTGCCTCCGACGATGAGGATGCGCATGCCTCGAGCCTAGGACGCCGCGCAAGATTGGTCGTCGGCTTCGTCCCGAGTGTGGGGTATGCAGGTTTTGCAGGGCTGTCGCCGCCTCGCGCGCGCCGCTAGCGTTGACCCATGGTCGAGGAGCTGGTGCCGAGTCTGAGGGGCGCGCTGGCCGGGATCCTGCCGACGGGGTGGCGTGACGCCGCCCCCTGGGGCTACCCGGGTCAGAGCGAGCTGGCCCTCATCGCCGGCGTGTTCGCCGCCCAGCTGCAGCCGCAGGCGGTCGCGGACATCGCGGACAGCGTGATGCGGCGCCGGCCGGGAAGCCTCCTCGACGATCTCGCGGACCTCGCCGCGGTCGACCCCGTCGACCTGCGGGTCGTCCTCGGCGAGCGCTGGGGCGACTCGACGGTGCTGGGGGTCCCGCGCCGTCGCGCCGAGGTGATCCACGAGGCAGCGCTGCTCCTCGCGCACGCGGGCGTCCGCACCGCAGCCGACCTCCAGGACGCCGCGCGGACGCGCGGCGAGGAGATCTCGACCTTGGTGCAGTCGATCCGTGGGCTCGGTCCGGGCACGTGGGTGTCGATCGCCTTCATGGCGCACGCGACCGCGCTCCCGGACGATGCGGTGGTCGCGCTCGTGTCCTCGTGCACCGAGCCAGCCCACCCGGGCACCACGCTCACCCGCGCCGAGGTCGCCGAGCTCATCCGTCTCACGGCCGCGCGTCTCGCGACCGATGAGCGCGTGCTCGCATACGCGCTCAGCCGGCGCGCCGAGGAGATCGCGCGGATGCCCGGAGTGCTCGCCGCCGGCTGACGCCGCCCGCGCCGGTCCCGAGGGAGGTTCGGTGCGAATGCGTGAAATGGGCGTGTCGCGCTGGTGTCGCTCGCGGCATCGGGCCTGTAGCCTTCACGCCCATGATCGAGAGTCTGGTCCCGAGCCTGCGAACGGGGCTCGCGAGCATGCTGGCGCCCGGGTGGCGCGACGCCGCGCCGTGGGGGTACCCCCGTCACAGCGAGCTCGCGCTGATCGCCGGCGTCTACGGCACGCAGCTGTCCGCACCGCTGGTCGGCACGGTGGTCGACACGGTCCTGCGGAACCGCCCCGAGCGGACCTTCGACGACCTCGTGGACCTCGTGGAGCGTGGCCCGATCGTGCTGCGTCACATCCTGGGCGAGCGCTGGGGCGACACCACGGTGCCCGGCACGGCACGGCTGCGGGCGGACGTGATCTACGAGGCCGCGGCGGCGCTCGTCGAGTCCGGCGTGTACGACGCCCTCACCCTGTCGCAGGTCGCACGCCAGCACACCGAGGCGCTCGGCCTGCGTCTCCAGGACGTGGAGGGCCTGGGGCCGGGCACGTGGGCGTCGATCTCGTTCATGGCGCACGTGCCGGCGCTGCCGGGGCATTCCGTCATGAGGATGGTGCACCAGGCCCTCGCGGCGGATCACCCGGACCTCGAGCTCGACGCGGCCGAGGTCGCGGAGCTGCTCGGGCTCACCGCCGAGCGGATGGCCACCCACGAACGCGTGCTCTCGTACGCGCTGAGCCAGCACGCCGGCCCCAGCCAGGGCCCGTTCCCGGACCCCGAGGCGGAGCCCGAGGCGGATGCGGAGCCGGACGCCGAGTCCGCGGCGGAGCAGGACCCGGCTCAGTAGACGGCGCGCGCGAGCAGCGCGACGCGGACGGTGCCGCCGCGCGTGTGCTGCTCGGCGACTCGCTGGAATCCCAGGTGCTCGTGGAAGGTCACGGAGCCGGGGTTCGGCGGGTCGAGCTGCACCTCGGTGGTGACCTCGGTCGCACCGCGCTCGCGCGCCCGCTCGAACACCGACTCGTACAGCGCCCGGCCCACGCCCGTGCCCTTCGCGGACTCGCGCACCACGATCCTGTCGATGTACTGGTGGCGCACGCCGCGCGCCTCGAAGTAGCGGTAGTTCTCGGACTCGTAGGGCTGGCCCATCCCCAGGCTCAGGAGGAAGGCGATGACGGCGCGGTCGCGGTCCGTCGCCACCAGGGCGACGTCGCACATCCCGTGGAGCGACGCCAGCTCCTCCTCGCTGAGGAGGTTGACGGCAGGCGCCGCCTCGGCGTTCAGCGAGGTCACGGCAGGGATGTCGGTGACGCGCATGACGCGGAGGCGGAGGTTCTGCATGGGCACATTGTGCCGGGCAGATGTGTCCGGCGCGTGTCGAGGACGCGCCCGGCGCGTCACGGATGCAGCAGCAGCTTGCCGCGCGTCGCACGCGACTCGAGCGCACGATGCGCGTCGGCCGCCTCCTCGAGCGAGTACCCGCGATCGATGCGCACGCTGAGATCGCCCAGCAGGATCCCGTGGAAGATGTCGCTCGCGCGCCACTCGCGTTCCTCGGGGTCCGCGGTGAAGTCCGCGAGCGTCGGCCGGCTCAGCACCACGGATCCCGCGGAGTTGAGGCGCTGCGGGTCCACGGGGTCGACGGGCCCGGAGGCGGCGCCGAAGAGGACCATCGACCCGCGGCGGTGGAGCGAGGCGAGCGATCCGTCGAAGGTGGTGCGGCCCACGCCGTCGTACACGGCGGCGACTCCCTCGGGGATGATGCCGCGGACCGCGGCGGGCAGGTCCACGCCGAGGTCGTCCATCAGGTCGTAGCGCAGCACATGCGACGCGCCCGCCTGGAGCGCGATCCTCTCCTTCACGTCGGAGCCCACGGTGCCGATGACGGTCGCGCCGCGCGCGACCGCGAGCTGGGTCAGCAGGAGCCCGACGCCGCCCGCCGCCGCATGCACGAGCACCACGTCGCCGGGCATCACCGCATAGGACGAGGTCACCAGGTAGTGCGCGGTGAGGCCCTGGAGCATCGCGGCGGCCGCCATGTCGAGCTCGACGTCCTCGGGGACGGGGTAGACGTCCGTGACGGGGAGGCTCACGTACTCCGCGTACGAGCCCTGCGTGAACGCCCAGGCGACGCCCTCGCCCTCGACCAGGTGCTCGACGCCCGCGCCGACCTCGACGATCTGGCCGGCGCCCTCCTTGCCGGGCACGAACGGCAGGTCCATGGGGTAGCGGCCGGAGCGCTGGTAGGTGTCGATGAAGTTGACGCCGGCGGCCTCCACGCGGACCACCACGTGCCCAGGGGTGGCGACGGGACGCTCGAGCTCGACCAGCTCGAGCACCTCGGGGCCACCATGCCGCGTCACCTGGATCGCTCTCACGACATGCATGCTACGTGCCTCCCCGTCGCAGTATGCAACCTCCTGTATGGTTATTCATATGAGCATCAAGGTCGCAGTATCCGGCGCCTCCGGCTATGTCGGCGGCGAGGTCCTGCGCGTGTTCTCCGCGCACCCTGAGGTGGAGTTCGGCGCGCTCACCGCGCACTCGAGCGCGGGCGACGCGCTCGGGCTGCACCAGCCGCACCTGCGGCCGCTCGCCGACCGCGTCATCGTCGAGACCAGCGCGGACACCCTCGCGGGTCACGATGTGGTGGTGCTGGCGCTTCCTCACGGTGCGAGCGGGGAGATCGCCGCGCAGCTGCCCCCGGAGACGCTCGTCATCGACTGCGGAGCGGACCACCGCCTGGCAAGCGCGCAGGCGTGGGCCGAGTATTACGGCGGCGACCACGCCGGCACGTGGCCCTACGGCATGCCCGAGCTCATCACCCCCACCGGCCATCAGCGCGAGGCGTTGGCCGGCGCCACACGAATCGCGGTCCCGGGCTGCAACGTCACCGCCGTCACGCTCGCGCTGCAGCCCGGCGTCGCGGCGGGCGTGGTCGACCCCACCGACATCGTCGCGGTGCTCGCCAACGGCTACTCGGGCGCCGGCAAGAAGCTCGCGCCCCACCTGCTCGCCTCCGAGGCGCTCGGCGCCGCGGCGCCGTACGCAGTGGGCGGCTCGCACCGCCACATCCCCGAGATCATCCAGAATCTCGCCTCCGCCGGCGCCGAGGGCGTGCGCCTCAGCTTCACGCCGACGCTCGTCCCGATGGCGCGAGGGATCCTCGCGACCGTGTCCGCCCCGCTCGCCGCCGGCGTCAACGTGGAGGCCGTGCGCCACGCGTGGGAGAGCGCCTACGCCGACGAGCCGTTCGTGCACCTGCTCCCCGAGGGCCAGTGGCCCACCACCGCCGCGACGCTCGGCGCGAACACGTGCCTCATGCAGGTCGCGGTCGACGGCAAGGCCGGTCGCGTGGTGGTGGTCGCCGCGATCGACAACCTCGTCAAGGGCACCGCCGGCGCGGCCCTCCAGTCCATGAACGTCGCCCTAGGCCTCGACGAGACCCTGGGCCTCAGCACGATCGGAACGGCACCATGAGCGTCACCGCAGCACAGAAGTTCGCGGCCGCGGGGGTCGCGGCCGGGCTCAAGAGCACCGGCGCCCGCGACGTCGCGCTCGTGGTCAACGACGGCCCGGAAAAGGTCGCGGCGGGAGTCTTCACCTCCAACCGCGTGGTCGCGGCACCCGTGACCTGGTCGCGCCAGGTGGTCGCCGACTCACGGGTCGATGCCGTGGTCCTCAACTCCGGCGGAGCGAACGCCGCGACCGGCGCCGAGGGCTTCGCGGACACGCATCGCACGGCCGAGCACGTCGCCGCCGCGCTCCAGGGCGCCGGCTGCGACGTGTCGCCCGGCGACGTCGCGGTGTGCAGCACAGGCCTCATCGGCGTGCGCCTGCCCATGGACGCGCTCCTCGCGGGAGTGGACGATGCGGTCGGCGCGCTGTCTCACGAGGGCGGCTCCGACGCGGCGCTCGCCATCATGACCACCGACACCGTGCCCAAGGAGGCCATCGCCGGGGGCGAGGGCTGGACCGTCGGCGGCATGGCGAAGGGCGCGGGCATGCTCGCGCCCGGTCTCGCGACGATGCTGTGCGTCATCACCACCGACGCCTCGGTTTCGCCCGAGCGGGCCCAGGTGGCCCTGCGCGCCGCGACGCGCGCGACGTTCGACCGGGTCGACTCGGACGGCTGCATGTCCACCAACGACACCGTGCTGCTGCTCGCGAACGGCGCGTCGGGCATCGTCCCCGAGTCCGGCGCCTTCGAGACGGCCCTTGCCGACGTCTGCGCACGCCTCGCGCGCGGCCTCGTCGCCGACGCCGAGGGTGCCAGCCACGACATCGCGGTCACCGTGACGAACGCGACCACGGAGGACGCGGCGGAGGCCGTGGCCCGCGCGATCACGCGGTCGAACCTCTTCAAGGCCGCGATCTTCGGCAACGACCCCAACTGGGGTCGCATCATCTCCGCGGCCGGCACCGTCCCCGAGGCGATCGCACCGTTCGACCCGACCGCGCTCGACGTGACCGTCAACGGCATCCAGGTGTGCCGCGCCTCGGGCGTCGGCGAGGACCGCGACCTGGTCGACCTTTCGGGTCGCGAGGTGCGCATCGTGCTCGACCTCCACGCGGGCGACGCCGAGGCGACCGTCTGGACCAACGACCTCACCCACGACTACGTCCACGAGAACAGCGCGTACTCCTCATGAACGAGAACCTCTCCCTCACGCCCCAGCAGAAGGTGGGCGTCCTCATCGACGCCATGCCCTGGATCGAGCAGTTCGCCGGCGCGATCGTCGTCATCAAGTACGGCGGCAACGCGATGATCGACGACACGCTGAAGCGCGCCTTCGCGCAGGACATCGTCCACCTGCGCCTGCTCGGCCTCCACCCCGTGGTGGTGCACGGCGGCGGACCCCAGATCTCCGGCATGCTCGACCGGCTGGGCATCGCCTCGGAGTTCCGCGGCGGCCTGCGCGTCACCACGCCCGAGGCGATGGACGTGGTGCGCATGGTCCTCACGGGCCAGGTCTCGCGCGAGCTCGTCGGGCTGATCAACGACCACGGGCCCCATGCGGTCGGCCTGTCGGGCGAGGACGCCGGCATGCTCCAGGCGAAGCGTCGCCACGCCGTGGTCGACGGCGAGCAGGTCGATGTCGGGCTCGTGGGCGACGTGGTCAAGGTCAACCCCGGCGCCGTGACCGACATCATCGAGGCCGGGCGCATCCCGGTGGTGAGCACCGTGGCACCGGACGTCGACGACCCGACGCAGGTGCTCAACGTCAACGCGGACACCGCGGCCGCCGCCCTCGCGATCGCGCTGCGCGCCCGCAAGCTCATCGTCCTCACCGACGTCGAGGGGCTCTACGCCTCCTGGCCGGACCGCGGCTCGCTCATCTCCGAGATCAGCGCGAAGCACCTCGAGGACATGCTGCCCTCGCTCGAGTCCGGCATGCGGCCCAAGATGGAGGCGTGCCTGCGCGCCGTCCGCGGGGGCGTGCCGCAGGCACACGTCATCGACGGTCGGGAGCCGCACTCGATCCTCGCCGAGGTCTTCACGTCCGCGGGCTTCGGCACGATGGTGATGCAGGACAAGGAGGTCTGGGTATGACGGACCTGGGTACGCACGGCGAGGCGGGTCTCGAGCGGGGCAGGGTCGACCTGCAGCGCTACGGCCACGCGCTTATGGGCACGTACGGCGAGCCGATGCGCGTCCTCACCCGCGGCGAGGGCAGCTGGGTGTGGGACGCCGACGGCAACCGCTACCTCGACCTCCTCGGCGGCATCGCGGTCAACGCGCTGGGCCACGCGCACCCCGCCTGGGTCGCGGCGATCGCGCAGCAGGCGGGCACGCTGGCGCAGGCCTCCAACTTCTTCGCGACCGAGCCGCAGATCCGCCTCGCGGAGCGCCTGCTCGAGCTCGCGCACGCGCCGCACGGCTCGCGCGTCTTCCTGTGCAACTCCGGCACCGAGGCCAACGAGGCCGCGTTCAAGATGGCGCGCAAGACCGGCAAGCGCACCGTGATCGCGCTCGAGGGGGGCTTCCACGGGCGTTCGATGGGCGCCCTGTCGATGACCCACAAGGAGGCGCTCCGCGCCCCGTTCGCGCCGCTGCTGGAGCGCGTGGTGTTCGTGCCCGCCAACGATGAGCGGGCGCTGCGCGCGGCCGCGGCGGAGAACGCCGAGGACCTCGCCGCGATCATCGTGGAGCCCATCCAGGGCGAGTCGGGTGTGCGGCCCCTGTCCCACGCCTTCCTCGCCGCGGCGCATGAGCTCACGCGCCGCTACGAGGCGCTGCTCGTCATGGATGAGGTTCAGACGGGCGTGGCGCGCACCGGCGCGTGGTTCGCGCACCAGCTCATGGGGATCCAGCCCGATGTCATGACGCTGGCCAAGGGACTCGGAGGCGGCTTCCCGATCGGCGCGGTGATCGCGTTCGGCGAGCGCGCCGGCAGCCTGCTCGCGAAGGGCGACCACGGCACCACGTTCGGCGGCAACGCGCTCGCCGCGGCGGCCGCGAACGCCACGCTCGACGTCATCGACGCCGAGCACCTGCTCGACAACGCCAAGGCGGTGGGGGAGCACCTGCGCGAGGCACTCGAGGCGCTGCCCGGCGTGGTCGAGGTGCGTGGCGCCGGCCTCATGCTCGGCATCGGTCTCGCGGCGCCGGTGAGCGCCGCGGTCGCGAAGGCCGCGGTCGACGCCGGCTTCATCGTCAACCCGCCCTCGCCGGACACCATCCGCCTGGTGCCCGCGCTCACGCTCACCACCGCGGAGGCGGACCTGTTCATCGCGTGGATGGCCGAGCACGCCTCCCGCCTCATCACGGAAGGCACCGCTGCATGACCACCGAGACCCGCCACTTCCTGCGCGACGACGACATCACCGCCGCCGAGCAGCGCGAGATCCTCGAGCTCGCCCTCGCGTTCCGGAAGGACCGCCACCTCGAGCAGCCCTTCGCGGGCCCGCAGGCGGTCGCGATCATCTTCGACAAGCCGTCGACCCGCACCCGCGTGTCCTTCTCGACGGGCGTCGCGGAGCTGGGCGGCTACCCGCTGGTCATCGACTCGGCGACGTCGCAGCTGGGACGCGGCGAGCCAGTCGCCGACACGGCGCGGGTGCTCGAGAGCATGGTCTCGGCGATCGTGTGGCGCACGTTCGGGCAGGAGCTCATCGAGGAGATGGCGGCGCATTCGTCGAAGCCGGTGGTGAACGCGCTCACCGACTCGTTCCACCCGTGCCAGATCCTCGCGGACCTCGCGGCGGTGGCCGATGCGCGCGGAGGCGTGGACGCGCTCGCCGGCCTCACGCTCGCGTACGTGGGCGACGGCGCCAACAACATGGCGCACTCCTACCTCCTGGGCGGCGCGCTCGCCGGCCTGCATGTGCGGGTCGGTGCCCCGGCCGACTACCTCCCGGACGAGCGCATCGTCCTCGACGCGAAGAAGATCGCGGCGGAGCAGGGCGGCTCGATCACCGTCACGACCGAGCACGACGATGCGGTGGCGGGCGCGGACATCATCTGCACCGACACGTGGGTGTCGATGGGGGACGAGGACCAGTACGCGGCCCGCGCGGACGTGTTCGGCGGTTACCAGGTGAACCAGCGCTCGCTCGACATCGCGAACGCGGGCGCCCAGGTGCTCCACTGCCTCCCGGCCTACCGCGGCAAGGAGATCACCGCCGACGTCATCGACGGCCCGCAGTCGCTCGTGTGGCTCGAGGCCGAGTACCGGCTGCACGCGCAGAAGGCGCTGCTCGCATGGCTGGCGCGGCGATGAGCGTCGGCGTTCCCCAGACCAAGGCGGCGCGCCAGGCGCTCGTGCGCCACCTCATCGAGACGCAGCAGGTCGAGTCGCAGACGCAGCTCGCCGCGATGCTCGAGGCGGAGGGGCTGCACGCGACGCAGGCGACGCTGTCGCGCGACCTCGTCGAGATCGGCGCGATCAAGGTGCGCGGCGCGGACGGCAAGCTCATGTACGCGACCCAGGCGGTCCTCGAGTCCATCGAGGACACGGGGGCTCGGCTCAACCGCCTGTGCGCGGAGCTGCTGCACTCCGCCGCCGGCAGCGCCAACCTCACCGTGCTCCGCACGCCCGAGGGCGCCGCGCAGTTCCTCGCGATGGCGATCGACTCGCACGACGACCCGGATCTGCTCGGGACCGTCGCCGGGGATGACACCATCATCGTCATCGCGACCGACCCGCTCGGAGGCGAGCGCCTCGCAAGCAAGTTCCTCGACCGCGCGAGCGGTCTCCACAGCTGACAACCCCCCCACGGAACGTAAGGAAAGAGAAGACATGTCAGAGCGCATCGTGCTGGCCTACTCGGGAGGCCTCGACACCTCCGTCGCCATCGGCTGGATCGCGGAGGCGACCGGCGCCGAGGTCATCGCCGTCGCGGTCGACGTGGGTCAGGGCGGCGAGGACCTCGAGGTGATCCGTCAGCGCGCGCTCGACTGCGGCGCGGTTGAGGCGTACGTCGCTGACGCGCGCGACGAGTTCGCCGAGGAGTACTGCATGCCCGCCCTCAAGGCGAACGCGCTGTACCACGACAAGTACCCGCTGGTCTCGGCCCTGTCGCGGCCCGTCATCGTCAAGCACATCGTCAAGGCGGCGCGCGAGTTCGGCGCGAGCACCATGGCGCACGGCTGCACCGGCAAGGGCAACGACCAGGTCCGCTTCGAGGTCGGCATCGTGTCGCTCGCGCCGGACCTCAAGTGCATCGCCCCGGTCCGCGACCTCGCGCTCACGCGCGACAAGGCCATCGACTACGCGGAGCGCAACAACCTCCCGATCGCGACCACCAAGAAGAACCCGTTCTCGATCGACCAGAACGTGTGGGGACGCGCCGTCGAGACCGGCTTCCTCGAGGACATCTGGAACGCCCCGACCAAGGACATCTACGACTACACGGACGACCCGGCCTTCCCGCCGGTGCCGGACGAGGCGATCATCACCTTCAAGGAGGGCGTCCCGGTCGCGATCGACGGTCAGCCCGTCACCCCGCTCCAGGCGATCGAGGAGATGAACCGGCGCGCGGGTGCGCAGGGCATCGGCCGCATCGACATCGTCGAGGACCGCCTGGTGGGCATCAAGAGCCGCGAGATCTACGAGGCGCCGGGCGCGATCGCGCTCATCGAGGCGCACCGCGAGCTCGAGAACGTCACCATCGAGCGCGAGCTCGCGCGCTACAAGCGCCGCGTGGGCGTCGAGTGGACCGAGCTGGTCTACGACGGCATGTGGAACTCGCCCCTCAAGGGCGCGCTCGACGCGTTCATCGAGGACACCCAGCGCCACGTGAACGGCGACATCCGCATCGTGCTCCACGGCGGCAAGGCCGTGGTGACGGGACGTCGCTCGGACACCGGACTGTACGACTTCAACCTCGCGACCTACGACGAGGGCGACACGTTCGACCAGTCGGCGGCGCGCGGCTTCATCGAGATCTACGGTCTCGCCGCGAAGCAGGCGGCGGCGCGCGAGGCGCGCCTCGCCTGACCGCCTAGGGTCGTACATAGCGGCGGCCGCGCCCCGATGCGGGCGCGGCCGCCGCACATCTCTACGTATCGAGGGAGCAGGTCATGGCAGGGGAGCACGGCACCAACGAGGGCGCGCTGTGGGGAGGCCGTTTCGAGGGCGGTCCGGCGGCGGCGCTCGCCGCGCTGTCGAAGTCGACGCACTTCGACTGGCGCTACGCGGATGACGACCTGCGCGGCTCGATCGCCCACGCGCACGCCCTCGAGAGGGCGGGCCTGCTCACGGCAGGCGAGTCGCGCGACATGACCGCCGCGCTGGAGACGATGCGCGCGGACGTCGCGGCGGGCACGCTCCTGCCGGCGGAGTCGGACGAGGACGTCCACGGTGCCCTCGAGCGCGTCCTCATCGAGCGCGTGGGGCCCGAGCTCGGCGGGAAGCTCCGGGCCGGACGGTCGCGCAACGACCAGATCGCGACGCTGCCGCGCATGTACCTCCGCCGTCACGCGCGGATCATCGCGTCGCAGGTGCTCGACGTGGTCGATGCCCTGCTCGCGCAGGCGGACCGTCACCTCGACGCGCCGATGCCGGGCCGCACGCACTTCCAGCACGCGCAGCCCGTCACGCTCGGTCATGCCCTCATGGCGCACGCCTGGCCGCTGCTGCGGGACGTCGAGCGCCTCACCGACTGGGACGCGCGTGCCGCGTGGTCCCCCTACGGCGGCGGCGCGCTCGCCGGCAGCACGCTGGGGCTCGACCCCGTGGCGGTCGCGGAGGAGCTCGGCTTCCTCGGCGCGTGCGAGAACTCGATCGACGGCACCGCCTCGCGCGACGTCATCGCCGAGTTCGCCTGGGTGACGGCGATGATCGGCATCGACCTGTCCCGCCTGTCCGAGGAGATCATCGCCTGGGCCACCGTCGAGTTCGGCTTCGTCACGCTCGACGACGCGTACTCGACCGGGTCGAGCATCATGCCGCAGAAGAAGAACCCCGACATCGCGGAGCTCACGCGCGGCAAGGCCGGGCGCCTCATCGGCGACCTCACGGGGCTGCTCGCGACGCTCAAGGGCCTCCCGCTTGCGTACAACCGGGACATCCAAGAGGTGCACGAGCCTGCCTTCGATGCGGTCGACACGCTCGAGACCATCCTTCCCGCGTTCGCGGGCATGGTGGAGACGCTCGTGTTCCGCGTCGAGCGCCTCGCGGACCTCGCGCCCGCCGGGTTCTCCCTCGCGACCGACATCGCGGAATGGATGGTCAAGAACGGCACGCCGTTCCGGGAGGCTCACGAGGTCGCGGGTGCGTGCGTGCGGGTGTGCGAGAAGCGGGGCAAGGAGCTCCACGAGCTCACGCCCGACGAGATGTCCGCGATCCACCCCGATCTCACCCCCGGGGTGCTCGAGGTGCTGACCGTGCCTGGCTCGCTCGCCGCGCGCGACGGCGTGGGCGGCACGGCCCCCGCACGGGTGGCCGAGCAGGGCAAGGCCGCGCGGGCCCGCGTGCGCCACTTCCGTCCATGGGCGGGGCAGGCCTGACGCTGCCGGTGGACGGCGCGTCACCCGCGTGACGCGTCTCTCACCGCCGCGTGCTTGAGATCGCGCGCCCCTGGCCGATGGGGCACGCATGGCATCGACGGACCCCTCCCACGCGCTCACGAGGACCGGCAGCGGTCGCACCACGGTGAGGGCTCGCGCGGTGGCGGCGCTCCTTGCGCTGGGCGCCGCGGCCCTCGCCTCGCTGACCACGGGCGCGGCGGCCGTGGCCGCCACCGGACCCACGTACGGCGAGGTCGCCGCGGCCTACGCGAAGGCGAACCTGGTGGGGCGTCCTTACCGTGCCGCGTACCGCAGCGAGGACGCCTTCGACTGCTCGGGATCGGTCTACCTGGCCTGGAAGCATGCTCTCCCTGGCCTCGTGGAGGAGGTCGCGTCGCGCGACCAGTACCGGGGCGGGGGCGAGCGCATCGCGGTCGGGACGGGGACGCTGCTCTCCGCGTCCGATCTCAGCGCGGGCGACCTCCTGTTCTGGTCGAAGGACGGGACGGTCGCGGGGATCTACCACGTGGCGATGTACCTGGGCGACGGCACGCTCCTGCAGACCGCCTCCGGGAGGGACGCGTTCATCGGCGGGCTCAACTACGCGCCGTCGCTCCGCATGCCCTTCGCCATCCGGCCCGAGGGCGCCGGCGCCACCGCGCCGAGCCTCGCCTACGACGCGATGGATGCGGGTCTCTACGACGAGTTCGCGTACGGCGACTTCAACGGCGACGGCTACGACGACGTCCTGTGGTTCACCGGGACGATGGCGGTGTCCGCGCGGCACCGAGGCTGGCAGGTCTCGTACGGCTCGCGGTCGGGCATGCGCGGGTTCCGCCAGGTGGCCGCGCACGCCTGGTCGCCCGCCGACCAGGAGCTCCGGATCGCGGACCTCGACGGCGACGGTCGCGACGATGTGCTGTGGTTCACGGGTCAGACGTCCACGAGCCTCTACTGGACCGGGTGGCAGGCCGCCTACGGCACCGCGAAGGGGTTCACCGGCCTCACGAGGATCTCGCGCTCGTCGAGCACGCCGGCCTCGGCGGACCTCGCGGTCGCCGACTTCACCGGGGACGGCCGCGCGGACGTGCTGTGGTTCACCGGGACGCGCGACAAGTCGACGCGGCACAACGGCTGGCAGCTGGCGACGGGGACCGGCAAGGGCTTCTCGAGCTACGTCCGCGTGCGGGACTCGAGGCAGACGCCCCGCAACGTCGACCTCGCGGTCGCGGACTTCACCGGGGACGGCCGGGCGGACGTGCTGTGGTTCACCGGGACGCGCGACAAGTCGACGCGGTACAACGGCTGGCAGCTGGCGACCAGGACGGGTGGGGGCTTCTCGAGCTACGTCCGCGTGCGGGACTCGAGGCAGACGCCCCGCAACGTCGACCTCGCGGTCGCGGACTTCACCGGGGACGGCCGGGCGGACGTGCTGTGGTTCACGGGCACCCGTAGCACCGCGACGCGGTACCGCGGCTGGCAGCTCGCGCGCATGACCACCGGGACGTTCGCGAGCTACGCGCGGGTCTCGGACCGGGGGGACACGCCGAGGACCCGCGATCACGCCTACGCCGACTTCTCGGGCGACGGCCGCGCGGACGTGCTGTGGTTCACCGGCACCTCGGACACGGCTCAGAGCCGCTGGGGCTGGCAGCTCGCGGCGGGCAAGCCGCGGGGCCTCGCCGGCCTCGTGCGCGTCCACACCACGTGGCGCACGCCCCGCTGGCAGTAGGCGGAATCCGCTCTACGCGTGCTCCTCGACGGCGACCTCGGTGGCCCCGGTGATCGCGATCAGGTCCTCGTAGGAGATCTCGAACACCGCATGCGGCGTGCCGGCGGCCGCCCACAGCTCGCCGTGCTTCTTGAGCTCGACGTCGATGTACGTCGGGACGGGCTCGGGGTGCCCGAGCGGCGCGACCCCTCCGATGGGCTGACCGGTGGCCTCCCTCACATCCGCGGCCGAGGCGCGGGTGATCGTGCGGGCGCCGAGCTGGCCCGCGAGGAGGTCCGTGTCCACGCGGTGCGAGCCGCTGGTGAGCACCAGCACGGGGGCGCCGTCCGCGAGGAACACGAGGCTCGACGCGATCGCGCCCACCTCGCAGCCGAGCGCCATGGCGGCCTCCGCCGCGGTCCGGGTGGAATCGGTGAGCGTCCGCACCTGGGAATGCAGGCCGTGCGCCGCGAGGAGGTCCATGATCTTCGCGCTCGAAGGGTGCATATCGTCACCGTATCCTGGCCCGATGCCGAATCCCAGGGTGAGTTTGCTCGCGTCTCGCGTGCGGGCCGCGCCCCCGCGCGCCGGCGCCACGCGCATCGTCCTCATTGACGGTCCCGCGGGCTCGGGGAAGACGACGCTCGCAACCCGGCTCGGCACCGCGCTCGGGGCGCAGGTCCTCCACGGGGACGACATGTACGAGGGCTGGGCCGGCCTCGCGACGCTCGACGAGGTCCTCGCCCAGGTGCTCGACCCGCTCTCCCGCGGCGAGGAGGGCGGATTCCGGCGCTGGGACTGGATCGGGTCGCGCCGGGCCGAGCGGATCGCGGTGCCCGTGGCCGATGCGCTGGTCATCGAGGGCGTCGGCGTCGCGTCGCGTGCGGCACGCGAGCGCGCGTCCCTCGTGCTGTTCGTCGAGGCGCCGTGGGAGACGCGCCTGGCGAGGGGGATCGCACGCGACGGCGAGCCGATGCGTGCGGAATGGGAGCGGTGGCATCTCGCCGAGGACAGGTACCTCGAGCGCGAGGGCACGCGCGCCGCGGCCGACCATGTCCTCGACGGCGCCGCGCCGGTCGAGGACTGACGGCTGACCCGGCCACCGCATCGTGCTGGCACAATGGCGCCATCATGACTGAGCACCTTCTCGACGAGCTCGCCTGGCGCGGGCTGATCTCGCAGACCACCGGTGAGGACGAGCTGCGCGCGGCTCTCGACGCGGGCCCCATCACCCTGTACTGCGGTTTCGACCCGACGGCGCCGAGCCTCCACATCGGGAACCTCGTCCAGATCCTCACCGTGCGACGCTTCCAGCTGGCGGGGCACAAGCCGCTCATGCTGGTCGGTGGCGCCACGGGGCTCATCGGCGACCCCAAGATGGCGGGGGAGCGCACGCTCAACCCCGTCGACGTGGTCCACCAGTGGGTCGAGCGCATCCGCGGCCAGATCGAGCCGTTCATGTCCTTCGAGGGCGACAACGCCGCCCGCATGGTCAACAACTACGAGTGGACCAAGGACATGTCCGCGATCGAGCTGCTGCGCGACGTGGGCCAGTACTTCCGCCTCGGCACGATGATCGCGAAGGACACCGTCGCGCGTCGCCTCAACTCGGAGGAGGGCATCTCCTACACCGAGTTCAGCTACCAGGTGCTGCAGGGCATGGACTACCTCGAGCTGTTCCGCCGGTACGGCTGCACGCTGCAGACCGGCGGATCCGACCAGTGGGGCAACCTCACGTCGGGCACCGAGCTCACCCGCAAGGCCGAGGGTGTCTCGGTCCACGCGATGGCCACACCCCTCATCACGAAGGCGGACGGCACCAAGTTCGGCAAGACCGAGTCCGGCACCGTGTGGCTCGACCCCGCCATGACGAGCCCGTACGCCTTCTACCAGTTCTGGCTCAACCAGGCCGATGCGGATGTGATCGGCTACCTCAAGGTGTTCACCTTCCTCACCCGCGACGAGATCGCGGGGCTCGAGACGAAGGTCGCCGAGGAGCCCTTCCGTCGCGAGGCGCAGCGCACCCTCGCGTGGGAGGTCACGCGGATGGTGCACGGCGACACCGCCGCACAGGGCGCCGTCGACGCCTCGCAGGCGCTCTTCGGCCGAGGCGAGCTCGAGTCGCTCGACGAGCCGACGCTGGCCGGCTGTGCGCAGGAGCTCGGCGGAGCGGACCTCGCGTCGGGTGCGACGATCGTCGACGCGCTCGTCGCGGCGGGCATCGTCGACTCCAACTCCGCGGCGCGTCGCGCGATCGGCGACGGCGGCGCGTACGTGAACAACGTGCGGGTCGACGACGCGGAGCTCGTCCTCGGTCCCGACCACGCGCTTGCCGGCGGGTGGGCAGTGGTCCGCCGCGGCAAGAAGTCGGTGGGACTTGTCAGGATTTCTTCCTGATTCTTCGGGAGCGGACTGGCCTGCTGGAGCGCCTCGCGGTGCTCTAGCAGGCTTTTTCTGTGCGACACGCCCGGGATGCACGCGATTTGACCGGGGTGGGGTGGGGTGCGTAGTGTCTTCACCTGTCGCCGCAAGGAACGCGCCAGGCAGGGACTGAAGAGGACCTGCAGGAGACGCCCCGGCGACGTACGATCCAAGAAGCGGAACGGGACGAACGTGCCCGATCTGCTCGCAGGATCGCCCGACTGGCTCTCGAAGACGAAGCCCTCACGACAATCACACGGCAGAAGCCGCGGATTTGACAGCGAGGGTGGAAGA
>NZ_BBMB01000017.1 GCF_000971235.1 Demequina subtropica
CCGGGACGCCCTTGGCCGGCCTCCTGCCCCAAGGTCCCCCACCCACGCGAGCACCGAACCCGATCTCAGCGGTTGACCACGTCGCCGTCGGAGGTCAGGTCGTCGTCCGGCCCCACCTCGAACGACTCGAGCCCGGGAACCGCCACCACCGCGTCGATGAGCCCGCGCGCCCCGGCCACCAACGTCGAGTCGAAGTCGACCTCGGTGGCGACCAGCCACGCGTGGTCGCGCGGCCATACGAGCTGAGGGGTCGGGTCACGGAAGCTCGCCCACCACCCGACACCGGCAGCGAAACCCCAGTCCGGGTCCGCAAGCTCCGCGAGCGCACCGCCGAGGAGCACGTATTCGCGCCCAGGAAGCGCGAGCACGTCGCCCGCATCGATGGCGTCCACGATGCTCGCATCGATCATCGGCAGCTGTGCGAGCGCGGTGGCCTCGAGCCCGGCGGCGGCCTCCGTCGCGACCACGACGTGCCGCCCACCTGGATGCAGCCCGCTCGATCCGGTCCAGAACCCGACCACCGCATCGTCCGGCGTGGACGTCGCCTCGAGCAGCGCTGGCACGAGCCGCGCGAACAGCTCCGGCTCGAACGCCCCCTGCTCGGGCTGGTCCACCTCCCACCCGTCGCCCCATCGCACGACGGCTTCGCGCGCGAGCGCATGCCACTGCATCAAGGGATGCGCCGTGCGTCCCAGCGCGGATGCCAGCTCCGCCCAGGTCCAGCGACGCTCGTCGACCACGCTCGGCACCATGCCGCTTCCCCGGTCGGACCAGTCGAGCCGCCTGCCCCTCAAGGGATGCATGACCCGGACATAGGACTCGAAGTCCTCACCTGCGACGTCGCGCACCCGTCCGCCGAACGTGGGGATCCGCCCCTTCAGCCACTCCCCCGCATCGGACCCGCGCAGCACCCTCATGCGGAGCACCCTAGCGGGACAGGATCCCCCGGTAGATGGCGAGGTCCTCGTCGTCGTGGGCGCAGAAGGTGACCTCCTCGACGTACGGCGCGGAGGCGAGCGCGCGCGCGACGGAGCGCACCGCGACCTCGGCCGCCTGCGCCTTGGGATAGCCGTAGATCCCGGTCGAGATGGACGGGAACGCGACCGTGCGGCACCGATGCTCCTGCGCGAGCACGATCGCGGCCTCGTAGGCCGATGCGAGAGCGAGCGCCTCGCCGCGGTCCCCTCCGTGCCACACGGGACCGACCGCGTGGATCACGTACGTCGCGGGCAGCGCGTAGCCGCCTGTGAGCTTCGCGGATCCCGTCGCGCAGCCGTGCAACGTCTCGCACTCGTCCTGCAGCCCCGGCCCCGCGGCGCGGTGGATCGCGCCGTCGACCCCGCCGCCTCCCAGCAGCGACTCGTTCGCGGCGTTGACGATGGCGTCGACCGCCATCGTCGTGATGTCCGCGCGCCGCACCGACATGACGGCGGTCATCGTCCGCCTCCGGATGCGCGCCTTCCCCCAAGCAGCATCATCACGCTCCCCCGTTGTGCCCCCTGTGCCACACGATAAGGGGAGCGGCGCCATTGCGCCTGCGGAACATCCGCCCGGGCATCTCGGTTGGCCCTGAAGGAGCCCTCAGGGCACGCATCCCCCACCGAAGGAGCGACGATGGTCGATCAGCAGGCGGCCCTCGGCCACACGGAGGCCGATGCGCTGCTGTTCTTCGGAGCCTCGGGCGACCTGGCGCGCAAGATGATCTTCCCCGCGCTCTACGGCATGGTCGCGCACGACGAGCTCGACGTCCCCGTGATCGGCGTCGCCTTCTCGCAGTGGACCCTCGAGGACCTGCGTACCCGCGCCCGCGAGTCCGTGACGGCAGCCGTCCCGGACCACGACCCCGAGGTGCTCGACACGCTTCTGGAGCTGCTGCGCTACGTCGACGGCGACTACCGCGACGCCGCGACCTTCGACGCGCTCAAGGAGGCGGTGGGCGACGCGCATCGTCCCCTCCACTACCTCGCGATCCCGCCCACGATGTTCGGCACGGTGATCGAGGGCCTCGCCCAGGTGGGCCTGCACAGGGACGCACGCGTCGTGGTCGAGAAGCCCTTCGGCCGTGACCTCGCCTCGGCGCGCGAGCTCGACGCGGTCATCCGGGAGGCCTTCCCCGAGGAGTCGGTGTTCCGCATCGACCACTTCCTGGGCAAGGACGAGATCATGAACCTCCTGTACTTCCGGTTCGCGAACTCGTTCCTCGAGCCCGTGTGGAACCGCGACCACATCGCGAGCGTGCAGATCACCATCGCGGAGGACTTCGGCGTCCAGGGCCGCGGCGCGTTCTACGACACCGCGGGCGCGCTGCGCGACGTGCTCGAGAACCACATGCTGCAGATCGTGGCGCTGCTCGCGATGGAGCCTCCCGCGTACCAGGGCTACAGCGCCGTCCACGAGGCGAAGGCGAACGTGTTCCGCGCGATCCGCCCCCTCACCAGGAACGACATCGTGCGGGGACAGTTCGCGGGATACCGCGACGAGCCGGGCGTCGCGCGAGGCTCCGACGTCGAGACCTACGCCGCGGTGCGACTCTTCATCGACTCGTGGCGCTGGGCCGGCGTGCCCTGGTACCTGCGCACGGGCAAGCACCTGCCGGTGACGGCGCACGAGGTGGTCGTCGAGTTCAAGAAGCCCCCGCAGGCGCTGTTCGACGACGCGATGATGGCCCAGCACCCCAACCACCTGCGCTTCCGCCTCCAGCCCGATGGCGAGATCGCGCTGGGCGCACGAGTGAAGACCCCGGGCGAGGAGTTCGTGGGCGAGCAGCGCGAGCTGGTGGTGAGCACGGGCGGCGCCGGCTCGCGACACCCGTACGAGCGCCTGCTCGCGGACGCGCTGGGCGGCGACCGCGCGCTGTTCACCGCCGAGGAGACGGTCGAGGCCGCATGGCGCGTGGTCGACGCGGTCCTCGCGGACCACGCCCCCGCGATCCGCTACGCGCCAGGCACGTGGGGACCGACCGAGGCCGACACGCTCATCGGCGCGGACGGCCCATGGCACGACCCTGTCCTCAAGGACGCCACGCCGGACGATGCGGCGCGCGCCTGAGCGCGCCGGAAGGAGACACGCATGCAGCTGGGAATGATCGGCCTCGGCCGGATGGGCGCCGGGCTCACGCGCCGCCTCATGCGGGACGGCCACACGGTCGCCGTCCACGACGTCAGCACCGAGGCGATCGAGGCGCTGGCGTCCGAGGGTGCGGTGGCCGTGCACGAGCTCGCCGGGTTCGTCGACGCGCTCGAAGCGCCGCGTGCGGTGTGGGTGATGGTGCCGGCGGGCGAGGTGACGCAGCGCGTGGTGACGGCGCTCGCCGAGGCGCTCGAGCCCGGCGACACGATCATCGACGGCGGCAACAGCTACTACCGCGACGACCTCGCGCACGCGGCAGCCCTCGCGGAGCGCGGCATCGGCCTGGTCGACGTCGGCACGTCAGGCGGCGTGCACGGCCTCGATCGAGGCTTCTGCCTCATGATCGGCGGGGACGATGCGACGGTCGAGCGCCTCGCGCCGATCTGGCGGTCCATCGCGCCGGGCGTCGACGCGGCCGAGCGCACGCCCGGCATCGCGACCGACGGCGTCCCGGGCCTGCTCGAGCCCGGCGAGGAGGGCTGGCTCCACTGCGGCCCGACCGGGGCCGGGCACTTCGTCAAGATGGTGCACAACGGCATCGAGTACGGGCTCATGGCCGCGTACGCCGAGGGCCTCAACGTGCTGAAGCACGCGAACATCGGCGCGGTGGCGCGCGAGGCCGATGCCGAGACCGCGCCGCTCGCGCAGCCCGAGTACTACCGCTACGACATCGACACCGCGGCGGTCGCGGAGGTGTGGCGCCGCGGCTCGGTCATCGGATCGTGGCTGCTCGACCTCACGGCCGCGGCGCTGCGCACCGACCCCGAGCTGTCTTCCTTCTCGGGGCACGTGTCCGATTCGGGTGAGGGGCGGTGGACGTCGATCGCGGCGATCGACGAGGGCGTCCCGACGCCCGTGCTCACCACCGCGCTGTACTCGCGCTTCGCCTCGCGCGACCTCGACGACTACGCGCAGCGGACGCTCTCGGCGATGCGCAAGGGCTTCGGCGGCCACGAGGAGAAGCCGACCGGGGAGTAGGGCGGGCTGCGTGGCGCGCGCGGGACTGGCGTGGGCAGGTGTGGTGCGGCGTCCTCGCACCTTTCCTGCGCGAAGGGACGGGCGCCCGTCGCACCGGGCGAGGCGTCGCCTCGGCTTCGCCATCACACCTGCATCGTCACCCACGCGAGCGCCGCTGCCGCAAGCAGCGCCGTGCCGCCGGCGACCAGCGCCTGCCTCACCAGCGGATGCCCGATCCCGCCGGGTTCGCGGACCAGGTGGCCGCGCTCGTCGATCGCTGAGACGTACTCCGACACCGACGCATGGACCGCGAACGTGAGCGCGATCGCGACCACCGCCGAGGCGAGCACCCACCAGCCGACGCGCGTCTCCAGCATGCGCGCGACGGCGAGACCCGCGAGCGCGACCTGGAAGGTGGTGCGCCGCCACGCGAGGACCGTGACGTCGAGCGCCCAGAGGTTCTCGCGGCGCCGGGCGCCGGCGCTCACGACATCACCCAGCCGACCAGCAGGAGCATCACCGAGGTCACCACGCCCCACGCGATCCACGCGCCGGAGCGCAGGTCGGGGATCTCCTCGCCGTGGCGGAGCGCGCGGTCGTTCGCGCGCCACGAGTACAGCGCCTGCGCCGCGTTCGCGATCGCGAGCAGCAGCAGGATCGCGCCGGCGCCCAGGCGCCACCCCAGATCGACGGGGAGGTCGAACGCGACGAGCGCGACCCCCGTGACGATGAGCGCGAGCGCCGTCCGGATCCACGAGAGGAAGGTGCGCTCGTTCGACAAAGCGGCCTGCGCCTCGGCGGCCTTGTCACGCTCGTCATGCGGCATGTCGGAGCCTCCTCGCCCCTCGTCTCCGACGCTACGCCTCACCCGCGGCGCAAGGGCGCCGTCCTCTCCCTCGCGCCGCGTCCCGCCTCACACGAGCCGGGCGCGCGCCTCGGCGTGGCGGGCGCGCGCCAGCGCACCCGTGAGCACGCGCACCTCGAGCGCGAGCCACGTCCGGCGCGCTGAGGCCAGCGGGCGGAGCCGCGATGCCCGGGTCGGGCGTGAGTCGAGCGCGGACGTGGCGAGCCGGAGGGACTGGAGGATCGTGACGTGGTCGTCGGTGTACATGGGTGCTCCTTCTGAGCCGAGGTTGCCGATACCGGCGCGACGGTGTCGCACGGTGTGGCCACGGAGGAGCTGCGTGCGCAGGGCGTAGCGGACGTGCCCGGCGGACCGGGCGGGACGCCTCGCGAGGCGGTGGGCCGACGCGGCCGATGGCGGCTCGCTCTGTCGGCACGGCCGGGTTCCGGGTGGATCCCGTCCGCGGGTGAACGGCGGGGCGATCCGCGACACCGCGGCCCGCCCTCATGCTCGTCTCGAGGAGGAGGCCCTTGCGGGCCTCCTCCCACGGTAGGAGACGGGAGCCTTCGCGCGCAAACCGGCGGCGAGGCCGTGAGGGCTCGGGTGCGGACCCGATGCCCCCACGGCTCCCGGCACTAGACGGGCCGGGCGGCCGAGGCCCGCGCCTGGGCCGCCTGCGCGTGCGCGAGCGCGCTCGACAGCGCGCGGATGCGGGCGGAGCGCTCACGCGTGCGGAGCGCGGCCCACGGCCGCCGTGCGACCGGGACGGCACGGGGGCGAGCCGCCTCCACGGCCGCGGACTCGAGGAGCGCGCGGCACGTGTGCAGCACGAGGATGTCGTCGGACAGCATGGTTCCTCCTTCCTTGGTTCAGCGATGCGGGATGCCGCGGGTAGGCATCGAGGTGCGCCGCGAGCGCACCTCTGCCTCCCGGGCACGAGCGAGCGCCCGAGCGAGCGCCGCGACCTCGAAGGCGAGGATCCGGCGGTTCAGCGCCGCGAACGGACGCGGGCGCGGCGCGCGCGGGGACGCCGCGCGCTCGGCGAGCGCAGCCCGCGCGAGGCGGTGGGCGTGGTGGAGCAGGACGGGATCGTCGATGAGCATGGGTGGTCCTTGACCTGGCTGGGCGTCAGCGATGGAGGCCGGCGTGCGCACCGGAGGCGCGGCAACGCGGCGAGGCCACGGGGGACGTGGGGAAGGACGCGGCGGAGGGGCCCGGGGAAGCCGGACGGGTGCCTCTCACGTGAGGCATGCGCACGCGCGGATCCACGCGAGGGTGGATCGGGCGGCTGCTACTCGGGAGCGTTCATCGGAGATCGCTCGCGGGGCGGCATGCTGCGCGCGTCGCGCTCATGTAGCGGATTGACATCATGCACCTCCCTGGCCGAGTCGGGGCCCATGCGGACCATCGATCACGCTAGACCCGGGCGGCGGAGCGCACAAGGCCCTACTTGTGGGAATCTGCACCCCCTCCCCCCAGGCGCACGCGGCCGCCGCCTCAGAACAGCATGAGCGGCTCGCGGGACACCGCCGCCGCCCGAGCATCGTCCGTCTCATGCGCGCTTGTGCGTCGCCATTCGCCCTGGTCGTCGCGGGCGTTCGCGCGCGACGCGACGGTCCCCGTGTTCGGGTCCTCGGGCGTGCGCGCGAGCCCGTGCGCCGCGATGAGCGGCCTGATCCGTGCCGCGAGCCGCCTCCTGTACTCCTTCGGCGCATAGGAGCCGTCCGCATAGAGCGCGCGGTAGCGCGGCACCAGGTCGGGACGATGCGCGTGGAGCCACTGTGCGTACCACTCCTTCACCCCCGGCCGCAGGTGCAGAGCGGTGTAGGTCACGGACGCGGCCCCCGCCGCCTTGATGCGGCCGAGCGCGGCGTCGAGATGCTCCTCCGAGTCGGTGAGGAACGGGAGGATCGGCATCATGAAGACCGCGACGTCGAAGCCCGCCTCGGCGGCGGCGGTCACGGTCGCGAGGCGCGCCTGCGTGGTGGGCGTGCCGGGCTCGATCGCCTGTTGGAGATCGTCATCCGCGATCGCGATCGACAGCGCGAGGTCCACGGGCGCGGACTCCCGTGCCGCCGCGAGCAGCGGCAGGTCGCGCCGGAGCAGTGTGCCCTTGGTGAGGATCGACATCGGCGTGCCGGAGTCCGCGAGCGCGCGGATGATCCCAGGCATGAGGCGGTAGCGACCCTCGGCCCGCTGGTACGGGTCCGTGTTGGTGCCGAGCGCGACGTGCTCGCGGTTCCACGAAGGCCTGGCGAGGTCCTTGCGCAGCGCCTCGGCGATGTTGATCTTGACGATGATCTGGCGGTCGAAGTCCGCACCCGCATCGAGCTCGAGGTACCGGTGGGACGGCCGCGCGAAGCAGTAGACGCACGCATGGGTGCAGCCGCGGTACGGGTTGACGGTCCACGTGAACGGCACGGCGCTGCCCGGACCCACGCGGTTGAGGGCGCTCTTCGCCAGCACCTCGTGGAAGGTCACGCCGGCGAACTCGGGCGTGGTGACCGTCCGCACCAGGTTCGACATCTTCGCGAGCGCCGGCAGCGCATCGTCCTTCTCGGCGCGCAGCGCCTGTCCCTCCCACCGCATGCCGCCATTCGAACATGTGTTCGAATACGCGTCAAGCCCACCCTCCGAGGCTCGTCCCGTACGCTCGACACCAGGGGCGACGCCCCGCGGCCCACGCCCCGAGGAGGAGCCATGGCAGGGATGACGAAGGCGCAGCTCGAGGCCCGCCTCCTCGAGCTCGAGTCGGAGAACTCGCGCCTCCAGGAGGCGATCGAGGAGAACACGCGGCTGCGCGCGACGCTCGCGCCCACGGAGGCCGCCCCGGCGCCCGCGGCCCCGCAGCCCCACCCGGCGCGCGGACGCGCCTTCCTGGGGCTCGTGCTCATCGTCCTCGGCGCGCTCGTGGCGCCGCTCGGGACGGTGGCGGCGTACGCGAGCCGCATGGCCAGCGACACGGACGTGTTCGTCAACACCCTCGCGCCGCTCGCCGAGGACCCCGACGTCCAGGCGTTCGTGGTCGACGAGGCGACCGCGGCGATCGACCAGGCGCTCGACACCGACGCGCTGGTCGCGGACCTCCTCGCGAGCGTGATCGACGAGGACTCGACGCCGCGCCTCGCGAACGCCTCGGAGGTCCTGGGACCGCTGCTCGCGGACCAGGCACGGGTGGCGATCCGGAGCGCGCTCACCCAGGTGGTCGGCGCCGAGGCCTTCGCGACCGTCTGGCGCGAGGCGCTCACGCTCGCGCACGGCCAGCTGGCGGGCGTGCTCAGCGCCGATGCCGACGGCGCCATCGCCGTCGACGAGGCGGGCGTGGTCCAGCTGCAGCTCCAGCCGATCATCGAGCAGCTGAGGCCGGCGCTGGTCGACGCAGGCTTCACGCTCGCGGACTCCATCCCGGATGTGGACGTGAACGTCACCCTGGCCGAGGTGCCCAAGGTGGCGCAGGCGCGCCTGGGCTACTCGATCCTGCACACCATCGGCACGGTGCTGCCATGGATCGCGCTCGCGCTCATCGCGGCGGGCATCCTGGTCCACCCCCGCCGGCCGCGCGCGAGCATCGTCGCCGGCGCGCTGCTGCTCATCGTGGGAGTGGTGCTCGCGCTCGTGGTCGCGACCGCGGGCGACATCGTCGCGGCCGGGCTCGCGACCGAGGTGCCGACCGCGGCCACCGCGGCGATCTACGGGGCCCTCACGGCGGAGCCCGGCGCCGTGCTCATCGCGTACATCGTCGCGGGCGCCGTCGCCATCCTCACCGGCCTCGCGCTCGGAGGATCGCGCCCCGCGGCGACCGTGCGCCGCCTCGGCGGGACGTACGTGACGCGCGGCGCCACCACGCTCGACGCGCACGGCTGGCGGCCCGCCGCGCTCGGCGGGCTGCTGCGCCGTCAAGGCTGGCCGCTGTGGCCGTGGCTCGCGCTCGTGTTCCTGCTGCTGTTCGCGACCCTGCGTCCGTTCACCCCGGCGGGCGTCGTGGTGGGCGTGATCGTCCTCGGCCTCGCGGGCTCCGCCTTCGCGGTCCTACGAGCCGAGGGCGACGCCGCCGCGACGGACGATGCGGCCATCGCCGCGCCCGATCCCGCACCCGATCCCGCACCCGAGGAACCGTCTCCGACGATCTGAACGGGCGCATCGTCCCAGGTCGCACCGGCATATCGCGTGACCCCTACGTGACCCGTGACCTACGTCCCTTTTACCTTTCCTTTTGCATCGGCAGACTCGCCGGAGGGCGCGCATCCTTGAGTCATGCGTGCCCTCCCCCACCGCGAGCCGAAGGAGCCGAGCGTGCTGCACACCCTCACCTACCTCGACCAGCTGACCCTCGCCGAGGACGTGCGCGAGGCCCTGGCCTCGGCGCCGTCCGTGACGGTCCCGAAGACCCGCCAGGAGCTGTACGCCCTGGCGCTCGGACCCGACGGCGGCCCCGTCTTCTCCGTCGACTACGACGTCGACGGCGAGGTGGTCACCGAGGCCACCGTGACCCGCTGCCGCAACGGCATCGCGGTCAACTACCCCGAGGACTACATGCGCCGCCGCGACCCGCAGTGCATGGTCATCGCGGACGACCGCCCCACCGACAAGACCCGCTACGCCGACCGCTTCGGGCACGGCTTCGACGGCGCCCGGGCGGACACCATGGCGTGGCTCGCACGCCAGGACCTCGTGGTGGTGCCCTTCAAGGCGGGAGGCCTCACGCACGGCTCTCCGTCGATCGCGATCATGCCCGTCAACGCCGCGTTCTTCGCGACCGCGCTGGTCGACCTCCAGGGCTGGGTGACCTTCGACGAGCTCGGCGACTTCACGCCGCGCTCGATCCTCTACGTCGCGCCGCCGTTCCGCCACACCCACTTCGACGGCAAGCAGGTGGTGGTGCACGAGCGCACCGAGACGCTCCACGAGATCTTCGCCTACAACCTCTACCCGGGTCCGAGCGCCAAGAAGGGCGTGTTCTCGGTGCTGCTCGACATCGGCGAGCAGGAGGGCTGGATCACCGCGCACGCGTCCTCCGTGCGCGTCACCACGCCGTACGACAACGAGACCGTGATCATGCACGAGGGCGCCTCTGGCGGCGGCAAGTCCGAGATGTGCCAGGAGCTGCGCCGCGAGGACGACGGCCGCATCCTGCTCGGCGAGAACGTGGTCACCGGCGAGGAGTACCTCATCACGCTGTCCGAGACCTCGGACCTCGCCGCCGTCACCGACGACATGACGCTGTGCCACCCCGCGGTCCAGGACGGCAGCGGCAAGATGGTGGTGGCCGATGCCGAGGACGGCTGGTTCGTCCGCGTCGACAACCTCACGGCGTACGGCGCCGACGTCCACTTCGAGCGCGCCGTCATCCACCCCGACGAGCCGCTCGTGTTCTTCAGCATCGACGGCGTCCCCGACGCGACCGCGCTGCCGTGGGAGCACACCCTGGACTCGACCGGCAAGCCGTGCCCCAACCCGCGCGTGGTGATCCCCCGTCGCATGATCCGGGGCATCGTCAACGACCCGGAGCCGGTCGACGTCCGCACGTTCGGCGTCCGGATGCCGGCCTGCACCTCCGAGAAGCCGACCTACGGGATCATGGGCATGACGCACTTCGTGCCGCCGGCCCTCGCGTGGCTGTGGCGGCTCATCGCCCCCCGCGGCGACAAGAACCCGTCGATCGGTGAGGCCGCGGACGCGGTGCGGAAGCTCGAGCACGGCGGCATGGTGTCGGAGGGCGTGGGGTCGTACTGGCCCTTCTCCACCGGCACGCAGGTCGCGGCCGCGAACCTGCTGCTCACGCAGATCACGGAGTACAACCGCACGCGCTACGTGCTCACGCCCAACCAGCATGTCGGCGCCTACAAGGTGGGCTTCTCCGGCGAGTGGCTCACGCGTGAGTGGCTCGCCCGCAAGGGCGGCGGGCGCATGCGTGCCGACCAGCTCGAGCCGGCACGCTGCGCCCTGTTCGGCTACGCGCCCAAGGAGATCACGCTGGACGGCCAGCCGATCCGCCGCACGCTGCTGCGCCCCGAGACCCAGTCGCAGGTGGGCACCGCCGCGTACGACGCCGGCTGCGCGATCCTCACGGGCTTCTTCAAGGCGGAGCTCGAGAAGTTCCTCACGGACGACCTCGACCCGCTGGGCCGCCGGATCATCGAGACGTGCATGGCGGACGGCACGGTCGCGGACTACGAGGCGCTCACGCCGATGTACCTGTGAGCGGTTGACGCGAGGGCGCCCGGGGCGCACGGTGGCGGGATGACCGCCGACCGCGCTCCGGGCGCCCTCCAGCTCCGCCTGGTCCTGCACGCTGAGGATCTCGACGCCGCCCTCGCGCTCTTCCGCGACGCGCTCGGCATGCCTGCCGAGCTGGACCTCACCACGCCGACCGAGGACGGCGACGCACGCGTGGTGGTCCTCGAGGCGGGCCGGGCGACGCTCGAGCTGGTGAACGGCGCGCAGCGCGCGCTCATCGACTCGCTCGAGGTGGGACGGCCCGTCGCGCGCGAGGTGAGGGTCGCGCTCGAGGTCGACGATGCGGCGGGCGCGGCCGCAGCCGTGCTCGCGGCGGGCGCAACGCAGGTGGCGCCTCCCACGCGCACGCCGTGGGGATCGCTCAACGCGAGGTTCGAGACGCCTGCCGGGGTCCAGCTCACCCTGTTCGAGCAGGTGGATCCCGAGTAGCCGTACGTCCCGCGCGAGGCACCCGGCGCGGCCCTAGGTTGGAGACCGTGACCCACGAGAACCAGATGAAGGCCGCGATGGCCGAGGTGCCGGTCGAGGACCCGACCCGCACGGAGTACGAGAAGCTGAGCAACGACGAGTGGTTCAAGTACCGCTCGGGCCCCGAGCTCGCGGACATGCAGCGCGCGACGCTCGCACGCCTGCGCGAGCTGAACGCGGCCTACTACGACGACCCCGAGGGATCGACGGCTGGGCTCGCGGCGCTCGTGGGCGAGTGCGGGCCGGGCCTCGATTACCGCCCGCCCCTGTACCTCGAGTACAAGGAGCGCGTGCGCTTCGGCGCGAACGTCTTCATCAACTCCAACCTCATGATCCTGGGCTCGGGCATCGTCACCATCGGGGACAACGCGCTCATCGGGCCCGACGCGCGCTTCTACACGGTCAACCACGCCTTCGACGTCGAGATCCGACGCGAAGGCTGGGAGCGCGCCTTCCCCATCACGCTCGAGCCCGACGTCTGGCTGGGCGGGTCGGTGGTGATCTGCCCGGGTGTGACGATCGGCCGCGGTTCGGTGGTCGCGGCGGGTGCGGTGGTCACCAAGGACGTGCCGCCGATGTCCGTGGTCGCCGGCAACCCCGCCCGCGTGATCCGCACGCTGTGACCGAGCTCCTGCCCACGCAGCGCGCGCTCGAGCGCAGCGAGCTCGAGGCCGTCCTCGCGCCGCTCGGCAACGTCGTCGACCACTGGCTCCTCTCGGGCGGCACCTTCTCCGCCGTGCAGGGCGTCGAGCTCGCGGGCGGCGAGACGATGGTGGTGAAGACCTCGGTGCCGGACACGGGCCGCCTGCTCGCCTACGAGCACGACATGCTGCGATGCGAACGGGACAACCTCGCGCTCGTCGCGGAGCTCGACGTGCCGGCCCCGCGCGTGCTCCTCGACGACTTCTCGCGCACGCACGCGGACGTGGACGTGCTCGTCATGACCATGATGCCTGGCATGCCGTGGGACGACGCAGCCCCGGTCATGACGCCCGAGGCGAACGAGCGCGCATCCGAGCAGGTCGGCGCGATCCTCGCGGAGCTCGGGCGCGCGCGAGGCCCGCGCTTCGGCATGCCGGCGGAGCGCTTCCGCCTGGGCGGCGACACCTGGCCGGGCTTCATGCATCGCCTGATCGAGGCCACGGCGGACGATGCCGAGGCCTGGGGCGTCGATGTCGAGGCCCGACGCCTGCGGGCGGGCCTGGATGCCGCGAGCACGGCGCTCGCGGAGGTCACGGCGCCCTCGCTGGTGCACGCTGACCTGTGGCACGGCAACGTGCTCGTCGACCCGAGCACGGGGCAGGTCACGGGCGTGGTCGACTTCGAGCGGTCGCTGTTCGGGGACCCCCTGTGGGGGCTCGCGGGGGGCGAGACGCACTCGTCCGGCCCGTTCGAGCCCGCCAAGGTGCGCGGCTACGAGTCCGCCATCGGGGCTCCCCTGACCATGGACCGCGCCGCCGAGCTCCGGGTCGCGCTCTACCGCCTCTGGTCGATGGCGGTGCAGCTCGTCGAGATCGAGCCGCGCGGGTTCAGCGGCGACTGGCTCGCGGGGCACCGCGCCTCGATCCGCGCGAACCGCGACCGGCTCTGCGCCATCCTCGGCGTCTGAGCTACGCCGGCCGGCGGTGCCGCGCGAGGTAGTCGATCACGCGGTCGGCCACCTCCGGCCAGCGCGAGTCGTGCGTGAGCGAGTGTCCACGGTCGTGGAACTCGACGAAGTCGGTGGGGCTCGGGTTGCGGCTCTGGATGCGGAACGTGGATGCCGCCATCTCGGGCGGGACAAGGTGATCGTGACCCGCGCCCACGACCAGCATGGGACCGCGCTCCGGGTTGACCGTGTCGACGCTCGCCGGGGACCGGCGCTCGAAGCGCGAGCGCGAGACCTCGAACACCGCGCGCCCCGAGCCAGGGACATGCGTGGTCTCCCACAGCTCGTGCGCCTCCTCGCGCGGCACGGTGGACGCCCACGCGTACCGGTACTCGGGGAACGTGAACCGGATCGCACGGTCCCGGTTCGCGAGATCGCCGATGACGGGCGCGGCGGCGACGAGCATCGTCTCGGGCGCCTGGATCGAGCCCTTCATCGGCGCGGGGCAGATCGCGACGGTCGCACGCGCGAGACCCCGGCCCGCGAGCTTCTGGGCGATCAGCCCGCCGAAGCAGTGCCCGACCACGAGCGGGGGCTCGCGCAGCAGGGCGATCAGCGCCGTGATCCGGCCCGTGGCCTCGCCGAGGCCGACGCCCGCGAGCCGGTCGGGGCGCCGGAGCGCCGTCGCGACGGAGTCGGGCTCGCGGGGCCACGCGGCCGCGACCGGGGTCAGCGACGCCTGCGCGAGCGGCTCGAGCCACGGATCCCAGATCGCGGCGAGCGTCCAGAGATCGTGGACGAGCACCACGGCGGGGCCGTCCGCCACATTCGCGGCGTCGACCTGCGCGCGCTCGGCTGGCGTGAGCTCGATCGATGTCATCGCACCTCGACACTAACCGGGACGATGCGCACGGCGCTCGGCGAGCGGCGAGGTCACGGACCCGCGTGCTCCTCCAGCCACGCGATCACGGCGTCCGCGACCTCACGCCAGCCCGCGTCGATCGCGATCGAGTGGCCGCGCCCGGGGAACTCGCGGAACTCGGTCGAGCCGGCGTTACGGCTCTGGAGCTTGAGGGTCGCCCGGTTGATCGCTGGCGCGACCAGGTGGTCCAGCTCGCCGCCGATGATGAGCAGCGGGCCGCGGGCGGGGTTGTCGAGGTCGACCGAGGCCTCGGACCGCGGCTGGAAGCGCGCCGCCGCGGCCTGGAACAGCGGGCGCCCGGGAGCCGCGACGTGCATCGTCTCCCACAGGCGCCGCGCCTCCTCCTTGCCAAGCCCGTTCGCCCACGCGTACTCGAACTGCGGGAGCGTGAGGCGGATCGCGCGCGAACGGTTCGCGGGGTTCGCGAGCACCGGCGACGAGGCCCGCAGTACAGGGAGCGGGAGCGGCAGCACGCCCTTGATGGGAGCGGGCTCGATCGCGACGGTGGCGCGCGCGAGGCCGAGCCCGGCGACCTTCTGCGCGAGCAGCCCGCCGAACGAGTGGCCCACCACGAACGGCGGCAGGTCGAGCGCGCCGATCACCGCGGCGACGTGGTCGGCGGCCTCCTGGATCCCCACGCCCGCGACGGCGTCAGGATCCGCGAGCGCGGCCTCGAAGGTCTCGGGCTCTCGCGGCCACGCGACGGCGACGGAGGCCATCCCGTGCTCGAGGAGGAGCTCCTGCCAGGGCTTCCAGCCGTCCGCGACGGCCCACAGCCCGTGGATGAGGACCACCCCGGGCCGTCCGGAGGCGTTGACCGCCTCGATCTGCTCGCGCTCGCGCGCCGTGAGGGGCGCGGCGGACTCGGCGACGGTCATGGGAACCCTCCGGGGACTCGCCAGCAGGGGCGGACGCCCCCGACGCGACGCTAACCCCCGCACCCACCCCAGCGGTAGGCCGTGGTCGGTTTCGGCGGAATCCTGCGCGCCGGTGGGATCCCCAGGTGACGCGGTGCACCCGCGCGCTGTCGGACCGTCGCGCTAGCCTTCACGGAGGATCAAGAAGCCCGGCGCCAAGCCCTTCAGCTCGCCGGCTGGCAACCGCGTTCCCGACACGGTGCCCCTGGAGGAAGATCCG
Source organism: Demequina subtropica (assembly GCF_000971235.1). Lineage (GTDB taxonomy): Bacteria > Actinomycetota > Actinomycetes > Actinomycetales > Demequinaceae > Demequina > Demequina subtropica. Next base: position 15,283 of record NZ_BBMB01000017.1, read on the forward strand.
CCGCGCGTCGACCGGCCCGCGGAAGCACGGAACCAAGGAGCACCCATGCCCACCTCACCCCTCCGCCACTGCGGCCTGTCGACCCCGGGCCACAGCCCTCACTTCATCCAGGCGAAGCGCGCGCTCGCCAACCGCCACCCGAGGCTGCTCACCGTCGTCGCCGTCACCGCCACCGGCGTCGACGTGACCGAGGGGACGGCGGTCGAGCACTGGCGCCTCCACCCCGCGGGTCGCGCCATCGTCGGCGATGCCCTCGAGCGCGGCGTCACGCATCTCCACGACCAGGGCACGTCCTTCGCCGTCGTCGGCGGCATCGGCGTCTCGTATTGCGCGGACGACCTGCAGTGGCACGAGTGCTCGTCGCAGGACGTCAACCGGGGCGGGCCCGTGAGCCACTTCCGGCTCGACGGCTACGACGCCCGCGTCTCCTGCCCCGCGGAGGCGCGCGACCTCGCTGCGTCCTCCCTGGTCCCGGGCATGTGGCTGATCGTCACGTGACGTGCGACGGCTCGCGCTCGCGGTCACACACCCGCGAGCGCGAGCCGCTCCTCCCCGTCGCGCAGGATCGCCGCGGTCACCGCGCCCGGGGCGCCATGCAGATGCTCGAAGGCGGCGTTGTAGCACCCGAGCCACACCGAGGTCGCCCAGGCGACCTCGACCTCGTCGGCCGCGAACGCGCGCCCCGTCGCCTCCTCGTAGGCGGCGATCACACGCGCGCCCGTCGCGATGTCGGCCGCCGCGCCCGCGTCCGGTGCCGCCGGGTGATCGAGCGCGAGCGTGCCGACCAGGACCGCCTCGGGGCGAAGCGCGATCGAGTCCCAGTCGTGCACGATCGCGTGCTCGCCGACCCAGCGGACGTTCAGCCCGTTGAGGTCCGCGTGTCCCAGCACGGCGGGCAGGTCGCTCGCGGCGAGCCTGTCGCGCGCGGCCGCCGCGAGGGCCGCGAGGGCGGGCGGCAGATCGGCCTCGATCCGGTGCGGGTCCCAGCGCGAGGACGATGCGGGCGGCCACACCCGCGCGGCGTCGCCGTGGTCGTAGTGGAGCCAGGGCGTCGGCTCGAGCCCTTCCGCCCCGACCTCCGCGAGCGCGGCGACGATGCGCGCGAGCAGCCGCCCGAACAGCACCGGAGCGTCGCCGTCCGGGGTGAACGCCCCCTCGGGGCGCCACTCCTCGGCCGTGAGCCACGCATCGTGCTCGAGCAGGTCGGGTCCCGCCACGAGGTCGGGGGCATCGATCCCGGCACCGAGCGCCGCCCGGTGGGCGCGCGCGACGATCGCGAGCCGCTCTCCCCCGCCCCGCCGCTTCACGGCGACGCGGCGCCCGTCGTCGAGGCGGAGGCCCCACACCTCCGACATCGACGAGGCCTCGAAGAACACCTCCGTGGGCGCGGATCCCAGGCGTGACGCGGTCCAGCGGGCCGCGGGCAGGTCGAGCGTCATGGCACGACGCTAGCGCCCGCTCAGCGTGGATAGGCGGCGATCACGCCCGCATACGGACCCAGGAAGGACGTGGGCTCGCTGCCGCCCGAGATCCACAGCTGCGAGATCTGGCCGTCGAGGTAGAGCGCGTCCTCGACCCCGAGCTCGTCACGGAACATCGTCGCGAAGTCCCACAGGTTGACGTAGGTGCGGGTGATGACCAAGTACACGGTGCCGCCGTCGGGGCTGACCCCGACCCCGGTCCGCAGCGCGGAGTTGGCGCTGCCCTCGGTGAACTGCGGGTGGATCTCGCCGTCGAGCAGCAGCGCGGGCCCGGACTGGGTCGCCTGCGCGACGCCCTCGGGCTCGTACAGCGTCGAGTCGACGATCGCGGCGGTCCCGTCCTCAAGGATCTCGAACACCGCGTTCGGCTTGAGATGGAAGTTGCCGTAGCCGTCCGCGAGGTTGAGGGCGCGCAGCTCCTCGCCGTCAGCCACCAGGAGGCCGCCGGGCGTGAGGTCGTCGGAGAAGATCCCGGCGTTGGTGAGGACCGCGATGCCGGGATGCGCGTCGATGTACTCCGCCAGGTCGGTGCCGTCGGGATCCTGCGGCCAGTCGACGTGGACGTCCCACCTGTCGAGGTCGAGCGTCACCACCCCGTAGGACCCATGCTCGGCGAGGTCGATCACCTCGACCGGGACGTCCACGGCATCGGCGTCCGGCGTGGACGATGCGGCGGACGGCTCCTGGGACGCGGTCGCGGACGGCGCGGGAAGCTCGGTCGAGGTCGGCTCGCCGATGTCGACGCTGGGCTCGGGGCCGTCCGAGCCGCCGAGCCACGAGCAGCCGGCGAGCGAGAGTGCCACAAGGGCTGCAAGGACGGGACGCACGCCCCGAGGCTACGCGAGGGAAGCGCGAGGACGCGCCAGCCGTTGTCCTCACGGACCCACCGTCACCCGACCCGAGGAGCACCCATGTCCGACAACCCCGCCGCCGCACCCCGTCCGCTCGCCGTCGCGGTGCTCGGGACCGGCATCATGGGCGCGGCGATGGCGCGCAACCTGGTGCGCGGCGGCCACCAGGTCCGGGTGTGGAACCGCACGCACGCGACGGCCGCGGCGCTCGCCGCCGACGGCGCGTCGGTCGCGCTGACCCCGTCGGAGGCGGTCCACGAGGCCGATGCGGTGCTCACCATGGTCCACGACGGCGCCGCCGTGATCGAGGTGATGCGTCAGGCCGCGCCCGGGCTGCGCGCGGGCACGCTGTGGCTCCAGACCTCGACGGTGGGCCTGGAGGCGCTGCCGGAGGTGGTCGCGCTCGCCGAGGAGCTCGAGGTGGTGCTCGTCGATGCGCCGGTGCTGGGCACGCGCGAGCCCGCGGAGGCGGGCCGGCTGACGGTCCTCGCGGCGGGACCGCTCGAGGTGCGCGACACCGCGATGACCGTGCTCGACACGGTCGCGACGCGTACCGTGTGGACCGGGGACGACGCCGCGGCGGGCTCGGCGCAGCGCCTCAAGCTGGTCGCGAACTCCTGGGTGCTCGCCGTCAACAACGCGGCCGGCGAGACGCTCGCGCTCGCGCGCGGGCTCGGCGTCGAGCCGCAGTCCTTCCTCGACGTCATCGAGGGCGGCCCGCTCGACCTCGGCTACCTTCACGCGAAGGCCGCGCTCATCCTCGAGGACCGTCTCGCGGAGACGAGCTTCGGGGCGGCGACAGCCGCCAAGGACGCCGCTCTCATCACCGACGCGGCCGCCTCCGCCGGGGTGCGCGTCGATGCCCTCGACGGGGCCCGGGCGCGGCTGGACCGCATCGTCGAGGCGGGGCACGGCGACGAGGACATGGCGGCGGCGTACCGCGCGAGCTGATGCCGACCGGAGGCGCGGGCTCTCAGAAGGTGAACGGGAGGGAGCTGATGCCGCCGAAGACCACCAGGCTCGCGCACCCCAGGAGCACGAACCCCGCGACCGCCGCCGCCCACCCCGGCAGGCCCCGCCCGCACCACCGCGCGACCGGCCAGTACAGCGCCACGATCGCCGCGACGGAAAGCACGTGCGCCACGAAGAACAGCACGCCAGCAGACCCGAGCACGAGCCCGAGGATGGGCGACGCGAGAAGCGGCACCAGCGGGACCCACCGCGCCGGAGCGACCCTGCCGCCGGAGACTGCGTAGGCGAAGGCCCGCAGCGTGAGGAGCACCCACCCGAGCGCGATTCCCGCGAGCACGGAGCCGCTGCCGGGGCCCTGCCAGCGGTCCTCGCCCCAGAGGAGGAGGAACGCGAACGGCAGCATCACTCCCGGAAGGAGCGCGAAGAGCAGGGTGGTGGCGAGGACCAGGTTCTCCCCCGGCGATCGCGGATGCCGATCCCGCGGCGAGAGTTCCACGGGCTCGGCGAAGACAGGCGGCCCCTCCGAGACGACCACCGGCGGGGCGGGGCCGTCGTCGGGATGCCAGCTCCACGCCTCCGCTCGCTCGTCATGCCCCTCAGCCATGGCACGCATCATGCCCGGCACGGCATCACCGGGTCTACAGCACGTGCGCGAGGAAGTCCTTGGTGCGCTCGTGCGTGGGGGCGTCGATGACCTGCGACGCCGGCCCCTCCTCGACCACCACGCCCTCGTCCATGAAGACCACGTGGTCCGCGACCTCGCGCGCGAAGCCGATCTCGTGGGTCACCACGACCATGGTCATGCCGCGCGCCGCGAGGTCCTTCATCACGGCGAGCACCTCGCCCACCAGCTCGGGGTCGAGCGCCGACGTCGGCTCGTCGAAGAGCATGATCTCGGGGTCCATCGCGAGCGCGCGGGCGATCGCCACACGCTGCTGCTGACCGCCTGAGAGCTGCGCCGGGTAGTGGTCCATGCGGTCGGACAGCCCCACGCGCTCGAGCAGCTCGACCGCCTTCGCCCGTGCCTGCGCCTTGGAGCGCTTCAGGACCTGCACCTGCGCCTCCACGACGTTCTCGAGCGCGGTCATGTGCGGGAACAGGTGGAAGCGCTGGAAGACCATGCCGATCCGGGAGCGCTGCTTCGCGATGGCGGTCGGGTGCAGCCGGTGCAGCGTGCCCGACGCGTCCTCGCGGTAGCCGAGCAGCTCGCCCTCGATGCGCACCGAGCCTCCGGTGAGCACCTCGAGCTCGTTGAGGCAGCGCAGCAGCGTGGACTTGCCCGAGCCCGAGGGCCCGAGCACCACGCACACCTCGCCGGGCCGGACCGTGAGGTCCACGCCCTTAAGGACGTGCAGATCGCCGAACATCTTGTGCGCCTCGCGCACCTCGACCATGGGGGCGGACGATGCGGGGGTCGGGCTCACGGGGTCACCTCCAGGAACGGGTCGTCCTTGGCCGTGCCGGACGCCTTGATCGCCGCCTGGCGCCCGAGGCGGGGTGTGCGCGGGCCGCGACCGCGAGGCTTGGACTCGCCGGTGCCGCGGCCGTAGTACCGCTCGAGGTAGTACTGGCCCACCATGAGGACGGACGTGATGAGCAGGTACCAGAACGCGCTCACGATGAGCAGCGGGATGGGCTCGAAGATGCGGTTGCCGATCGCGTTGGTCGCGAAGGTCAGGTCGAGCGTGAACGGCACCGCCGAGACGAGCGACGTGGTCTTGAGCATCGAGATCGTCTCGTTGCCCGTGGGCGGCACGATCACGCGCATCGCCTGCGGGATGACGATGCGCCGCAGGATGGTCGACTCCTTCATGCCGAGCGCCCGCGCGGCCTCCTCCTGACCCTTGTCCACGGAGCCGAGGCCTGCGCGCACGATCTCGGCGAGGTAGGCGGCCTCGTTGAGCCCGAGGCCCAGCAGCGCGGCCCAGAAGGCCGTGATGACCGTCTGCGTCTCGAAGGTGACGAACTCGGGACCGAACGGGATGCCGAGCGACAGCGTCGGGTAGAGCACCGAGATGAGGCCCCAGAACACCAGCTGGGTCCAGATCGGGGTGCCGCGGAACAGCCAGATGTAGAACCACGCGACCGAGCGCAGCACCGGGTTGTCCGAGCGGCGCATGATCGCGAGGACCACCGCGAGCACGATGCCGATGAGCATCGACCCGACCGTGAGGATGAGCGTCCAGCCGACGCCGCGGATGACGGTGACGTCGCGCAGGTACAGCCCGACCGTGTCCCAGGCGAACTTGGGGTTGGTCACGAGCGCATGCACCGCCATCGCGGCGAGCACCACCACGATGGCGGCCGCGATCCAGCGCCCGGGGCGCGGGACCGGACGCGCGTGGATGCGGTTGGGGACGGGATCGGTGGACGATGCGGCGCTCATGGGGTCTCCCGTCAGGACGCGGGGTTGACCTCGGCCGTGGTGAGCATGCCGTCGGAGGCGCCCCACGCGTCGAGGATGCTCTTCAGCGTGCCATCGTCCATGAGGCCCTGCAGGGCGAGCGCGATGGCGTCGGTGACCTCGGAGCCCTGCGCCGTGACGATGCCCTGCGACGCCGTCGCGAACGCGTCGCCCAGCTGCTCGAGCTGGTCGCCGGTCTGGGCGACGGCGTAGCCGATGATCGGCGAGTCCGCGAAGAGCACGTCGGCCTTGCCTCCCACGACGTTGGTCGCGGCGTCGGCCTGCGAGTCGTAGTTGAGGACCTCGAGCGCGTCCTTGCCGGCGGCGTCGCAGTCGGCGGCCATCTGGTTGGCCTCGTCCTGCTGGATGGTGCCGGTCTGCACCGCGACGGTCGCGCCGCACAGGTCGGCGGCGTCGATGCCGGCAGGGTTGCCCGCGGCCACCGCGTAGGCCTCGCCCACGCTGAGGTAGGACGTCATGTCCGCGACGGCCTCGCGCTCGGCGGTGATGGTGAAGGAGCTGATGCCGGCGTCGAACTTGGTGCCGATCGACGGGATGATCGAGTCGAACGCGGCGGACTGGATCTCGGCCTCGAGCCCCAGCGCCGCGGCGATGGCCTCGGAGATGTCGACGTCGTAGCCGATCGGGGTCTGGCCGTCGACGTCGAGGTACTCGGCGGGCGCGTAGGTGGTCTCCATGCCGACGCGCAGCGTGCCGCGGTCCACCACGTCCTGCGGGAGGAGCGCCACGGCCTCCTCGTTGACCTTGACCGTGCTCGGGTCGAAGCCCTCGGCGGCCGCGGTGGCGGCGCCGGTGCTCGCGCCGGTCGACGTGCCCGTCTCCTGGGACGCGTAGGTGCAGGCGGACAGCGAGACGGCGGTCATCGCGGCGATCGCGACGAGGGCAGGCTTGCGCATGGGGGTGCTCCTTCGAGGGTGTGAGGGCGCATGCGCCCTCGGGGACCCGCGAGGTGTTTCCTGTCGGTCTCTCACGGAGGGCGCTGCATCGCTATGCATCATTATGCATGACCCTGAATAGATCCGCGTACGCGCGTCACGGAATCGCGTGGATACGAGGGCCGTCACGCCGCCCGCGCCACCTGCTAGATTCCCCTCCATGCGCGCTGGCGCATGGGCTGGGGGAAGCCGTGGAGTTCACGCCGGAGTTCGGGCACGAGCCCGCGCGACCGCGCGCCGCGCGCCTCCCCGAGGCGGGCTGGCTCCCCGACCCGAGCGAGACGGACCTCGAGCGCTACTGGACCGGCACCGCGTGGACGGGCCGCGTGCGGGACCGCGTCACCAAGATCGAGCGCGGCATGATCCGCCCCCAGGTGGTCCTCGAGATGTACGCACGGGACCGCCGCAAGCGGCGCGGCCGGATCGCCTGGCGCGTGACCTTCGCCGCGCTCGCCGTGGCGCTGGCGGTGAGCCTCGCGAGCACCGCCGGGCTGCTGCCCGAGTCGGCCAACGTCGCGGCGATCGCTGCCGACGCGGTCAACGAGGCGACGCGACCCGGCACGGGCGACAGCCGCTACCCTATCGGGGGCTCCACCGAGCTGGTGCGGCACCTCGCCACCGCGATGGTCGCCCAGGACGAGTCGATCGACGTCTCGTACTGGGCGCGGTCCGAGGGCGCGGACGCGGTCGACGACGCGATGCGCGAGGCGCTCACGCAGAACCCCTACGTCTTCGTGCGCGGATGGACCGTGCAGACCCGCGCGGCCTCGACCAGCATCGTCCCGAACTACGTCTACGACGACGCGGAGGCCGAGCGCCGGCGGCTCCAAACCCAGACCGCCGTCGTGGTGGGGCTCGAGACCTCGGGGGCCAACGCCGCGATCGGCGCCGCGGACAAGGTCGCCGCGATCCACGACCACCTCGCGTCGATCGCGACCTACGACATGGCGGCGTACGAGGAGATGCACGTCGCGGACACCTCCCCCGTGATCGAGCGCTCGCAGGAGGCCTACGGGATCCTGGTCGACGGCACCGCGGTGTGCAACGGCTACGCGCAGGCCTTCCTCGCGATGGCGTGGGCGGCGGGGCTCGAGGCCGTCGAGGTGACGGGCTCCGACTCGGCGGGGGCCACCGGCGGCGACCACGCGTGGAACAAGGTGCTGGTCGACGGCCGCTGGCTGCTGGTCGACGTCACGTGGGACGACTCGGGCGACCCGCCCCGGCCGTATCGCGACTACCTCATGGTCGAGGACTCGGCGCGGGTGCTCACGACGCGGACCACGGACGCCTCGTGGATCGTCGACGACCACCTGGGCGACTACGCGTCCTGACCCGGACGTTCAGTCGGGCACGCGCGTGTCCTCGCCTCCGTCGGGCATGTGGTCGTTCTCCGGACGGCGCGCGACGTACGCGATCGACGCCACGAGACCGCCCCAGATGAGGACGATCGACACGAGCATGAGCACCAGCGCGTCCGCGTTCATGTCCGCCCCTCCCTCGGGTCGTAGTCCTCGGTATGGCGCTCCCCGACCTCGGCGGGGAGCGCGAGCTGCTCACGCGACGGCCACGCGTGGAAGCGCTCGATGTCGCGCCGCCATCTCAGCAGCGGCATGAGCAGCGCGACCGCGAGCAGGAAGGCCGCGGTCCCCCACCCGAACACCGCGAGGTACCAGCCCGGATAGCCGCCGTAGCCGTCCTGGACCAGGCTCACTGCCTTCTCCGCGAACATGTAGATGAGCAGCAGCGCGACCGCGTTGACCAACCACAGCCAGTAGCGGCCCGGGCGCATCGTGGACACGGCCGCGAGGTGTCGCTCGAGCTCATGCCCGCGCCGGCCGAACCACAGCGCGGCGGCGATCATGGTGATCGCGCCCGCGACGATGCCGAGCTGGTTGGACCACTGGTCCACCGTGTCGAGCAGGTACAGGCCCGTGGTGGTCCCGAAGCCGATGATCGACAGCACCGCGGAGACGAGGCCCACCGCGACCGCACCCCCGCGCGGGTGCAGCCCGAACTTGTCCTGCAGGGCGGCCGAGATCACCTGCAGCACGGAGACCAGCGAGGTGAGTCCCGCGAGCACGAGCGAGCCGAAGAACAGCGCCCCGAAGAATGCGCCGCCCGGCATCTCGGCGATCACGGCGGGGAACGTCACGAAGGACAGGAACGGGCCGGCCAGGTTGTCGAGCCCCGCGACCGTGGTGCCCTGCTGGTGGGCGAGGAAGCCGAGCGTGGCGAACACGCCGATGCCCGCGAGGAGCTCGAACGAGCTGTTGCCGAACGCCACCACCATGCCGGGCGCCGTGATGTTCGAGCGGCGGCGGCGGTAGGAGGCGTACGTGATCATGATCCCGTAGGCGAGCGACAGCGAGAAGAAGATCTGCCCGTACGCCGCGATCCAGACCTGCGGATCCGTGAGCGCCTCGAAGTCGGGCGTGAAGAGCGCCGCGACCCCGTCCGCCGCCCCGTCGAGGAACAGCGCGCGCACCACGATCACCAGGAACGTCGCGACGAGCACGGGGATGCCGATGATGTTGAGGCGCTCGACGCCCCGGTGGATGCCGAGCGCCAGGATCACGATGGTCACCACCCAGACGGCGGCGAGCGGGATGAGCACCTGCGGGACGAACGACAGGCTCACGGTGCCCGCCTCGCCGAGCTCGAGGTACTCGCCCGTGAAGAAGCCGGCCGGGTCGTCGGCGTAGGACTGCCCGAAGCTGAAGAAGAAGTAGCTCACGGCCCACGCGATGATCGCGGTGTAGTAGAGCCCGATCACGAAGCAGATGGCGACGTGGAGCCATCCGACGCCCTCGGCGTTGCGGTGGACCCGCTTCATCGCGAGCGGCGCCGAGCCGCGGAAGCGGTGCCCGATCGCATTCTCGAGGAACAGGATGGGCACGCCCGCCGTCACGAGCGCGACGAGGTACGGGATCATGAACGCGCCGCCGCCATGCTCGTAGGCCTGGCCCGGGAAGCGCCAGATGTTGCCCAGCCCCACCGCCGAGCCGATCGCGGCGAGGATGAACGCGGTCTGGCCGCTCCAATGCTCGCGCTTCTCATGCGTGTGGGGCGCCGCCTCGGGGTGCTCTGCCATGGGTCCCTCCCTCCGCGCACGCGCGCGACTCCCACGCTATGCCCGGCGCGCGCATCGTGCCTGGTGGGCCGGGACGATGCGGTGCAACTGGTACATTCTCGCCCGCGGTGCCGCGCGCGGCACCGGGAGCGACAGGGAGGTCGATCGATGGAGGCAGGCACGGTCCAGGCCCGCGCCGAGGCGAGCCGAGACGCCCAGCTGGCGTACCGGCGGCACCGGTCCGAGGGGCCGATGCTGGTGCTCCTGCACGGCATCACGGACGGCGGCGCGACGTGGGCCCGCGTGGCCGGAGCGCTCGACGGCGGGTTCGACCTGGTGATGCCCGACGCGCGTGGCCACGGAGGCTCGTGCCGGGTCGCCGAGCCGCTCACGCTCGACCTGCTCGCGGAGGACGTCGCGGCCACCATCGAGGCGCTGGGCGGCGCTCCCGCGCTCGTGTGGGGCCACTCGATGGGCGCCGCGACGGCGGCGCTGCTGGCCGCGACACGGCCAGAGCTGGTGCGCGCCGTGATCCTCGAGGACCCGCCGTTCCATGCCTCGGAGACGATGCGCACGGGCGAGGATCCGCACCTCGCGGCGTGGGTCGCATCGCTCGCAGGCATGCGGGACATGAGCGCCGGGGAGCGCCTGGCGATCGCGCGGCGAGACAACCCCGGCTGGGACCGCGCGGAGCTCGAGCCCTGGGCCGAGACCAAGGCGCAGCTGGACACGGCCGCCCTGGCGCTGCTCGACGGCGCGCTCGGCGCGCGCTGGCGCGCCACCCTCGCGCGCGTGAGCTGCCCCGCGCTGCTGGTGACGGGCGACCCCGACCTCGGGGCCATCGTCACCCCCGAGGTCGCGGCGGAGGCGCTCGCGCTGCTCCCCCGCGGCGAGGTCGCCCGCGTCGACGGCGCCGGCCACAGCGTCCACCGCGACCGGTTCACCGAGACTCTCGAGGCGGTCCACGGCTTCCTCGCGCGCGTGCCTTGAGCCGCGACGCATGCATCGTTGCAGACCTGTGACCCACGCAAGTTGACGTATCGATTCGACACGTCTACCTTGAGTCGAAGCGATTCGAAAGTTGCCGCCGCCAACGAATGTCGGTAGCGGCCCGAGGTCCGGAATCACGAAGGAGTGGCCATGGACAACACGCAGATGTGCCCCGCGGCGGGGGCGAGCAGGTGAGCTCGCCGGTGGTGGTGACCGAGGCCGTCACGACGACCCTCGACCACACGCCCGACAAGAAGGGCCGCGTGCGCGCCGACAAGCCGCGCCGCAAGACGTCCTTCAAGCTGTTCCTGCTGATCTCACCGTTCCTGGTGCTGTCGTTCCTGTTCGCGTACTACCCGCTCTACGGCTGGGTGTACTCGCTCTACGACTACAAGCCGGCGCTCGGGCTCTCCGGCAGCGAGTTCGTGGGGCTCCAGTGGTTCCGCCTGCTCGTGAGCTCCCCCACCCAGGTCGACCAGATCCTCCAGGTGCTCACCAACACCCTGGCGATCAGCTTCCTGGGCCTCGCGACCTCGATCCTGCCGCTGCTGTTCGCGGTCCTCCTCAACGAGGTGAAGATCACGAGGTTCCGCAACGCGGTGCAGACGCTCACCACGCTGCCCAACTTCATCTCGTGGGTGCTCGTCTACATGATCGCCTTCTCGCTCTTCTCGAGCACGGGCCTGGTCAACGACGTGCTGCTCGACTCGGGCCTCATCACCACGCCGATCAAGTTCCTCGACACCGACCAGCACGTGTGGCTGTCGATGACGCTGTGGAGCATCTGGAAGGGTCTCGGCTGGGGCGCGATCATCTACCTCGCCGCGATCTCGGGCATCGACCCCTCGCTGTACGAGTCGGCGAAGATGGACGGCGCCGGACGCTTCCAGACGATGCGCTACGTGACGATCCCACAGCTCATGCCGACGTACCTGGTGCTCCTGCTGCTCTCGGTCGCGAACCTGCTCAACAACGGCATGGAGCAGTACTACGTGTTCCAGAACGCCTTCAACAAGGAGCACATCCAGGTCCTCGACCTGTACGTCTACAACATCGGCATGACCGGCAACAGCCTGTCGATGGCCACCGCGATCGGCATGCTCAAGAGCCTGATCTCCGTGGCGCTCCTGTTCTCCGTCAATGCGTTCGCCAAGCGCGTCCGCGGCCAGTCGCTCGTCTAGGGGATCGCGATGACCACCACGCACACCGAGCACAAGCCGACGCAGGTCACCGGCCACACCCGCACCGGCGGCGACGTCGTCTTCTCGATCGTCAACTACAGCTTCTTCATCCTCCTCGCGGTGCTGTGCGCGTACCCGTTCTACTACCTCATCATCAACTCGGTGAGCGCGAACGACCTCTCCGCGCTGGGCGACGTCCGGCTCTTCCCGCAGGGCTTCCACCTGTCGAACTTCGAGCAGGTGTTCCACCTCCAGGGCCTCCCGATGGCGGCGGCCGTGTCGCTCGCGCGCACCGTGATCGGCACCACCGCGACCGTGCTCGCCTCCGCCTTCCTGGGCTTCATGTTCACGCAGGAGCGCATGTGGGCGCGCCGGTTCTGGTACCGGTTCGTGGTCATCACGATGTACTTCAGCGCCGGCCTGATCCCGCTGTTCATCATCATGAAGAACCTGGGGCTCACCAACAACTTCTGGGTCTACGTCCTGCCCTTCGTGGTCCAGCCGTTCTTCATCGTGCTGGTGAAGACATACGTGGAGGGCATGCCCCGCGAGCTCCAGGAGGCGGCCGAGGTCGACGGCGCGAGCGTGCTGCGCGTGTTCTTCATGATCTACCTGCCGAACATGACGCCGATCCTCGCGACGGTCGCGATCTTCGCCGCGGTGACGCAGTGGAACTCGTTCCAGGACACGCTCATCTACGTCACCGACCAGAGCCTGTACACCCTGCAGTACCTGCTCTACATGTTCATCAACCAGGCCAACAGCCTCGCGCAGGCGGCTCAGAACGCAGGCGGCAACCTCGGCGCCCTCGCCGATGCGGCGTCGACGCAGACGCCCACCTCGATCCGGATGACGGTGTCCGTGCTCGTGGTGCTGCCGATCATCTTCATCTACCCCCTGTTCCAGCGCTTCTTCGTCAAGGGCATCATGCTCGGCGCGGTCAAGGGCTGAACCGCATCACCCCACCTCACACCCGAAAGGAAAGCAATGAAGCTGAAGAGTACGGTGGCCCTCACGGCATCGGTCATCCTCGCTGCAGGGACGCTGGCGTCCTGCAGCAGCGCGGAGGACCCGACGCCCACGGAGACCTCGGGCACTGGAAGCACCACGGAGACCGCGGCATTCCCCACGCAGTGGGAGGACGAGATCACCATCGACGTGTTCGACGGCCTCGCCAACTACATGGGCATGCAGGGCGGCTGGTTCGCCAAGGTGGTGAAGGACAAGTTCAACATGAACCTGAACATCATCGCCCCGAACGTGGCCGGCGGCGGTGACACCCTCTACAACACCCGCGTCGCGGCGGGAGACCTGGGCGACCTCATCGTCACCGACAAGGGCGAGCGCATGGAGGAGCTCATCCAGGGCGGCCTGCTGCTCGACATGTCGGAGTACTACCCCGCCATGGAGAACGTCGCGGTGTTCGACCAGGCGGTCCAGAAGCTCAACGACGGCACGGGCGGCGTGTACGCGACCCCCACCTCGGTGTCCTCGATCCTGCCGACGGAGCCCTCCGAGGGCCTCGACCCGACGTTCGGCCCGTTCATCCGCTGGGACCTCTACAAGGAGCTCGGCTACCCCGAGATCAGCACGCTCGAGGACCTCCTGCCCGTCCTCAAGGACATGCAGGACCTCGAGCCGAAGGCCGAGAACGGCCAGAACGTCTACGCCCTGTCGCTGTTCAAGGACTGGGACGGCAACATGATGGTCACCGGCAAGCAGCCGACCTGCTTCTACGGCTTCGACGAGATCGGCTTCGTGCTCGCGAAGGCCGACGGCTCGGAGTACCAGAGCATCCTCGACTCCGACTCCGAGTACATCCGCACCATGCGCTTCTACTACGAGGCGAACCAGCTGGGGCTCGTGGACCCGGAGTCCACCACGCAGAACTACGACACCCTGTGGTCGAAGTTCCAGAACGGCCAGGTGCTGTTCTCGTGGTGGCCGTGGCTGGGCCAGTCCGCGTACAACACCGCGGACCACATGGCCGAGGGCAAGGGCTTCGAGATCGCCCCGCTCGAGGACATGCAGGTGTTCTCCTACGGCGCTGAGGCGTACGGCGGCAAGCAGGTCATCGCGATCGGCTCGCAGGCCGAGGACCCGGAGCGCATCGCGGCCTTCGTCGACTGGCTGTACTCCGCCGAGGGCACGTACATGAACAACTCCCAGACGATGGGTGCGGCCGGTCCCGAGGGCCTCACCTGGGAGATGGGCGCGAGCGGCGAGCCCGAGCTCACCGAGTTCGGTCAGGCCGTGTTCCTCGACGGCGACGCGACCGTTCCCGAGGAGTGGGGCGGCGGCGGCTACATCGACGGCACCTCGACGCTCAACGTGAGCGCGGTCCTGCCGAACGACACCGACACGGCCACCGGCTACCCGTTCTCGTACAAGTTCTGGCCGTCGTACCAGGCGCTCGTCGAGACGCCGCTGTCCGAGGACTGGTCCGCTCAGATGGGCGGCGCCACCACCACGATGGACTACCTGCGCGACAACGACAAGCTCCTGGTCGCGCCGGGTGCGAGCTTCGTGGTCCCGACCGACACGTCGGAGATCGAGACGCTGCGCAACCAGATCAAGGCGATCGTGGTGCAGTACTCGTGGCAGATGGTGTTCGCCAAGGACGACGCCCAGTTCGAGAGCCTGCTCTCCGAGCTGCAGTCCACCGCCGATGGCCTGGGCTACCAGCAGGTGCTCGAGGTCGACATGGCCAACGCACAGGCGCAGAACGATGCGCGCGTCGCCATCGCGGCGGAGTTCGCCGGCTGATCCGATCAGCTCATGAGGGAGGGCCCCGGGGATACCCCCGGGGCCCTTCTTCTTGCCCTGCTCCGCTCTGTCAGGCAGGGCGCCGCAGCGCGCGGGCCAGCGCGTAGGCGACCGCGCCGAGGGTGAGCACCGCCACCAGCACGAGGCCCACCCGGTCCACGACGCCCGGGGCGCACGAGCCGCCAGCGGCTCCCGCATCGTCCACGGCGACGGAGGCGCATCCGACGCTCGAGAGCGAGACGAACGCGAGCGCGCCGAGCGCGAGCGCACCCAGCGCCGCGCCGGCCCATCCCCAGCGGAACCGCGTCCTGGTCATGGACGCGAGCATAGCGAAGGGCGCGCGGCGCGTCTCAGGTCACGAGTGGCGCGAGAAGACCGCGCGCAGCAGGAAGGCCGCGCCGTAGGCGCCCACCGAGAAGCCGACGGTGAGGATGAGGATCCACACGGGCGGGAACACGATCGCGAGCGACACCATCGCGGCCGGGATGAGCATGAGCCCCGCGGTCCGCAGCGGCTCCGCCATGGGCAGCAGCAGCGCGTTGCGCAGCATCTGGCGCAGCGGGTTCCGGTAGCGCGCGATGAGCGCCGTCGCGTAGCCGAAGGCCGCGAGCAGGTACACGCCCGCAGCGATGGCGATGAAGCCCGCGACCGTGGTCGGGATGGTCTGCTGCGCGAGCCAGAAGATCGCGGAGAACGCGAGCAGGCCGGCGGGCAGGAGCAGCGCAGCGAAGGCCACTAGCCCCGGGACCAGGTTGCGGCGGAAGGCCGGGAGGTAGTCCGGGAGCGGGCGGCCGCGCTCGTCGTCCGAGTAGCGGATCGTCACCTCGAGCAGCGCGCTCGTGGACGCGCCGATGGTCACCACCGGGAGGCACGTCACCAGGTACACCAGGTTGAGGCCCACGAACTCGAGGAACTCGGTGAGCCCCTGAACCGTCCGGTTGTCAGGGTCGATGCGCATGCGTGTCCTCCGGGGCGCTCGTGACGCCGTCGATGATGGCGGGCCGGTCGGGTCCGATCGTGCAGGTGCGCTCGCCGCCGTCGGGCGTGCGCACGGTCACGGTAGCGAACCTGTCGGGGTGGCGCAGCCGCGCCTCGACCAGGTCGCCGTGGCGCCACGCGATGTCCACTAGGACCCCGCCGCGCGCGCGCAACCCGTGCACGCTCCCGCTCGCCCACCCCGGGGGCAGCGCGGGCAGCAGCCGGATCACGCCGCCGTGCGACTGCAGCAGCGCCTCCGCGATGCCCGCGGTGAGGCCCATGTTGCCGTCGATCTGGAACGGCGGGTGGGCGCTCAGCAGGTTGGGGTAGAGCCCTCCGCGGTGCTCCTCTCCCCCGGCGGACGCGGGACGTAGCGCGAGCGCGAGCTGACGCTCGACGCGCGCACCCTCGCCGAGGCGCGCCCACATCGCGGTGCGCCACGCGAGGGCCCAGCCGGTGGACTCGGGCCCGCGCCCGAGGATCGACGCGGCCGCCGCATCCGCGAGCGCCGGCGTGCCCTCGGGCGTGATCTGGGCGTAGGGGAACAGCCCGACCAGGTGCGAGAGGTGACGATGCAGGGGCTCGGACTCGTCGCGCGGCCGGTCCCACTCGAGGAGCGTGCCGTCGGGGCCCGCCTGGGGGTCGGGCAGGGCCGCGGTGCGCTGGAGGAGCGCGTCGACCCACGCGGGCGCCTCTCCTCCGTCGCCGACCGCGGCGGCGGCGTCGCGGCAGGCCGCCGCGAGCTCGCGCAGGAGCGCGACGTCCATGGTCGAGCTCACCGCGACGGCACGGACCTCGCCGCGCGCATCGACGTAGTGGTTCTCGGGCGAGGTGGAGGGGCTGGTCCACGCGCGCTCGTCGTCGCCCTGGATCCAGCCGAGCGCGAAGCGCGCCGCGCCCTCGAGCACGGGCCACGCACGCTCGCGCAGCAGCTCCAGATCACCCCCGAAGGCGTAGTGGTCCCACAGGTGCAGCGCGAGCCACGTGCCGCCGAGCGGCCAGAAGGCCCACGCGGTGTCGCCGTGGCCGGCGCCGACCGCGGCCGCGTGACCCCAGGCGTCCGAGTTGTGGTGCAGCACCCAGCCGTCGGCGTCGTAGAGCGCGCGGGCCGCCTCGGCCCCGGTGGTCGCGGCGACGCGCGCGATGAAGTCGAGCAGCGGCTCGTGGCATTCCGGGAGGTTCGTGGTCTCGGCGTGCCAGTACGCCATCTCGAGGTTGATGTTGGTGGTGTACGCGCTCGACCAGGGTCCCGGGAGCTCGGCGTTCCAGATCCCCTGGAGGTTCGCGGGGAGGGCGCCCGCGCGGGACGAGGCGAGCAGCAGGTAGCGCCCGTAGTGGAACGCGAGCGCGGCGAGGCCCGGGTCGGCGTGCTCGGCGGCGGCGACCACCCGTGCGTCGGAGTCGAGCGCCTCCGCGCCCGGTGCGGACGGCAGCGACAGCGTGCAGCGCTCGTAGAGGGCGGCGTGCGCGGACTCGTGGGCCGCCAGCAGGCGGTCGGCTGCGCCCGTCCCGGCGAGGTCGATCGCCGCGAGGTCGACGCGCGGCGCCGGCACGCCGGGGATGTCGGGCGATGTCCCGGTCGCGATGACCAGCACGTGAAGGGCGGCGGGCTCGCATGCGAGGACGCCGTCGGACAGCGTCCACGCCCCTCCCGGGCGGATCGTGATGCTGCCGGTGCGGCCGTCGGAGGCGTAGCGGATGGGATCGTCGGGCTGCTCGTGGCCGGGCGCCACGTCGACGGGCAGGTCGAATCGCCACTCGGGGAACCCGTGATCGCCTCGGATGCCCGCGCCGGCCTCCCGCAGCAGGCTGCCGACGCTGACGCGCAAGGCGACGGCCGCATCGGCGTCGACCACGTGCACGATCGCGCCGGTGACGGCGTCCGCCCAGGTGCGGTGGCGCATCGTCACGCCGCCCGCCGCGTACGTGTGCAGGGCGACGCCTGTGCGGAGGTCGAGCTCGCGCGCATACGCGTCGAGCTCCGCGTCCGGCTCGCCGGTCTCGATGTCGAGCCAGCCGAGCGGCAGGTACGCCTGGGTCCACGGGGATTGCTGGGTCTGGAGCAGGGCCTCGGCCTCGGCGGTGTCGCCCCGCTCGATCGCGGCGCGGACCTGGTCGAGGGTCGCGCGGCCGGGCGCGGCGATGCCCGCGAGCGGTCCGCCCGGGACCGGACCCGACCACGCGGTCGCATCGTTGAGCCACAGGCGCGCGGTGCCGACACCGCCGTCGCACATGGCGCCGCGGCGCCCGTTGCCCACGGGCAGGGCCTCGAGCCAGCGGGCCGCGGGATGGGTGTACCGGAGCAGGTGGAGCGCGTCTTCGCGCAGGTGCGACTGTGCCACCTGGGTAGTATAGGGTCGATTTGTTGAAGCGCTTCGACGATGTAGCGAGAAGGATCCGATGACGCACCCTGACCCCGCCCCGGCACGCCCGCGCGTGCGCTTCGGAGGCGACTACAACCCCGAGCAGTGGCCCCGCGAGACGTGGGACGAGGACGTGACGCTGATGGCCCGCGCGGGCGTCAACCTGGTGACCGTCGGGGTGTTCAGCTGGTCGACGCTCGAGCCCTCTCCCGGAGAGCGCAACTTCGCGTGGCTCGACGAGGTGCTCGACCTGCTCCACTCCCACGGCATCGACGTCGATCTCGCGACGCCGAGCGCCTCGCCCCCACCGTGGCTCGGGATCCTCCACCCGGAGACCCTGCCCGTGACGGCGGACGGGGTCCGGCTCGCGGCGGGCTCGCGCAACCAGTTCACGCCCGCCTCGGCCGTGTACCGGGAGCATGCCCTCGCCCTCACGCGCGACCTCGCGGCTCGGTACGTCGACCACCCGGCCGTGGTGATGTGGCACGTGGGCAACGAGTACGGACAGCTCGACCACGGCGACGAGGCGGCGCGCGAGTTCCGCGCGTGGCTCCAGCGCAAGTACGGCGACATCGCGACGCTCAACCGCGAGTGGGGCACCGCGGTGTGGTCGCAGGGGTACCGGGCGTTCGAGGAGGTGCTGCCGCCGCGCGCGATGCCGTACCTGGTGAACCCGACGCAGAACCTCGACTTCCGCCGCTACAGCTCCGACATGATGCTCGCGTGCTACGCCGAGCAGCGCGATGCGATCCGGGAGGCGGGCGCGACCCAGCCGATCACCACGAACTTCATGGGCTTCTTCCCCCACGTCGACTACTGGACGTGGGCGGACCAGGTCGACGTCATCGCCGACGACCAGTACCCCGATCACTCCCAGCCCCACTCCGCCGCGGACGCGGCGATGGTGCAGGACCTCATGCGCTCGCTCGGCGGCGGCCGGCCGTGGCTGCTCATGGAGCAGGCGATCAACGCCGTCTCGTGGCGTCCGCACAACCTGCCCAAGAGCCGCGCCCAGGCGCTGCTCGACTCGTACCAGGCGGTCGCGCGCGGGGCCGACGGGATCTGCTTCTTCCAGTGGCGCCAGGCGACCGCGGGCGCGGAGCGCCATCACTCGGCGATGCTCCCCCACGCCGGCGAGGACTCCGAGGTCTTCCGGACCGTGTGCGCGCTCGGCGAGGGCCTCTCCGCGCTCGCCCCCGTGGTGGGCGGGCGCATCGAGGCGCGCGTCGCGATGGCCTTCGACTGGGAGTCCTGGTGGGCCGCGTCCGAGCCCGGCCGCCCCACGTCGCTGCTCGACACCGTGGAGCAGGCGCAGCGCTGGTACCGGGTGCTGTGGTCGCTCGGGGTCGCCGTCGACCTGGTGCGACCGGGCGCCCCGCTCGACGGCTACGACGCGGTGCTGGTGCCGCACTCGTACATCGTGGAGCCCGCCTTCGCCGCATCCCTCGAGGCGGCCGTGGCGCGGGGCGCGACCGTGGTGGTGGGCCCCTACAGCGGCGTCGCCGACGCGCGGGGGCACATCCAGGTGGGCCGCTCCCCCGTGCTGCTCGCGGAGCTGCTCGGGGTGAGCGGCGAGGAGTGGGCCGGGCTGCCCTCGTCGCCCACCGCGCTCGTGCCGACCGCAGCATGGTCCTCGGCCCCCGCCTCCCCGACCGCCTCGATCCTGGGTGAGCGCCTGCGCGCCTCGGGCGCCGACGTGCTCGCAACCTTCGGCCCCGGCCACCTGGCCGGGCTGCCGGCGGTCACCCGTCGCACGGTCGGCACGGGAAGCGCCTGGTACCTCGGCGCGGTCGTGTCGGACGATGCGCTCGCCTCCGTCCTCACCGACGCCCTCACGGGCGCGGGCATCGCGGGCGTCCTGCCCGACCTCCCGGCCGGCGTCGAGGCCGTGCGCCGCGGCGACGCGCTGTTCCTGCTCCACCACGGCGACGTCCCCGGCCGTGTCACCCTGCCGCGGCCCGGCCGCGACCTGCTCACCGGCGAGGAGCTCGCCGGCGAGGTCGAGGTCGCTCCCGGCCGCACCATCGTGCTCATCGAAGGAGACCACGCATGACCGAACCGTTCCGCGACCCGTCGCTGCCCACCGCGGAGCGCGCCCGCGACCTGCTCGCACGGCTTACGCCCGAGGAGCGCATCGCGATGCTGCACCAGGCGGTGGCGCCCATCGAGCGGCTCGGGCTCGGCGAGTTCCACACGGGCTGCGAGGCGCTTCACGGAGCCGCGTGGATGGGCACCGCGACCGTGTTCCCGCAGCCTGTCGGGCTCGCGGCGACGTGGGACACGGACCTCATCGAGCGCGTGGGCGCGGCCTCCGCGACCGAGGTGCGCGCCAAGCGCGCCGAGAAGCCCTCGGTGAGCCTCAACGTGTGGGCACCGGTGGTCAACACGCTGCGCCACCCGGGCTGGGGGCGCAACGAGGAGGGCTACTCCGAGGATCCCCACGTGACCGGTCTGTTCGGGGCGGCCTACGCCCAGGGGCTCCGAGGGCGTGACGAGCGCGTGTGGCGCACCGTGCCGGCGCTCAAGCACTTCCTGGGCTACTCGAACGAGACGGACCGCTCGGTCACCTCCTCGGAGATGTCGCTGCGGACCCTGCACGAGGAGGAGCTGCCGGCCTTCCGGTGCGCCCTCGAGGCCGGCGTGGCGGGCGGCATGATGCTCGCCTACAACCGCGTCAACGGGAAGGCGGCGCACACGCAGCCCGAGCTGGTCACGGAGGCGCGCTCGTGGGCGCCGGGCTCCATCGCGGTGGTGTCCGATGCGGCGGCGCCGACGTTCCTGGTCACCACGCAGCGGGAGGAGCCGGACTTCGTGCACGGCGCGGCGGCGCTGATCCGGTCGGGGATGGACTCGTTCACGGACAACGATGCCGACTCCTCCCCCACGATCTCGCAGGTCACCGCCGCCCTCGCCGACGGGTTGCTGACGATGGAGGACGTGGACCGCGCGGTGCTGCGCCTGCTTGGGCTGCGGGTGCGCACGGGCGAGCTCGACGGCTCGCTCGACCCGTACGCGTCGGTGACGGCGGACGACCTCGACACCGAGGCGTCGCGCGCGCTCGCCCGGGAGGCCGTGGCGGCATCCGTGGTGGTGCTGCGCAACTCGGCCGGCGTGCTGCCCCTCGCCGCGCCTGCGAGGGTCGCGGTGGTCGGCCCGCTCGCGGACGACATCCTCACGGACTGGTACTCGGGCACGCCGCCCTACAAGTCGACCGTCGCTGGTGCGCTCGCGGAGCGTTTCCCGGGCACGGCCGTGACGGTCGCGACGGGTGCGGACGTGGTCTCGCTGCGCGCCGCATCGTCCGGCGCGTATCTGACCGCGTCCCCGGACGGGTCGACGGTGGGGGCGACCGCTCCTTCCGGCGACGAGGGCGCGCTGTGGGACGTCGCCGACTGGGGCGACGGCGTGCTCACGCTGCGCTCGCAAGCGAGCAGGCTGCTGCTCACGGGCGGGCACTGGCCGGTGCGCGCGGACGCGACGCGTGTGGGCGGCTGGGTCGCGCAGGAGAGCTTCCGCAAGCACGTGCACCCCGACGGGACCTGGTCGCTGCTGCACCTGGGCTCGGGCCGCTGGCTGAGGGCGTGGCGGGACTCGGGCCTGGTCGCGGCCGACGCGGTGACGGTCGACACCGCCGAGCGGTTCCGGGTGGAGACCGTGCGTTCCGGGCTCACCGCCGTCGCGGATGCGGCGGCCGGGGCCGATGCCGTGGTGGTCGCGGTGGGCAACGACCCGCACCTCGCGGGGCGCGAGACCGAGGACCGGCCGCACCTGTGGCTGCCGGAGTCCGCCGCGGCGGTGTGGCGGGCGGCCAGCGCGGCCAACCCGAGGGCGGTGCTCGCGATCATGTCGAGCTTCCCCTATGTGCTTCCCTCCGGCGTCGCCGATGCCCCGACTGTCGTGTGGTCGAGCCACGGCGGCCAGGAGATGGGCCGCGGGCTCGTGTCCGTGCTGGCGGGCGACGTGGAGCCGCGTGGGCGGCTGGCGCAGTCGTGGCCGGCCTCGCCGGACCAGGCCGGGGACCTGTTCGACTACGACACCTTGCGGCAGCAGGCCACATACCGGCATCAGCCCGAGCCGTATGCGTTCGCGTTCGGGCATGGGCTGACGTACGGGTCCGTCTCCTACGACGCGGTGTCGTTGGATTCCGATGTGGCCGCGGCGCCCGCGCCCACGCATCGGCACTCCGCCTTCTTGGCGCGGCCCGACGAGGAGGTGGTCTCCGCCACGGTCACCGTGACGAACTCGGGTGCGCGCGACGCCGAGGAGCTGGTGCAGCTGTACGTGGAGCCCGCCGACGACTTCGAGATCCCGACTCCGCGCCGGCTCCTGGTCGCGTATGCGCGGGTGCGGCTCGCCCCGGGCGAGACGCGCGCCGTCGCGCTGTCGTTCCCCGTCGCCCGGCTGTCGGTGTGGGACGGCTCGCTGCGCCTGCCGGGCGCCGCGGACGACTGGCTCCACGAGGGCGCGCTGCGGGTCCAGCCGGGTCGCTACCGTGTCGCGGCCGGGCCGTCGGCGGATGCGCTCGAGGTGGGGGCCGAGCTCACAGTGGAGTAGTGGCCGCTCGCGGGGCCGCTCCCTCGCCCCGCCGCGGCTGCTCGACACCTCGCTCGTCCCGTCGCGCCGCCGAGGCATGCCGGTGTGGCGCCTGCCGTGGGGGTGGGCGCCGTGGGGGCGTGGTGGTCACTGGGGTACGCGTTGGGGGAGGTCCACATGGAGTGCGGCTTTGCCTCCGCGTCGGGGTGT
>NZ_BBMB01000016.1 GCF_000971235.1 Demequina subtropica
GGACGATGCGGGCGACGGCGACGGCGACACCGGCACGGGCGACGGCGACACCGGCACGGGCGACGGCGACGGCGGCGCCTCCACCGAGCCCGCCGTCGGCACCCTCGTGTGGGGCGTCGACGCGGACTTCCGCTCCTACGTCACGGGCCCGATCGCGCAGGGCAGCATCACGGTGACGGGCGCGACCGCGAAGAACGGCCTCTTCACCTTCACCCAGTCCGGCGGCAACGCCGACGCCGATGCACGCACCGGCACCGCAAGGTACGCAGGCTCCGTCACGTTCACGGGCCACCACGGGGCGCTCGACCTCACCATCGCCGATCCGCGCGTCCGCTTCACCGCCACCGGCGCCGTGCTCACCGCGGCGGTCGACGGCACGCGGGTCGACTTCGCGACGCTCGACCTCTCCGCCGCCACCCGCACCACGGCCGACGGCGCGACGCGCTGGACCGCAGCACCCGCGACCCTGACCTCGGCGGGCGCCAAGGCCTTCGACGGCATCTACGAGGCGGGCCGCACGCTCGACCCGGTGACGTTCACCGTCGGCGCCAACGGCGCCGTCGACGCCGGCTCCGGCTCGTCGTCCGGCGGGTCCTCGTCCGGCGGCTCGAGCTCGGGCGGATCGTCGTCCGGCGGCAGCGGCACCAACACCAACACCGGCAACGGCAACGGCACCCACACCGACACGACGACCACCACCCAGACGGTCGGCCGCCTCACGTGGGGCGTCGACTCCGGCTTCCGCTCGTACGTCACCGGCCCGATCGCCCAGGGCGCGATCTCCGTCACCGGCGCGAGCGCGAAGGCCGGCACCTTCACGTTCCTCCAGTCCGGCGGCGACGCCGATGCGAACGCGCGCACCGGCACCGCCCGCTACGCCGGCGCGGTGACGTTCACCGGCCATCACGGCGACCTCAACCTCACGGTGTCGAACCCGTACGTACGCCTGGGCTCCACGGGCGCGACGCTGAGCGTCGAGGTCGACGGCGTGCGCGTGGACTTCGCGACCCTCCACCTCGCGGCGGGCACGCGCACCACGCTCGACGGCGCGATCCGTTGGGCGAACGTCCCCGCCACGCTCACGTCCGCGGGCGCCCGCGCCTTCGACGGCTTCTACGCCGCCGGACGCGCGCTCGACCCGGTGACGTTCACCGTCGGCACCGGCACCCCGGTCGCCAGCTCGACCACCACCGTGGTCGCGACCGCGACGACCGCATCGTCCGCCAGCGACGTGCCGTCGACGCCTCCGGCGACCACCGGCATCGTCCTCGACGACGCCACGCTGGCCGCCCTGCTGCGCGGCGAGGTGGTCACCCTCCGCGTGAGCGGCTTCGAGCCCGGCGAGACCGGCGTGCGCGTGGTCGTGTACTCGACGCCCACGATCCTCGCCGAGGACCTCAGCGCGGACGCGGACGGCGTGGTCGAGTGGACCGGGGCCCTCCCCGGCTCCCTCACGGGCACCCACACGCTCACCTTCCAGGGCACGGAGAGCTACGGGATCGTGCTCGACATCCCCGCGCGCACCATGTGCCTGGTGGACGATGCGACGCTCGCGTGGGGCGTCAAGGACTCGTTCCGCGCGTACATCGAGGGCACCATCGCGAACGGCACCTGGGAGCTCGACGGCGTGACGCAGGACGGCGGCCAGTTCGTGTGGACGGCCGGCACCGGCGGCCTCGACACGGATCCGGTGAGCGGCGCTTTCGCGTTCGACGGCGCGGTGCTCTTCACCGGCCACGACGGGGCGCTCAGCACCACGCTCGCGAACCCCACCGTGGAGGTGAGCGACGGCGTCGCCACGCTCGTCCTCGACGTGACGGGCGAGACCCAGGCGGGCGAGACGGTCGAGCAGACCGGCGTGCGCTTCGCGACGGTCGACACCGCCGCGGCCGAGGTCTCGACGGACGGCGACACCGTCACGCTCACGGGCATCCCTGCGACGCTCACCGCGGACGGCGCCGCGGCCTTCGGCACCTATCCCGAGGGCTCGGAGCTCGATGCGGTGACGCTCACGGTGACCGGAGCCCAGGCCTGCGGCGGTGTCATCGCGGGCCTCCCGGCCCCCGAGCCCGCCGTCGAGGAGACTTCCGAGCCCCTGGCCGACGTCGCGGTCGAGGACCAGGCGGCGGCGGACGATGCGGCAGCGGAGCCCGCGGGCGACGCGCCGTCGCCGTGGTGGCCGTGGGCCGTCGGCGCGGGCGCGCTGCTGGCCGCCGGGCTGACGTTCGGGATCCGGAGGGCACGCCGGGCCTGACGCCCACCGCACATGAGGAAGCCCCCGACCGCAAGGTCGGGGGCTTCCTCATGTCGCGAGCAGGTGAGCGTTGTCAGCGGCGCGGCAGCACCACCGGCAGACCGGTGTCCGGGTCCTCGATCACGCGCACGTCGAGCCCGTAGACGGGCTCGAGCAGCTCGGGCACCAGCACCTCGCGCGGAGAGCCGAGGCCCGCGAGCCGGGCGCGGTCGAGCACCGCGATGCGGTCGGCGTAGGCGGCCGCGAGCGAGAGGTCATGGACCACGACCACCACCGCGCTTCCACTCTTCGCGAGCGACCGTGCGAGCGCGAAGACCTCCTCCTGGTGACGGATGTCGAGCGCGGCGGTGGGCTCGTCGAGCATGACCACGGGCGTGCGCTGCGCGAGCACGCGCGCGAGCGAGACGCGCGCCCGCTCGCCGCCCGAGAGCGACGCGAACACGCGATCGGCCAGGTGGGAGACGTCGGCGCGCGCGAGCGACTCGGCGATCACCGCATCGTCCTCGTCTGCCTCCGGCCGGGCTCGCCACGGGCTGCGGCCCATCGCGACCACCTCGCGCACCGTGAAGGAGAAGGCGACCTGATTGTCCTGCGTGAGCACCGCCCGCTCGCGCGCCAGGGCCCCCGGCTGCCACGCCGAGAGCGGCCGCCCGTCGAGCTCGACGAGCCCGCCCGCGAGCTCCCTCTCACCCGACAGCGCGGACAGGAGCGTCGACTTCCCCGCACCGTTCGGGCCCACGAGCGCCAGGAGCTCGCCGTGGCGCACGTCGAGGGTCACCCGGTCCGCCAGCACGGCGTCGCCGACGCGGACCGTGACCTCGCGCGCGTGGATCGCGGCCGTCATGCCCACCCTCCGGAGCGCGAGCGCTGGCGGCGCAGCAGCCAGAAGAAGAACGGTCCGCCGACCAGCGAGGTGAGCAGCCCGATCGGCAGCTCCGCGCCCCCGACGAGCGTGCGCGCCGCCACGTCGGCGTACGTGAGCAGCACCGCGCCGCCCAGCGCGCTGGCAAGCAGCAGGGCACGATGCGCGGGGCCGAGCACGAGCCGCATGACGTGCGGCACCACGAGCCCCACGAACGCTATGATGCCCGCGTACGCGACCGCGGCGCCGGTGAGCACGGCGACCACCAGGATCGAGACGATGCGCAGGCGCTCGACCCGCACGCCCAGGTGCGCGGCCGTGCGCTCTCCCAGCGCGAGGAGGTCGTAGCGCGGCGCGAGCGCCACGGCCACCGCGATGCCGATCGCGGCGAGCGCCGCGACCACGGCGACCTCGGGCCAGCGGGTGCCGTTGAGGCTGCCGAGCTGCCAGAAGACGATCTGCTCGCGCGCGGCCGAGTCGCCGATGAACAGCAGCAGCGCGAGCCCCGCGCCCGCGAACGCGTTGACCGCGATGCCCGTGAGCAGGAGGGTCACCACCTCGGTGCGGCCGTTCGCGCGCGCCATCGCGTACACGAGGAGCGTCACGCCCACGCCGCCGGCGAACGCGAACGCGGCGACCGAGGCGACGGAGCCGAGCGCCGCGCCCGTGACGATCGCGAGCGCGGCGCCGAGCGCGGCGCCCGAGGAGACCCCCACCACGCCGGGCTCGGCGAGCGGGTTGCCGAAGATCGCCTGCATCACGGCTCCGGCGACCGCGAGCGCCGCGCCCACCAGGACGCTCATCGCGACGCGCGGGAACCGGATCTGCCACAGCGCCTGGGTGGTGACGTCCGCGGCGGGCGCCCAGGAGGTGCGGATGCCCATGCCCTCGAGCGCCGCACCGACCACCTCGGTGGGCGCGATCGCCAGCTGGCCCACGGCCGCCGAGAGCAGCACCCCGAACACGAGCACGACCACGAGCACGAGCCCCATGAGCGAGGCGCGGCGTCCGCGCGCGCTCACGCGCCGTAGACCGCGGCGGCGAGCGCCTCGACGATCGCCGCGGAGCGGGGCCCGAACGCGAGGATGTCGTGATCGTCCATGTCGACGATGCGCCGATCCTGGCCCGCGCTCGTGAGCGCGATCGCGGGACGGTCGGCGATGAGCCCGTCGATGCCCCCGACCGACTCGAGGCCCTTGGTCATCACCAGGATGACGTCGGGATCGGCGGCGAGCATCGCCTCGTCCGTGAGCGGCTGCATGCCTCGGATCCCGGCGTCGGCCGCCGCATCCACGCCGCCCAGCGCCGCCACGAGCTCGTCCGCCCCGGACTCCTCGCCGAACATGTAGTAGACGCCCGCCGAGCCGCGCAGGTAGAGGAACGCCATGCGAAGCGGCTCTCCGCGCGAGGCTGCGAGCGCCGCGACATCCTCGGTCGCCTGGGCCACCTCGGCGGCGATCCGCGCGGCGAGCTCCTCGCCCGCCGCGGACATGCCGAGCGCATCGCTCACCTGACGCGCGAGCTCGCCCGCGCCCTCGAACCCGTCCTCGTTCTCGACGTAGACCACGGGGACACCGGCATCGCGCAGCTGCGCGACCGCATCGGAGGGGCCGATGCTGCCGTCGGTGAGCACCACGCTCGGCTCGAGGGCGAGCACCGCCTCCGGCGTGAGCGTGTGGCTCGCGCCCGTCACCACCGGGACGTCCTCGAGCCCGGGCAGCTCCGACGCCGTGTCGCGCCCGACGATGCTGTCCCCCAGACCGAGCGCGACCACCGTCGCCGCGATGCCGCCCGTCATGTCGACGGCGACGATCCTGCTCGCGTCCGTGACCGTCACCTGGCGATCGCCCGCGCGCTCGTGCGACGCGACCGTGACCGGGAGCTCGGGCCCGGCGTCGCCGTCGAGGACCTCGACCGCGCGATCGGCGAGCACCGCCGTGGCCGGCCCCCCTGCCTCCGCTCGGGCCTCGCCGCCCGCGGCGGACGGCTGGACGGACGTGACCGGACCCGCGCAACCCGCCACGGCCAGCGCTGCGGCGGCGATCGCGAGCCTGGCGACGATGCGCGCTGCCACTAGGCGGCCGCGCGGGCGTCCGCGCCCAGCGCGTCGAAGATCGCGCCGTTGAAGTCGAACGCCGCCCGCGCCTCGTCGATCAGCGCGGCCTCCGCCTCGCGGTCCAGGTCGAGCGCGTCGAGCTGCTCGCGGTACGCGCGCTTGTAGCGCACGGGCGAGTCGATCGCCTCGAAGCGGTAGAAGCCCAGCTGCGCCTCGGTCGCGCCGTAGTGACGCGCGACCAGCGCGGCGATCGCCTGACCACCCGAGAGGTCTCCCAGGTAGCGCGTGTAGTGGTGCGCCACGTACCGCGGGACGTCGGCTGCATCGAGGGCGCGGAGGTGGTCCACATACGCCTGCGTCGCGGGCAGCGCGGGCAGCGCGGCCTCCCAGTCCCCGGCGCCCAGCTCCGCGAGATCCGCCTCCATCGACGGGACGCGACGCAGTGCCTGGTCCGCGAGGAAGCCCGGGTCGCCCGGCTGCGGCTCGCGCGCCTCGAGCGCGCGGTAGACGTAGGTGTACTGGGCGAGGTACCGGACGTAGGCCTCGAGGTCGAGCTCGCCGCCCATGAGGCGGGTGATGAAGGAGCGGTTCTCGGTGTCGCGATGCTGCGGCGCGGTGGCCTCGCGCAGCCGCGCGGCGAGGCCTGCGGGGACGTCGGTAGCGGTCATGCGAGCAACCTACCAATTCCGCAAGCCTCGTGTCACCAAATTCGACGGGCGCGCGAAGCGAAGAACCCCGGCGCGGCCACATCGTCGGGGCCGTGCCGGGGTCACGGTAGGTGCGGGCACGCCATTGTGTCCGCACTCGATGACGCTAGCGGGCGGGAGGCACCGAACGACCGGCGTTACGCAATAGTTATCAATGGCAACGTTCACATGCTGAGATCGCGCTCTCTCGAGGTGCTCGGGCGGCTCCACCACGCGGGATACGCTCGACACAGGGGGTGACGCCCATGACCGAGACCACGGCGAAGGTGGCCGAGTCGACCGATCCCTCGCCGCGCGCGCCCGAGCCCGCTCGGCATCCGCGCAGGCTGCGCGGTCGAGCGCCCCAGGCCTCCCCCGCATCGTCCCGCCGCCCGCCCGGGCTGCTCGAGCCCTCGTTCTCCGGCGTCGGCCTGGTGGTGGGCGCCTTCCTCATCTCGGTGTCCCTCGAGCCGTCGCTGCTGCCGCGCGTCCCCGTGGTGCAGGGGCTCGCGTCGGGGGTGTCGTTCATGGTGGGGTACGGCGCGGGAGCCGGCGCGCACGCGGTCTGGAACTACCTCCAGGTGCCCAACCTGCGCGGGCGCGCGCGGCGCATCGTCGCCTGGTCCCTGCTCGCCGTCATCTGGGTGAGCCTGTCGCTGTCGGTGTGGCGCTGGGTCGGATGGCAGAACGGCCAGAGGCGAGCATTCGGGATGGACGATCTCAACCCGACGGCCTGGCCCATCGTCATCGGCACGGGCGTGGCCGTCGCCGCGGCGCTGCTGCTCCTCGCGCGTGCCCTCCGTGCGCTGTTCCGATGGGCGGACGGGGTGGCGGCGCGCTACCTGCCTCCGCGGCTCGCGGTCGCCCTCGCGACCGCCGGGATGCTGGTGCTGCTGTGGCTGCTGGTCTCCGGCCTGCTGGTGCGCGGCCTCTTCCTGGTCGCCAACGAGGCGTTCTCGGTCCGCGACACGCACGACAAGGCCGGGACCACGCTCGTGACGTCGACGCTGCGCTCGGGCGGCGCGGACTCGCTGGTCGAATGGGACGAGCTGGGCCGCCAGGGCCGCAGCTTCGTCTCGGCGGGGGCCTCGGCCGAGCAGCTCGAGGCGTACGACGGCCAGCCCGCCATCGAGCCCATCCGCGTCTATGTGGGCCTCAGGTCGGCACCCACGCTCGAGGAGCGCGCGCAGCTGGTGCTCGAGGAGCTGGTGCGCACCGGAGCGTTCGATCGCCAGGTGCTGGTGCTCGCCACCACCACGGGCACAGGCTTCATCGACGCCAACGCGGCCGACTCGCTCGAGTTCCTCTACCACGGGGACACCGCGATCGCGGGGCTCCAGTACTCGTACCTGCCGAGCTGGCTCTCGCTCCTCGCCGACCAGGAGGCCGTCGCGGATGCCTCGCTCGCGGTGTTCGACGCGGTGCACGACTACTGGGCCGACCTCCCCGCATCCTCACGGCCGGAGCTGTACCTGTACGGGCTGTCGCTGGGATCCGCCGGCGTGGAGTCGATCCTCACCAGCCCGGACATCCTCAACGAGCCGATCGACGGCGCCCTCATGACCGGGCCCACCTTCCTCAACCTCCTGCACAACCAGCTCGAGCGCTCGCGCGACGACGGCTCGCCTGCGTGGCTGCCCGTGGTGGGCGAGGGACGCACCATCCGCTTCACGGGCGAGGACGATGCGTTGGCCCAGCCGAAGGGCGTCTGGGGCGACACGCGCGTGGTCTACCTCCAGCACGGGTCCGACCCGGTGGTGTTCTTCTCCCCCGTCACGTTCTACCGCGAGCCCGAATGGCTGCAGGGCGACGCCCGTGCGCCGGACGTGTCCCCCAAGATGCGCTGGTTCCCCTTCATCACCGGCTGGCAGACGCTGCTCGACATGCCGGCCTCGGGCTCGGTCCCGGAGGGCTACGGCCACATGTACACCGCGAGCGCGAACCTCCAAGCATGGGTGGGCATCACGCGCCCCGCCGACTGGACGGACGAGGACACGGCACAGCTGGGCGCCTATCTCGACGCGCGCCGCGCCGAGCAGCGCACCCTCCTGGAGCAGCTGGGCCAGTAGGCCGCGCGCACGCTAATGGTGCGCGCGGGCCAGCCTCCACATAGTCCACGACGTCCCGATGAATCTCCCCAGCTGCGCGAGCACGTTGCGGCGCCTGCGCAGCTCGCCCCCGGTGGGCAGCGGCGCGTGCGCGATCCTCTCGTCGGTGCCATCCATCACACGCCTCCTCTCACTCCGGGATCCAGGTCCAGCCCGGACGGGCCTTCGCCTTGTAGATGAACAGGGTGTGCAGCATGCGCTTCACCCAGTGGCCCGAGAGCCCGATCTCGCCCTTGGTCGCCTTGAGGTCCCGCCCCGTCTCGGGGTACTTCTCCCAGTCGGGCACCACGGGGCTCATCGTCATCGCGGCGGCCGTGCCGGTGCGGAAGCCGTGCCCCGCGGACGCGACGCATGCCGCCGCCATCTCCGACATCGAGGCCGAGTGCGTGGGCACAGGGGCGCCCTTGAGGATCATGTCGGCGATCGACTTCGCGACCACCTTGCCCATGGTCCCCGACGGCATGCCGGTGCGCGGCGGCGAGGGCGCGACCGCGACGCCGTCGGGCGTCGCGCGCGGCACGGAGATCTGGTGCGGCGGCGCGAACGCGATGCCCACCGCGAACACGTTCCGGTAGGTGGGGTTCTGGTACGTCCGCGGCCAGTCGCGCGCCGACCACTCGTCGTACGGCCTGGGCGTGTAGTCCGCGTCGACCTTGAGGAAGCCCGAGGGCGCGAAGATGGTGCCGGTGATGTCCTCGCCCGCGCGGTCGAACGCCTTCCAGTCGTTGCCCTTGAACGGCGGCAGCAGCATCGCGAAGTCGTACGCGAGGTCGTTGTGCGAGCCGTCGAGCTGGTCGTAGTGGATGACGCCGGGGTCGATCGACGTGACGGCCGCTCCGGTGATGGCGCGCACGCCCCGCTCACGGAACAGCGACTCGGTCCACAGCTGGGACGTGGTCCGGTAGCCGTTCTGGTCGAACTGCATGCCCCCCACGCCGAAGTCGCCGAGCTCGTTCTCGTTGGTGAGGTAGACGATGTCGGCGTTGTCGCGCACGCCCGCCTCGCGCAGCTCGTGCTCGACGTTGAACGTGTACTCGAACGCGGCGCCCTCGCACGTGCACGTGCCGTGGCCTACCCCGATCACCACCGTCTTGGGGCCGCTCCGCAGCGCGCCCTTGAGCTCCTCGAGCCGCGTCGCGGCCTCGGTCGCGTGGTCGGGCGTGCACACCGACAGCGTGTGGCCGCCGTCGGGTCCCAGGCCCGGCGTCGCCCCGAAGTTGAGCTTCGGCCCCGTCGCGTTGATCACGTAGTCGTACCGGATCTTCTTCAGCTCGCCGTCATGGGCGGCGCTGGTGAGCTCGACCTCGACCGCCGGCTGCTCGTCCGCCGCGTCACCCTCGGGCCACAGCGCGACGGCCTTGCCCTGGACGAACCGGATGCCCTGCTTCTTGTAGATGGGACCCAGCTCGAACACCACGTCCTCGTGCGACATCTTGCCGACGCCCACCCAGATGTTGGAGGGGATCCAGTTGTAGGTGGGCTTGGGGTTGACCACCACCACCTCGTGCTCCTTCGGCAGGAGCTTGCGCAGGTACAGGGCCGCGGTGTGCCCCGAGACGCCGGCGCCCAGCACGACCACGCGCGCCATGTCCGATCACCTTCCTTGCTGATCTGTGGGAGGGCCGTCGCCGTTGACGGCCCATCCTTCAGATCTATACCCCCGAGGGTATGCGCCGCAAGGGACGTTGGTCCCTTCCGAGACGCGAGGGCGATGCGGTAACCGGACGCACGGACGCGCCGCCGGGAAGGCCCGGCGGCGCGTCAGCGAAGCTCAGTCCTTCTTCTTCTCCGCGGCCTCCTTGAGGAGGAACATCGGCAGGATCCACGTCGCGAGGGCCGTCACCAGCCACACGAGCACCGTCGCGGCGATCCAGGTCCCGATGCCGTCGATCGTGAAGTCGTCGACCACGAGCGTCGCGATGAGCAGCGCGACGAAGGTCGAGACCAGCCCCACGCCGCCCAGGATCGCGTTGGCGTACTTGGTGGCCATCTTGAAGATCAGCGGGGAGAGGATCCACTGCGCGAGCGCATAGACGACGGTCGCCACCAGCAGGGCCATCAGGGGAAGGGACATGTTGTCGCTCAGGATCAGCGACGTGATCCACAGGCCCAGGGCCGCGGAACCGAGGAAGATCAGCGTGTGAATCAGGAATCGCACCATGAGGCCGACGCTACTACCGGATCGCCCGATTCGCACGGGAATCAGGCATGACGCGCATATGTCCGCAGAGGACGATGCGGGCGCTCAGCCCTTCGTGACGTCGCCGGGGGCGTCGATGACCTTGGTGTCACCCTCGCCGCGCCCCTTGCGCTCGCTCGAGAACACCCCCGGGAGGACCCACACACCGATCGCGGTGATGAGCCACACGAGCAGCGTGGCGGCCGCCCAGGTGCCGAAGCCGTGGATGGTGAGGCCCGACGTGAGCGTCGCGGTGATGAAGAGCGCGACGAAGGTCGAGATGATCCCCACGCCGCCGACCACGGCCCGCGCGCGCTTCTCGATCTGGCGCTCGATGAGAGGCGAGAGCAGGCTCTGCGCGAGCGCGAAGAACACCGTGGCCGTGATGAGACCGCTCAGCTTGAGCTCGAAGTCCGAGCCCAGCATGAGCGATGTCAGAGCCAGCGCGGCGGCTGCGGAGGACAGGAACACCGCGGCCTTGATCAGGAATCTCTCCATGAGGCGACGCTACAACGCGCCGGGCGACGCCCGCGAGGGGGAATCGCGCCCCGGCCGCGCGCATCGTCCCTGGACACAGATCGAGGGTGCCTCCCGGGGGAGGCACCCTCGTGCGCTGTCGACCATCTCGCCGGCTTCCAGGGACTTGAGGCCGGTGAGCAAGACGATTCGGTCCTAGGACCTTGTGCCCAGAACAGTACAGCATCGCGATCCACTCCCGGGACCTTCGACGCATCTCGATCCGGACACATCCCGGCAAACCCGCTCGGATAGGTTGTGGGCATGCTGCACCATGCACCCCTCATCACGACGATCGCGGTGGGCCTGGTGGCCGCCTTCATCCTGGGGCTGCTCGCGCAGCGGCTCCGGCTCTCCCCGATCGTCGGGTACCTCGCCGCGGGGCTCGTGATCGGGCCGTACACCCCGGGGTATGTGGGGGACGTGGACCTCGCGGTGCAGCTGAGCGAGATCGGCGTGATCCTGCTCATGTTCGGCGTGGGCCTTCACTTCTCCTTCAAGGAGCTGCTCGCGGTGCGCAAGGTCGCGCTGCCCGGCGCGATCGTCCAGATGACCGCGGCCACGGCGCTCGGAACAGGGCTCGGTCTATGGATGGGCTGGGGCGCCGCGAGCGCGATGCTCTTCGGCCTCGCGCTCTCGGTCGCGTCGACCGTGGTGATGCTGCGCGCGCTCGGAGAGCGGCAGATGCTCGACACCCGCGCAGGGCACATCGCTGTCGGCTGGCTCATCGTCGAGGACCTCGCGATGGTGATCGCGCTCGTGGTGGTGCCGGTGCTCGCGGAGGGCGGCACCTCGCCCGGCCACCTCGCTGGCGAGCTCGCGTGGACCGTGCTGCGCGTGGGCGGCTTCGTGGCGCTCATGTGGTTCGTCGGGCGGCGCGTGATCCCGTGGACGCTCGCGCGCGTCGCGGATACCGGCTCGCGCGAGCTGTTCACGCTCGGCGTCCTGGCGATCGGGCTCGGGGTCGCGGTGGGCGCGGCGTGGGCCTTCGAGGTGTCCTTCGCGCTCGGCGCGTTCTTCGCCGGCATGATCCTGCGCGAGTCCGACCTCGCGCATCGTGCCGCCGAGGACTCGCTGCCGCTGCGCGACGCCTTCGCCGTCCTGTTCTTCGTGGCCGTCGGCATGCTCGTCGACCCCGGCATCGTGCTCCGGGAGCCGCTGGGCCTGCTGGCGACCGTCGCCATCATCGTGGGCGGCAAGGCAGCAGTGGCCTTCGCGCTCGTGCGCGCCATGCGGTACTCGCGCTCGATGGCGCTCGTGGTAGCCGCCTCGCTCGCCCAGATCGGCGAGTTCTCCTTCATCCTCGTGACGCTCGGCGCGGACCTCGAGATCCTTCATCAGGACGCGCAGGACCTGGTGCTCGCGGGGGCGATCCTGTCGATCATCGCCAACCCGCTCATCTTCGCGTGGGTCGCGCGGGTCACCTCCCGGACGGAGGCGCCGGCCGAGCCGGACGACTCGCCGTTCGCCACCGCGGCGACGGACCACGTCATCGTGGTGGGCTACGGGCGCGTGGGCGGCCGCGCGGCCCGGAGGTTGTGGGCCGCGGGTGTCCCCACCGTGGTGATCGACGACGACGAGACCCGCGTCGAACGCATCCGCGCCGAAGGCCACGAGGCGGTGCTGGGCAACGCGGTGCGCGCCAAGGTGCTGCACGCGGCAGGGATCGGCGCGGCGCGGGCGGTGCTGGTCGGCGTGCCGGATCCGCTCAACGCCGGCGCGGTGGTCGCGGCGGCGCGCGAGCTGGCACCCGCGGCGGACATCGTCGCGCGCGGCCACGGCAAGCGCGACGTCGACTACCTGGAGGAGCAGGGGGCGACGCACGTTCTGGTGGGCGTGCACGAGGTCGCGGACCTCATGGTCGCGCGCGCGGGCGGCTGGCCGGACGCGCCCGCAGCCGACGTCTAGGGCGGAGCACGTCGGGCACCTCCGACAGGCGCCGCGGCGCTCACGGGCCTAGCCTGGCCGGATGAACCACGACGGCGTGCGTCTCGACACCCTCATCCGGCTGCTCCATCAGGCCTACGACGCGGCCTTCGAGGAGGCCCTCGCAGACCGCTCCACGACGCGCGTCGAGCTCGTCATGCTGAGCGTCCTCGCGCGCGCCGCGCAGCCGATGACCTGGGACGCGCTCGAGTCCGCGATGGGCCCGCGCTACTCGGCCGTCGCGTGCACCGAGGCCTGGAACGCCCTCGCGGTCGCGGGCTGGGCGGTCGAGCCCGACGGCCTCTACGCGGCCACGGATGCCGGCCGCGACGTGGTGGACGATCTCGACGAGGAACGCGAGCGGATCGTGGCGCGCGCGACCGAGGGCCTGAGCGAGGACGAGGTCGCGACGGCGATCGTCGCGCTGCGCGGCATGCTCGCCAACCTCAGCGCCTGACCGCCGCCGCCTCCGTCAACCGACCGCGGGCGCGCTCTCGGTGTCCTGCACGTTCGCGTGATAGTCGGCCTTGCGGATCCTCACCAGCAGCAGCGCGGACAGCATCCCCAGGTAGAGCAGCACGGCGCCCCACAGGAATCCCGTGTGGAAGCCCGCGACCAAGGACTCGGGGCCGGGCACCTGCGCGACGCTGCCGTCCGGCATGGTCCGCTCGACCGTCCCGATCTCCTCGACGGACCGCGTGGTGGAGGCGAGCGCGAGCGTCGACAGCAGCGCGAGCCCCACCGAGCCGCCCACCTGCTGCGTGGTGTTGAGCAGCGCCGAGGCGACGCCCGCATCCCGCGGCTGCACACCGATGAGCGCGGTCGAGCTGGTCGGGATGAACACGAACGCCATGCCGACGCTGATCATCACGAGCGACGGCAGCACGTGGGTCCAGTACTGGTCCTGCGGCGTGATCCGCAGGAGCATGAGCATGCCGGTGCCCGCGACCGCGAGGCCACCCACCATGAGCGGGCGGGGTCCCGTGACGGGGAGCACGCGCGCCACGAGCCCCGCGGCGAGGATGATGCCGAGCGAGAACGGCAGGAAGTGCAGCCCCGTACGCAACGCCGAGTACCCGAGCACTCCCTGCATGTAGTAGCTGAGGAACAGGAACATCGCGAAGAGCCCCGCCCCGACCAGCAGGAACGTGAGGTACGAGCCGCCGCGGATCGGGTGCGCGGGGATGCGTAGCGGCAGCAGCGGGTTCGCCACGCGACGCTCCACCGCGACGAAGGCGACGATCAGCACCGCGGCGGCGGAGAGGCAGCCGATGGCGAGCGGGTCCGCCCAGCCGGCGTCGGCCTCGGACACGCGTGTGAACCCGTAGACGAGCGCGAGCAGCCCGGAGGTGGCGAGCAGCGCGCCCGGGATGTCGTAGGACGGGTGGCCGTCCGAGCGCGACTCGCGGACGATCCCGACGGCGAGCACCGCGGTCACGAGCGCGATGGGGACGTTCACCCACATGACCCAGCGCCAGCCGGGCCCGTCCGTGAGGAGCCCGCCCAGGATGAGCCCGATCGCGGCCCCGCCGCCGGACAGCGCGCCGAACACGCCGAAGGCCTTCGCTCGCTCATGGGGCTCGGTGAACGCGACGGTGACGAGCGACAGGGCCGCCGGGGCGAGCAGCGCCGCGAACATGCCCTGAAGCCCGCGCGCGGCGAACATGAAGCCCTCCGCGGGCGCGAGGCCGCCCAGCGCGGACGCCGCGGCGAAGCCCAGCAGGCCCACGATGAAGGTCCGCTTGCGGCCCCAGTAGTCGGCGATGCGACCGCCGAGCAGGAGCAGGCCCCCGAAGGCGAGCGTGTACGCGGTCACCACCCATTGGCGGTTCGCGTCGGAGATCGAGAGCGCCTCCTGGATGTGCGGAAGCGCGACGTTCACGATCGACCCGTCGAGGATGATCATGAGCTGCGCGACGGCGATGACGGCGAGCATGCGCCACCGCGTCGGATCGGGTGCGCTGGTCTCGGGGATAGCGTGGAGCTCGGCCATGAGCGGCCTCGATTCTGGGGACGGGGCGCGCGTCGCGAGAGGCGCACGTCCGGCTGTTGAGGAATGGTGCCGGCGCGTCGTCATCGGCCGCGTCAGTGAATCGCCCCACCACGGTCACCCCGCCGGCGAGCGCGCGTCAATCCCCCAGTAGTGGGGTACCGGCTCAGTCGGTGCCGCGCATCACGCGGTTCCAGGCGTTGGTGACCGCGACCACCTCGATGATCGCGCCGATCTGCCCCGCGTTGAACCACGCGCCCACGTGCTCGCGCGCATCGGCCTCGAGCCCGCGCGGTGCATCGGTCAGGATCTCCGCGAACCTCAACGCCGCCGCGTCGCCGTCGGAGACCAGCCCGTCGCGCATCAGGCGGGCCGGCCGCGCGAGCGCGCTGATGAGATCGTGCCGAGCCCCCTGGTGGGCGAGCGACTCCGAGTGCATGCGGATCGAGCCGTGGCAGCCGTTCAGATGCGAGACCCGCAGGCGGATCATGTCGCGCAGACGCGGGTCGAGCGCGTCGCCGGCGTCGCCGTCGATGCTCTCAAGCGCCTTGAGAAAGCCCGCCTGAACCCGCGCATCCATGCCCTGCAGGCTAGTCGTGAGACCGCTCCCGGGGATAGGGGCGCGCGGGCCTCGGGGACGATGCCGGGGCGGCGCATCGTCCCCGGTGCCCGTGCATCGTCCCCGCTCTGGAAGAATGGCCCCCATGACTTCGCGCATCCCCGACAAGGCCACCGTCGACGGACTCGAGGACCGCTGGAACGAGGCCTGGGAGGCCGCCGGCACCTACCGCTTCGACGAGTCGAAGACCCGCGAGCAGGTGTACTCCATCGACACCCCGCCGCCAACCGTCTCGGGCTCCCTCCACGTGGGCCACGTGTTCAGCTACACGCACACCGATGTGGTGGCGCGCTACCAGCGCATGAAGGGCCGCGAGGTCTTCTACCCGATGGGCTGGGACGACAACGGCCTGCCCACCGAGCGCCGCGTGCAGAACTACTACGGCGTCCGCTGCGACCCCACCCTCCCCTACGTCGAAGGCTACGAGCCCCCGTTCGAGGGCGGCGAGGGCAAGTCGGTCAAGGCCGCGGACCAGCAGCCGATCTCGCGCCGGAACTTCGTCGAGCTGTGCGAGCGCCTGACCGCCGAGGACGAGAAGCAGTTCGAGGCGCTGTGGCGCCACCTCGGCCTCTCGGTCGACTGGTCGCGCACCTACCAGACCATCTCGCCCTCGTCGCAGGCCGTGGCCCAGCAGGCCTTCCTGCGTGGGCTCGGGCGTGGCGAGTGCTACCAGGCCGAGGCGCCGACCCTGTGGGACGTCACGTTCCGCACCGCGGTCGCGCAGGCCGAGCTCGAGGACCGCGAGCGTCCCGGCGCGTACCACCGCCTGGCCTTCGAGCCGGCGGCGGACATGGAGGAGGCGACCGGCTCGTACGAGTCCGTGTGGATCGAGACCACCCGCCCCGAGCTGCTCCCCGCGTGCGTCGCCCTGGTCGCGCACCCCGACGACGAGCGCTACCAGCCGCTGTTCGGCACGCACGTGCGCACGCCTCTGTTCGGCGTCGAGGTGCCCGTGGTCGCGCACCACCTCGCCAACCCCGACAAGGGGTCCGGCATCGCGATGATCTGCACGTTCGGCGACGTCACCGACGTCACCTGGTGGCGCGAGCTGCGCCTGCCGACGCGCCCGGTCATCGGCTGGGACGGCCGCATGCTGGCAGAGGCTCCCGCCGGGATCGACTCCCCCGAGGGCGTCGCCGCGTACGGCGAGCTCGCGGGGCTCACCACGTTCTCGGCGCAGAAGCGCATCGTCGAGATGCTGGTCGAGGCCGGCGTCATGGACGGCGACCCGCGCGCGATCTCGCACCCGGTCAAGTTCTTCGAGAAGGGCGACAAGCCGCTCGAGATCGTCACCACGCGCCAGTGGTACATCCGCAACGGCGGCACCGACGCGGGCCTGAACGCGGAGCTGGTCGCGCGCGGCTCGGAGCTCGACTTCGAGCCCGACTTCATGCGCGTGCGCTACGAGAACTGGGTCAAGGGCCTCACGGGCGACTGGCTGATCTCGCGCCAGCGCTTCTTCGGCGTGCCGATCCCGGTCTGGTACCCCGTGCTCGAGGACGGCTCGCCCGACTACGACCACCCGCTGGTCCCGTCGGAGGAGGCGCTCCCCGTCGACCCGTCCGTGGACGTGCCCGCCGGCTACGAGGCCTCGCAGCGCGACGTGCCCGGCGGCTTCACCGGGGAGAAGGACATCATGGACACGTGGGCGACCTCGTCGCTCACCCCGCAGATCGTGTGCGGCTGGCGCGACAACCCCGCGCTGTTCGCCGCCACGTTCCCCATGGACCTCCGCCCCCAGGGTCAGGACATCATCCGCACGTGGCTGTTCTCCACGGTGGTGCGCTCGCACGCCGAGCACGGCACCCTCCCGTGGAAGCACGCCGCGATCTCCGGCTGGATCCTCGACCCCGACCGCAAGAAGATGTCGAAGTCGAAGGGCAACGTCGTCACGCCGATGGGCCTGCTCGAGTCGCACGGCTCGGACGCGGTCCGGTACTGGGCCGCCGCGGCGCGCCTGGGCACCGATGCTGCCTTCGACGAGGGCCAGATGAAGATCGGCCGTCGCCTCGCGATGAAGGTGCTCAACGCCTCGAAGTTCGTGCTGGGCGCGACGGGCATCTCGACAGCGGCGGGCTCGTCGCTGGCCGAGGGCCTCGAGGCCACCGCGCACGTGACCGCGGCGCCGGTGACCGAGGCGCTCGACGCAGCGATGCTCTCGGCGCTCGCCGACGTGGTGGACGCCGCCACCAAGGCGCTCGAGGGCTACGACCACACCAAGGCGCTCGAGGTCGCGGAGACGCTGTTCTGGACCTTCTGCGACGACTACCTCGAGCTGGTCAAGGCGCGTGCCTACGACGGCGCCGCCCCGGGCGAGGCGATCGACCCGCACGCGCCGTGCTCGGAGGGTGCCGCATCGGCGCGCGCCGCGCTCACGCTGTCCCTGCAGACGTTCCTGCGCCTGTTCGCGCCGGTGCTGCCGTTCGCGACCGAGGAGGTGTGGAGCTGGTTCCAGGAGGGCTCGGTGCACCGCGCCTCGTGGCCGGTCTCGGAGCCGCTGCGTGCGGCGGCGGGCGCCTCCTCCGCAGGTGCTCCCCTGCTGGCCGCGGCTGGCGAGGCGCTCTCCGTGCTCCGCAAGGTCAAGTCCGAGGCCAAGGTCTCGCAGCGCACGCCGCTGACGTCGGTGGACCTGCTGGTGCCGGCTGCCAAGGCGTCGTTCGTGCGGGCGGCGAAGGCGGACCTGCTCGCCGCGGGCCGCGTCGAGGCGATGCAGATCGTCGACACCGAGGCCGCGCTCGAGCCCAACGTCGACGGCCTGGGCACCGAGGACGGATCGCCGGACGCGATCGCCGACCCCACGGTCATGCGCACGGAGAACGCGGTCCTGGGCGAGGCGTAGCCCCCCTGGCCTGCGGAAATGGTAGGTCCTGGTCGGTTTGGCTAGGTTCTCGCCTCACAGTGGTAGCTGATTGTCGCTAGGCGCCGGTCGGTGCTGGTATCCCCAGCCCCGACCGGCGCTTCTCTCTCCACCTAGGATCCGAGCCAGCCGCAGGAAGCGTTCCGAGACCACCTACAACCGACGGTGTGACACACCTCCGCGCCGTCCCCACCCTTGCACCCGAGGAGACGCTCGCCGACGCGTTGCGACGCACCACCCGCGCGTTCACGTTAGCGGAGCTCGCGAGCATGGCATCCGCACGGAAAGCACGGACCGCCGTCGAGAACGGCCACGCCGTGCGGGTCCTTCCAGATGCGTACGTCGCAGGCATCCACGCCGAGTCGTTCGCGGCACGGGCCGATGCAGCGCTGCTGTGGTCGGGCCTCAACGGGGCCCTCTCGGGCCCGGCCGCGCTGTACGTGTGGGGCTTCCTCGCCGAGCCGCCCGAGATGATC
Organism: Demequina subtropica; assembly: GCF_000971235.1. Lineage (GTDB taxonomy): Bacteria > Actinomycetota > Actinomycetes > Actinomycetales > Demequinaceae > Demequina > Demequina subtropica. The sequence goes on from NZ_BBMB01000016.1 coordinate 18,530, forward strand.
GACCTGGTGATGCCGCAACCCCTCCACCACCAGATCCCGCGTTGGCTGCGGATCCGACGCATCAGCTGGCAGCCTCCGCTCGCACGCCTCCGGACCATGACCGTGGTCGGAGCCTCGCACGCGGTGGTGCTGGGCTACGGCCTGTTGGCGGCGCGGGATCGCTCGACCGCGGTGCACGCGGCGATCGCCAGCGGCATGACGAGCGTCGACCAGCTCCTCGACACCGTCGCCGCTGTCCCACGGGTGCCATCGCGTCGTGCGCTGGTGCGAACCCTCGAGGCAGCCGCGCTCGGCGCAGAGAGCTATCTCGAGGAGCACAGCGCGCGGAAGGTGTTCAACACGGGCGAGTTCGCGCGTTTCATCCGCCAGCACCGCGTGCTCGCCGAGGGGCGGACCCACCGCCTCGACATGTTCGACCCGTCGACCCTGACCAACGTCGAGCTCGACAGCGAGGAGCACCATGGCAACCCCGACCAGCGCCGCCGGGACCTTCGTAGGGATGCGCGGCTCGCCACCGTCGGGATCCAGGCGGTGCGGCTCGACTACCGGGACCTCACAGAACGACCGGAGTGGTGCCGTGCCTTGGTACGTGGCGTGCTCGTGGCGCGCGAGCGCCACGTGGGCGACAATGCGCTACCCCTGTGAGGCGAGAACCTCGCCGATCCGACCACTACCTACCATCTTCGGCGTGGGTGGGTCAGGCGGCGCCCTGCTCCTCGATGCGGCCCTCGTAGGCCGGCATGGCGCGCTCGAGCACCGTCTCGCGGGTGACCGTCACGCGCGCGATGTCGTCGCGGCCCGGGACGTCGAACATCGTCTCCTGGAGGACCTCCTCCATGATCGCGCGGAGACCGCGCGCGCCCGTCCCGCGCTCGAGCGCCTGCTCCGCGATCGCGTGGATGGCGTCCGTGTCGAACTCGAGCTCCACGTTGTCGAGCTCGAACATGCGCTGGTACTGCTTGACCAGCGCGTTCTTGGGCTCGGTGAGGATCGACACCATCGCCTCGACGTCGAGCGGGTTCACGGTCGCGATGACCGGCATGCGGCCGATGAACTCAGGGATGAGGCCGAACTTGTGCAGGTCAGCCGGCGTGACCTCGGAGAAGAGGTCGGTGTTGTCCTGCTCCTTCAAGGTGGCCCCGAAGCCGATGCCCTTGCGGCCCACCCGCGAGCTGATGATCTCCTCGAGACCCGCGAACGCGCCTCCGAGGATGAACAGCACGTTGGTGGTGTCGATCTGGATGAACTCCTGGTGGGGGTGCTTGCGACCCCCCTGCGGAGGCACCGAGGCGACCGAGCCCTCGAGGATCTTCAGCAGCGCCTGCTGGACGCCCTCGCCCGAGACGTCGCGCGTGATCGAGGGGTTCTCCGCCTTGCGCGCGACCTTGTCGATCTCGTCGATGTAGATGATGCCGCGCTGGGCCTTGTCGACGTCGTAGTCGGCAGCCTGCAGCAGCTTGAGGAGGATGTTCTCCACGTCCTCGCCCACGTAGCCGGCCTCGGTGAGGGCGGTCGCATCGGCGATCGCGAAGGGCACGTTGAGCATCTTCGCGAGCGTCTGCGCGAGGTACGTCTTGCCCGTTCCGGTGGGGCCGATGAAGAGGACGTTCGACTTCGCGATCTCCACCGCGTCGTCGTCGCCCTTGAGCCGGGTCTCCCCCGCGCGGACGCGCTTGTAGTGGTTGTAGACCGCGACCGACAGCGCGCGCTTCGCGGAGACCTGTCCCACGATGTACTGCTCGAGGAAGTCGAAGATCTCGCGGGGCTTGGGGAGCTCGGTGAGCTCGGCCTCGACCTGCTCGGCGAACTCCTCCTCGATGATCTCGTTGCAGAGCTCGATGCACTCGTCGCAGATGTACACGCCCCCGCCCGCGATGAGCTTGCGCACCTGCTTCTGCGTCTTCCCGCAGAACGAGCACTTGAGCAGATCGCCGCTGTCTGCGGGTCGGTTCATCGTGGGACTCCTCTCACGAACCAGGTCGTGTGCTTCAAGGCTACCTAGGGGCTCTGACACACGGGGGACGGCGCGCCGGGCTCAGTCGACAGCCTCGCAGATACCAGCGCCGATGCGCGAGATCCTTAGCATTTCGTGACCTTCGCGACATCGCCCCGACACGCACGACGGGGCGCCGGCATCACGCCGGCGCCCCGAGTGCTGTCGACAGACCGCGCTACGCCCCCGCGGGACGCACCGCGGTGGTGCCCTTGCGGGACTCGAGGACCTGGTCCACGAGTCCGTACTCCTTGGCCTGCTCGGCCGAGAGGAACGTGTCGCGCTCGATGTCCTCGCGCACCTTCTCGGGGGTCTGACCCGAGTGGAAGGCGAGCGTGTTCTCGAGCCACTCGCGCATGCGGAGCATCTCCTCCGCGTAGATCTCGATGTCCGAGGCCTGCGCACGCGCGCCGCCCTCGATGCGCGGCTGGTGGATCATCACGCGGGCGTTAGGCAGCGCGAGGCGCTTGCCCGGGGTGCCCGCCGCGAGCAGGACCGCGGCCGCCGAGGCCGCCTGGCCCAGGCACACGGTCTGGATCTCGGGCTTGATGTACTGCATCGTGTCGTAGATCGCGGTGAGCGCGGTCTGCGAGCCGCCGGGGCTGTTGATGTACAGCGTGATGAGGCGGTCGGGGTCCTGCGACTCGAGCACGAGCAGCTGGGCCATGACGTCGTCCGCCGAGGCGTCGTCGATCTGCACACCGAGGAAGATGATGCGGTCCTCGAACAGCTTCGCGTACGGGTCCTGGCGCTTGAAGCCGTAGGCCGTGCGCTCCTCGAACTGAGGAAGGATGTAGCGCGACGAGGGGGCGTCGTAGGCCCCGCCGCCGAAGGTGCCGGCCGTGCGTCCGGCCGCCTGGAACGCGCGCTGGATCTCGCTCACGCCTTGCCTCCCTGGGACTTGTCGCCCGCCTCCGCGGCGTGCGTGATGACCTTGTCGACGAACCCGTACTCGAGCGCCTCGTCCGCCGTGAACCAGCGGTCGCGGTCGGCGTCCTTGGTCACCTGCTCCAGCGTCTTGCCGGTCTGCTCGGCCGTCAGCGACGCGAGCACCTTCTTCATGTGCATGATGAGCTCCGCGTTGATGCGGATGTCGGTCGCGGTGCCGTAGATGCCGCCCGAGGGCTGGTGCATCATCACGCGGGCGTGCGGCGTCGCGAAGCGCTTGCCGGGCGCGCCCGAGGAGAGCAGGAACTGCCCCATCGACGCGGCCATACCCATCGCGACGGTCGCGACGTCGGGCTTGATGTACTGCATCGTGTCGTAGATCGCCATGCCCGCGGTGATCGAGCCGCCGGGGCTGTTGATGTACAGGTAGATGTCCTTGTCCGGGTCCTCCGCGGCCAGCAGCATCATCTGAGCGCAGATGGCGTTCGCGTTGTCGTCGCGCACCTCGTCGCCCAGCCAGATGATGCGCTCGCGCAGCAGCCGGTTGAAGATCGAGTCGTTCAGGCCCATCCCGGGCCCTTCGCCTCGCGCCGTGATCTCGTTCACGTGTGTCCTCCTGTCGAGCGTCCAGGTTGACCCTAACGCTCACCGCAGGCCGGACGATGCCGTTCACCCCCTGGTTTCGCTACGGGGTGAACGCGTGTCCCCCTCGGGGCGCTCCCCCATCCCGCGCCGACCCCGGTCACCCTCCGAGCCGATGCACGCATGCGCACGGCGCACTAGCGTCGGAGTGGAGACACGGCCACGCCGGCCGGTCGAGGAGGGCACCATGAGCACCACACCGGAGGACCCGTTCGCGTCGGGCCCGCAGCAACCGCAGCAACCCCAGCAACCCCAGCCGCAGCAGCCGCCGCAGGGCGGACCGCCTCCGCAGCAGCCTCCCCAGCCCCAGCAGCCGCCCCAGTACGCGGTCCCGCCGGGCGGGGTGCCGCCGCAGCAGCCGGCCCCCGCCCCGTACGGCGGGTACGGCGGCTACGGCCCGGTCCCGGGCACGGAGAAGAACTGGATGGGCACGGCGTCCCTGGTGCTGTCGCTCGTGGGCCTGTTCACGTTCATCACCGCGATCGCGGGCATCGTCTTCGGGCACCTGAGCCTCAGCGCCGCCAAGCGCGGCGAGGCCGACAACCGCGGCATGGGCATCGCGGGCCTGGTGATCGGCTACCTCATCGTGGTGCTCGGGATCCTCGCGGCGATCGCGATCTTCGCGATCGCGGGCTGGTTCATCACCGAGTGCGGCGGCGACAACCCCGCGGACTGGTGCCAGAACCTCGACATCGAGGTGAGCACCGCCCCCTGAGCGCGCATCGTCCCCGCGAGGCGTGGGAGACAGCACGAGGCCCCGGCCACCCTCACGGGTGACCGGGGCCTCGTCGCGTCTGCGAGGGTTACTCGGCGGCGGCGTCGGCCGCGGCGGCCTCCTCGGCCTTCTCGTCCTCGATCGAGCCGATGACGTCGGAGAGGTCGACGGCCTTGCCCGCGGTGTCGACCACGGTGGCGCGGCGCAGCGCGAAGGCGGTGGCCTTGGAGCGCGCGACCTCGGAGACCATGGCGGGGATCTGGCCGGCCTGCTCCACCTGCTGGATGAAGGTGCCCGGGTCCATGCCGTACTGGCGCGACGAGTTGATCAGGTAGTCGAGGAGCTCGGGCTGCTCGACCTCGATGTCCAGGTCGTCCGCGAGCTGGTCGAGGAGGATCTGGGTGCGGAGGGCCTTGTGGGCCTCCTCGGTGACCTCGGCGCGGTGCTCGTCGTCCTCGAGGCGGTTCTCGTTCTCGAGGTGGCTGTGGACCTCGTTCTCGATGACCTTCTTGGGGAGCTCGAAGTCGGTGGCCTCCGTGAGCTTCTCGAGGAGCTTCTCGCGGGCCTCCATGGCCTGGTTGTTGACCTTGATCTTCGCGGCCTGCGACTCGAGGTCCTCACGGAGCTCGGCGAGCGTGTCGAACTCCGACGCGAGCTGCGCGAAGTCGTCGTCCGCCTCGGGGAGCTCGCGGGTCTTGACGGCGGTCACCTTGACGGTGATCTGCGCCTTCTCGCCCGCGTGGTCGCCGGCGGCCAGGGGGGCCTCGAACGTGGTCTCCTCGTCGGCGGACAGGCCGGTGATGGCCTCGTCGATGCCCTCGAGCATGTTGCCGGCGCCCACCTGGTAGGAGGTGCCCTGGACGTTGTCGATGGTCTCGTCGCCGATGACGGCGACGAGGTCGAGGGTCACGAAGTCGCCCTCGGCGGCCGGACGGTCGACGCCCACGAGGGTGCCGAAGCGCTCGCGGAGCGCGTCCAGGCGGCCGTCGACGTCCTCGGCCGAGACCTCGATCGGCTCGACCTCGATGGTGAGGTCGGCCACGGCGGGCAGCTCGACCTCGGGGCGGATCTCCACGATCGCGGTGAACTCGAGGCCCTCGTCGCCGTCGACCGAGCCGGGGACCTTGGTGACCTCGACCTCGGGCTGGCCGAAGGGACGGATGCCCGACTCCTTGACCGCCTCGGTGTACCAGCCGGGCAGGCCGTCGTTGACGGCGTGCTCGATGATGGCGCCCTTGCCGACGCGCTGCTCGAGGACCTTCGCGGGCACCTTGCCCTTGCGGAAGCCGGGGATCTGCACCTGCTTGCCCACGTGCTCGTAGGCGTGCTCCATGCTGGGCGCGAGGTCCGCCTCGGAGAGGCTGACCGTCAGCTTGACGGTGGTGGCGTCGATCTTCTCGAGGGCGCTGGTCACTACGTACTCCTGAATATGGGTTGAGGGGCCCGCGGGTGCTCCGTCGGCTCCCGCTGCTCGGGCAACCCTGCAATCGTACGCGCCGCACGCGCACAGGCCAATTCGAGGACGATGCGCGGGCCGCCCTCGCGCGGGCGCGCGCTCCGGGGTTGCCGGGGCGCGCGCCCGCACCTGTCAGGAGAGCGGCTCCCACGGCCCCCACGGGGAGGCGCCGGGAGCCTGGCCCCTGGTCCACCACTTGGCACGCCAGAGCACGCCGTCCGCGTCGACCACCACGTCGCCGCGCGTGAAGATCCGCGTCGCGGTCCACACGGCGACTCCCGACGGCGCGGCGGCGACCTCCTGCCACGGACCGTAGACCGCGCCGGGCTCCTGAGCCCTGGTCCACCAGGTCGCGACCCAGACCGCGCCGTCGTGGCTCACCACGTCGCCCTCGCGGTAGGCGGTACCGGCGCTCCACGCGCCGGGCGCCGCGGCCGCCGCATCGTCGCCGACGACGATGCCGCGCCCGTTGGTCGCGATGTAGACGCGGCCGAAGACGTCGGGGTCGCCCTCGATGTCCGCGCCGATCCACCCCCACTGGTGCTCGTCGTCGTTGATGCGCTCCCACGTGCCGCCGCCGTCGACGGACCGCCACACGCCGCGCTCGCCGTCACGCGAGGCGGCGGTGTAGATCGCGGGCGAGGTCGCGCCGGGCGCCGCCTTGCCGAAGCCGATCGTGTCCGCCTCGTCGAAGCCGGCGACGCGCTTCCACGTGGCACCCGCGTCAGGCGACCGCCACAGCCCGTACGCGCCGTCCTCGTCGCCGCCCGCGAGCCACACCTCGCCCGGCGCGCCGGGCATCGCCGCGAACCGCACGTTGCCCTCGGCGGGGAGCACGGAGCTCGCCGCGACGAATGTGGCGCCCGCATCTGTCGACACGTAGAACGTGCCCTCGGCGAAGCCGTAGAGCAAGCTCGCGTCGACGCGATCGGCCTCGACGCGGGCACCCGTCGGAAGCCCCACGCTCACCTCCCACGTCGCGCCGCCGTCGGCGGAGTAGCGTGCGTCCGCCCCCGCGGGCGCCCACACGAGCGCCTGACCGTCCGCGGCCACCGCGACCGTGCCGGGACCCGAGGCGCCATCCGCCGCCGGCGAGGCGGTCCAGGCCTCCCCCGCATCGTGCGTGACCGCGGTCACGTGCGCGCCCGAGCCGTCGGTGCCGGCCCTGGCGATCGTGCCGTCCGCGAGCCCCGCCGCGTCGACGCTGGTCGCGCCGCCGAAGTAAGGGTCCTGGAAGGTGTCGGTCACCGCGGTGATGTCGTCATGGACGAACCCGCCCAGGTCGAGCATCGCCGACACGAGGTCGACGTCGCCCGCGGGCGCGACGAGGTCCTGGATCGCCGTCTCCTCGATCCCGTCCGCGCCGGGCTCGATGTCGATGACGCCGCCGTCCTCGTCCCAGTCGGTGAGGTTCTCGCTGCGGTAGATGGTCGCGCCCGTGCCGTACATGAGCTCGTCCGGGTTGAAGGGGTCGATCTCCAGCGCGGAGATCATCCAGCCCAGCTTCGGGGTCGGCTCGGCCCACATCGTCGGCTCGCCCACCTGCTTGCCGAAGCGCAGCCACGGGACCTCGTCGATCGACTGGTCGTAGCGGGTCACCAGCGTGCCGCCCGTGCTCCAGTCGTAGTCCCAGATCGGCGACCAGGTCTCGCCCCGGTCCGTGCTGCGGAAGATCAGCACGTCGGGCCACCACTGGATCTGCGACGCGACCATGAGCGTGTCGGGGTCGGTGCGGTCGACGGTGAGGCCGCCGAAGCCGAAGTCGACGCCGACGGGGCGCTGCGGCGGAGTGATGTCCGTCCAGGCGCCGTCGTCGAGGCCGTAGCGCCACACCTGTCCATCGGAGCCGTCGTACGGGCCGGAGGTGTTGCTCGTCGTGAGGTAGAGGTACCTCCCGTCCTCATCGATCACGCCGTGGTGGGGCAGGAACCCGGTGGGCGCGCCCTCGACGGGCGCCCAGGTCTCCCCCGCATCGTCCGAGCGGTAGAGGATGCTGTCGGTGTCCGCGACCGCCGTGAAGACCGTCCGTGTGGGCTCGCCCGGGGAGGACGATGCGGCGTCGAAGGCCGTCCACAGCACGCCGAGGTTCTGCATGAGGTACGAGTTCGCGGACGAGGCGTCCGGCACGAAGTCGCCGGCGTTGGGGAAGGCCTCGACCTGCGAGAAGGTGGCACCCGCATCGGTCGACCGCCACAGACCCTCGCCCGACTCCGCGCCGTAGTAGAGGACGTCGTTGTCGTTCGGGTCGACCTGCAGCCTCTCACCGATGCCGCGGCCGGGCATGTTCCCGCCCACCTTGAAGGGCAGCGGCGTCGCCTCCCAGGTCTCGCCGTAGTCCGCGGAGCGGAGGATCGCTCCGTTGCTCTCGTCCCACTCGTTCGTGTACATGCCGACGGCGGCGTACACGCGCGCCGTGTCGACCGGATCGGTGCCGAGGCTCAGCACGCCCAGGCGGTTCCACTCGTCCCACCCCACGTGGTCGAGCAGGGGGACCCACGTGTCGGTCGCACGGTCGAGCCGGTAGGCGCCGCCGATGTCCGTGCGGGCGTAGACCAGGCCCTCCTCGGTCTGGTTGTAGATGATCCCGGGGACGTAGCCGCCGCCCGAGATCGCGACGTTGGACCAGGTGTAGCCGGGCCCGTCGGCGTCCGCGGCCTGGGCGGCGGGCACCAGCGCCGCGGTGAGGAGGGCGCCTGCGGTGGCGGCGCATGTCGCGGCCGCGGTGAATCTCACGATGAACACTCCTTTGTGTCATTTGAGCCCTTTCCGGGCTGTTCGTGACGTTATCGAAGCGATTCGACGCTCGCAAGAGGGAGCGCCCTGCGAAAGGGAGGAAAGGGAAGACTTTCGGGACGATGCGGACCACGTCGCCCGATGCTCTTGACGGTCCCGCCCAGGAGGCATAGACGTGTCCCTCATGGACTCCGACCGGGGGGCGGCGTTGGCGGCGCTGCTCACAGCGACCTTCCGCGCGACGCGCTCCGCGACGCTCGCCCTGGGCGACCTCAAGGCATCGGCGCCGCGCCACATCCTCGCGACGCTCGACGCCGACGGCCCGATGCGCGTGCGAGACGTCGCCGCGGCCCTTCGCATCGCGCCGCCCTCGGTCGCGCACGCCGCCGAGGCGCTCGAGCACCAGGGCTACGTCGAGCGGTACGCCTCACCCGACTGCGGCGGGTGCACGATGCTCCGGATCACGCCGGACGGCAGCGCCGCCAACCGCGACTGGTACGCGCGCATCGTGGAGGCTCTGGGAGGCGGGCTCGCCGAGGCGAGCGACGAGGACTGGGACGCGGTCGCCCGCACCGCGCGGCTGCTCGCCTCGCTCGACCACGAGTCGATGCGCGCGTCCGCCCCGCCGCATCGGGGACATCGAGGGCCGCGCGCGGTCTGAGGGACCCGCCGCCCGCTACAGGAACTGCAGCGGGTCGAACTCCGCGATCGGGATGATGCGCACGCGCGGCAGCGACTCGTTGAAGGCGTGGACGTCGTACTCGAGGTCGAAGAACTCGAGCCCGTGGCCCTGGAGCTCGATGAACGCGGCGTTGCGGAACTCCACGAAGCCGGCGAGCCCCACGCGGCGACCGTCGAGCAGATCCTCGACCTGGTCGACGAAGTCGCCATCGTTGCTCACCAGCACCACGTCGTCCTCGCGGTCCCGCAGCGCCTCCATGGTGCGCTGGATCGCGATGTCGACCACCTTCTCCCCCGGTCCGCCGGACAGCGGGACGGGGCGGAAGCCGATCGCGAGCAGCGCCTGCACGAACGTCATGGGCAGCTCGTTGTTGGCCGCGAGGAAGAACAGCCCCTGCGTCGGCTGGTCCCAGCGCTCCTGCACGTGACGGAGCACGCGCTCCCAACGAGGGCGCTCCTCGGGGCGGGGGCGGCGGCCGAGAATAGAGGTGCCGAGCGTGGCGTCGATGTTCTCGCCGTCGACGAGCACGTAGGTGACGCGTGAGTCCTTAGCCATGCGCCGAGCCTACGGCCCTCGTAGCCTGTCGGGGTGACCGAGCCGCGCATCGTCCCTGCCCACCTTGTCCCCCGCGCCGACCTCGACGCCGTGATGCGCGAGGGCGGCGACGCGAACTCGTGCCGCTGCCAGTGGTTCAAGCTCTCCCCGGGCGAGTGGAAGGCGACCGGTCGCGAGGCGCGGGACGATGCGCTCGTCGCCCAGGCGGGCTGCGGGCGCCCGGACGCCGCGACCACCTCCGGGCTGGTCGCGTACGTGGACGGCGAGCCGGCCGGCTGGGTCGCGGTCGAGCCGCGCACCGCGTACCCGCGGCTGCGGACGGCGCGCATCCCGTGGTCCGGGCGTGACGAGGACAAGGACGATGCGGGGGTCTGGGCGGTCACGTGCTTCGTGGTGCGGAAGGGGTACCGCGGACGCGGGCTCGCGACGGCTCTCGCTGGTGCGGCGGTGGCTCATGCCCGGTCCTCCGGCGCTGCGGCGGTCGAGGGCTACCCGCGGGTCGAGGGCGGCGACGCGTCCGCGCTTTTCGTGGGGACGCGGTCGCTCTTCGAGGCCGCCGGGCTGCGCGAGGTGTCGCGCCCGACGCCGGGCCGCGCCGTGATGCGGGCGGAGCTGTGATGCTCGTCGCGGCGTGCGTGCTCGCCGGCCTCGCGGCCCTGGTGCACGTGTACATCTTCTGGCTCGAGTCGGTCGCGTGGATGCGCCCGGCGACGCGGCGGGTGTTCGGCATCGAGAGCGAGGACGATGCGCGCGCTACCCGGGCGCTCGCCTTCAACCAGGGCTTCTACAACCTGTTCCTCGCGCTCGTGACGGCCGTGGGCATCGTGCTGCTGCTCGTCGACGAGGGCGCTCCCGGCGCCGCGCTGATCTACGCCGGTTGCGGGTCGATGGTGCTCGCGGCGCTGGTGCTGGTGGCGGGCTCGCGGGCGTACGGCTCCGCGGCCGCGAAGCAGGGGACGCTGCCGCTGCTCGCTCTCGTGGCGCTGACCGCGGCGCTGCTGTGACGGCGCTCAGGCCTCGGCGTACCGGGCCTCGAGCCGCTCCTTCGTCGCGGCGCGCCAGACCTTGAGACCCGCGTCGGCGTTGATCGCAGCGATCCCGACGCCGACGATGATGTCCGGCCAGCCGGAGACCCAGGCGAGCGCGATCGCCGCGGTCGCGAGGATCGCGACGTTCGCGAGCGCGTCGTTCCGCGCGGACAACCAGGCGGCGCGCGCGAGCGACCCACCGTGGTGGCGGTGGCGCGACAGGATCGCGGCCGCCGCGAGGTTGGCGAGCAGCGCGCCGAAGGCGGTCACGGACAGCGGGATGGTCTCGGGACGGCTCGGATCGAGGATCTTCACCACCGCGGTCACGAGCGTGACCGCCGCAGGCACCAGGATGACGACGGCGAGGGCATGCCCCACCCGTGCGCGCCGGCGCAGCGGCCATGCGGCGGCGAAGAAGATCAACATGTTGAGGATCCCGTCCTCGAGGAAGTCGATCGAGTCCGCGACGAGCGCAACCGAGCCGATGAACTGGGAGACGGTGAACTCCACCACCGCGTACGCGAGGTTGATGAGCGCGACCGCGAGCACCGCGCGGCGGAGGGCTGAGACGTCGGACATGAGCCCAGCGTGCCAGGCGGATCGGCGCTCAGGGTGCGGAGGGGGCGGCGTCTGCCGCGTCGGTACGGCCGCCGCGGACAAGCAGCCACAGCGCGAGCCCCGCCTCGGCCGCGAAGCTCACGGCCCATGCCGGGTAGCTGAACGCGGGGCTGTCAGGCAGCAGCATCGCCTGCCCGAACCACCAGGCGACGGCCACTCCGTCGAGAAGGACCAGCCACGCCAGCGCGCGTGGCACGATGCGGCTGCGCAGCAGCAGGACCCCGAGGGGGAACAGCCACGCGCTGAAGAACACCTGCGCCGCGACCACGCCCGTGCTGTGCACCTCGATCGCGACGGCGACGGCGTTGCCTGCCCCAGCGGCGAGCCCGACGGACAGCACGACGAGGCTGGCCGCGTGGACCGCCGCGCCGACGGCGTTGAGGACGAGGAGCAGCAGCGCGAGGCCGCGCCCGGCGGGCCTCAGCACCTCAGCGAGCGCCCAGGCCGCGAGCACGAAGAAGAGCAGGGAGACGAGCGCGATCGCAAGCCCGGCGCGGAACCGCTCCTCGGACGTCGCGATCAGGTCCGCGAGCGCGTCCTCGTTGCTCAGCCCGATGTGGCCGATCTGGTCCGCGAGGAATGCCGCGACGATGAACGCGAGGTAGAAGGCTCCGGCGGTGCGGGCGGTCACGCCGCGACGCGCGGCGGGCCTGGTCGGGATGGACATCACGAACCCCTTGGCTGGCGGGCTCCCCCGCGTTCCAGTCAAGCACTCGACCGCGTCGCCTGCAGGGCTGCCGCCATCCGTCGGGGTGACAGGATTTGAACCTGCGACCCTCTGCTCCCAAAGCAGATGCGCTACCAAGCTGCGCCACACCCCGTTCGCGCCGACGGGCGCGATGTACCTCGCCGCGGCGAGGCTCCGCTACTCTAGTACGCGCCGAGCACGCGTCAGCGACGGTCGGCTTCGCGGGTGTAGCTCAATGGTAGAGCCTCAGTCTTCCAAACTGATGGTGCGGGTTCGATTCCCGTCACCCGCTCGCAGCGACAGGCCCGCTCCGTCAGGAGCGGGCCTTCGTCGTTCCCGGGCGCGGATGCGTCCTGGCGGGACATGAGGGCCGGAATCCCGTCGCATCGGGCCCCCATGTCCCGCCAGGGCGGCGAGGCGGACCGGCCCTACAGCGCCGCCCACGCCTCGCGACGCACCATGACGCGTTCGAGCGCGCCCAGGAACCGCCCGACCGCCTCCGCGTCGATGGTGAGCGGCGGCTTGATCTTGAGGACGTTCTTGTGGTCCCCCGTGGGCTGCACGATCACCCCCTCGAGCAGCAGCGCCTCGCAGATCTCGCGCGCCGCCGCAGGGTCGGGCGCATCGGGCCCGCCCGCCACGACCTCGAGGCCGAGGTACAGCCCCATCCCGTGGACCTCCCCCAACGCGTCGAACCGCGAGCACAGCGCACGCATGCCATCCGCGAGCAGCGCCCCGACCACGCGTGCGTTCTCCTGCAGCCCGTCCTCGTCGAGCACGCGCAGCACGGTCGAGCCGACCACGCAGCTCACCGGGCTGCCTCCCGCGGAGGAGAAGAACGACCCCTCGACCGCGAACGCGTCCGCGATCTCACGCGTGGTGATCACCGCGCCTAGCGGGTGGCCGTTCCCCATCGCCTTCGCCACCGCGATGACATCCGGCACCACGCCCTGCTGCTCGCAGCCCCAGAAGTGCGCACCCAAGCGGCCGTAGCTCACCTGGACCTCGTCCGACACGACCAGGCCGCCGCGCGCCCGCACGGCCGCCGCGAGGCCCGCGAGGTAGCCGTCGGGCAGCAGGATCCCGCCGCCGTTGCCGAAGATCGGCTCGGCGACCAGCCCCGCGAGCGCCGCGCCCGCCTCGTCCAGCGCGGACAGCCTCGCCAGCGCATCGTCGAGGTAGCGCCCGGCCTCGGCACCACGATGCCGCCCCCGGTAGGTGTTGGGCGCGTCGAGCAGATGCACCCAGCCGGGCCGCGAGCCCAGCGCGCCGGGGTTGTCGCCCAGCGACGTCGAGATCGCATCGGCCCCCACGGTCCAGCCGTGATACGCCTCGGTGAGCGCGAGGACGTCCTCCCGCCCGGTCGCGGCGCGCGCGATGCGGATCGCGAGGTCGACCGCCTCCGAGCCGCTGTTGACGAGCAGCACCGTGTCCAGACCCTCCGGCGCCCGCGCGGCGAGCTCCTCGGAGAGCTCGGCGACCGCCGCGTAGTGGAAGCGCGAGTTGGTGTTGAGCCGGCGCAGCTGGCGCGACACCGCGTCCGCGAGGCGCGGCTCGCCGTGCCCGAGGATCGCGACGTTGTTCACCATGTCGAGGTAGCCGCGGCCGTCGGTGTCGAGAAGGTGGTGGCGCCAGCCGCGCTCGATCCGCGGCGGCACGTCGTAGTAGTGCTCCTGCACGGTCGCGAACGACCCGTCGCGCGCCTCCAGGAGGTCGCCCGCGGCGCGACGGGACGATGCTCCGATCGCCCGGCCGAGCAACGGCGTCGGGTTCGGGCACAACTCGAGCCACGCGTCGGCGTGCTCTGGCGTCACGGTCTCCGGGGGAAGCAGCCCCGGGACCACGCACAGCTGTACATGGAACGGCCCGTCGGCCCGCGCGAGCAGGGTGCCCGCGACGATCTCCTGGTCGGCGTCGATCACGGTCGCCACGCGGTCGAGATGCACCGTGAGCCCCGACTCCAGCTCGAGCGCAAGGCCGAGGCGCGACCACCGTGCCGCGTAGCCCGGTCCGGGGCTCCGGATCTCGGTGCCCGCCGGCACCAGCACGTCGATGCCGAGCGCCACGGACCGGGGCACGCGCGCGGTGGCCGCCTCCGGGGTCGCCCGGCGCTCGCCGTGGCGCGTGATGGCCGCTCCTTCGCCGGCCGTGGCGGTGAGCACGTCGCGCTCCCACGAGCGCCACATCCATGCACCCCCGTCCGCGGCGTCGCCGAGCACCGAAAGGTCCACCTCCGGCGCATGCGCGAGCCCCGTCAGCATCGGCGTGAGGCCCGTGAACGTGACCGGCGCCGTCCTTCCGAGCCGCTGCATGAGCAGCAGTTCGGATTCGTCGAACCCGAGCGACAGCGCGCGCTCGAGCATGCGATCCTCGAGCGGGCGACGGACGCGCGCGTAGTCGTTCCCGGGGTCCTCCGCGAGGACCCGCTCCCCCGCCGCCGCGAGCACCACGGCGCGAGAGACCACGAGCGGCCACACGGCGGCGATCTCGGACCTGGTGAGCGGCATCGCGCGGTCGAAGGCCGCGAGCGCCTCGAGCGCGTCGCTCACCGCGGGGCCGTCGTGCTGCAGCAGCCCGCACATGACCACGGCCGCCTCGGCAGCCAGCCACCCCCGGCCCAGGTCGCCGAAGTCGATCACGCCGGAGATCGCGCCGTCAGGACCGACCACCACGTTGTCCGCCGTGAGGTCGCCATGGATCGCCTGCACCCGGAGGGCGTGCCGCACATGGAGAAGCTGCTGCTGGGCCTCGCGCAGGATCACGCCGAGCTCGCCGGCACGGGCCTCACCGAGGTGCGGAGCCGCCTCCTCGAGCACGCGCGCGGCCTCGCGCAGGTCCCAGTCACCGCCGTCCGCGAGTCCGGGATGGTCGAACGATGCGAGCGCCGCGGCCAACCCGCCCGCCGTGGCGCCCAGCGCCGCAGGCAGATCGGCCGGAAGCCGCGCTCCCCGCGCGGGCTCACCCTCGAGGAAGTCGAGCACGCGCACGTGGACGCCCCCGTCGAGCATGACCATGGCCTCGCCGGCCGTGGTGGGATGCACGCGCGGCACGGCGGCCCCCGCCTCGGCGAGATGCGCGAGCGCGGCGCCCTGCGCCTCGAGCTCCTCGCGCGCGATCCCCGGATGCGAGGCCTTGAGCAGCCTGCGCGTCCCGTCCGCGAGGACGAGCAGCACGTTGCGGTCCTCGTTGGACCCGAGGTCGCGGGCGTCGGCGATGGAGAGGCCCCACTCCTGCGCGGCGAGCGCGCGCAGGGCGGCGAGCGTGAGATCGGCGGTCACGAGGCGCATCGTCTCACCCCGCTCGCGGTCCCACGGGGACACGCTCAGAACAGCCCGAGCACCAGCCCCGCGACCCCGAGCCCGACCATGTCATGCGCCGCATCGATGAGCGTGACCGCGGGGCTGCGCACCGCGAAGCCGTTGTGGATCGCATGCGCGCCGCCACGGAACACCAGGCCGATGACCAGGCCCAGGACGAGCCCGCCCGACCAGTCGTCCACGCCGAGCCCGTTCATGAGCATCGCGAGCACGATGACGCCCAGCACGTTGGCGACGATGGTGCCGCCGAAGGCCGCGCCCATGTTCGCGCCGTCCATGAGCTCGTCCGTGACGCCAGCCTTGTCGCGCCAGATCTTCCAGAACCCCGCCGGCGAGTACCACCACCACCCGATCGCGAAGCTCGCGACGAAGGCGATGAGCACCGCCAGCCAGTTCACCCCGTCGAACGTGAACCAGTCCATGACCCCTCCCCGGGTCCACGGGCCGCTTTGCGGCCCCTCAGCGCGAGCGTAGACCTCGACCCGGAGGGCGCGTCAGGCGTGCTCGCCGTCGGGGCCGTGCGTCTCCTCATCGACGTGCTCGGCGGCACCGGCGATATGCGCGAGATCCTGCTCGAGCGCCTTCCGCGTCGCCTTCATGCCCGCACGCCCGAACAGCAGCCACCCGAGGCGCTGGGCCGGCCCCGGATGCGGCGTCTCCGCAGAGAAGTCGCACACCAGCCGCGTGCCGTGCTCGAGCGCCTCGAGCGAGTACGTCGTGACGTACTGCGTGCCGCGCGACTCGGCACGGATCACGGTCTCCGTCGGCGCCTCGGCCGACTCGACCCACATCTCCTCGGTCTCCTCGCGACCCCACATCTTGCGGGTCTCGCGCCAGCGCACGCCCGGCTCGTAGCCCTCGCCCTCGAGCCGCTCGATGGTGAGGATCGCGGGGATCACCTCGGCCGCGTAGTCGAGGTCGGTGATGACCTCCCAGACGCGCTCGACCGCCGCTGCGATCTCACGCTCCACGCGAACGCTGTGCCCGACCATCGTCCATCCCCTCCGCCGGTGTCCCGCCCAGGCTAACGCGACCACCGCGGGCCAGCGCGCCGAGCGTCAGGCGAAGTACCTGGTGAGGTCCCCGATGTCAGCCTTGAGCCGGACGGTGCCGCCCAGCGAGAAGAACGTGACGATGGCCTTGCGCATCGCGCGCTCCGCGAGCGAGGGCTCCGACTGATAGACGTGGAACACCCGCTTGACCAGCGTGCCGCCGTCGACCTCCGTGAGGAACGTCGTGGACGTGAAGGTGCCGTCAGGGCCCACCCGCTCCTGGACGAGCCGCCGGTGCGGGTCCGACGCGACGGTGGTGAGCCGGACCACCCCCGAGTCGCTGGCATGGTCCTTCTCGGTGAACTGCATCACGTGACCGACGGCCCCCGGCACGCCCTCCTCCGTCACCGCCTGCGTGACCATCGAGAACACCTCGACGCGCAGCTCGGGCTCTGTCAGCGCTCGCCACACCTCGCTCGCGGGCGCGGCCACGACGCCCTCGCGCTCGACCGAGACATCCAGCGGCCCCGACATGACGCCTCCCTACGACGGCGGGGTCCGATTCGCCCCGTTCGCACCACCGTAATAGCAGGGACTGCATCACGTCAGCAGGGTTGCCGCATCCGAGGCACGGCGCTAGCCTGACCCCGAAGCCCACGAAAGGTCCGGACGATGAGCATCGAGCGCCGCGCGATCCCCGCGCCCGCCTCTGCCGTCCGCCCGTGCGCTCTCGCTGACACCTGCTGCCGCTGCTGCGGCTGCTGCTGTCTGTAGAGCGCTGGCAAGCGCCGCCCGGCCCGAGGCCGAGCCCCGCCCATCACCAGCGCTCGCCCCGGCATCGTCTGCGATGCCTCTGCGTTGAACCCGGTCACACCCATCTCTCAAGGGAAAGAGAAGCCATGGCTCGCATCTACGAGGACGCCACCGCCCTCATCGGCAACACCCCGCTCGTCAAGATCAACACCCTCACCGAGGGCGTCGACGCCACGGTGCTGGGCAAGCTCGAGTTCTACAACCCGGCCAACTCCGTCAAGGACCGCCTGGGCGTCGCCATCGTCGACGCCGCCGAGGCGGACGGCTCGCTCAAGCCCGGCGGCACCATCGTCGAGGCGACGTCCGGCAACACCGGCATCGCGCTGGCCATGGTGGGCGCGGCGCGCGGCTACAACGTCGTGCTGACGATGCCCGAGACGATGTCGAAGGAGCGCCGCGCGCTGCTGCGCGCGTTCGGCGCCGAGCTCATCCTCACCCCCGGCACCGAGGGCATGCGCGGCGCCGTCGAGGCCGCGAACAAGGTCGCGGAGGAGCGTCCGGGCTCGGTGCTCGCGCGCCAGTTCGCGAACGCCGCCAACCCCGAGATCCACCGCAAGACCACCGCGGTGGAGATCTGGGAGGACACGGACGGCGAGGTCGACATCGTGATCGCGGGCATCGGGACCGGCGGCACCATCACCGGCGTCGGCGAGGTGCTCAAGGAGAAGAAGCCCTCCGTCCAGATCATCGGCGTCGAGCCGGCCGAGTCGCCCATCCTCAACGGCGGCCAGCCGGGCCCCCACAAGATCCAGGGCATCGGCGCGAACTTCGTGCCCGAGATCCTCAACACCGAGATCTACGACGAGATCATCGACGTCGACGCGGAGACCGCCGTCGCGACCGCCCGCGCGGCGGCACGCAAGGAGGGCCTGCTCGTCGGCATCTCGTCCGGCGCGGCCATCCACGCCGCGATCGAGGTCGCGAAGCGGCCCGAGAACGCCGGCAAGACGATCGTCGCGATCATCCCGTCGTTCGGCGAGCGCTACCTGTCCTCGGTCCTCTACTCGGACCTCATGGACTAATCTCCCGCCTTCGTGCGTTCTGCATCCAGTCCCCACCCGGAAGGTACCCAGATGGCATCCGAGATCGGCGTCCTCGCCCGCATGCTCGAGGACATCCGCACGGTCCAGAGACGCGATCCCGCCGCACCCGCGTGGTGGGTCATCGCGGGCTCCTACCAGGGGCTCCACGCCGTCTGGTACCACCGGGTGGCGCACTGGCTGTGGCGCCACCGCGCACGCTCGTACGCGCGGCTCATGTCGCAGTACGCGCGCCGCGTCACGGGGATCGAGATCCATCCGGGCGCGACGCTCGGGAGGCGCGTGTTCATCGACCACGGCATGGGCGTGGTGATCGGCGAGACCGCGGTGGTGGGCAACGACGTCCTGCTGTTCAACGGCATCAACCTGGGCGGCACCACCATGAGCCCCGGCAAGCGCCACCCCACCATCGGCGACCGCGTCGTCATCGGCGCGGGTGCGAAGGTCCTCGGCCCGCTCCGCGTCGGCCCGGACGCCCGCATCGGCGCCAACGCCGTGGTGGTCAAGGACGTCCCCGACGGCGCGACGGCGGTCGGCATCCCCGCCGTCATCCGCAACCACCCCGGAGCGACGGAGGCCTCGACCGCGGCATCGTCCGTCGACTCGGGCGACTCGCACCGTCACCCCGACCCCGATGCGATGCCGGAGCCGGTGCGCGAGCCGGCGATGTACTACATCTAGACCGGGACCTCGAGGGCCCTCGCCATGCGGCGGGGGCCCTCGTCGCGTCCCTAGACTGGAGTCAAACCCCCTCACCACAAGGAGTGTCGATGAAGACGTTCACCATGCCCGGAACAGAGATCACCGCGCCCGCAGTGGTGCTCGGCCTCATGCGCATCGTCGAGAAGTCCGACGAGGAGGTCCGCACGCTGGTCAAGACCGCGATGGACGCGGGCATCGACTTCATGGACCATGCGGACCTCTACGGCCCCCCGTACCACGGCTGCGAGCGTCGCTTCGCAGAGGCGCTCCGCCTCAGCCCGACCGAGCGCGAGGCGCTCACCATCCAGACCAAGTGCGGCATCCGCCAGCCCGGGCCGTACTTCGACTTCTCCTACGAGCACATCCTCGAGTCCGTCGACGGCTCGCTCGCGGCGCTCGGTACCGACTACCTCGACATCCTGCTGCTGCACCGCCCCGACGCGCTCATGGAGCCGGACGAGGTCGCGCGTGCCTTCGACCACCTGCACGCGGCCGGCAAGGTCCGCCACTTCGGCGTCTCGAACCACACGCCCGGGCAGATCGAGCTGCTCAAGCGGAGCGTGCGCCAGCCGCTGGTCGCGAACCAGATCCAGATGTCCGTCACGCACGCGCCGTCGATCGCGTCCGGCGTCGCCATGAACATGGGCGACCTGGACCAGTCGATCGACCGCGACAACGGGATCGTCGACTACTGCCGCCTGAACGACATCACGCTCCAGGCGTGGTCGCCGTTCCAGGCCCGCTTCTTCGACGGCCCGTTCCTGGGCAACCCCAAGTACGCGGAGCTCAACGAGGTGATCGACCGGCTCGCGTGGAAGTACGAGGTGCCGGCCGAGGGCATCGCCGTGGCGTGGCTCACGCGGCACCCGGCGCAGATGCAGGTGGTGCTGGGCACCACCACGCCGTCGCGCGTCGAGGGTGCGGCGAAGGGCGCCGACGTCCACCTGTCGCGCGCCGAGTGGTACGAGATGTTCCGCGCAGCGGGCTACACGGTTCCCTGACCCCACGCACGATGCACGAGGCCCCGGCCGCCGTCATGGCGACCGGGGCCTCGTGCTGTGCCGGGTCCTACGCGGCGAACGAGCGCAGCATCCACGCCGCCTGCTCATGCGCGGCGAGGCGCGCGTTGAACAGGTCCGCCGTCGCGCCATCGCCCGCGTCCTCCGCGACCTCGACGAGCGGACGGATGAGCCGTGCCAGGGTCTCGTGGTCCCGCGCGAGGTTCTCGACCATCGTCATCGCGTCGGTGGTGCGCTCGTTGTCCTTGATCGAGGCGTGCTCCAGGAACTCGGCGTACGAGCCCGGCGCGCCCGAGCCGAGCGCGCGCATCCGCTCCGCGAGGACGTCCGCCGCCGCCCACAGCTCCTGGTACTGCTCCTCGAACAGGAGGTGCAGCGAGCGGAAGTGCGGCCCGGTGACGTTCCAGTGGTAGCCGTGCGACTTGAGGTACAGCGTGAAGGTGTCGGCCAGGACCTGCGCGAGACCTGCGTTGATCGCCTTGAGGTCCTCCGCCTTGATCCCGATCTTGGGGCTCGACTCGGTGGTCCTGACGGGAGTCGTGCTAGCCATGTCTCCTCCTCGGTTGTCTCTTCGCGGAGCCGCAGGAGCGCGGCGCCGTCCAGTCGGGCCAACCGACACGGGCCGTGCCGCATTCCCCGGCACCGGAGCGCGCGGACGACGGAATGGCGCGTATGCCTGATACGTTCCGGAGCCATGGAGCACATCAGCCTCGACCCTCACCGCAAGGCCGCCGCCGAGTCCTGCCCCGCCCCCGTCTTCTCCGACGCCCCGGGTGACGACGAGCTCGCGCTCGCGCTCGCGCGCACCCGACGCGTCGCGATCGTCGGCGCGTCGCCCAACCCGTCGCGCACGAGCTACCAGATCGCGGTGTGGCTCATGGAGCACACGCCGTACGAGCTCTACCTGGTCAACCCCGCCGCCGCCGGCGAGGAGATCCTGGGCCACGGCTTCTACGACTCGCTGAGCGACCTCCCGGTGAAGGTCGACATGGTCGACGTGTTCCGCCGGTCCGAGCACACCCCCGCGATCGCCTCCGAGGCCGTCGCCGCGAACGCCAAGGCGGTGTGGCTCCAGCTGGGCATCAGCCACCCGGAAGCGATGGCGAGCGCGCGCGCCGCCGGGCTGCTCGCCGTCCAGAACCGCTGCATCAAGGTCGAGTACCGCCGCCTCGCGGACCGGATCACCTCGTTCCGCGCGCTCTGACGCGTTCCCGGCGCGCCGCGCCGCCGCCGCGACGCGCATCGTCCCGGGTGACACGATGTCGATATGTCCGTCACGCCCGGGTACAGGCTGGTCTCGCTCACACCGGACCGCGCGAGCGAGATGCTCGCCGTCAACACGTGGGCCTTCACGGGCGACATGCGGCCCGAGGACCTCGAGGCGTACGCGTCCGAGATCCCCTTCTCGCGGACACGGGCGTTCGAGATCGAGGATCCGTCGCACGGCGACGTGGGCACGCTCGCGGGCGTGGCCGCGTCCTACACGTACCGGATGCGTGTGCCGGGCGCGTCGCTCGTGCCCGTCGCGGGGCTCACCTGGGTGGGCGTGCATCCCGGCCATCGGCGACGCGGCCTGCTGCGCGCGATGATGGGCGATCACCTCGCGGATGCTCGCGCGCGCGGTGAGGTCGCGTCCGCGCTGTACGCGGCGGAGACCGGGATCTATCAGCGTTTCGGCTACGGCCTCGCGGCGCGCCAGGTCGACGTGCGGGCGCCGCGCGGCGCATCGCTCCGCCCGGTGGCGGGATCGGACGCGCTCCGCGTGCGCATCGAGGACGCGAGCCTCGAGCGGCATGGCGGCGCGATCGCCACGATCCAGCGCCGCCTTGACCGGCCGGGCACGCCGACCCTCGACCACGAGGAGGCGCTGCGTGCGCGTTTCGCCGACCCCCTCGCGCACCGACGCGGCAGCGAGCGCATGCGCGTGGCCCTGGTCGAGGAGGCCGGCGGCGAGCCGGTCGCGTACGCGTTCTTCCGCCGCGAGGGCAGGTGGGACGACGACGGCAACCCCGGCGGCACCGTGCACACCTGGTCCTTCGGCGCCGCCGGGCCCGCGGCCGCGCATCGCCTGTGGTCCGTGCTGCTCGACCTCGACCTCATGGGCACCGTGAAGGCCGGTCCGCTCGCGCTCGACGACCCCCTGCTGTGGCTGCTCGAGGACCCGCGCTCGGCCCGCGCGCGGGTGCGGGACAACATCTGGCTGCGGATCGTGGACGTGCCCGCGGCCCTCACGGCGCGCGAGTACCTGTGCCCCGTCGACGCCGTGATCCAGGTGACCGATCCGCTGTTCCACGACAACGCGGGCCCGTGGCGCATCACGTCCCGCGACGGCGAGGGCCACGTCGAGGCCGCCCCGGGCGAGGAGCCCGACCTGGTGATCGGCGTGCAGGAGCTCTCGGCCGCGTACCTGGGAGGCGTGAGCCTCGCGGCGCTCGCGGGCGCCGGGCTGATCGAGGAGCGCACGCCGGGCGCGGTGCACGCGCTCGCGGCGGCCTTCGAGTCGACGTCCGCGCCGGTGTGCAACCTGTTCTTCTGATACTCGCGCCTGCGCGTCCCCACCCGTCTGCCAGGTCGTATTCCGTCGGGTGAGCAAGCCCACAGGATTTGGGCCAGCGCAGGGGCCATGTCACGGTGGACGGATGAAGAAGGCAGAGGGATACCGACCGATCTCGATCTCCGACGAGCGTCTCGACGAGTTCTTCGACGTGGTCCAGTGGGCCTTCGTCGGCGAGTGGCTGCGCGAGGACCGGCAGGACTACGTGGACGCCCTCCCGGTCGAGCGCGCCCGCGCGCTCGAGGTGACCGATGCGCGGCGCGGCCGGGTGAGCGAGATCGCCGCCGTGCACGCGAGCTTCGGCACCGAGATGGTCGTGCCTGGTGGGCGCACGGTGCCCACGGCGGGCCTGTCGTGGCTAGGTGTCCACCCCGCGCATCGTCGCCGAGGGCTCATGACCCGCATGATCCACGACCACTTCGAGCGCTCGCTCGCGCGCGGTGAGGCGGTCTCCGTGCTGTACGCGATGGAGGCGCCCATCTATGCGCGGTTCGGCTACGGCATGGGCTCGCAGACCGTGAAGGCCGAGATCCCGCGCGGCGCGAGGATGTGGCCCGTCGATGGCGCCGACGAGCTCACAGTGCGGCTCGAACGCGCGTCCTTCGACGCGCACGACGAGCTGGTCGCCGACCTGCAGGCGCGCCTCGACCGCCCCGGCACCGTCATCAACGCGGTCGGGTCGGGGCGCAACGCGCGGTTCACCGACCCCGTGGGCAACCGCCGTGGCATGGAGAAGTGGCGCCTCGCGATCGTCGAGGACGCGGGCGATCCCGTGGCGTACGCGTTCTTCCGCCGCCACGCACGCTCGTCGGTGGGGATCCACGACGGCGTGTGCCAGGTCCGCGAGCACGGCTCGCTGACCCCCGCGGCGTCCCAGCGACTGTGGCAGACCCTCACGGACTTCGACCTGGTCGAGACGACCATGACGGAGAACCTCGCGACGGACGATCCTCTGCTGCACCAGCTCAAGGACCCTCGCGGCGTGCGCTCCAAGGTCATCGACAACCTGTGGGTGCGCCTGCTCGACGTCCCCA
The DNA here is from genome assembly GCF_000971235.1 of Demequina subtropica. Taxonomy (GTDB): domain Bacteria; phylum Actinomycetota; class Actinomycetes; order Actinomycetales; family Demequinaceae; genus Demequina; species Demequina subtropica. The sequence goes on from NZ_BBMB01000016.1 coordinate 41,999, forward strand.
CCGCGCTCGAGGCGCGCGACTACCTCCACGACTGCGACGTGGTGGTCGAGCTCGCCGACAAGCATGTGCCCGCGAACTCCGGCGCGTGGCGGATCCGCATCGCCCGCGGCGAGGCGAGCGTCACGCGCACGGACGATGCGCCGGACCTCACGATGGACATCCGCCACCTGTCGCAGTGCTACCTGGGCGGCACGTCGCTCGAGGCGCTCGTGCGTGCGGGTTTGGTTCGCGAGCACACGCCCGGTCAGGCACGCGACCTCGCGACCGCGATGCTCTCCCCCGTCGCGCCGCTGGCGAACTGGGACTTCTAGGGTCCCGGCCTCGCGCGCGGCGCCTCGTGCACCGCGCCTCGCGCGCTAAGAGGTGCTGAGCGCCCGAATCACGC
>NZ_BBMB01000015.1 GCF_000971235.1 Demequina subtropica
GCTCGCGGCGCTGATCGTCGTGATGCTCCTGGGCCATTGGCAGGAGATGAAGGCGGTCGGCCAGGCGCAGGGCGCCCTCGCCGCGCTTGCCGAGCTCCTTCCGGACGATGCGGAACGCACCATCCCCGACGGCGGCACCGAGCACGTGAGCATCGGGGACCTCCAGAACGGCGACACCGTCGTGGTGCGCCCGGGAGGTCGCATCCCGGCGGACGGCACCATCGTCAAGGGCGACGCCAGCATCGACGAGTCGATGATCACGGGGGAGTCCGCGCCGGTCGCCAAGCACGAGGGCGACCGCGTGGTCGCAGGCACGGTCGCGACGGACGGGTCGCTCCGCGTCGAGATCACGGCGACGGGCGATGACACCGCGCTCGCGGGCATCCAGCGCATGGTCCAGGACGCGCAGAGCAGCCGTTCGGGCACACGCAGGCTCGCGGACAGGGCGGCGGCCTGGCTGTTCTGGATCGCACTCGCCGCCGCCGCGCTCACCTTCGCGATCCACGCCGCCATCGGCGATCCCGCCCAGGGCCTCAGCGCCGCGGTCAGCGTCCTGGTGATCGCGTGCCCGCACGCGCTGGGCCTCGCGATCCCGTTGGTGATCGCGATCGCGACCTCGACCAGCGCGAAGCAGGGCATCCTCATCAAGGACACTTCGGCGCTCGAGGCGATGCGGACCGTCGACGCGGTGCTGTTCGACAAGACGGGCACCCTGACGCGCGGCGAGCACGCGCTCACCGAGGTGGCGAACATCGACCGCTGGGAGGCGGACCGGGTGCTCGCGCTCGCGGCGGCAGCCGAATCCGACTCCGAGCACCCGATCGGCCGCGCCGTGGTCGCCGCAACCCAGGACAAGGGGATCGACGTGCCGACCGCCGAGGGCATCGATGCCGTCCCCGGCAAGGGTGTCCGCGCACGCGTCGACGGCAAGGACGTGGCCGTGGGCGGCCCGGCGCTTCTCGCCCAGCTGGGCGTCGACGTGCCGGACACCCTGGCCGATGCGGCGGCCCGATGGCGCTCCACGGGCGGCGCGGTGCTGCACGTGGTGGTCGACGGCGAGGTGGTCGGCGCCTTCACCACCGCGGACCCGATCCGCGACGAGTCCCGCGAGGCGGTCGAGGCGCTCCACGCGCGCGGCATCGACGTCGCGCTCATCACGGGCGACTCCCGCGCGGTCGCGGAGGCCGTCGCGGGCGAGCTCGGCATCGACGACGTCTTCGCGGAGGTCCTGCCCGACGACAAGGACAAGGCGGTCGGCGACCTTCAGGGCAAGCGCAAGAAGGTCGCGATGGTGGGCGACGGGGTGAACGATGCGCCGGCGCTGGCGCGCGCGGATGTGGGCCTCGCGATCGGCGCGGGAACCGACGTCGCGATGGAGGCCGCCGGCGTGGTGCTCGCGGGCTCCGACCCGCGCGCGGTCGCGAGCGTGATCACGCTGTCGCACGCGAGCTATCGCAAGATGCGCCAGAACCTCGTCTGGGCCACCGCCTACAACGCGGTCGCGATCCCGGTGGCGGCGGGGGCGTTCCAGTGGGCGGGCCTCACCATGCCGCCCGCGGTCGCGGCGATCGCGATGAGCCTGTCGACCATCGTGGTCGCGGCGAACGCGCAGCTGCTCCGGCGCGTGAGCCTCAAGCCGGCAGAGGCCTGAGGCTCGCGCCGCGGGGGGTCAGCCCGCCGCGAGCTTCTCCAGCAGCAGCGCCTGCGCGAGCACCATGCGCTCGATCTCGGCCGGGTCGACGCTCTCGTCGGACGCGTGGATCCGCGACTTCTCCATGTCCTCGGGCCCCCAGAGCGCGAACTCCGCGGACGGGCAGGCCTCGTGCAGCGTCTGGAGCAGCGGGATCGAGCCGCCCGAGCCGACCTCGCTGACCTCCATGCCGAAGGCCTCCGTCATCGCCTCGCGCGCCGCCGCGACGGCCGCGCCACCCCCGGGCACCAGGAACGCCGGCGCCGCCTTGACGCGCTTCACCTCGACCTGCGCGCCCCACGGCGCGTGGGTCTCGAGGTGGGCGACCAGGGCGTCGAGCTCCGCCTCGGGGTTCGATCCGGGCACGATGCGCATGGAGATCTTCGCGCTTGCGGCCGGGTGGATCACGTTGGAGGAGTCCTTGATCGACGTGATGTCGACGCCGATCGCGTTGATCGACGGCTTGGCCCACAGCCGGTCGGAGATGGTCCCGGTGCCGATCAACGAGACCCCCGGCAGCAACGGTGCACCGTCGCGGAAGCTCTCCTCGCTCTGCACCGCCCCCTCCCACGTACCGGTGGTGACGCCTGCGACGGCCACCTCGCCCGCATCGTCCACGAGCGAGGACAGCAGGCGCGCGAGCGCCATCATCGCGTCGGGCGCGGCGCCGCCGAAGACGCCCGAGTGGAGCGGGTGGTCGAGCGTGCGGACCGTCACGGCGCAGGACACGTCGCCCCGCAGCGCGGTGGTGAGCACGGGCTCGCCCGCGACCAGGTTGCCCATGTCGCACACGACGAACAGGTCGCACTGGAACAGGTCGGGGTGCGCCTCGACGAACTCCTCGAGGTTGCTCTCGGTCTCCTCCATGCCCTCGAGGATGAGCCGCAGCGTGACCGGAGGCTGCCCGTCGAACGCGCGCAGCGTGCACAGGTGCGTCGCGATGCCGGACTTGTCGTCGGCGGCGCCGCGGCCGTAGATGCGGCCGTCGTCCTTGACGGTGGGCATGAACGGCTCGGTGGTCCATCCCTGCGAGACGGCGGCCGGCTGCACGTCGTAGTGCGCGTACAGCACCACCACCGGGGACCCGGGCGGCCCCGCGATCTCGCCGTAGATGGGCGGATAGCCCCACGGCACGTCCATGAGGCGCGCGTCGGCGAAGCCGGCCTCCTGGACCAGCTCGAGCGTGCGCTGCGCCATCGCGTGCACGGGCTCCTCGGGATACCCGGGGAACGCGATCGACGGGATCGAGATGAGCTCCTTGAGGTCCTCGATGACGCCGGGCATGAGGTCGTGGACCTTCGCGGCCATGGACGATGCGGGCATGGGTGAACGCCTTTCCGTGCGGATGCGGATCAGAAGAATGCGCCGATGAGCGCGCCGACCACGACTGTAGTGACCGAGAGGATCGCCATCGGCACGAAGAAGCTGTGGTCGAGCAGCTTGGTGCCCAGCTTGGTCGACCCGGTCTCATCGAAGTTGGCCGCCGCGATCTGAGGACCGTTGGCGGGAAGCGTGTAGACGCCGCCGAGGCCGCCGGCCCACATGCCGGCGACAGTGCCGACGGGCAGGCCCGCGGCGAGCCCGATGGGGACGATGGTGTTGGTCGCGGTCGACTGGCTGGTGGTCATCGCTGCGACCAGGAACACCGCGAGCGCGAAGATGAAGCGGAAGTCGGTGACCCAGGAGCCGACCGTGGAGACGATGTAGTCCTCGTGCGCGGCGATGAAGGTCGCCGTGAGCCACGCGATGCCGAACAGCGCGATCGCCGCGACCATGCCCGCCTTGAACACGGACTGGTCGGGCACCGATGCGACCTTGGGCCGGCCCACGAAGATGATGATCGCGCTGACGACGAGCATCACCAGGATGATCGTGACCCCCATGCCGACGCGCACCTCCTCGCCGTCGACCGTGTAGGTGGGGCGCAGGACCTCGAAGATGCCGAACATCACGATCGCGAGCACGCCCAGCAGGAACGTGATCGCCGCGTTCCTGCCGCGCGACGTGTAGGTGAGGTGCGCCGTGGAGCTGCCCCCCGCATCGTCCCGGAGGGCAGCGACGGCGCCGGCCGCGATGCGCTCCTGGATCTCCGGGTCGTCGTCCATGTCCTTCCACATGCGGTTCACCACGAGCGACGTCACCACGATGCCGATGACGCACGCGGGGAACGTGATCGCGAGGATCTGCGCGAGCCCGAGGTTGTACGGCGCGACATCGGTGAAGGCGAGCATCGCGGCCATGGCGGCGGACACCGGCGAGGCGGCGAGCGCGATGCCCGACTGGACCACCGTGACCGTGAGCGGCCGTGCCGGCCGGATGCCGTTCTTGACGGAGAGGTCGTAGACCACGGGCAGCAGCGGGAAGACGATGTTGCCGGTCCCGGCGCCCGCGCAGAACAGGAACGCGGTGAGCGGTGCGATGACCGTGATCTGCTTGGGGCGCTTCTCGATCACGCGCGCCGCCATGGCGACCATCCAGTCGATGCCGCCCGCGGCCTGCATGAGCGCCGCCGACGTGACCACGCCGAGGATGATGCCGATCGCGGTGATGGGGGCCTCGCCCGGCGCTTCCCCGAAGAGGAACACGAGCACGAACATGCCGACGCCGCCCCAGATGCCGACGCCCACCCCTCCGGCGCGTGTTCCCAGCACGATCGAGCCGAGCACCACGATCGCCTCGAGCACGAAGCTGATGGTCATGGTCCGCCCCTCCGGGGCCGGTGGAGGCCCTGAATACGGACATTACGCGCGCGCTCCGACACGCGCCCGTCGAGGGACGATGCGGCGCCCGGGTCAGCCCGCGTAGGCCGCCGCGGCCGCGGCGTACGCCGTCATGATCTCCGGCCGGGTGTCCTTCTCGGGTGCCGCGACCACCGCGAGCGGCCACTCCGGCCGCGAGCCGGTGAGCGCCCACGCCGCCTGCACCGCTGCGCCCGCCGCGACGTACTCGCCGGGCTCGGGGACCTCGACGGGCACGTCGAACACCTGCGCGGCGATGGCCTGCACCGCGGGGTTCTGCGCCGATCCGCCGACCAGCAGCGCGCGCGTCGCGGACACCCCCGCGGACAGGATCGCCTCCATGCCGACGGCCTGGGCCGCGAGCATGCCCTCGATCGCGGCGCGTGCCATGTTCGCGCGCGTGGTGTTGGCCAGCGTCATCCCCGACAGCGTCGCGGTGGCGTCCGGCAGGTTCGGGGTGCGCTCGCCCTCGAAGTAGGGGACCAGGGTGAGGCCGCCTGCTCCGGGCTCCGCGGAGAGCGCGAGGGCGCCGAGCTCGTCGTAGTCGACGCCCAGCACGCGGGCGAACGCGTCGAGCACGCGCGAGGCGTTGAGCGTGCACACGAGCGGCAGATGCTCGCCCGACGCGGAGGCGAAGCCCGCCACGATCCCCGTCGCGTCGCGGAAGCCCTGCTCGGTCACCGCGAACACGGTCCCGGACGTGCCGAGCGAGATCACCGCGTCGCCCACCGCGGCCCCGAGGCCCAGGCCCGCCGCGGCGTTGTCGCCTGCGCCGGGACCCACCAGGCAGCCCTCGTGGCCGGCGATCTCGGGCAGGACCGTGCCCGCGCTCTCGCCGGGCCCGAGCACGCGCGGGACCACCGCATCGTGCCCCAGCGCGGCGATCAGGAGGTCGCGGTCGTACTCGCCCGTGGCGGCGCTCCAGTAGCCCGTGCCGGAGGCGTCCGAGCGGTCCGTGGTGAGCGCCTCCAGATCCGGTCCCAGCGGGGACGAGCCGTCAGGCCCGTAGCCCCGGAGCCGCCACGTCAGCCAGTCGTGGGGGAGGGCCACGGCGGCGACGCGCGCGGCGTTCTCGGGCTCGGCGTCGCGCAGCCAGCGCAGCTTGGTCGAGGTGAACGATGCGACGGGCACCAGGCCCGTCCTGTCGGCCAGCGCATCGACGCCGAGCTCGGCGATGAGGTCCGCCGCCGCGCCCGCGGAGCGCGTGTCGTTCCACAGCAGCGCGTCGCGGACCACCTCTCCCGAGGCGTCGAGCGCGACCATCCCGTGCTGCTGCCCGCCCACGGAGATCGCGGCGACGTCGGAGAGGCCGCCCGCCTCGGCGAGGGCGGCGAGCAGCGCGTCCCACCAGAACGCCGGGTCCACGGACGTGCCGTCCGGGTGCGACGCGCGTCCGGTGCGCACCACGGCTCCCGTGTCGAGGTCGCGGATCACCACCTTGCAGGACTGGGTGGAGGAGTCGACGCCGGCGACGAGGGTCATGCGCGGGCCTTTCGCTGATCAGGAGGAGAAGGGAGGGGCGCCCCGCCCGCCCCAAGGAGGGAGGGCGGGGCGGGGCGCCAGGGAGGGGGAGAAGGTCAGCGTGCGCCCATGAGGTGCTCGACCGCGAGCTGCTGCAGGCGGACGAAGCCGAAGCCCTTGCCGTTGTAGTAGGCATCGGCGTCGAAGTCCTCGTAGGCCGAGGTGTCGGCGAGCAGGTCGGAGACGGACTCGCCCGCGCCGAGCGTGGTCTGCGCGAGCTCGTGCTGCTTGGTGGCCGCGATGGCCTCCTGCACCTCGGGGTCGGCACGGAACGCGGCGGCGCGCTCCTTGAGCGCGAGGTACATCCGCATGTTCGCCCGGGCGGACTCCCACACGCCGTCGAAGTCCTCGGTGCGCGAGGGCTTGTAGTCGAAGTGGCGCGGGCCCGTGTAGGACGGGCCGCCGTCGGGGCCGCCGTTCTCGAGCAGGTCCACGAGCGCGAACGCGTTCTGGAGGTCGCCGTGGCCGAACACCAGGTCCTGGTCGTACTTGATGCCACGCTGGCCGTTGAGGTCGATGTGGAACAGCTTGCCCTGGTACAGCGCCTGCGCGATGCCGGCGGTGAAGTTCAGGCCGGCCATCTGCTCGTGGCCTACCTCGGGGTTGAGGCCCACGAGCTCGGGGTGGTCGAGCGTCTCGATGAACGCCATCGCGTGGCCCACGGTGGGGAGGAGGATGTCGCCGCGGGGCTCGTTCGGCTTGGGCTCGATCGCGAACTTGAGGTCGTAGCCCTTCTCCAGCACGTAGGCGCCGAAGATGTTCGCCGCCTCGCGGTAGCGCTCGAGGGCGACGCGGATGTCCTTCGAGAAGTCGTACTCGGCACCCTCGCGGCCGCCCCACATGACGAAGGTCGTCGCGCCCAGCTCGGCGGCGAGGTCGATGTTGCGCAGCACCTTGCGCAGCGTGAAGCGGCGCACCGCGCGGTCGTTGGACGTGACGCCGCCGTCCTTGAACACGGGGTGCGTGAAGGTGTTGGTGGTGATCATCGGGATCTTCATCCCGGTCTCGTCGCACGCCTTCTTCAGCGCGTCGATCGCCGCGCGGCGGTCCGTGTCCGAGCAGCCGAACGGGAAGAGGTCGTCGTCGTGGAACGTCATGCCGTACGCGCCGAGCTCGGCGAGCTTGTGGATCGCCTCGACCGCGCCGAGCGGCCCGCGCGTCGCGGTGCCGAACGGGTCCGCGGCCGGCCAGCCGATGGTCCAGAGGCCGAACGTGAAGTGATCGGCCGGGGTGGGGGTGAGCGACATGCTCGAACTCCATTCGTCATTGAGCGGGTTAAAATGTTCCCGCAGGAAACATATACCCGACGCGGGGTGCCGTCAAAGCGGGGCTCGGGCGAGGTCGCACCGGCGGCGGTCCGGTCCGCGGCCTGAGCGTCCCGAGCCGGGTCGCACGCCGCGATTCCGCGTCCTCACCGCCCCGATCGGCGGTGGTGGGGGACCCGGCGAGCGGGAGTCCCGGGCATACTGACGAGCACGAAGGAGGAACGATGCCAGAGGCGATGGGGATCACGGACGCGACCGACGAGTCGCCCGCGGAGGCGCGCGTCGCCGCCGCGCGCGGCAGCCGGAACGACCACACGCGCCGTCACAACCTCTCGGCCCTCCTCACCGCGGTCCACTACGGCGGCCCGCTCACGCGCGCGCAGCTCACGCGCGACACCGGCCTCAACCGCTCGACCATCGGCGGCTTGGTGACGGAGCTCGCGGAGCTCGGGCTCGTGGTCGAGGACGCCGCCGCGGAGACGGGCGCGGTCGGGCGCCCGAGCCTCATCGTGCGCCCGCGGCGCGACGTGGTCGCGCTCGCGCTCCACCCCGATGTGGACGCGCTCGAGCTGGGCGCCGTCGCGATCGACGGCACGGTGCTCGCGCGCCGGCGCACCTCGGTCAGCGCCCCGCCCACGCCCGCCGATGCGGTGGCGTTCGCATGGGAGGCGGCCCGCGAGGTCGCGGCGGAGCTCGACGGGCCGCGCGTCGCCGGGCTTGGTGCCGCGGTGCCGGGCCTGGTCTCGGTCGGCGGGGAGGTGGTGGTCGATGCGCCGCACCTCGGCTGGCGCGAGGTGTCGTTCAAGGAGCGGCTCGCGGAGGCGCTCGAGCTCCCCGTGACGGTGGGTAACGACGCCAACATGGGCCTGAGGGCGGAGTGGAGCTTCGGGGCCGCGCGCGGCATCGACACCGTGGTCTACCTCAACGGATCCGCTTCGGGCATCGGTGGTGCGGCGCTCGTGGGTGGGCGGATGCTCCGCGGCGGGCGCGGCTACGGCGGCGAGTTCGGCCACATGATGATCCGCTCGGACGGCGAGCGCTGCTCGTGCGGCCGCCGCGGCTGCCTCGAGACCGAGGTCAACGCCCCACGCCTCGACGCCGCCGCGCACGACGACGCGGCGCTCGACGCCTACGCCGAGACGCTCGCCCTCGCGATCGCGAACCTCGAGTGCGCCTTCGACCCCGATGCGGTGCTCCTCGCGGGCTACCTGGGCGGGCTGTTCGACGTGCGCCGTGAGCTGGTCCAGCAGCGCGTCCGCGCGCTCGCGTTCCGGCCCGACGCGGAGGACGTGGCGATCGCCCGGGCCGCGCTCGGCGGCAACCGGCTGCTCATCGGCGCGGCAGAGCGCGCGTTCGCGGCGCTGCTGCAGGATCCCGCCGGCACGGCGCTGACGGTGTCCGCGTGATCACGGTCGGGGTGCCGTCGGTCGAGGTCGCCGAGGCGCTGGGCGACCCGGGGGAGGGCGCCCGCGTGATCGTGTGGAACCCCGCCGAGAGCGAGGTCCCGGAGGCCGAGCGCGACCGCATCGTGCTCATGTGCATGCCGCACTGGACGGGCGGGCGCCGCGTCTACGGGCGCCTTGCCCAATGCCCGAACCTGCGTGTGATCCAGATCGCCTCGGCGGGCTACGAGCACATCGCGCCGTTCGTCCCGCCGGGCGTCGCGCTCGCGAACGCGCGCGGCGTGCATGACACGCGCGTCGCCGAGATGACGCTGCTGCTCGCCCTCGCGTCCCAGCGGCGCCTGCCGCAGTTCCTCGACGCGCAGCGTCGCGGCGCGTGGGAGCCCGATCAGGACGCGCCCTCGCTCGCCGACTCGCGCGCGCTCATCGTGGGCTACGGGAGCATCGGTGAGGCGATCGCGGTGCGCCTGCGCGCGAGCGAGGTGCACGTCGAGGGGGTCGCGCGCACCGCGCGCACCGCTCCCGACGGGACGTTGGTCCACGCGATCGCGGACGTCCATGGCGTGCTGCCGAGCTTCGACCTCGTCATCGTGGTCACCCCGCACACGGAGGAGACCGACAAGCTCGTCGATGCGGGCTTCCTCGCCGCCATGAGGGACGATGCGCTGCTCATCAACGTCGGGCGCGGCAAGGTGGTCGACACCGAAGCCCTGCTCACCGAGCTCGAGAGCGGGCGCCTGCGCGCCGCGCTCGACGTCACCGATCCCGAGCCGCTTCCCGACGGCCACCCGCTGTTCCACGCGCCCGGGTGCATCGTGGTGCCGCACATCGCCGGCACCGAGCGTCTCACCAACCGTCGCTACACGGACCTGGTGCGCCGTCAGATCGACGCGCTCGTGCGCGGCGAGGAACCCGTCAACATGGTGCTGATAGGCGCCTTCCCCGCGTAGCCCCCCATCGCGGGGAAGGCACCGCCCCTCAGGCCCGAGCACATCGCGCTCGGTGAACGACCCCCCTCACGCTCAGGCTAGACCCGCGCGGGTCGGCGCGCGCGGCGAGGGCTCGGGCCCGCCGACGCGTCGACGCGGCCGTCGGTCACCGCGGTCCACAGGTGCATCGCGGCGTAGGCGCGCCACGGCCGCCAGGCCTCCGAGGCGGACGCGAGGGCCGCCGCGTCGAGCCCGGCCGCACGCTGCAGCACCAGGTCTCGCGCGGGGAAGGCGTCGGGGTCGCCCAGCGCGCGCAGGGCCACGTACTCCGCGGTCCACGGCCCGATCCCGGGGATGGCGAGCAGCGCGCGCCGCGCCTCGGCGCGATCCGCGCCGGGTCCCAGGTCGAGCGTGCCGTCGAGCATCGCGCGCGCCGCCGCGGAGATCGCGCGCCATCGCGCCTGCGGGACCAGCCCGCTCGCGGGGTCGACGTCGGCGAGCGCCTCAGGCCCGGGAAACACCCTCCCCAGGCCGGTCGGGACGGTCACCATACGTGGATCCGCCTCATGGTCGCCTCGCGGGACGCTCAGCTCCGGAGCCCAGCGCTCGACCAGCGTGCCGAGCGTCCGCCGCGCGCCCACCACGCTCACCTGCTGGCCCACGATTGCCCGGACCACCATCTCGAAAGGCTCGACGGCCCCGGGCACGCGCAGCCCGGGCACAGCCTCCACGTGCGCGGCAAGCAGCGGCGCGGCGCCCAGCGCGGCGTCGACGGCCGCGGGGTCCGCGTCGAGGTCGAGCAGGCGCCGGCAGCGGGCGACCGCGGCGCCGAGGTCCCGCACATCCGTGAGCGACAGGCTCGTGCTCACGTAGCCGTCGGCGGGAGCGAGCGCGACCCGCCCCGGACCGTGCGGCAGCGCGAGCGTGCGGGAGTAGATGCCGCCGTCCCACGACTCGACGCCGTCGACCGCTCGCGCACCGAGGAACGCGAGCGTGCGTGCCGTCGCGGCCGGAGAACGATGCCGCAGGCGCAGCTCGAGCCGCGCCTCGCCGGCCGGGGTCGCCTCGCGTGACGCGTGGCGGCCGCGCACCTGCGACGGGGTGAGGTCCCAGGCCGCGCGGGCGGCGTCGTTGAACTGCCGCACCGAGCCGAACCCCGCCGCGAAGGCGACGTCGGACACCGGCATCGGCGTGCCCTCGAGCAGCGCTCGCGCATGGTGGAGACGATGCGCGATGGCCAGGGCCTGCGGGCTCGCGCCGAGCTCCTCGACCAGCACGCGCGACACGTGCCGCTCGGTGTACCCGAGGCGGCGCGCCAGTCCCGCGACGCCCTCACGCTCGACCAGGCCGTCGTCGATCATCCGCATCGCGCGGCTCGCGATGTCCTCGCCCACCCTCCAGCGGGGCGAGCCGGGCGCATCGTCCGGGAAGCACCGGCGGCATGCGCGGAACCCCGCCCGTTGGGCGGCGGCTGCGCTCGGGTAGAAGGTGACGTTGGCGCGCGCGGGGGTGCGTGCCGGGCACGACGGGCGGCAGTAGATGCCCGTGGTGCGCACCGCCGTGAAGAACTGCCCGTCGTAGCGGGCGTCCTTGCCGTGGATCACCGCGTACCGCGTGTCGTCGTTCCACATGCCACGAGTGTGACCCAAGGCCGGGCGGTCGCGCTCGCGGTGATCGGACATGGCCTGAGGGGCCCGGCGTGCGCGGAGCGCCCCTCGGCGGTGCTCCGCGCGGCGCGGTCAGGCGGTCAGTCCTCCGCTCGCGATCGCGTGGGCCGCGAACACGAAGTACGCGATCTGCACGGCGGTCGCCACGCCGTATCCGAGCGCGAGCCCCGCCCTGGCTCGGCGGGTGGCCGCGGACTCGCCCCGGCGGATCGCGCGCATGCTGGCGTGCCCGAACGCGATCGCGGCGGGGAACAGCAGCAGCGATCCGGCGGCGACGGCCGCGGTCGCAAGCCAGTCCTTGCGCCGGTCCGGTCGCCGGCGCAGGTACGGGTAGTAGCCGTGGGGCAGCTCGGGGTGGCCCACGTAGCCCAGGTACTCACGTGCTGGGGTCTCCATGACCGCTCCTTCCCGTCGAGGGAGGGCGTCGCACCGCGGGGGCGTCGGCATCGGCCGTGCGCCTGGGTGGGGCGCCCTCGCTGGCGGGACTCACGCTACGGCGCGCGTGTGTCGTCGCGGTGTCGGTCGGGAAATAACCTTGTTACGCCCGTGCGTGCCGCAGCGCGGCGAGCGCGACCTCGCGCTCCGCGGCGTGGTCGACCATCGGCGCGGGGTACGCGGGGGTGTCGAGCTCGGGGACCCAGCGCTCGACGTAACGTCGCTCCGGGTCGTACCGCGCCGCCTGGGTGGACGGGTTGAAGACGCGGAAGAACGGTGCGGCGTCCCGACCGGTGCCCGCGACCCACTGCCAGTTGAGCTGGTTCTGCGCGTGGTCGTAGTCGAGCAGGGCGCGGCGGAAGTGATCGGCGCCGCGCTGCCACGGCAGATGCAGGTCCTTCACCAGGAAGCTCGCGACCACCATGCGGACCCTGTTGTGCATCGTGCCCGTCGCGGCGAGCTCGCGCATGCCCGCGTCGACCAGTGGGAAGCCGGTCCGGCCGTCGCGCCACGCCATGAACGCCTCGTCGGCCTCCCTGCCGGTGGTCCAGTGCGAATCCGGCATCACGGGGGTGAGCGACTCGCGCTGCGCCCTCGGGTGGTGGAAGAGGACGTCCGCATGGAAGTCGCGCCACGCGATCTCCGATTCGAGCTTGCGCGCCGCCTCGCCGGGGACGGCGCCGGTGGCGGCAAGCAGCGTGCGCGGGTGGAGCTGGCCGAGCGCCAACGGCACCGAGACGTGGGAGGTCGAGTCGAGGTCGGGCCGGTCGCGCTCGGCGGCATAGCGCGCGAGGTCGCCGTCGACGTAGTCCTCCCAGGCCTGGACGATGCGCTCCTCGCGGAACTCGTGACGGACCGCGAGGGGGTCGTCGGCGTCGCCGTGGGCGGCCCGCTGGTCGAGGTCGACGTCCGATGCGACGCGCGCGAACGCGCCCGGGTCCGCGCGCGGCGCCGGCGCCGGCCAGCCGTGCTCCCGCCACGCGCGCGAGAACGGGGTGAAGACCTTGTACTCGGTCCCGTCCCCCTTGACGATGCGCCCCGGCGCCACGGCGTAGGGCGTGCCGACCAGGCGCAGCTCACGGCCGTCCGCCTCGAGCGCCGCGCGCACCGCGTCCTGCGCGGCGATGCCCGCGGGGGAGGCCTCGCGCGACGCCACGACCGTCTGCGCATCGTGCTCGCGTGCGACCGCGAGCACCGCATCGGCCGCCTCGTCGCTGCGGACCCCGAGCGCCCCGCCCGTGTCCTCCCGTAGGCTCCACAGCGCCCGCGCGAGGTGGGCGCGGCGACGACCGGACCACAGGTGGACGCCGCGGTTCCATGCGAAGACCGCCGCGGCCGGGCCGTCCTCCTGGGCGACGAGCAGGGCCGGGTTGTCCGCGAGCCGTGCGTCTCTGCGCACCCACCACACCGACGTCATGGTGTGGCCAACGCCTGGGCGGCCCGGCGTGATTCCACACCCTTGACGGCATATCGATCATCGTTATTATCGACTTTCGATAGGGGGTGGGCGATGAAGGTCATGGTGAGGCGCTCCGCGATCGGGGTGGTCCAGTGGTGCGCGCTGGCCCTCGCGGTCGTGTCGGCGGTCTGGGCGCTGGCGTGGGCGCTCGGTCCGAACGGGCTCGACGCGGTCGAGTTGTGGCGTCTCGGCGACGTGCTCATGTGGTCGGACGCGAACACCATCGGCCCGAACGAGGCCGTCACGATCGACGGGGAGGCCGGTGTGCAGTCCGCGATCGCGGCGCAGGAGCTCGCGGGAGGGATGCGAGACACGGCGAACGGCACCGTGGGCGTCGAGTTCTACGGAAACGAGTCGCATCTCACCATCTATGGGGCATCGCGCGTCGAGCAGCTCGCGTGGATGGCGGTCCGCGCGCTCCCGCTCGCCGGGGTCGCCGTGATCTGGTGGCTCGTGTTCCGCATCCTCGGCGATATCCGTCGGGCGGCGGGGTTCGTGCCGACCGTGGCCCGCCGCATCATCGCGATCGGGGCGCTCGTCGCCGTCGGCTCGCCACTTGCGGAGTGGGCGCAGTGGGCGGTCGCCGACTGGATCGTCGAGGACTCGGCTGCGGGAGCCGTGGCGACGGCGGCGCCGCTCGCCGTCAACCTGTCGGTCGTGGTGATGGGTCTCGTCATCGTGGCCCTGGGCGTGGCATGGCGCGAGGCCGCGGCGATGCGGAGGGACCTGGAGGGTCTGGTGTGAGCCCCGCCGAAGTCGACGACCACCGCATCGTCTGCACGCTCGACGCGATGCTCGAGGCGCGCGGCATGACCCTCACCGAGCTCGCTGAGCGCGCGGGCGTCACCGTCGTGAACCTCTCGGTGCTCAAGAACAACCGTGCGCGCGCCGTGCGCTTCTCCACGCTCACCGCGATCTGCCAGGTGCTGGACTGCGACGTCTCGGACCTCCTTCGCGTCGGCGCCTGACTCGCCGGAGATGCGAGCGCTCGCGCTCGCGCGGTGAGGCCGCGCATGGCGAAGGCCCCGCCCGGCATGCGCCGGACGGGGCCCTCGACCGAGCTCAGGTGTTACGCGACGGCGACCGGCGCGTGCTTCTCGACGTGCGCGATCGCGGCGTTGACGAACCCGCCGAGCACGGCGGCCGAGGCCTCGTCCTGAAGCGAGCCGTCGGCGCCGAACGCGTCGGCGCGGTAGTGGAAGAAGGTCTCGGGCTGGCCCATGGTCGGGGCGTCGTAGTGGCCCAGGATCGCGCGCAGGTGCTGCTGCGCCGCGGCCGTGCCGGCGGCGCCGATCGAGGCGCCCATGATCGCGACGGGCTTGCCCGCGAACGAGCCCTGGCCCCACGGGCGGGCCGACCAGTCGAGGGCGTTCTTGAGCACGCCGGGGATCGAGCGCGAGTACTCCGGGGTCACGATGATGACGCCGTCGACGTCCGCGATCGCCTGCTTCCAGTCGCGCGCCACCTGCGGGTAGTCCGCGTCGTGGGCGTAGTCGTAGAAGGGCAGGTCCTTGTACTCGAGGAAGACGAACTCGACGTCGTCGCTCGCGGCGAGGCCGGGCAGCGCGTTCGCGACCTGGCGGTTGATGGAGGCGTCGGCGATGGAGCCGACGATGATGCCGATGCGGGTCATGGGAGTCTCCTGTTCAGGGTGAGGGTGGAGGCGCCGACTCCGTCGTCGGTCGATCACCCGAACAAGGGTGACGTGTCAACTATTCCAGAAGATGACGCGTCAACCAAGCGGAGCGGGGTCGGCCACCGCCGCCATCGCCTGCGTCGCCAGCGGCACGCCGACCTCCGGGCTCCGGGGCGCCGGGCCCGCGGCGTCGATGGCCGGCACGGGCGTGGACGGGACCGCGGCACGCGCGCGCCGCACGTGGACGGTGAACCCTGCCGCATCCGCGACCAGCTCCGCGGCCTGCTGCCACAGCGCGGCGTCGGAGCACTCGCCGGCCTCGCCGAACGCGGCCGGATCCATCGCGAGCGAGCGCTCGGGCTGGCCCGCGACCTCCGCGCCGGCATCCATGAGGACCGTGCGGAGGTGTGTGACGGGCGAGAAGAGCCCCTCGCCCGGGCGGGCGACGCCCGCGATCATCACGGGCATGCCCGCGAGGGGGCTGGGCGACGATGCCGCCCAGTCGAGCGCGTGCTTGAGGGTGCCGGGGATCGAGCGCTCGTGGCTCGGCGTCACCACGATGAGCCCGTCGACACCCGCGAGCGCGCACTTCCAGGCCGCTCCGGAGGAGGGCATGGGCGCATCGGTGTACGGCGGGTGCATCGGCAGCGCCTGGGGCGTCAGCTCCACCAGCGTGGTGCCGCGCGGTGCGGCGCGGTGAAGCAGCGAGGAGAGCAGTCGCGTCGATCGCGCCTGCGGGAGCTGGCCTAGCAGCAGACCGATCGTCGGCATCGTTCCCCCTTGGGTCGCCCGGGTCAACGGCGCGGCGCCCCGCGCGATTCCCGACGGGTGGCAGAAACCCCTGGTCAGTCCTCCAAGGTCTGCGCGTAGACGGCGATCGCGTCCCTCAGCAGCTCCGCCGCGCCGTCGCCGTGCTTGTCGTAGGTCGCGCGGAAGCGGGGGTCATCGACGTACATCGCGCCGAGCCCGGCGTACGCGTCCCGCCCGGGCGTCCAGAACAGCGAGACCCAGGCGTGGTGGCGTGCGACCAGCGCCTGCGCCTCGTCGCCCTCGGGGTCGGCGTCGGCCGCTGCGAGGCGGCCCAGCGCCTCCGCGATCGCCTCGTGCTCCGCGAGGTGGGCGCGCTGCGCATCCTTGTCCAGCGAGCCCCACGCGGCGTTCGACCGAGCGACCGCATCGTCGCCCCAGCGCTCGCGTGCCTCGGGCTCGTAGCGGCTGTTGTCGAATCCTTCGAACATGTCGTCGGCGGACATGGGAATTCCCTTCTCGAGGCGGGTGATGGTGCGCTCGACCGTCTCGGCGAGCGCGGCGAAGCGGTCGCGCTGCGCGAGCAGCGCCACGTGGTGGTCGCGCATGAGCGCGGCGGTGAGCGCGGCATCGTCCGTGTCGACGATGCGCGCGATGGTGTCGAGCGGGACCTCGAGCTCGCGCAGCACCAGGATGTGCTGGAGGCGGAGCAGCTCCGTCTCGCCGTAGTGCCGCCGGCCGTCGTGCCCGGTCCAGGCGGGGGAGAGCAGCCCGATCGCGTCGTAGTGACGCAGCGTGCGGCTGGTCACGCCGGTGATCCGGGCGACGGCGGAGATGTCGAGGTCCATGCCGACCACGGTAGGAGTTGACGTCGCGTCAACGTCAACCGCGGCGTGCAGCGCAAGGGCCCGGGGTGCCGCGCGGCACCCCGGGCCCGGGCGGGATCAGCGGTGCTGCGCGGGCCGACCCTTGCCCTTCGCGGAACGGTCGACCGTGACGGTGTCGACCGAGTACAGCGTGGTGGTGCCGGAGACCTCGTTGCCGACCGCGAGCATCGGCGATCGCGTGGGCGAGTCCTTCGCCGCGATGAACGCGAGACCCTCGGGGCCCAGGTCACCCGCTGCGGAGGACTCGGGGTCCGCCTCGAAGTCGCGGTTGTTGACGTAGGTGACGAACTCGGCGCACGCAGGCGAGGTCACGTCGTAGACCATCACGCCGCCGATGCGCTCGAGACCCACGAACGCGTAGGTTCGGCCGCGCACCTCGCCGATGGTGACGCCCTCCGGCTCGGGCCCCTTGGCGTCCGAGCGCGAGTCGAGCTCGGTCTCGTCGTTGCTCGAGTTGAAGTACTCCGGCAGCGCCTCCGCGGTGATCTGCTCGAAGGCGTCACCCGAGTCGAACACCTGCGTGCCGTCGGTGGTCCAGATCGAGAAGGACCGCCCGCCGAACGCGTAGAGCTCGTCGTAGCAGCCCAGGTCCTCGTTGAAGCCCGATGCGGTGGAGACGTCGAGGCGGCCGAGCGAGCCCTTCTTCAGCTGGTCGCCGGTGAGGACGCCGTCGCACAGCAGGCCGTCGTCAGCGAGGTCGGCGATGCGGATCGACTCCTCGTACTCGTCCGGGCCCTCGTTCCAGTCGTCGCGCGCGTCGCCCTCGTTCGCGGTCACCAGATAGGTCGTGCCGCGCGAGGTGAAGGACGCGACCGAGTCGGGCATGTACAGGCTCTTCACCGGGATCGTCTGGATCGCGATGGCATCGTCCTTGTCGGAGGGGTCGATGCCGTTGCCCTCGAGCGAGAGGTCCTTGGCGCCCAGCGACCACAGGTCGGTGACGGTGGCGGCGCGCAGGTCGACCACCGCGATCGCGTTGGCCTCCTGGACGGTGACGTAGGCGGTGCGGGACCTCGCGTCGACGGTCACGTACTCGGGCTCGAGGTTGCGCGACGCGGGGTAGGGGAGGCCGTCGTCGGACGTCGGGCCGAACACCCGCACACCGTCGGGGAGCGCATCGCCCTCGTAGGCGTGGAAGTCGGCGGTGCGGACGGCCGACTGCACGGGGGCCGCGACCTTCTTGGGGAGGGTCACGATGCTCACGGTCCCCTCGGGGTCGACCTCGTAGGTCTCGTTCGGCTCGCCCTCGTCCGCGGTGATCGCCATGCGCCCGTCGGGCGTCACCGTGACCATGTCGGGCTGCGCGCCCACCCGCACCGCGCCGAGCGCCTCGCCGTCGGTGTCGAAGAACGCGAGCCAGCCCGGATCCGTCTTGGTCGCGGCCTCGACCGCCACCACGACGAGGCCGTCCTCGCGCACCGCGACCGAGTTCGCCTCGGAGCCCGCGGGGATCGCGGTGCCCGCGGCGTCCACGATGCCGGCCACGGCGAGCGTGCCGACGAGCGACGGGGCCGTCGGGTCGGACGCATCGAGCACGTTGACCTCGCCGACGTTCGCGTCGACGCTGTAGAGCTGCTGCGAGCGCGCGTGGAACGCGACGATCTCCGCGGCGGAGGCGTCGAACACGCCGGTCTCGTAGGTCCCGAGCGGGGCCACGGCGAGCGCGGCGTCGTCGGCGGAGAGGGTGGTCGGGCCGCTCACGATCGCGGCGGTCGCAGGTGCCGCCGCGGCGGCGGCGAGGGCGGTGGCCGCGCATGCGGCAAGGAGCAGCTTCATCGGTTCCTCCGGGGTCTGGTGCGCGGACCGCCGTCCCGCATCGTCCCTGAGAGATCGGGTGCCGCGTCGAACTCAACGTACTGAGCGCAAGGTGACGAAACGGACATCGTGCGGTGAATCCTCGGTGAACGTTGGGGCGGGCGTGCCGTCGCGCCCAGCGCCGCGCCCAGCGCCGCGCCCGGCGCCGCGCCCCTTCGTGCAGGAAAGGTGCGAGGAACCCGCAGACAACCCATGCGTCGTCGGTGTCCACCATGCGGGCACCGTGTCCCACGCGAGCGCCCTAGACTCGCGCGTATGACGCAGACTCCCGACATCAAGCCCCGCTCGCGCCAGGTCACCGATGGCCTGGAGGCGACCGCGTCGCGCGGCATGCTCCGCGCGGTCGGTCTCGGTGACGACGACTTCGCGAAGCCGCAGATCGGCATCGCGTCCTCGTGGAACGAGATCACGCCCTGCAACCTCTCGCTGCAGCGCCTCGCCGCCGCCTCCAAGAACGGCGTCCACGCCGGCGGCGGCTACCCGCTCGAGTTCGGCACCATCTCCGTCTCCGACGGCATCTCGATGGGCCACGAGGGCATGCACTTCTCGCTCGTGTCGCGCGACCTCATCGCGGACTCGGTCGAGACCGTGATGATGGCGGAGCGGCTCGACGGCAGCGTCCTGCTCGCGGGCTGCGACAAGTCGCTCCCCGGCATGCTCATGGCCGCCGCGCGCCTGGACCTCGCGAGCGTCTTCCTCTACGCGGGCTCGATCATGCCCGGCCACGTCAAGCTCTCGGACGGCACCGAGAAGGACGTCACCATCATCGACGCGTTCGAGGCCGTCGGCGCGTGCGCCGCGGGTCTCATGTCCGAGGAGGACCGCCTCGCGATCGAGAAGGCGATCTGCCCAGGCGAGGGCGCGTGCGGCGGCATGTACACCGCCAACACCATGGCGTCCGTGGGCGAGGCCCTCGGCATGTCCATCCCCGGCTCGGCGGCCCCGCCGAGCGCCGACCGTCGCCGCGACTACTACGCCCACAAGTCGGGCGAGGCCGTCGTGGAGATGCTCCGGAAGGGCATCACCGCGCGCCAGATCATGACCAAGGAGGCCTTCGAGAACGCGATCGCCGTGGTCATGGCCTTCGGCGGCTCGACCAACGCCGTCCTTCACCTGCTCGCGATCGCGAACGAGGCCGAGGTGGACCTCACGCTCGACGACTTCGCGCGCGTCGCCGCCAAGGTCCCGCACCTGGGCGACCTCAAGCCGTTCGGGCAGTTCGTGATGAACGACGTCGACCGCGTGGGCGGCGTCCCCGCCGTCATGAAGACGCTGCTGGACGCGGGCCTCATGCATGGCGACGTCATGACCGTCACCGGCAAGACCCTCGCCGAGAACATGGACGAGCTCAAGCCCGCCAAGATCGACGGCCGCGTGGTCCGCGCGCTCAACAACCCGATCCACAAGTCGGGCGGCATCACCATCCTCAAGGGCTCGCTCGCTCCCGAGGGCGCCGTGGTGAAGTCCGCAGGCTTCGACGACGACGTCTTCGAGGCGACCGCCCGCGTGTTCGACCGCGAGCGTGCCGCGCTCGACGCGCTCGAGGCCGGCGAGATCCAGAAGGGCGACTGCGTGGTCATCCGCTACGAGGGCCCCAAGGGCGGCCCCGGCATGCGTGAGATGCTCGCGATCACGGCGGCCATCAAGGGCGCCGGCCTGGGCAAGGACGTGCTCCTCGTCACGGACGGTCGCTTCTCCGGCGGCACCACCGGCCTGTGCGTGGGCCACATCGCCCCCGAGGCGGTCGACGGCGGCCCGATCGCCTTCGTCCGCGACGGCGACAGGATCACGCTGGACGTGGCCCACGGCACGCTCGAGGTGCTTGTCTCCGAGGAGGAGATGGAGGCCCGCAAGGAGGGCTGGGAGCCCATCCCGGCGCGCTTCACCAAGGGCGTCCTGGGCAAGTACCAGAAGCTCGTGGGCTCGGCGTCGAAGGGCGCCGTCCTCAGTTGAGCCATAGACGTGCGACGGCCTACATGAGAGCGGCGGCGTGGCCGTCGCGTCACTCTCGAGAGTCCAGGTAGACGTCCTATGGACGCGTGTGCTGGCCGTGCTCCACGATGTGCCCGTGAAGAAGCTGCTCGCGTTGGTGGGTGTTGCGACGACGCTGGGTCTGTCGCTCACCGTGGCGGGGGGCTCACCGGCGGAGGCATACTGCATGTTCGCCACGAGCTATCGCTGGCCCAGCATCTCGATCACCGTCAATGGCGACCTGACATGGAACTCCACGACCAAGGAGTATGTGAACACGACGGTGCGGAGTTGGAACGCGGTCTCGCCCGCGCCGCTGAGCTACGGGAACGCCACTTGGATGACCGCCGTGCCGTCGGAGACGACCGGCCTTGTCTTGACCCGCGGTCGCTTCGGAGGGGACTCCTCAGCTCCGGGCATGGCGCCGGGCTCGCTGACGGCGAACCACTCGAGAGTGGAAGTCATCTACTCGTCCTACAGCAGTCGGTGGCTGTGGTCCAACGTCGCCCACGGTCCGTGGAAGGACTCGGGCCAGGTCACGACCGACATCCGTACCGTGACCGTGCACGAGGTCGGGCACGCTGCGGGACTCGCGCATCCGTGGGAATGCACAGGGGCGTTCACCACGGCTGAGTCCGCATCGGTCATGAACGCGCAGTGGACGGCATTGAGGCGTTCACCTACTACCGACGACAAGGCGGGGTTCAATGCTCTGGGGTACTGATGTGAGTCCAACGACCCGTGCCGCGGGGTTGCTGCTCGCCGCCGTGCCGCTCGCGGGCTGCGCGGGCGGAGCTGAGGCCTGGGAGTGGCAACCGGGCGAAGACGCGTCGGCCGCGCCAGAGGCGCACTACTACTACGACTATGCGCAGGACAACGAGTTCACAGTCGGTCCCGTCACGGCCGTCGTCACGTTCGAAGCCCTCTCGCACAATGTCCTCGTCGACGGGACTGACGCCTCCGAGCCGTGGACTTATACCCCAGCCGAGGTCAAGATCGTTGGGCCCGGCAACTCGGGCCTCGAGACCGGAGACCTCCTCAGCGTCGCGATCCCGGGTGGCACGGCCGAGGGTGTGACTGCGCCGTCGCTGTGGAAGTTCGACAAGGCGGAGATCGACCCGGAGTCACGCTATCTCCTCAGCTGGACACCGTACGAGTACCCGAACTTCACGCTCGAGAGCGTCGTGGAGTTCCTATACGAGTACGACGCTGCCACTGGCGAGCTCGAGCGGCTTCAGGCGAATCCAGAGGAGCCTCTCGGTGGTGCTCCCGCCGTCTTCACGCCTGAGGACGAGCCGGTCACGGTCGCGGGGGAGCCCGCCGTACCTGGGACCGCGGACGCAGTGGAGTCGTTGCTCGACTGACTCCAGGGATGGTGTGCGCCTGCCACGATGTCGGCTCCTGGATGGCAGCGCAAGGAGGGCTGGGAGCCCATCCCGGCACGCTTCACCAAGGGCGTCCTGGGCAAGTACCAGAAGCTCGTGGGCTCGGCCTCGAAGGGCGCCGTCCTCAGCTGAACCCATCGTTCGAGGGACGATGCACGGGGCAGGCCCCGCGCATCGTCCCTTGTCGATTGCGGCGCGTGGCGCAAGGATCATCGGAGCGTCACCGCGTGCCTCTAGGGTGCAGTGGTGAACGCTCGACGGAAGGGATCGTGTGGCTGACGAGCGCGAGGGTGAGGCGGCAACCGCGGGCGCGCGCGTGCCCGCCGCGCTGAGATCGCCCCGGGTCTGGATCCCCGCGGCCGTCGCTGCCGTGGTGCTCGTCGTGACGCTGGCGGTCCTGCTCGTGCTGCCTGCGGCCAACGACCGTGCGGCGGCCGAGGCGCCGCGCGTGAGCCCGAGCCCGACGCACGTCTCCCCGTCGCCGACGCCGGTGCCGACGACCACCCCCACGCCGCAGCCGTCCGACGCGGCGACGCCCGCGCCGAGCGCCACGCCGGACGCGGAAGCCGGGGTCGCACCCCTCGACGCGGCGCAGGCCAGCGCGTGCGTGCCGGACCTCGCGCTGCCCGTCGCGCTGCAGGCGGCCACCCAGGTGCTGCCGGGGGACGAGGGCGCTGTGTCGGCCGACGCCTCCGTGACGCCGCTCGCGGGTTCGCCCTCCTATCGGGACGTGAGCTTCTCCGCGGACGGCTCCCGCATCGCCGTCACGGAGAGCAACGACGGGGCATCCACGTTCCGACTGCTCGACGTGAGCGGCACGGACTCGCGTCTCGATCTCGCCTCCGAGGGCGAGCCGCGCCTCGCGTGGAACTCGACGCGGCGCACGCTCGCCGTCGCGCGGAAGCTCGACGGCGGTGCCGTCGAGGTCTCGACCGTCGACGCGGACTCCGGAGAGCAGACCGTCGTGGGCCTGTTCGCGGGTGCCGGTGCCGAGTCCGTCGCGTGGTCCGCGGACGGCGCCTGCCTCGCGGTCGCGGTGCGCGATGCCGCGGCCCCGGGTGCGAGCGAGGACCCGCAGGCGCACACGATCTCGACCATTCGGCTCTCCGATGGCGCCGTCACCGCGATCGACAACGGACTGATGCCGGTCTTCGCCGAGGACGGCACCCTCATCTATCGCAAGGTCGACGGCGGGCGGCTCGAGCTGTGGTCCTCCTCGCTCGACGGCATGGATCAGGGCGTCATCGGACACGGCGCGGGCAAGCTCTACACCGCACGGACCGTGGTGACGCCAGCCGTGCTCTCCGCCGACCGCGGCGCCCTCGCGTACACCGAGCAGAGCTCGCCCGTCGCGGTGCGCGTGGTGAACCCCGACGGCACGCACGATGCGCTCGTGGCCACGCTCGATCTGCCCTGGGCGCGCGTGCGATGGATGCCCGACGGCGTCACGCTCCTCGTCGACGACTGCGACGGGAGCGCCGCCGCGTGCGAGGTGTGGCTGGTGGACAGCGTGTCCGGCGCCGCGGAGCAGGTGAAGGTCCCGCACGCGCGCGGCACCGGCCTGAGCCACCCGACCCCGCTCCCGGACGGCTCCGGGGTGGTGGTGATGGTCGACAAGCCGTCCGCGGACGGGCAGCCGGCGACCTCGTGGCCCGTGGCCGTGCGCGACGGCAAGGCCACCAAGCTCACGGACCCGCAGCCGGGGTCCGCCGCATCGGCGCCCGCGTGGTCCCCGGACGGCGATCGCCTGCTGATCTCGCTCGGACCCGTGTCGAGCGGCGACCATGCCGTCGCGGGACGCTTCCTGGTGACGCGCCGCTGAGGTTCGCCCGCGGGCTCAGCGCCGCGGGCTCAGCGCCGTGCGCCGGCGGCGTCCTCGGCCGCGGCCTGACGCGCCCAGAGGCGCGCATACGCGCCGTCCGCGGCGAGCAGCTCGCGGTGCGTGCCCCGCTCGACGATGCGCCCGGCGTCGACCACGACGATCTGATCGGCGTCCACGATCGACGTGAGCCGGTGAGCGATCACCGCGACGGCGCGGCCGCGGCGCACGGTGCGCATCGCCTCGCCCAGGCCCGCCTCGGTGGCGGCGTCGAGCTGGCTCGTGATCTCGTCGAGCACCAGCACGGGGGCGTCGCGCAGCAGCGCGCGGGCGATCGCGACGCGCTGACGCTCGCCGCCGGACAGCTGCGTGCCGTGCTCGCCCACGGGCGTGTCGAGCCCCTGCGGCATGCGGGCGAGCGTGTCGGTGAGCGCGGCATCGGCGCACGCCGCGAGCAGCTCGCCGTCCGTGGCCTCGGGCCGCGCGAGCAGCAGGTTGTCGCGGATGGACCCCGCGAACAGGTACGGGCGCTGCGGCACCACGGACACGAGCCTCCGCAGATCCGCGTCGGCGAGGTCGCGCGCGTCGACGCCGCCGAGCGTGACGCTTCCCTCGCCCGGATCGTGGAAGCGCGCGATGAGCGCGCCGATGGTCGACTTTCCCGCGCCGGAGACGCCGACGAGCGCCGTGGTGGTGCCGGCCGGGATCGTCATCGTCACCCCGTCGAGGGCGGGTCGCGCGGGAGCGTCCCGACCGTCGCCCGCGTCGACCGCGGGGTAGGAGAACACGACGTCCGTGAGCGCGACATCGAGCTCGCCGCGAGGCGCCGCGGCGGGGACGAGCGGCTCGGGCGTGGCGGGAGCCGCGTCCATCACCTCGCGCAGGCGTCCCGCGGCCGCGTACGCCTGGTCGAGCTCGGCGGCGAACTCCTCGACGGCGACCACGGCCGGCGTCGCGCCGAGCACCGCGGCGGCCGCGACCACGGCGGTCTCCCAGCCGAGGGGGAGCGCCGCGGCCAGCGCGAGCATCGGCGTCGCGACCACGAGCGTCTGGGTCAGCCCGCGGCGGGTGGAGGCCCACCGGGCGCGCGTCGCCTGGAGCGCCGCCGCCTCGCGGCCGATGGCGTCGAGCCCCGCGAGCCGGCGCTCCTCGGCGGAGAAGGCGACCACCTCGGACACGCCCTGGATGGTGTCGGTGACGTGCTGCGCGAGCGCCCCGCGGCGTTCGCGGAGGCCGGCCGAGGCGGCCACGGACGCCCGAGCGCCGAGCGATGCGACGCAGAGCATGAGCAGCCAGCCGGCTGCAGCGACGCCTGCGGCGGCGGGGGAGACGGCGAGCGCGAGCCACGCGCCGACCCCGGCCGGTACCAGGACGGCCGTGAGCGCCGGCCCTATGGTGTGCGCGAAGAACACCTCGACGCGGTCCACGTCGCGGGTCGCGCGCGAGAGCAGGTCGCCGGTGCGCCGGCCCTCGACGGCGGCGGGCGCCTGCGGCTCGAGCCGCGCGAACATCATGACGCGCAGCAGCGCGAGGGCCTTGAAGGCGACGTAGTGGCCCGCGTACTGCTCGAGATAGCGCGCGAACGCCTTGACCAGGGCGATGGCGACCAGCGTCCACAGCACGGGCGCGATCGCGCCGCCGTCCAGCGCGGTGGCGATCCCGCCGGCCGCGACCACGAGCAGCGCGACGCCGCAGACGAGCGCGACGGTGCGCATGAGGATGGAGATGCTCAGCGGCGCGAGCACCGGGCGGGCGACGTTCAGCAGCCAGCGGGTCATGCGGCACCTCCCACGGTGACGATGCGGGTGGAGGAGGACAGCACGGCCTCGGTGTGGCCCACGGCGAGCACGGTGCGGTCCTCGCACAGCTCGGCGATCGCGGCGAGGATCTCGGCCTCGGCGTCGAGGTCGGTCTGCGAGGTCGGCTCGTCGAGGAGCAGGATCGGCGCGTCCGCGAGCAGGGCCCGCGCGATGCCGACGCGCTGCGCCTGGCCACCGCTCAGCGACATCCCGCGCTCGCCGACCGGGGTGTCGAGCCCGCGTGGCCACGCGCGCACCTCGGCCTCGAGGCGCGCGCGCCTGAGCGCCTCCCAGAGGTCCGCCTCGCTCGCCTCGGGAGCCGCCAGCCGGAGGTTCTCGGCGAGCGAGCCGGTGAACAGATACGTCTGCTGTGCGACGATCCCCAGGCGGCGGTGCAGCCAGGCGGGGGAGACGTCGCGCACCTCGTGCCCGCCGACCCTGACCGCGCCCGACTGGGCGGCGAGGTGCCCCTGGATGAGCCCGAGCACGGTCGACTTGCCGGCTCCCGAGCGTCCCGCGAGCACCACGCGCTCGCCGCGGCGGACCTCGAGCGAGAAGCCGGCGAGCACCGGCGTGGAGGCGTCGCGGCCGTACGTGAACGTGACGTCCTCGAGCACGATCGAGCCGTCGTCGTCGGTCGGCTCGGGCGCATCGGCGGCCGCGCGGGGCATCGGGGTCGCGAGCGTGCGCGCGATCTCCTTGCCCGAGGCGATCCCGCCCATGCCGATGTAGAAGAACTGGCCGATGCGGTCGACGGGCTCGGTCATCAGCGTCGACAGCAGGACGACCGCGACGGCCTCGCCGGCGGTCAGGGTCCCGGCGGCGGCCCCGGCCATCGCGAGGCCGGTCGCGAGCACGATCATCGCGAGCGAGAAGACGGCGTCCGTCACGAACAGCACCAGCTGGTTGCCCGCGAGCAGGCGCATGACGTCGGCGCGCACACGCTCCGCATGCACCGCCAAGGCGGCGCCCCGCGCCCGGCCCGCCCCGAGCCCGCGCAGCGTCGGCAGCCCCTGAAGCGAGTCAAGGTACTCGGCGGCCAGGCGGCGCGCGGAGGCCCGGTAGCTGGTCGAGACCTTGCGGAAGATCTTCCGGAAGCCGCCGATCGCGAGCGGCACCACGGGGACCGCGGCGAGCAGGAGCAGCGCGATCCGCAGGTCGATCGCGGCGGCGATGATCGCGACGACCGCGAGGGGCGCGAGCAGCGACCCGATGACCGAGCCGAGGAACGTCGCGCGGTACTGCGCGGAGCGCTCGACGGCGTCGGTGCTCGTGGACACGAGGCGCCCGGCCTGCGCTCGCGTGCGGTGCACGGGGCCCAGCGCGATGACGTGCCGGACCAGCCGTGTGCGGTCGGAGCCCTCGAGCGCGACCTGGTCGCGCGACGCGGCGCGGGTCGAGTACCACGAGCTCGCGCCGACGAGCGCGGCGATGCCGATGGCGGCGAGGGCGAGGGCGCCCGCGTCGCCGTCGTCGATCGCACGTCCGGCCTGGAGGTACAGGAGCGCCGCGAGGACGGTCGCGAGGACGCCCAGCACGAGGGGTCGGTAGGTCAGCACCGGTCAATCTTAACGGGACGGGTGCGTTGCGAAATTCGGGCCCGAGGTCCTGGGGTGCCGGGTGCGCAAGCGGGCCCCGCAGCGTCCGCGCGGAAGCGGACGATGCGGGGCCTTCCTGTCGCAGGGGAGGGGGAGGTCAGACGGTCGCCTCGGCGCGCTCGCGGTCGACGCCGGCCGCGGCCAGCTGCGCGTCCGACGCGCCCGGGATCGTCTCGACCACACGGCGGTAGGCCGGGGTGTCGTCGTAGATCTCGACCGTGAGCGGGTTCTTGCGACCCGCGCGCATCTTGCGGATCTGGTAGACGGCCAGGGCCACGTTGGCCGCGAGGGAGATCGCGGAGACCGTGAACAGCGCGGCCGGGTCGTGCGAGGAGTCGACCGCGAAGGACGAGTCCGAGACGAAGGCCGGCACGGCCATGGTCCACATCATCCAGAACGCGAGCGTGTGCGCGCGGTGCTGGAGCCACGCGCCCTTGCGGATGAAGAACGCGGGGATGGTGCAGCTGATGAGGAGCGCGGCGCCCGCGTAGAACGAGTGGTCGCCCACGCAGTTGTAGACGTACGCGAAGTTCCAGAGGTCGTACGCGATGATCCAGGGCCAGATCATGTCGGGGTAGATCATGTCCTTGGTCTTGTCGCGCGAGATGTAGATGCCCATCCAGCCCGTGATCGCGAGCAGGTTGATGAGCCCGGCGACGCCGTTCATCCAGTTCCAGGAGCCGGAGAGCATGTAGACGCCGTCGACCATGCCGTCGGCGTTCATCGCGCCCACCTGGAAGTCGCGGATGCACGCCTCGAGGATGTTGAGGGCGAGGATGCCCGCGGGGAACATGAGCGCCCACCGGTTCTTCTGCAGGCGCGGGATGTGGCGGATCGCGAGGAAGCCGAGGCATCCGGCGAGCGCGGAGTACACCTTGACCCAGTGGAACCACGTGCCGGTGGAGGAGCCCTCCCCGGCGGTGTGCGGCCAGACGAAGATCGTCAGCACCACCGGCACGGCGATGAAGAAGAACATGCCGGCCCAGGGTCCGTGGCGCGACAGCTCGTTGAGCCCGATCAGGGCCCCGAGCACCACGAACCACATGACCCCCTGGGCCAACGTGATCGATTCGAACAGGAACATCTCACTCTCCTTCGAGCAGCTGATCCCGGCCGGGGGCCCGGGAGGTGTGAGGCGCCAGCCGGAGGGTCTGGCGTACGAGGTCGGCGAGCACGTCGTCGCCGATGTCTGGGGTGGTGCGCATCACGCCGACGATGCCGTGCAGGAGCATCGTGAAGGTCGCGCGCACGTGGCGGATCTCGATGGTGTGCCGAGCCGCGTAGGCCGGGATGGTGGTCGCCTCGAGCACGTCGAGCAGAGCCGTCACGGACTGGTCGACGTAGCGCACGTACAGGCCCGCATCGTCGAAGCGGGGCAGCGGGTGCGCGGTATCCGCAGCGCCGTCGATCCGGTGGGGAAGGTTGCGCCGGAACAGCTGGATGTAGGTGCGCACGGCGCCGTCGATGTCGCCCGGGGTGCGCGCCGCGTCCCACGCGCGGAGCTCGTCGGCGAAGTCCGCGACGCACGCGTCGAGCACCTGGGTCACCAGCTGGTCCATCGAGCCGGCGTAGTGGTACACGAGCCCTCGCGTCACGCCGACCTCGTCGGCGATGTGCTGGAACGTGGTCGCCCGCACGCCGCGCTGCGCGAACATGCGGCGCGCCGCGGCGATGATCTCCTCGCGGCGAGCGTCGGGCGCCTTCACGATGCGGGAGCGGCGGGGGTCCATGGCAGGACCGTAGCGCCCATTGACACATCGTCAATTGGGACGGAGGTCCCGACCGGAAGGTGCGTCTGCGGCGCGCCGTCGCGAGGTCGTCGACCCAGGTAGAAGCCGCGTGCTACGGTGCGCCACATCGCGCGGTCGCGCGGCTTCTTGAGGGGGAAGAATGACGACTGGCCAGCCCACTACGCCTGACGCCGAGGTCCTGGACCCGCAGACCTCGCCGGCGCGGCTCGGCGAGATCGTCCAGCAGCGGCCCGACCTCGGTGCGGCGGTCGCCCGTCATCCGCAGGCCTACCCCGCGCTGCTCGACTGGCTCGCCGCCTACGGCGACCCGCACGCGCGCGCGACGGTCGCCGCCATCCGCGCGGCCGCGGCTGCTCCCGTCGCCCCGGTCGCCTTCGCACCCGAGCCCGCCGCAGCCTGGGCGGCGGCCCCCGCGGCGGCCGCGTACCCGTCTCCGGTCGCGGTGGCGGATCCCGCGGCGCCGGCCCCCGAGCAGGCCGACGTGGATGTCCTCGGGGCGACCCGGCCGCGTCCTCGCGGGCGCATGGTCGCGGGGATCGTCGCGGGCGTGGTCGTGCTCGTTCTCGCGGCGGGTGGCGCGTTCGCCTACCTCACCTTCTTCCATGGCGCGGGCAGCCCGCAGGGCGCGGTCGAGAAGCTCGTCGATGGTGCGCTCAGCGGGGACATGGTCGCGCTGGGCACGTCGATCGCGCCGTCCGAGCGCGCGCTGATCCAGGACATGGTGGACGGCCTCACCGAGGTCGCGGAGGCCCAGCTCGGCGACCTCGACGGCATGGAGGACATCTACGACGTCGACGCGGTGCTCGACACGGTCGACATCGACCTCAGCGGCATGGTCTATCAGACCGAGGAGCTTGCCGACGGCGTCTCCGTCGTGCGCATCGACGGCGGCGTGATCTCCGCCGATGTGGACAAGTGGCCGTTCGTCGACGCCGTGATGGAGCAGGTCGACGCGATGGTGGAAGCCAGCTCGGAGCAGATGGCGGAGCTGGGGCTCGACGACTCGATGATCGACGCGGAGCTCGACACGGCTCGCGAAGGCGTCGAGTCCTGGGTGGACGAGACGTTCCCGTGGGAGCTCGACATCGCCGACGTCATCGCCGAGCAGCGCCAGTACATGGACGGGGACATGGCGGACAAGTCGCCCCTCGCGTTCGTCACGGTCGACGAGGGCGGGTGGTACGTGAGCCCGATGCTCACCGTCGCCGAGCTCGCCGCCTACTCCGCCTTCGGCACCGACGAGCGTGGCTCCGAGGTGGTCGCCGCGCTCGACTTCGCCACCCCTGAGGACGCCGTGGCCGGCACGGCCGACGCGATCGAGGAGTTCTTCGCGACCCAAGACCTGGAGACGCTCGCGGCGGTCATGCCGCTCCCGGAGCGCCGTCTCATGTCGATCTACGGCGACCTCGTCATGGAGGGGGACATGTCCGGGGCGCCCGACGTCGCCCTCGACATCGCGGACCTCGACGTCGAGGCCACGGGCGACCGTGCCCTCGCGGAGATCCTCGGGTTCACGCTCGCCGTCGAGCCGAACGACGGCTACTCGGACCCCACCACCATCACCTACAGCGACGGCTGCTTCACCATGGAGAGCGACTACACGGACGAGTTCTGCCTCGCGGACGCGATGGCGTTCACGGCAGGCTTCTCCGTCGAGGACGTCACGCTCACGGTGCTGCGCGAGGGCGACGGCTGGCTCGTCAGCCCGATCGCGACGCTCGGCGACTACATGGTGCGCATGACGGAGATGTACGCCGAGATGAGCCAGGACGGCTCGCTCGAGGAGCTGATGTACGGGTTCTGACAGGACCGACCCAACCGATCTGCCTGCGGCGTCGTTATGGGATCGAGACGCGTGGCGACCCGGACTTGGCATGCGGTGCCGCTAGGGTCTCAGGAACCGATCGGCTGGGGGCGGCATGTACGAGCAGGCGCAGGATTCGACGGCGGGCGCACCGGAGCCCGGTGCGAGCGGCTGGTCCGCGTGGGCCGCCGCGCTGCGGCCGCCCAAGGTGTGGGTGCCGACCGCCGCAGCGGCCGCGGTCATCGCGCTGTCGATCGCCATCGTCGTGGTGCAGGCGAACGCGGACGATGCGGTGGCCACCGCCGATGCGCCGTCGTCGAGCCCGACCCCCAGCGTCACCGCGACGGCCGAGCCCGCGGTCGTGGCAGCGCCCGCGCCATCGCCCTCTTCCAGCGCGTCGCCGATCGCGACCGCGACCCCGTCGCCTGAGCCGAGCGCATCGGCGACGGCGGCGCCCGCGCCCGTGGACGAGCCCGTGGCCATCGCGCCGCCGTACGTATGGAACGTCGACTCCGCGGGCGAGGCACGCGACCTGGGAACCACCCCGAACGCGTTCTTCGCGGTCGAGACCACGCCGGATGGCGCCGCGTACGTCGCACGCGCCACCAAGTTCAGCGGCGGGCGCGAGTCCTCCTTGATCTATGCGGGCTCCCTGGAGTCCGGGCCTCTCCAGGCGCGGCAGCTCACGGTCTCGACCCTCACCACGCTCGAGCTCGCGCCCGCGGGCCATGAGCTGCTCATCGGCACGTCGGGCAAGGACGGAGACGCGCTCGAGGTGGTCGACGTTGTCACCGGTGATGTCACCTGGTCGCTCGACTTCCCCGGTAGGACCGTGGTGAACGCCCAGTGGAGCCCGGCAGGCGGCAGCATGGTCGTCTCCCTCGGGGCGGGCAACGACTGGAGCCTCGACGGCGCGGCGAACTCGATCGTCGTGGTGGACCGGGCGTCCTCGCGGGTCACCGAGGTCGCGACCGGTGCCCGAGGGACGTTCGCGCCGGATGGCCGCGCGGTGGTCTACTACGCATCGCGCGATGGCGGGATCCGGCTCTACCGCACGCTGCTGGCCTCCGGGAGCGAGCAGGCGATCTCCGCGCAGGAGCTGACCCTGGAGGACCCCTCGGTCTACGCGCTCGCCACGCTCGTGTGGGACCCCACCGGCACGTGGTGCGCGTACTCCTACAACCAGGGTGACGATGTCGAGCCGGTGCGGCTCTTCGCTGCCGACGGCACCGGCGATCGCGTGGTGCCGGGTGTGAGCGACTACCGCGGCATCCGGTGGGCTCCCTCGGGGCAGAAGTTCTCCGTCATCGGCTGGGACGACGTCGCGGTGGTGGACGTCGCCGACCCGACGCACCCGGACGTGCTCGACGATCGCGAGCACGGGGTCTCCAACCTCCTGCCGCTGTCCGTCGCCTGGACACCGGACTCCTCCGGGCTGATCGTCAACGGCTCGACCCGCTCGGGCTCGTGGAGCGGTCTCTTCGACACGTCGACCATGGACCCGAGCTGGCTCACCGTCGAGGGCGACCGGTACTCGGGTGCGACCTGGACCGCGGACGGGCGCTGGCTCATCCAGGACAACGACGGCACGCTGATGGCGCGTCGCACCTTCGTGGGCTGATCGAGGCGCGCGTCCCGCGGGTCCCTGATGCTCGTCGCGAGGGACCCGCGGTCTCAATATGTAAGATGGTGAACCACGATGTGAGATTCACTGTCCATCTGGTGACACGCGCCCGGAGCCGGGCGTAGAGTCGCTGGCATGCAGACGATCCTCGTACGAGTTATCGGGCGCGCGGACTAGCCCCGAACCCCAGCATCGTCCGCGCGCTGACCCCGAAGCCGCCAGGCTGAGGGGTTTTTGCATGCGAGGCGGACGCGAGGACCGCCTCACCCCGACCCCCCAGGAGAGAAGATGGCACAGGTTCAGGCCAAGCCGGGCATGCCCGCGGCCCGCATCGCCCGCCAGGCGTCAGGCGCGCCCACGCTGGCGCGCCCCACGCCGCAGTCGAACCCCGACCCGGCGCTCAACGGTGTCCAGATGACCGGCGCCGAGGCGATCATCCGGTCGCTCGAGTGCGCGGGCGCCACCGACGTGTTCGGCATCCCTGGCGGCGCGATCCTCCCCACCTACGACCCCTTGATGGACTCGCAGCGCCTGCGCCACATCCTGGTGCGTCACGAGCAGGGCGCCGGCCATGCCGCGCAGGGCTACGCTCACGCCACCGGCAAGGTGGGCGTGTGCATCGCGACGTCCGGCCCGGGCGCGACCAACCTGGTCACCCCGATCGCGGACGCGAACATGGACTCCATCCCGATGGTCGCCATCACGGGCCAGGTCGGCGCCGCGATGATCGGCACCGACGCCTTCCAGGAGGCGGACATCGTGGGCATCACGGCGCCCATCACCAAGCACAACGTGCTGGTGACGGACCCGGCGGAGATCCCCAAGGCCATCGCCGAGGCCTTCTACATCGCGAGCCACGGCCGTCCCGGCCCGGTGCTGGTCGACATCGCGAAGTCCGCGCAGCAGGCGACCACCACGTTCCAGTGGCCCGGCCGCATCGAGCTCCCCGGCTTCAACGCGGGAGCCCGCCCGCACCAGAAGACCATCCAGGAGGCCGCGCGCCTGCTGGCCACCGCGCGCCGCCCCGTGCTCTACGTCGGCGGCGGCGTGATCCGCGCCGGCGCATCGGCCGGGCTGCGCAAGCTCGTGGACCTGTCCGGAGCGGCCGTGGTGACCACGCTCATGGCGCGCGGCGCTCTGCCCGACAGCCACCCGCAGCACCTGGGAATGCCCGGCATGCACGGCACGGTCGCGGCGGTCGCGTCGATGCAGAAGGCGGACCTGGTGGTGTCGCTCGGTGCGCGGTTCGACGATCGCGTCACCGGCGCGCTGAACAGCTTCGCGCCGCACGCGACCATCGTCCACGCGGACATCGACCCGGCGGAGATCGGCAAGAACCGCGCCGTCGACGTGCCGATCGTCGGCGACCTCAAGGACGTGTTCGAGGCGCTCGTCCCGGCGCTCGCCGCGGAGCACGAGCGTCACGGCAAGCCCGACCTCGAGGCCTGGTGGGCGCAGCTCGACGACTGGCGCACCACCTACGCGCTCGGCTACACGCCCACCAAGGACCAGCTCTCGAGCCCGCAGCACGTGATCCAGCGCCTGGGGGAGCTCAACGACCCCGACCGCACCATCTACACCGCGGGAGTGGGCCAGCACCAGATGTGGGCCAGCCAGTTCATCAAGTACGAGCACCCCAACACCTGGATCAACTCCGGTGGTCTGGGCACCATGGGCTTCTCGGTGCCGGCGGCGATGGGTGCCCAGGTGGGCGCGCCCGACAAGCAGGTGTGGGCGATCGACGGCGACGGCTGCTTCCAGATGACCAACCAGGAGCTGGTCACCTGCGCCATCAACGAGATCCCGATCAAGGTCGCGATCATCAACAACTCGAGCCTGGGCATGGTCCGCCAGTGGCAGACGCTCTTCTACAACGAGCGCTACTCGAACACGGATCTGCACACGGGCCACGGCACGCGCCGCGTCCCCGACTTCGTCAAGCTCGCCGAGGCGATGGGCTGCGTGGGCCTGCGCTGCGAGTCCGACGCGGACGTCGACGCCACCATCAAGCGCGCCAACGAGATCGACGACCAGCCCGTGGTCGTGGACTTCACCGTGTCGCGCGACGCGATGGTGTGGCCGATGGTCGCGGCCGGCAAGTCGAACGACGAGATCCAGTACGCGCTCGGCATCGCGCCGCAGTGGGACCGGGAGGACTGACCCATGACCAAGCACACGCTCTCCGTGCTCGTCGAGAACAAGCCCGGCGTCCTGGCACGCGTCGCCGGCCTCTTCAGCCGCCGCGCGTTCAACATCCACTCGCTCGCGGTCGGCCAGACCGAGCACCCCGAGATCTCCCGCATCACCGTGGTGGTCGACGTGGACGAGCTCCCGCTCGAGCAGGTCACCAAGCAGCTCAACAAGCTGGTCCACGTGCTGAAGATCGTCGAGCTCGAGCAGGGGCGCTCCGTCCAGCGCGACCTGCTCCTGGTCAAGGTGCGCGCCGACGCGCGTCAGCGCACCGACGTGCTCCAGATCGTGGACCTGTTCCGCGCGCACATCGTCGACGTCTCCACGGACTCCGTGGTGATCGAGGCCGTGGGCACCCCGGACAAGCTCGAGGCGCTGCTCGCGGCCCTCGCGCCGCACGACGTCCGCGAGATCGTCCAGTCCGGCACCGTCGCCATCGGTCGCGGCGCCCGCTCCATCACGGAGCGCGCGCTCGATCGCGTCGCCACCGCTTGACCCCACGGCCGATGCGCGGGTGACCGCCGCATCGTCCGTCACCGCAGTTCTCATCTACGTCAGTACCGAAACGAAGGAGATCCCCAGCATGGCTGAGCTGTTCTACGAGAAGGACGCCGACCTCTCGATCATCCAGGGCAAGAAGGTCGCGATCGTCGGCTACGGCTCGCAGGGCCACGCCCACGCGCAGAACCTCCGCGACTCGGGCGTCGACGTCCGCGTCGCGCTCCGCACGGGCTCGAGCTCGACCGCGAAGGCCGAGAACGACGGCTTCACCGTGCTCACGGTCGCCGAGGCCACGCAGTGGGCGGACGTCATCATGATCCTCGCGCCGGACCAGCACCAGCGCGGCATCTACAACGACGAGATCAAGCCGCACCTGACCGAGGGCAAGACCCTCGCCTTCGCGCACGGCTTCAACATCCGCTTCGGCTACATCGAGGCCCCGCAGGGCGTCGACGTCATCCTCATCGCCCCCAAGGCCCCGGGCCACACCGTGCGCCGCGAGTACGTCGCGGGCCGCGGCATCCCGGACATCATCGCCGTCGAGGTCGACGCCTCGGGCTCCGCATGGGCGACCGCGCTGTCGTACGCCTCGGCGATCGGCGGCACGCGTGCCGGCGTCATCAAGACCACCTTCACCGAGGAGACCGAGACCGACCTGTTCGGCGAGCAGGCCGTGCTCTGCGGCGGCACCTCGCACCTGGTCCAGTACGGCTTCGAGGTCCTCACCGAGGCCGGCTACCAGCCCGAGATCGCGTACTTCGAGGTGCTCCACGAGCTCAAGCTCATCGTCGACCTCATGTGGGAGGGCGGCATCGCCAAGCAGCGCTGGTCCATCTCCGACACGGCTGAGTACGGCGACTACGTCTCCGGCCCGCGCGTCATCACGCCGGACGTGAAGACGGCCATGCAGGAGGTCCTCGCGGACATCCAGTCGGGCGCGTTCGCCAAGCGCTTCATCGACGACCAGGACGCCGGCGCGGTGGAGTTCAAGGAGCTCCGCGCGAAGGAGGAGTCGCACCCGATCGAGAAGACGGGCAAGGAGCTCCGCGCCCTGTTCTCGTGGTCGGCCGCCACGGTCGACGCGGACTACGTCGACGGCTCCGCCGCACGCTGATCCCGCTCGCCTGAGCCGACGCGAAGGGGAGGTCCCGCACGGGGCCTCCCCTTCGTCGCGTCCCAGGACGATGCCTCGGGGGGCTCGTCGCCGAACCCGCACGTCGAGCGCCACTCGCCCAAAGGCGCGAGGGAGGCGTCCCACTCGTCCTGGGTGAGGTCGCGACCCGCGGAGGCGCAGGCCGCGGCGCGCAGCGTCTCCGGGTCGAGCGACCAGACCTCGATGCCTTCGGCGGTCGTCGCCGCGACCTCCAGCCCGTCCGGACGCAGCACCACCGCGCGGACGTACGGCGAGCTCGAGGCCAGCGGGCCCGCGACACGCTCGCCGGACCCCGTGTCGAACACCACCGAGCCGCCCCCGTCGCCGCACACCAGGAACAGCTCGCCCGTGTCGCTGAACTCGATCGACGTGAGGGTGCGGCCGGGCACGTCGCTCGTGCCGAGCAGGTCGAGGCCGGTCGTCAGACGCGCGACGCCCCCGACCGTTCCCGCGGCCACCGTGCCCGCATCGGTGATCTCGGCGAGCCACAGCCCCTCGCGGAACGGCGAGAGAGGTCGCCCCGTGGCCGCGTCGAACACCTGCGCGCCGGGCGTCCCATCGGCGCGTGAGCTCGAGACCACCAGCAGGCGGCCGTCGGGTGACGATGCGGCGTGGTCGACCTCGCCCACCACCTCGATCTCAGGTCCGATGGTGGCTCCGGTGGTGACGTCGATGGTTCGGAACCTGCCGTTCTGGTCGATCACGTGCAACCCGCTGCCGTCGCCGGAGGGGTGGTACACCGCGTACGGCGCGATCGAGTACGGCGTGGTCATGGCACCCTCGGCCAGCGAGAACCGGCCGACGTGGCGCGCCGTGAACGAGTAGGCGAGCACCGAGTACTCGTCGATCCACGCAAGCGCGGTGGCGCCGTCGTACTCGTCGATCTCCCGGTCGGAGGCCACGTCCCACGTGCTGAAGTCCGTGTAGAGGTCCCAGGCCACGTCGGCGGGTCGGCGCGCGCTCACGAGCATGCGCGCACCGCTCGGCGAGTAGCCGCCGAACATCGCCTGACCGGCGGCGATCTGGCGGCGCACCGGTCCGTCGCCGGTGGTGGTCCACCGGGTCATCACCGGGGCGAGCGCCCCGACCGCGAGGAGCTCGTCGTCGACGAGCACGAGCGGCCCGGCATGCTCGGGCTGCGTGGTGAGCGCCCGCCCAGTGTCGTGGCCCGTCCGCAGGTCGCGCACGGCCACGCCGCCGGCGTCGTCCGCGCAGTAGACCCGTGACCCGCCGTCATCGACGGCCAGCCAGCTGCACGGACCCGTCTCGCCGGAGGTCAACGGCGCCGTCCAATCGACGGCCCCGGTGCCCGGGTCGACCGCGGCGATCGCGCCGTCGCCCGCCGTGACGAGCGTGCCGTCGCCCGCCACCGCCACGGACAGGCCCGTCGCAGAGGCGAGCATCGGGAAGGTGGAGGTCTCCGTGGCCGTGCGCGGGTCCACCAACCTCACCCGACCGGGTTGCGCGACCACGATCGCACCGGTGCGGGTGGCGCCGAGCGCGACCTCGTCGGAGCGCGCTCCGGAGGCCCGGATCGCGCCCGTGGGCGCGAGGGTGTCGAGATCGCGGAGCTCGATGGTGCCCTCGCCGTGGTCGACCGTCGCGACGCTCGTCCCGGCGGGATCCACCTCGATCTGCAGGGGGCGGCCGTTGTGCTCGGGGATGGCGCCCGTGACCGTGGCGGAGGCCAGGACCCGGCCCGTGGCGGCGTCGAGCGTGGTGAGCACGCCGCACGTGTCGGCGGTGGGGCACCCCGCGGCCTCGGCGAGCACCGCCACCCGCGACCCATCGTCCGACATGGCCGTCGCGCGCCGACCGCCGGCCGCCCACGAGGTCGGCGCCGCCACCTGCCAGCGCGTCTGATCGGTGTCCGCGTCGATGCCGCGCACCCCGGCGTCGGACACGAGCACCCGGTGCGCCCCGCCCGCGTCGGCGAGGGCTAGGCCTCCGGCCCCCGGGAGCACCGTCGAGGAGAGGAGGTCGGGGTTCGCCGCGGCGGAATCGACGAGCGCCGCCCGTGCGCGCGGGTCGTCGGGCACGCGCGACCAGATCTCGGCGGCCAGGAGCGCGGCGGCCGGTCGGGACCATGCCGCCATGTCGCCGACCTTCTCGGCGACCGCTGCGATCACGGCGTCCTCCCGTCGCGCCTGGGTGGCGCGGTGCAACGCCACGGTGGTCGATCCGAGCGCGACGAGCGCCACCGTCGCGGCGGCGATCCCGATGCTGAGCCCGCGCGTCCGGCGGGCACGGCGCTGCTCGCGCCTGGCCTCCTCCGCGGCGACGTGCTCCGACCGCGCGAGGAACTCGTCCTCGACCGGCGCGAGCGGCTCGGCCATGCTCTCGCGCCACGCGGCGGCGGCTGCGAGCCGGGTGCCGCGGTAGAGGTCGTCGGTGCGCCGTCCACCTCTGTGCCATTCGGCGGCTGCGCTCGAGAGGTGCGCCACCACCCGCGTGGTCTCGGCGTCCTCGTCGAGCCAGTGCTGCAGCCTCGGCCACTCGCGTGCGATCGACTCGTGCGCGAGCCGGTAACCGTCCCCGTGCGCCACCACCAGCCGCGCGGAGAGCAGCCGCGCCACGGTCTCGGCGCGCGCCGGAGAGCCCTGCACCACAGCCGGGTCCGTCGGGTGGAGCGCGAGCGAACCCTCCGTGCCGACCTCGACCAGGCGGTGCATGAGGGCCCGGCACTCGGCCCGCTCCGCCGCGCCGAGGTTGAGGTAGACCCTCTCCGCCGACCGCGCGATCGCGCCGAGCAGCCCGCCTGTCGTCTCGTACGCCTCGATCGTGAGCGTGCTTCCCTCGCGCCTCTCCCAGGTGGCCACCAGCGCATGCGACAGCAGCGGCAGCGCGGTGTCCACCCGTGCGGCGTCGTGCAGCACCACGTCGACGAGGCCGTGCTCGATGGTGAGCCCGCTGCGCAGCGCAGGCTGCTCGACGACGGCGCGGATGGCGTCCGCGCTCGGCGGCGCCATCAGGTGCAGCCCTGAGCCGACCAGCGGGCCGATGGGCGGCTGCGCCACGCATGCATCGAGCTGGAGCGACTGGACGGCCAGGACGATGCGCGCACCCTGTGCATGTGCGGCGGCGAGCGCCGCGGCGAGGGGGGCGGCGCGCTCGCGTTCCGCGAGGGCATGCCCGATGTCGTCCAGCACGAGCGGGACGCCCCGGGTCGCGGCCGCGATCTCGACCGGACCCGTGCCGGGGCCCAGCAGCACCGGAGCCAGCCCGCGGCGGCGCAGCGCGGGGATCACGCCTGCACGCAGCAGCGAGGACTTCCCGATGCCCGACGGTCCCGCGACGGTGACGAACCCCGTGCGGTCGAACAGGTCGAGCACCGCGGCGACCTCGTCCTCGCGGCCGAAGAAGAGCTCCGCGTCGCGGGCCTCGTACACGCTGAGCCCCTTGTACGGGCAGTCCTGTCGCGGGGGGAGCGCGGCGGGCGGGCCGAGCAGCGCGGCATCGTGCCGCAGCATCGCGCCCTCGAGCGCGGCCAATGACGGCCCCGGGTCGATCCCGAGCTCCTTGACCAGCAGCCGTTGCGCGCGGCGCACGGTGTCGAGCGCGTCCGCCTGGCGTTCGCACCGGTACTGCGCGAGCGCCAAGGCGTGCCAACGGCGTTCGCGGTAGGGATCTGCAGCGACGAGCGCCGTCGCGCTCTCCGCCACGGCACGGTGATCGCCGGCCGCGAGCCGGGCCTCGAGAAGGTCGTCGCGCGCCGCCTCGCGGAGCTCCGCAAGGCGCAGCGCCTCGTCGCGCGCCTCCGGCCAGTCGGCGATCGTCGCGTACGGCGGGGAGCGCCACAGTCCCAGTGCGCGTTCGAGCGTGGTCACCGCGCGCGGATGCTCGCCATCGGCCGCGTAGCCCCGGGCGCGCGCGACCGCGGCCTCGAACTCGTCGACGTCCGCCTCGATGGTCCCGCCCTCGGCGGCGGGGACGATCCGGTAGCCCGCGGCCGTGGTCGCGATCGCGTCAGCGCCGAGCGCCCTCCGCAGGCGTCCGACCGAGGCCTGCAGCTGCTTGGGCCAGGTCTTCGGCGGGGCCTCACCCCAGAGCGCCTCGGCGATTCGCGCCGGGCTTGCCGCGGTGGGTCGCGCGACCAGCAGCGCCTCGAGGACGGCCTGCTCCCGCGGGCTCACCCCCGGATCCGCCGAGGGGCCCGCGCCCCCGAGCACGGAGACCCTCACCCTTCGAGTGTCGAACGGGCGGGACCGCCGGTCAAACGCTCGGCGCGCCGTGCATACCGCGTGCATACCGGCCGTCGGGACGTGCATACCGGGGCGATACGCGGCGGGTGTGATCTGAAGGTGACCAGGGGAGGAGGTGAGGAAGATGAGGACCACGCTGAACTGCCGGACCGGTGCTTGCGGACCGGGGATGGCGAAGGGCCTCGGCGCCGTGGTCGGGCTCGCTGGTGCGGTCGTGCTGTCGATGACCGCGTGCGCGACGCCGGACGACACCGAGACTCCGGGCGCCGACACCCAGGCCGTCGGGTACGTGTACTCGGGCGGCTCCTGGGGTTCGCTGGAGGCCGCGAGCGACACCGACGAGGACGATGCCTACGTGCCGATGTCCTGCGTGCCGA
The DNA here is from genome assembly GCF_000971235.1 of Demequina subtropica. Classification (GTDB taxonomy): domain Bacteria; phylum Actinomycetota; class Actinomycetes; order Actinomycetales; family Demequinaceae; genus Demequina; species Demequina subtropica. Next base: position 40,367 of record NZ_BBMB01000015.1, read on the forward strand.
AGGGGGCGTACGGCGAGTCGGAGGACGAGGACGATGCCTACGTGCCGATGTCCTGCGTGCCGAAGGGGGCGTACGGCGAGTCGGAGGACCAGGACGCCTACGAGCCGATGACCGGAGGCCTGCCGGACTATGCACAGCCGGACGGCGAGCCGATGACCGGAGGCCTGCCGGACTATGCCCGGTAGTGCTGCACCGTCGCGTCACCAGGGGAGGTCCCCATCCGGACCTCCCTGTTCCGCTGCCACCGTTCGGGCCCGCGTGGCGCGCCTCAGCCGCGTCTCGCGATGCGAGACGGGTTCCCCAACATGTGGACACTTCCCCTAGGATGGAGGCAGAGCCCGCGGCCCGATGACGGGGCGGGTCAGCATCCGACCGAGGGAGAACCGATGACCACCTACCGCCTCGCAGTCGTCGCCGGCGACGGCATCGGCCCGGAGGTCGTAGCGGAGGGGCTCAAGTGCCTCGCCGCCGCGACCGAGGGCACCGACATCACGTTCGAGACCACCGAGTTCGACCTCGGCGCCAAGCGCTGGCACGCGACGGGGGAGACCCTCACGGACGCGGACCTCGAGGCGATCAAGGGTCATGACGTCATCCTGCTCGGCGCGATCGGCGACCCGACCGTGCCGTCCGGCGTCCTCGAGCGCGGCCTGCTGCTCAAGCTCCGCTTCGAGCTCGACCAGTACGTCAACCTCCGTCCGTCGCGCCTCTACCCGGGCGAGGTCTCGCCGCTGAGCGAGCCCGGCGACATCGACTTCGTCGTGGTCCGCGAGGGCACCGAGGGGCCGTACGTGGGCAACGGCGGCGCGCTGCGGGTCGACACGCCTCACGAGATCGCGACCGAGGTCTCCGTCAACACCCGTCACGGCGTCGAGCGCGTGGTCCGCTACGCGTTCACCGTCGCGCAGGGCCGCGACCGCAAGCACGTCACGCTGGTCCACAAGCACAACGTGCTGGTCCACGCGGGTCACCTGTGGCGCCGCACGGTCGAGGCCGTCGCTCCCGAGTTCCCGGACGTGACGTGGGACTACCTGCACGTGGACGCGGCGACCATCAAGCTGGTCACCGCGCCCGCATCGTTCGACGTGATCGTCACCGACAACCTGTTCGGCGACATCCTCACGGACGAGGCCGCGGCGATCTCCGGCGGCATCGGCCTCGCGGCCTCCGGCAACGTCAACCCCGACAAGACCGGGCCGTCCATGTTCGAGCCGGTCCACGGCTCGGCGCCCGACATCGCGGGCAAGGGCATCGCGGACCCGTCCGCGACCGTCCTCTCGGTCGGCATGATGCTCGACTTCCTCGGCCACAAGGACCTCGCTCAGAAGGTCGAGGACGCGGTCGCGGCCGACGCCGCGGCCAAGGTCGCCGAGGGTGCCGAGGGCAACGGCCCGCGCTCCACCTCCCAGGTCGGCGACGCGATCGCCGCCCGCATCCGCGGCTGACCCGCACCTTTGCGCCCTGACGGGACATGAGTGCAGGATCTGTAGCGGATCCGGCACTCATGTCCCGCGGGGAGGCGGGCGGCCACTACTCTCAAACCCACCCCCATCACAGGAAGGCCCAGACGTGACCGACACCGCTGCATCGTCCACTGCGGAGGCCTTCCGGGTCGTCCGCAACCCGAGCCCGGCCACCGATGCCGAGCGTGCCGAGCGTCTCCGCGACCTCGCGTTCGGGCTCCAGTTCACGGACCACATGGCCCACATGACATGGACCGCCGCGGAGGGCTGGGGCGACCGCCGCGTCGAGCCCTACGGGCCGCTCCCGATGGACCCCGCCGCCTCGGTGCTGCACTACGCGCAGGAGGTCTTCGAGGGTCTCAAGGCGTACCGCTGGGCCGACGGCTCGGTCCACCTGTTCCGCCCGATCGCGAACGCCGAGCGCCTCAACCGCTCCGCGTGGCGCATGGCCCTGCCCGAGCTCCCGGTCGAGGACTTCATGGAGTCGATCCACGCGCTCGTGGAGATCGACCAGGCGTGGGTGCCCGATGCGCCCGAGACGTCGCTGTACCTGCGTCCCTTCCTCATCGGCACCGACGTCTTCCTGGGGCTGCGCGCCCCCAAGCGCGTCGACTACCTGCTCATCGCGTCCCCGTCCGGCCCGTACTTCAAGGGCGGCGTCAAGCCCGTGAGCATCTGGGTCGAGCGCGACTACCACCGCGCCGGCCCCGGCGGCACCGGTGCCGCGAAGTGCGGCGGCAACTATGCGGCCTCGCTGCGCCCGCAGATGGCGGCGATCGAGCGCGGCTTCGACCAGGTCCTGTACCTCGATGCGGCCACCGGCTCCGTGCTCGAGGAGCTCGGCGGCATGAACGTCTTCGCGGTCCACAAGGACGGCACGGTGCTCACGCCGATCATCAACGGCAACATCCTCGAGGGCGTGACGCGCTCGTCGATCATCCAGCTGGTCGAGGACCAGGACCTCAAGGTGGTCGAGCGCGACATCACCCTCGCGGAGCTGCGCCAGGGCATCGAGGACGGCGACATCACCGAGGTGTTCGCGTGCGGCACCGCCGCGATCGTCACCCCGGTGGGCCGCATGGCCTCGACCGACTTCGACGTCACCGTGGGCGACGGCGAGCCCGGCGAGGTCACCCTCGCGGTCCGTCAGCGCCTCACCGACATCCAGTACGGCCGCGCGGAGGACACGTACGGCTGGATGACGCGCGTCATCTGACCCCTCCCTGAGGGGTCGGGACGCTCAGTCCTGCGGTCCTGGCGCCTTCCCCGCGCCTCGGGACACTCGGTCCTGGTGCGCGTGAGGCGAGGGTCAGGCATCCTGGCCTCATGGCCGTCGCAGACCTCGCCCTCACCAGCCCCGACATCACGTGGGGCCAGCGCATCGACGACCGCTTCGCCGGTCAGACGGGAGCGGAGACCCCGCGGCTCGTCGTGAGCGGCGTCCCGGCGGGCACGGTCGAGCTCGCGGTGGTGTGCCACGACCCCGACGCGCCGATGCCGCACGGCTTCACGCACTGGACGCTGTACGGGCTGCCGCCGGTCGATGGCGAGCTCTCGGTCGCGCGCGGGCGCCCCGGCCCGCACGACGACGACGGCTTCGGTTACGTGGGCCCCTTCCCGCCGTTCGGCCACGGCGACCACCACTACTACTTCTGGGTGTACGCGCTGTCGCGCAAGGTCGAGGGCACTCCCGACCGCGCGACGTTCCTCGACACGTACGCCGATGCGGTGATCGAGCAGGCGCGCCTGGTCGCGACCTACTCCCGCTGAGCGGGTCCTCGCGCACCCCGAGCGCGGGGCGGCGTCCGCTGGCGCGGCGGCGCCGGCGGGCGCATCCTGAAGGACAGCCCCCGCGTGCCCCGAGGAGAGTAGTCATGCCTTCCGCGACCCCACGCGTCTCCCGACGCGACGATGCGCGCTACCGCGAGGCGGAGGCGGCCGTCTGGGCGAGCCATGGGATGGCTCCGGTCGAACGCTGGGTGGAGGTGCCGGGCTACGGGATCCGTGTGCGCGCGCTCGAGCATGGCGACGGGAGGCCGGTGATCCTCGTGCACGGCAACCCGACGGCGGGCAACGTGTTCGTGCCGCTGGTCGCCGCGTTGCCGGGCGTCCGGGCGATCGTCGTGGATCGCCCGGGCTGCGGTCTGAGCGAGCCGCTCGACTACTCCGGCATGACCCCGGAGGACCTGCGCGCCGCGATCACCGGGTACCTCGGGGCGGTCATCGACGCGCTCGTGGGAGGTCCCGTCGACCTGCTGGGCAACTCGGCGGGCGGCGGCACGGTGGTGGTCGCCGCGGCACAGCTCCCGGAGAAGGTGCGCAGCGTGGTCATCGAGGGTGTGCCCGCGATCCGCGGCATGCAGCTTCCCAGGCTCCTGCGGCTCAGCTCGCTCACGCCGGTGGCGCGGATAGTGGCCGGTCACAAGGTCAACGAGGCGGACCTCAGGCGCTCCTTCCGGGCGATGGGCCATGGCGGGCTCCTCGACGCGGGCGGCCCTCCCGCGGAGGAGCTGGAGTGGCGCATCGCGTTGTCGCGCTACACCGACACCTACTGGCACGAGCTCTCGCTCATCCAGCGCACCGCGACGTGGCGCGGGCTCAGGCCCGAGTGGGTCGCGGGCAAGGCGGACCTCGAGGGGCTGCGGATGCCGAGCCTGTGGATCGTCGGCGACCGCGATCCGTTCGCTTCGCCGGCGCGTGTGCGGGCATGGGCGCGCCACGCGACCCGCGCCTCGGTTCATGTGATGGAGGGATCGGGGCACCAGCCATGGCTCGACGATCCGGACCGTCACGCCCGGATCATCCACCGCTGGTGGGCCGAGCAGGCCGTCGCGTAGCGCGACGCGCGCGACCCGGGCCGTTTGGCATATGCCAACCTACGGTCGCGTAGGTTAGCCTGGGGTCATGCAGAGCAGCATGGCGTCCCCCGCCCTCACCTCCGTCGATGACCACCTTCACCTCACCGCGCTTCTGCGCGCTCGCGCCGCCGCCGACGCGTCCGCGCCCTTCGCCGAGGTGAAGGACGGCTCCGGCGCCTGGGCGCCGGTCTCCCTGGGCGAGTTCGAGCAGCGCGTGCGCGCTGTCGCCAAGGGCCTCATCGCCTCGGGCGTCGCTGCCGGCGATCGCGTGGGGGTCATGGGCGACACGAGCCTCGAGTGGTCGGTCATGGACTTCGCGGTGCTTGCCGCGGGCGGTGTGACCGTCCCGATCTACCCGTCCTCGTCCGCGCACCAGTGCGCATGGATCATCGAGGACGCCGGCCTCGCGTTCGTCGCCGCGCAGTCCGCGGAGCAGCAGGGGATGCTGAGCGGGCTCGAGCACGCGCCCGCCGTGCTCGCGCTGACCCCGGAGGGTCTCGACGAAGTCGCGACCACGGGCACCGACGTCGCCGACGAGGTCCTCGACGCGCGCACCGCCGACGTGGTCCTGGGCGACCTCGCCTCGATCATCTACACCTCGGGCACCACGGGCCGCCCCAAGGGCGCGATGCTGACGCACGGCAACCTGGTGAGCCACGTCGCGAACATCGAGCTCGACCCCGACTTCGGCGTGTTCGTCCAGGGCCAGACACGTGTGCTGCTGTTCCTCCCGCTCGCGCATGTGTTCGCGCGGCTCGCCATGGTCCTCGCGCTCTCCTCGGGCGCCGTGATCGGGTACTCGCCGAGCCACAAGACGCTCGCCGCGGACCTCGCATCGTTCCGACCCACGTGGATCCCCCTGGTGCCGCGCGTGCTCGAGACCATCTACAACCGTGCCGACGCCGCTCAGACCGGGATCAAGAAGAAGATCTTCCGCTGGTCCGCCTGGGTCGCTCGCAAGGTGTCGATGGCCGAGGAGACCGGCGGCCACGGCATCGTCCTCAAGGCGCAGTACGCGATCGCCGACGCGCTCGTGCTGAAGAAGATCCGCCACCTGCTCGGCGGGCAGCTCGGCTACGTCCTCGCGGGCGGCGCCAAGCTCACGCCGCAGGTCGGGCACTTCTTCCGCGGCCTCGGCGTCACCGTCATGCAGGGCTACGGGCTCACCGAGACCACGGCCGCGCACATGGGCACCCCCGCATCCGGTCAGATCATGGGGACCGTCGGCCACCCGATCGCGGGCTGCGAGGTCAAGCTCGCCGACGACGGCGAGATCCTGGTGCGCGGCGTGAACGTGTTCGCGGGCTACTGGAACGCTCCCGAGGCCACCGCGGCGGCGGTTCAGGACGGCTGGTTCGCCACGGGCGACCTGGGTGAGATCAGCGACGGCGCCCTCACCATCACGGGCCGCAAGAAGGAGATCCTGGTGCTCTCCTCCGGCAAGAACATCCAGCCCGCGGTGCTCGAGGACTCGATCCGCTCGCACCCGGCCATCCAGGACTCCGTGGTGATCGGCGACGGCCGCCACTTCGTGTCCGCGGTGGTCACGCTCGACTCGGCGATGCTCCCCGGCTGGCTCGCGGCGCATCACCTGCCCGAGATGTCGCTCGAGCAGGCGTCGACCCACGATCGCGTGCGCGAGCTGATCGGCCGCGCGATCGCGGCGGCCAACGAGCACGTCTCGCGGGCCGAGGCCATCCGCGAGTTCCGCATCCTGCCGCGGGAGTTCACCGAGGTCCGCGAGGAGGTCACGGCCTCGCTCAAGGTGCGCCGTGCGGCCGTCATGGAGCACTTCGCGGACGTGATCGAGTCGATCTACGCGCCCGCCGGAGGCGCCGCGCCCGCGGCTCGCTCGTAGGGCGCCGGGGTCCGGGAGGTCCCTGCCCCCACAAGTAGGGACCTTCCCGAGGTCGGAGGGCGGACGTAGCCTGACGGGGTCGCAACGAGCCCGGGGGAGGGCGACGATGACGCAGCTGGCGATCGAGACCGAGGGCCTCACCAAGATCTACGGGGACACGCGCGCCGTGGACGGCATCGACCTCGCGATCCCGCGTGGCGGGGTCCACGGCTTCCTGGGTCCCAACGGGGCGGGCAAGACCACGGCGATCCGCATGCTCGCGACCCTGATCCGTCCCGATGGGGGGAGCGGCCGGGTCCTCGGGTACGACATCGAGCGGCAGTCCGACGAGGTGCGAAGCCGCGTCGGTCTCACCGGCCAGTTCGCGTCGGTGGACGAGGACCTGTCGGGCCTCGAGAACCTGCGCCTGATCGCGCGCCTCTACGGCTTCCGCGGCGCGGCCGCCACGGCACGCGCCGACGAGCTTCTCGCGGCCTTCAGCCTGGACGATGCGGCGGACCGGCAGGTGAAGAAGTACAGCGGCGGCATGAGGCGCCGCATCGACATCGCGGCCTCGCTGGTGGTGAGCCCCGAGCTGCTGTTCCTCGACGAGCCGACCACCGGGCTCGACCCGCGCGCCCGCAACGAGGTGTGGGACATCATCCGTGCGCTCGTGCGGCACGGCACCACGGTGATGCTGACCACGCAGTACCTGGACGAGGCGGATCAGCTGGCCGACCGCATCTCCGTGATCGACAGCGGCAGGATCATCGCCGAGGGGACCTCCAGCGAGCTCAAGGCGTCGGTCGGCTCGGGCACGGTCCATGTGCGTGTCATGCACCGCGACGACCGCGACACGGCGCGCGCGATCCTGTCGAAGGAGCTCGGGGTGGAGCTCGACACCACGCATGACCCGCAGGCCCTGGTCGCGGCGCTCGAGGACCGGTCCGGGGTCACCCGCGCGCTCGCGGCGCTCGAGTCGGCCGGCATCGAGCTCGCTCAGTTCGCCCTGGGCCAGCCCACCCTCGACGAGGTGTTCCTCGCGCTCACGGGCCACGCAGCCGAGGACGAGGAGGCGGCATGAGCGCCCAGACGGCCACGGAGGAGTCCGCGGCGCCGCGGACCGAGGCGATCGCTTCTGCGCTCACGAGCGTCGCGCGGCCACCGCGCCCGAGCGCGCTGTCGACGTCGGTGACGTTCGGGTGGCGCGCCCTCCTCAAGATCAAGCACGTGCCCGAGCAGCTCTTCGACGTCACGGTCTTCCCCGTGATGATGACGTTGCTGTTCACGTACCTCTTCGGCGGTGCGATCGCGGGATCGCCCGCGGACTACATCGCGTACATCGCGCCCGGTGTCCTGGTGCAGTCCGTGCTGTTCATCACCATGTACACCGGCTCGAACCTCAGGACGGACATCGACCGCGGGGTCTTCGACAGGTTCCGCTCGCTGCCGATCTGGCGCCCCAGCCCGCTCGTCGGGATGCTCCTGGGCGACGGGATCCGGTTCCTGGTGGCCTCGCTCATCACCGCGGCGGTGTGCCTGGCGATCGGGTGGCGGCCGGGCGGGGGAGTGCTCGGCGTGGGCGCAGGGATCGCGCTCGTGCTGGTGTTCGCCTTCTCTCTCGGGTGGATCTGGACGTTCCTGTCGCTCGTGCTGCGGACGCCGCAGGCGATCATGGGTGTCGCGGGCTTCACGCTCATGCCGCTGCTGTTCGGCTCGAACATCTTCGTGGACCCGAGCACCATGCCGGGGTGGCTCCAGGCCTGGGTCGACGTCAACCCGGTCTCCGACCTGGTGACGGCGGTGCGGGCGCTCATGGATGGGACGGCGCTCGGCGGCGAGCTCGCGATGGCCCTGCTGTGGTCCGCCGGGCTGGTCGCGGTCTTCGGCACGCTCACGATGTGGCGCTACCGCGATCCTCGTTGAGCGCATCGTCCCTGGTGGAGCGCAATCTTGCCTGCGCGCGGGACCAAGGGTGGCACTCGGTGCTTTATGGATGCTGAATAATCTTCCGGTGACAATTGCCCAGGACATCGAACCCCGGACGTACTTCCGATCCTTCGAGGCCGCGCTCGCGGACTTCCGGCCCCCGGCCGAGAACATCGACCAGATCGTCGACACCGTCCGTGAGCTCCGCTTCGAGCACGTGTACATCCCCGAGTCGCGCGCGTTCATCGCGCTCGAGCCCGCCGGCGGCGGCAGCCCCGTCGCGTTCATCGCGCACGGCTACATCGCCGTGCACCCCGAGAACGGCGACAACTACTGGGTCGAGCTGCCCGCGCACCAGGCCGCCGCAAAGGGCTTCGCGGCCGTCGCCGAGAAGGTGGCCGAGGCGGTCATCCCCACGTGCGCCACGTGCTTCACCAACCTTCCGTCGACGGGTCTGTGCGACTACTGCGACTGAGATCGCGCTTCATGCCCGATAATTGAACCGACTCCGAGGTCGGGTGCCCTTTCCTTCCAGTTCCGGGTTCCCGATCTCGGAGTCCTTGCATGTCCGACCGGCAACGATGCGCGGCTACAGGACGTCGTAGACGAGCGTGACGTGCCCGCTCGGCAGGGTGTCGATCTCGCGGGGTCGAAGGTGCCGGAAGTGGCGCAGGCCGGGCGTGGCGGTCCGTCCCTCGCCGATGAGCACGGGGACGATGCGCAGGCGCACCTGGTCGACCAGCTCGGCCTGGAGAAGCGCTCCAGCGAGCATGAGGCTGCCCCACAGGATGATGTCGCCCCGGTAGCGGTGCTTGAGGCGTCGCGCGGTGTCGCGCGGCTCTCCCGGTTCGACCGTCGCGGAGGCGTAGTCGCCCCATGGGGCCCGCGCGAGGGTGTTGCTCACGACGTGCTTGGGGGCGCCGTTGATGAACGAGGCGATCGACTCGTCCGCTGCGGTGCGCTCCGGCCAGTACTGGGCGAACATGCCGTACGTGTGGCGACCCAGCAGGATCGCGTCGCAGCGCGCGACCATGGCCAGCTGGCCTGGGTCGTCCGGGTCGAAGTCGCCCGGAGCGGTCATGAAGTCGATCTCGCCCTGCGGTCCGGCTGCAAAGCCGTCCGCGGACACGATCTGCTCGACGATGAGCCGTCCCATGGCGCCAGGATAGGCCGCTGCGCCTCGTGTCGGGCGGCGCGGGCTAGGGTCCTGGACCATGAGCATGGGCGACGCGTGGGACCGCATCTGGGGCGACATCACCGCGTCGGCCCCGCCGTCGTCCGAGGGCGTGTGGATCGCGCTCGGCGCGGTGCTCGTGTCCGTGGCCGTGCCGTCCCTGTGGCACCTGGTCCGCCACGTGGTGACGCTGGTGCACGAGGCCGGGCACGCGCTCGTCGCGACCCTGCTCGGGCGCGACGTCCGGAGCATCAGCCTCCACTCCGACACCTCCGGCCTCACGGTGTCGCGCGGTGACGCGCGACGGCTGCCGCTCGCGCTCAAGGCGTTCGCCGGCTACCCGGCTCCGGGCGTCACGGGGCTCGCGATCGCGTGGGCCGTCGGTGCGGGCCATGGGATCGCGGTGCTGTGGGTGAGCGTCGCGGCTCTGCTGCTCGTCCTGATGCGCGTGCGCAACGTGTACGGCGTGCTCGTGGTGGTGGCCGTGGCGGCGGGCCTCGGCTGGGCGGCGTGGGCGCTGCCCGACGAGTGGCGCGTGGGGATCGCGTGCGGGCTCGCGTGGCTGCTGCTGATCGGGGGAGTGCGCGCGGTGGTCGAGCTGCAGGGTACGCGCCGCGGAGGCGCGCGAGGATCGGACGCCGACGCGCTGGCCCGGCTCACGCACGTGCCTGGCGGGGTGTGGGTCGCGCTGTTCTGGCTGGTGACGGTCGCGTGCCTCGTGGCGGGTGCGTGGCTGCTGGTCGGGGCTGCGGGCTAGTCAGGAGCGGCGGTCCAGGACGGCCGCGACGATGCTCGCGGCCACCTCGGCCGGGTCCTCGTGCTCCCAGAAGCGCAGCACCAGCCAGCCGGCCTCCTCGAGGGTGCTGGTGGTCTCGAGGTCGCGCGCGCGGTTGCGCTCGAGCTTGGGGAGCCAGTACTCGCTGTGGGCACGAGGGCTGGTGCCGTGGACGGGGCACGAGTGCCAGAAGCAGCCGTCGATGAACACCGCTACTCGCGTGGGGCGGAACAGAAGGTCGGCTGTGCGCCTGACGCCCGGGATGGGCGCGGCGGCGACTCGGTAGCGGAGCCCCGCGGCATGGACGATGCGCCGCACGGCGAGCTCGGGCTTGGTGTCGCGCTTCCTGTTGCCTCGCATCGACCGCGCGACACCTGGCGTGGAGGCCCAGGAGGCGTCGCGGTCCATTCGACGACACTACGGTGCGCACTGGACACGCCGCATGTGCCGCAAGCCACAGCAGGATTAGTGCTGGGGGAGAGCGAGAACCGATAGCCTCGTACACACACATCACAGCCGTCGGCGCGGGTCGTCGACCGGGAAGCGTGCGATCTGGGGGATTGAGGCGGATGCAGTACGCGAGCGCCACCAACAAGGCCGAGGCTGTCGCCCGGATGTACCACCTCGGGGGCAAGCCGGTGCAACCGCTCGGCCCGGGTGGCAAGGAGAAGCGCTCGGCGCTCGAGGCGCTCGCCTCCGCTGTCGACATCGATGTCACCGGCACCCCCGGCAAGGCGGAGTGTGGCCGTCACCTCGCCGATGCGGTGCGCGTAGCGTGGAACGAAGAGTGCTACAGCACTGGCGGCACCATCACGCTGCTGGGACTCAACCGGCTCGTCGACGGCGTCGTCGAGGTGCTGGTTGCGCGGGATCTGGCACGCGAGGAACACCTCATCACCGAACTCATGGAGCTCCCACCGGCGCCGTCGGCGCGGTCGGGCGAGCAGGAAGGGCTGTCGATGCAGCAGATCACGTCCGAGGCCAAGCAGAACATCGCGGAGCTCATCGCGACGCTGTCACGCGAGGGGGTTGCCCCGGCTGGCGCAACATTCACGGCTGCCGGCGTAACGGCGGACGAGGTTCGATTCGACGATGGCTCGTGGAGAGAGCTTCTTGCCTCGGTTCAGGTCTGGCTCGCGTTCCCGGATGACCTTGACGCCGAGTCCGCTGAGGCATTCGATGCGAGCCTCGTCGCGGCGCTTGGGCTGCCGATCTCCGATGCGGATGAAGTCACGGTCGCGGCAAGGCTCACCGAGCGGCTCGAGCAAGCCATCGAGCTGCGTGAGAAGTTCGATGAGACGCTCGAGGACGAGGCCGAAGGTGGAGCGACCATCGGCTCCGCATCTCAGGCGTGGAGCGAGGCATGGGCCGAGATCGAGGATGAGGAGACCAGCGAGGGCTCCGGTCCGATCAAGGCGACCGCGCATACCTGGTCGATCATCAAGTTCGTCACGCTCGCGAACTACGACGAGCTCGAGCTGAGCCCGTCCTATCAGCGTGCCGATGTCTGGCCAACAGGCGACGCCCAGGCGCTGATCGAGTCGGTGCTACGAGGTATCCCTCTTCCGTCGGTCATCCTGCTGCAGCAAAGCGACAGTGAAGGAACGCGCTACGAGGCGGTCGACGGGAAGCAGCGCCTGACATCGATCCTCCGGTTCACGGGCAATCATCCCTCGGCGCTCAAGGTTGTTCGTGAGAAGGCCGTGGCATGGGGTGAGCCAATGCTTGAGCACATCTTCCGTACCGACTATCCCGCCTTCAAGAAGCTCTGGAAGCAGCATGAGTCCGACAGCCTGACGGCGCAGGTCGAGCGGTCCCACTACTTCCCGTTCCCATTGCGGAAGGGGGAGGTCAAGCCTCTGAGCGGCGACCTCGCGCCTCTGCGCGGCAGGTACTACTCGCAGATCCGTGAAGACAAGATCACGGTCGTGGGCCAGAAGCGCAGGGTCCAGGCCTTGTTCGAAGAGGATTCCGACTACAAGCTTCCCGTCATCGTCTACGAAGAGGTGACGACTGGTCAGGTGCATGAGGTTTTCAGCCTCTACAACAAGCAGGGCAAGCACCTCAACGCCGAGGAGATCCGCAACGCGCTGTATCACCGTCTGCCGCTCATGAAGGCGCTGCTGGTGACTGCCGGAGACAACGCGAACGTGTCGGAGGTGGCGCCTTTCCTGGCAGCGCACTGGGATGATCTCAGCTCGACGCCGGACGTGCTCGATGAGTACGGGTTCGGCAAGGCGGGCTACAAGCGCACCAAGCTCCTCTCGTGGGTCGCGGGAGCGCTTCTTGTCGACGACGGGACCCCGATGTCCCGGTCGACCGCGGGGCAGATCAACGCGCTGCTCAAGACTGTCCAGGACGACAAGAAGCACAGGCTCTGGGACGAGACGGTGGTGCTCGACGCCATGCTCCTGCTCGACCACGCCGTCGATGCGCATGCGTCGATCCCACCGGAGTGCTGGGCGCCTCAGTTCAAGAGCCAGACGAAGTGGCAGGAGCTGCAGCTCGTGGGCACGCTGATTGCGCTTGCCGCAGCGCGCGCTGTCTTGGAGGACGAGCTCGACGAGCGAGTCGAAGGCGCGCTTGAGAGCATCCAGGCTGCGAGCGCATCCGCGGCGTGGAAGCGTCCCGCCAAGACACAGTCGCGCCAGCAGTGGATGCACACGGGGCGTGTCGTCGCCTCGTTCCTGGACATCCTCGGGGTGGATGCGGCGGAGGCGGACCAGGCGATCGCTGCGAGGTTTGGGCAGTCCGGACTTCGACACCTTGTCTCGCTTGCTGAGGAATCTCAGGCGTGACCGTCAACGAGGCTGGGCCTCGTTTCGGGCGCACCGCGGTCGTGAAGGGCGGTGCGGCTGATCGTCCCACGTGGTGGAGCGCATACGAGTCGGTTCTAGCGGAGTCCGGCATCGGTCGGACGAGCCGAAGCGTGATCCAGTCCGATGCCGAGTACATCGTCGAACGCGGTGTCTTCGGCGCAGGGGATCCGGGTGTCGAGGCCTGGCCAGAGTCGCGACAGCGGTCCGGCGTCGTGATGGGTGCCGTCCAGTCGGGGAAGACCGCGTCGATGATGGCGGTCACCGCCCTTGCCATGGATCGTGGCGTGGACTGCATCGTGGTCCTCGCGGGCACACGAAGGTCTCTATGGCTGCAGACGCTCGAGAGGTTCATCGAGCAGATCGATGTGCTTCCGAACCCGATGGCCCGACGGGACCTGATGCCGACGGCGATGGTCCTTCAGGCGCCCGACGAGGTGCCCACGCCGGCGTCGCTGTACGCGATCCAGCGACAGCGCGTGCGATCGGCGCTCAAAGCCCGCCGGCCGATCATCGCGATCACCATGAAGAACGTGGCCCATCTCGAGCAGGTCTCCCGGGTGCTCAGGACGGTGGTCGCGCCGGAGGTCGAGGCGGCGGGGCGCCCCTTCCATGTCCTGGTGATCGATGACGAGGCGGACGACTCGTCGATCGACAATGTGGTCCAGGAGCCAGGGGCAGAGGCGCTCAGCGTCGACGTCAAGCAGGTGCCACGTCGTATCCGGGACCTGTGGGAGCCGCGCGGCACGTCCGGGGCGACGTTCAACGACCATTACTTCGCGACCTATGTCGCGTACACCGCGACGCCGCAAGCGAACTTCCTTCAGGATCCCGACAACCCCCTTGCTCCGCGAGACTTCGTCATCGGGCTGCGGGCGCCGGGTGCTGTCGGCGAGACCGGCAGCCGTACCAGCACCTATCGAGTGCCCGAAGGGCTGAGCTCCTACTACACCGGCGGCGACGTCTACTACCAGGCGCTCGCGTCGGTCCCGATGTGCGTGCCTTCGGACGACACGCCGGAGCAGCTCATCGAAGGCGTGCGCGCGTTCCTCGTCGCGGCAGCGATCCGTCGACTCCGAGCGCCTGAGCGGCAGTCGCCTGCCGAAGTGGTCGGCCAGGCGTTCGCGACGCGAAGCGAAGCGCGTGAGGCGGTGCCGCCGGTGTCCTCGATGCTTGTCAACCCGGCCTCGGCGATGGGCCGGCATTTCGAGGTAGCGGGAGCGATTCACGCTTGGTCCGCGGGTACCGCGGACGCGGGGCCGACAGACTTCGCGGCGCTTGCCGACAGGCACCTGCGGAGTGAAGGCATCGCCGCCGACATGGATGCCGACCCTGACGCGTGGACGCGATGGCTCACGCGGTACGCGCAATCCGCCGACGCTGTCTCCGCGCGGTACGAGGTGTCCGTGCGTCGGGTGCCTCCGGCGACTGAATGGGGCGCGGTTCGCGAGGTGATCCTGCGGGAGATCGTTCCTGCGACGACGCTCGCGGTCATCAACAGCGACGAGCACGCCGACGACCGCCCTCAGTTCAGCATTGTCGAGAGGGACGGAAGATGGTACGCCCCAGCGAATCTGTCGACCATCTTCGTGTCTGGCAACGTGATGTCACGCGGCCTGACGCTCGACGGTCTGTTGACGACGGTATTCACCCGTTCCGCGGAGAACCCGCTCGCGGACACCCAGATGCAGATGCAGCGGTGGTTCGGGTATCGCGGCAGCCACATCGACCTCTGCCGTGTATTCATGCGTGCGGAGCAGATCGACCTGTTCACCAGGTTCCACGAGAACGACGAGGCGTTGCGTTCAGAAATCCTGCGCGCGATGGACGAGGGCGGCGTACCTCCGGACCCGATGATCCTCCAGGGGCGGGACTTCCTGGCCACCGGCAAGATCGCAGCCGTGCGGGGTGTCAGCCTCTCGCCCGGGCAGCGCCCCTTCTTCACCCACATGAACCCGTCCGACGACGACGAGGTGAACCGTGGCATCGTCGCCGGTCTGATGCGCGAGCCGCTCGTCAGGCTCGACGGCCGGAGCTCGCCACGCGGAGTGGTGCTGGAGAGACGATTCTCGATGCTCGAAGTCGCGGATCTGCTCGACAGCCTCGCGTACTCAGCCCACGGTGCGGACCCGCAGGGCTTCCTCATCGACCGGTGGGCGTCGGTTGCTCGTACCGCGGGCCTCGAAGACGCGGATCCACACCTGCCGCTGTATCGCGCCCAGCCGACCGAGGGCTATGTGGACCTGCTCGCATCGCCGTTCTCCGTCGCGGCCTACCTGCGCTATTGGGACGCGTGTCTCAACCGGGACGTACCGGGTTTGTACACGACCGACGAGGTTCCGCATCGGTGGAGTCTCCTCGATCTGCAGGCCCGCAAGCTGCGCAACCCGCGTTTCTCGGTGGGAGTCCGCTTCGGTGGCGGCGAACCCGTCGTTGAAGGACAGCTGGCCGATGTCGGATTCCTCGTCCGGCCCATCGAGCGTGCGGTGCTCGATGGGCGGCTTCGGGATCGCGCGTGGGGTTCCCAGAGCGGGCCGTACGGCGATGACTTCTTCGATCTCGAGGCGCGCGGAGACGCCCCGGTCGAGACGACGGATCGCGTTCGACCGACCGGGTCTGACGGGCTCATCCTCTTCCACGTGATCGATCGAGGACCGGAGAGTCCCACAATCTCCGTCGCGTGCTCGATTCCGCGCGGTGGGCCTGACTTCGTTCAGGCGCGGAGGCGCGAAGATGGCTGAATCGCTCGAAGACTTTCCGCTGGAACCGGCGTACGAGTGGCTGCGCGAGGAGATCGTCGGGCTGAGATCCGCGTCCGGTGCCGACGCGCGCACCTTGTCGTGGGCTGATGAACGGCGCGAGCTCGGGATCGCCCGTGATGAGAGGGGCAGGCTAGAGCTCTTCCTGGTGGGAGCGCGCCTTAATCCGGCGAACCCCGTCGTGAAGGAGGCGTTGGCGCACGACGTCTGGACCACGAGAGGAGGCGATTCTCTCGAGGCGTCTCGATTGCTCATGCCCGCAGCGCCCCATTTCGATCAGGTCGCTGCCTTCATCTGTGCCGAACTGCTCAACAACGGCATGGACTCCGACCGTGAAGGGGCGTTCGCACGGACCGAGGCGATCATCGCGCTTGCCCTCCAGAAGGCAAGGCTGGGCAGCGAATTCCTCATCGGGCTCGCCGGTGAGCTCTTGCTCCTGCGGGCACTTCTCGCACACGCTCCTGCGGCCGCCGAGTTCATCATCGATGCGTGGAAGGGCGCTGGCCGCTCTAGCAGGGACTTCCAGTTGGCGAACGTCGGCGTCGAGGTCAAGGCCACGACCCATAGTGATGCGGTTCATCACATCCAGGGGCTCCACCAGATCGAGTGCGGGACTCCCGTCGATGATCATCCCGAGACCGATCTCTACCTGATGAGCTTCGGCATCTCGTGGCTCGATGCTCATGAGAGCTACGGCACGTCGCTCAGGGACCTCGTCGAGGCGATCCGCGGGCGGATCGGAGATCCGGAGACCCGTTCAGTATTCGACCGGGCGCTTGAGGCTTACGGGGCGGGCTCGGGTGGTCCCGGCTCCGCGCCGATCACGGAGTCGTCGCACTTCGCGGACCGGTTCGACGTGCGGTTCGCACGGCTCTACGACTTGACCGATCCGCTCATCAAACTTCCGACTCGGGATGACCTCTCAGGGTTCGAGCACATGCAGCTCGATTCGCTGTCGTTCCGTATCCAACTCCCTGAACGCGTCAACGGCGACCTCAATCCCATCCGGACCTTGCCGGATAGTGCATCGCATCTGCTCGCGAGAGCAGGACTCTTGGCGCGGTGACTTCGTCAGGTACCTCAGCGTCTCCGAAGCGAGGACGGCGGGGCCGGCGCGGCAGCGCGCACCGCAGCGACGAGCGTCGGTGGGAGTTCTTCGTAGTTGGCCTCGACGTGCGTCCGGAAGACATGCCATGCGGCTCCCACGGCAACGCCGTTCCCGACCTGCTTGTATGACGCCTTGTCACGCTGGTCGCCAAAGGTGAACGCGAGCGGAAGGCCCTGAAGCCGCGCCGCCTCGTGCGGTGTCAAACGACGACGGCGCGGACCATAGATCGATGTCTGCGTGATGGCGACGAGGGCGGGGAGGTAGGTCGGCGCCTTCGCGCGGACCCCGGACGGACGAAGCTGCATCAGCGTGTCCCAAAGCGACGCGAGCTCGCCTGCTTGCCATTCGAGCTTGCGACGAGACGGCGGGAAGGCTGCGAACTCCGGATGGTCGTCACGCCACGCGTCGACCACCGCGCGGTTCGCGTCGTAGAACCTTGCATTCTTGAGGAGGAAGTCTCGCTTCCACGCGGGGAGGAGGTCGAGCATCTGCGCGTCGAGGTCCCGCTCGGGCTTCCAGTGGTCAGCCCAAAGCGGGAAACCCGGTAGGCGCTTGCCGGTCGCCTGGCGATGGCGCCTGACGAGGTCGTCCCATACTTCGATCCAGAGCGTCTCCTCCTGGGTCAGGAGGTAGCGGTCGAGGTGCTCGATCGTGCGGTCCTCGTCAAGCACCCATCGGGTGTCCCAGCGATCTGGCGACCACTCTCCTACGGGCTCTCGTGCGACGAGCGGCTCAGGGTCCAGGCCATCCGCGAGCTCTTGCTGCACCCTCTCGGCACCGATGTAGGTGCCGACGATGAACACGCGGTCACGGACCTGAGGTGTGCCGCCAAGCTCCGGGGGCAGGAGATGAGGTGAGAAGACAGTGGGCTTGTCCGATACGCGGTAGCCGAGGTCGCGCAACGTACGGATGATGACGTCCCACTCGTGCCGATGCCGCGGACCTGCGATGTTGCGAACATTCTCGAGCAGGACCACGGCGGGCCGGCGCTCCTCGAGGATGCGTGCGATGTTCCAGAACAGCGTCCCGCGTGCCTCGTCCATGCCGCGCTGCATCCCCGACTTCGAGAACGGCTGGCAGGGGAAGCCTGCGGCGAGCACATCGTGTGAGGGCACCGCCACTTCGCCGGAGATCGGTGTCGCGGTTGTGATGTCGGTGTTGATCTCCGGCCGCTTGCCCTCCGGAAGGGGATCGACCCAGTTCCTGGCGTAGGTCTCGCGGGCCTCTCGGTCGATCTCAGAGACGTAGACGCAACGACCCCCCGCATGATCGAGCATCGCGTGGAATCCGCCGATCCCGGCGAACAGATCCACATAGGTGAATGGGGGCTCGCTCGGATCGTGCATGCCCGCAAGCTTAGCTGATCGCGTGTCGTTGCTAGCGCCGATATCTGCGGCTTGGCGGGCGGTGACTTCCGGGGTGTCGCGGTTGGGCATGGGCGCCATCTCAGCATCCACATCAGACACCGGCGCGCTGCCTGGGGCGATGCGCTTCGCGGGCTGATGCCGACGCCTACGGAATACCCTCCCAGGGGAGGAGGTTCCCGCAACCATGACCACCATCGGCATCATCGGCTCCGGCCGCATCGGCTCCAACGTCGCTCGCGCCGCCACCGCCGCGGGCTACGACGTCGTCCTCTCCAACTCCCGCGGCCCGGCCACGCTCGGCGACCTTGTCGAGGGGCTGGGGGAGCGCGCCTCCGCCGCCACCCCGGCGGAGGCGGCGGAGCGAGGCGACCTCGTCCTCGTGGCCGTCCCGCTCGGCAAGATCGACCAGCTCCCGGCCGAGGCGCTCGCGGGCAAGGTCGTGATGGACGCCAACAACTACTACCCCCAGCGCGACGGTCGCATCGCGGCCCTCGACACCAACGCCAGCACCACCAGCGGCCTGCTGCAGGCCCTCGCGCCCAGCGCCCGCGTGGTGAAGACCTTCAACAACATCTACGCGCACGAGATCCCGCAGGACGGCTCGCCGGCCGGCACGGAGAACCGCCGTGCGCTGCCCATCGCCGGCGACGACGATGCCGCCAAGCATCTGGTCGCGAGCTTCCTCGATGCGATCGGCTTCGATGTGGTGGACCTGGGCCCCCTGGCGGAGTCCTGGCGCGTCGAGCGCGACACCCCCGCGTACGGCAAGCGCACCACCGCGTCCGAGCTCGAGGCGATCCTGCCCTCGGTGGCGCGGGTCCAGCAGACGTGACCGGCCCGCGCTAGGCTCCCGTCACCATCTTTGGGGGGAGCGAACATGATTCCAGGCCAGCAGCCGTCGGCTCATCAGGGCGCAGGCCCGGAGGACCCGCGCATCGCGGGCGTCACCGCGCACGGCGACGGAGCCCAGGCGGCGACCCGCACGCGGACCTGGCTCGCGCTCGCGGCGATCGTGCTCATCGTCGGCGCGATCGTGTTCTGGTGGCGCCTCGCCACGGGTGACGATGCGTCCGCGCGGGAGGCGGCAGCGGCCCAGGGCATCGTGGTCGAGGAGTCGGCGACCGATCTCGTCCAGATCAGCGAGGCTGACGGCGGCTTCGCCATCCACGTGGGGGACGAGGCCGCTGACACCTTCGGCGGCTACGGCTTCGAGGTGACCCCGACGACGGCGGACACCGCAGACGGCTGGGCGGCGTACGCGTGGGACGGCGCCGAGGCCCACGTGAGCTGGGACCCGCGCGCGACGCTGGTGATCGACACGGGCGACCAGGCGTGGCAGGTGGTGATCTCCTCGCTCACGGGCAACGAGTCCCAGGAGGACGCGACGAGCGCCTTCACAGCCCTCGACGAGGCGGTCGACTTCACGTCCGCCGCGTAGCTCCACACGCCGCCGATCGGGCGATACCTCGGACGATCCACTGGTCACGTGTAGAAAAAGGACAAACGGCGCGCTACTCTCCACCCAAGGCTGGGGGGTCTTGATATGAGCGCAGCGCAGCAGTCGTCGTCACCGGAGGACTGGCGGGATCGAGGAGGATCCGCCGGTCCTGACGTGTCGCGCGCGACGGGCTTCCGCGCCACGACGCTCATGGTGATCATGGCCGCGGCCATCCTCGTCGCCAGCCTGGTGTGGTGGTTCACGGTGGCGCGCGGGGACGGGGAGGCGCGATCCGCGGCCGCGGCCGCGGGCATCGTCGCCTCCGCCGATTCGCGTGTCTCGCAGATCGACGGCGGCTTCCACGTGTCCCGCGACGTCGACACCTCGGGCGGGCTCGTGGTCTACGCCTTCGACCTGGTCGAGCAGGACCTCCCGTTCGCGCTGCCGGACGATGCGGCGGGCTGGGCGCCGTTCGAGGTGAGGGGCGCCGACGCCTACGCGGTGGGCGACCCCATCGCCGCCGTCCACATCGACGCCGGCTCGCACGCGTGGACCGTCACCAATGCGACCAGCTGGTACGCCGACGACGGCTCCTCCGCCGACGAGGTCTGGGCGCTCGTGCCCGACATGATCGCGTTCGAGGCGCTGGGCTAGTTCCCTCGCCGGGGGCGCGACACAGCCTTCCGTCCCTGGTTCCTGCGCGGTCGCTGGCCTAGGGTCGAGGCATGTCCATCGACTGGTCGATCCTGGTCCCCGGTCTCATCATCGCCATCGTGGCGGGTGCGGCCGTGGGCGGCTTCCTCGACCTCTCCCGTCGCGTCGAGGAGCGGCGTACGCGCAGGCGCGAGTTCGCGCAGGAGGCGCCGGTCGCGCTGTCGAGCGCGCACGACCTCCTGATCCCGCCGCTCGCCAAGGATCCCTCGTCGCTGGTGCCGCCGGAGAGCCTCACGCGCGGCGTCCGCGAGCAGGCCGTGCGGCTCACGCGCGGCACGTCGCGCCAGCGCGCCGCGGTGCCCGCGATCGACATGGTCCTCGAGATCGACCGCGCGCTCGAGGACCTCGCGGTGCGGGGCCGCGCTCTCGACGGCACGCTCGCGATCGTGATGGCCGCCGCGCCGCAGTCGCTCGAGCAGCGGCTGGTGCTGCGCCTCGCGACCCAGGCCGTCCAGAAGGATCCGGTGCCTGCGGATGTGATCCCGCGCATCGAGAACCCTGAGGCCCAGAACGCGTTCGAGGGCGACCCGGCGCTGGTGCGCGAGGTGATCCGCTACCGCCGCGCGCAGCAGCTGCTTCACGAGGCGCGCGACGCGTTCGTCGACCACTGGTGGACCGTGCGCGACCTCAGGCTCGCGTCGGAGACGCGCCTCGCGACCGCGCGCCACGAGCAGGGCGAGAGCGGCCGCCGCGCGGCCAAGGCCGTCGAGCGCGAGCTCGCCGAGGCCATCGCCGCAGACTTCGCGCGCAACTGGAGGCGCATCGACCACGGCATCGCGCTCGCGGAGGTCGCGATCGTCGAGCCGTCCTCGCCCGAGTCGCACGCGACGGACGCGCACGATGCGCCGCAGCAGCCGGGCGCGGCTGCTCGCCCGGGCAGGATCCAGCTCTGATGCGGTGGCTCGGCGGGGGTCTCATCTTCCTTGCGGAGCTCACCATGTACGCCGCGCTCGCGTGGTGGCCCGTCGCGGCCATCGGGGGCATCCTCGGGTGGCCTCTCGCCTTGCTGCTGCCCATCGTGGTCGGGCTGCTGTGGTTCGTGTCGTTGTCGCCCAAGGCGCCGCGGCCCATCGGCGCCATGCCCACGCTCGTTGCGCGGACCATGCTCCTCGCGGCGGGCTCGCTGCTCTACGCCTCGATCGGTGCGACCACGATGCTCTGGATCCACACCGCGGCGTGGGTCGTCGGGACGCCCATCGCAGTGCGCTGGGCCGTGGAGCCGTCACCCGAGAAGGTGTGATACCACGGTGATACCGTGGTGTGCATGGCCATGACGCTGCGCACCACACCCGAGCTCGACTCCGCGATCTCGCGCCTCGCCCTGCGGTGGGGCGTCTCCAAGACCGAGGCGATCCTCCGCGCAGTTCAGGAGGCCGACGAGTCGCGCTCGCTCGAGGACGATGCGATGGCGGCGTACGCGCGTGTGTCCAGCGAGTACCGGGAGGCGCTCGACCGGCTGGGCTCGGTGTAGCAGTGACGCGCTACGTGACGTTCGCGGTGGCGGTGCGCATCATCGACGCCGAGCGCATCGGGCCCATCCGCGACTCCGGGCTCCTGCAGTCGGCGCTCGAACGGCCGGCCACCACGGTGTTCGGTCGGGACGCCTACCCCAGCATCGAGGAGAAGGCCGCCGCGCTGATGCACTCCGTGTGCGCGAACCGTGCGCTGAGCGACGGCAACAAGCGGCTCGCGGCGATCCTGATGCTCGTGTTCCGCGACCTCAACGGGTATCGCACCACGCTCGACAACGACGGCCTCTTCGACCTCACCATGGCGATCGCCGACGGCACGCTCGACGAGGTCGCGGACATCGCCGCGCGGCTTCCCCTGGCTTCGCGGGGCTAGGCTCGGCGCATGGAGACGCAGGCCCTCACCGCATCGTTCACCGTGATCCCGAACCGCCACCCGGCTTCGGACGAGGAGCGGTGGCTCGCGATGGAGAACCCCGTCTTCGGCAAGGTCTTCACCGACCATATGGCGCGCGCGACGTGGCGCGACGGCGAGGGCTGGGCGGACCACCGCATCGTCGCCCTCGCGCCGCTGCCCATGCATCCCGGCGCCGCCGTGCTGCACTATGCGCAGCAGGCCTTCGAGGGGCTCAAGGCGTACCGGCACGAGGACGGCTCGGTGTGGCTCTTCCGTCCCGAGGCCAACGCGGCGCGCCTGGCCGCGAGCTGCCGGCGCATGGCGCTCCCCGAGGTGAGCGAGCAGGACTTCATGGCCGCGCTCGAGGGGCTGATCGCGGCGGACCGCAACTGGGTCCCCGGCACGCCGGGCGCGAGCCTCTACCTGCGCCCGTTCGTGTTCGCGAGCGAGCCGAGCCTCCTGGTCCAGCCGGCGCACGAGGTCGAGTTCCTGGTGACCGCGAGCCCCGTGGGCGCCTACCTCTCCGCGGGAGACACGGGGGTCCCCATCTGGGTCTCGCGCGGCTACCACCGCGCCAACCCGGGCGGCACCGGCGAGGCCAAGACCGCGGGCAACTACGCCGCGAGCATGCTTCCCCAGCAGGAGGCGAAGGAGCACGGCTGCCAGCAGGTGCTGTTCCTCGACGCCAAGGAGGACACGTACGTCGAGGAGTTCGGCGGCATGAACCTCGTCGCCGTGCGCGCCGACGGCAGCATCGTCACGCCTCGCCTGAGCGGCACCATCCTCCCCGGCATCACGCGTGACTCGATCCTCACGCTGCTGCGCGACGAGGGCCGCAACGTGGAGGAGCGCGATCTCGCACTCACCGAGATCCTCGAGGGCGTCGAGTCGGGGGAGATCGTCGAGCTGTTCGCGTGCGGCACCGCCGCGGTGGTGACGCCGGTGGGCCGGCTGGCCTCCGAGGACTTCGACGTGACCGTCCCGCGGGTCGAGGGCGAATCGGTGGCCGATGCGGTCCTCGCCCGCCTCACGGACCTCCAGTACGGGCGCGCCGAGGACCCCCATGGCTGGATGCGGAAGGTCCTCGACGCCCCCGAGGGCTGATCACTCGGGCAGGACGTCCTCGGGCTCGATCAGCCCGAGATCGACCGCGTTGAGCTGGTGCTGCTGGAACGTCTCCGCGAAGAGGCCCTCGCCGGTCTCGGGATCGACCAGGAAGAACATCAGGTCGCCCGACTCGGGGTGCGCGGCGGCGTCCACGGCGCCAAGCCCGGAGGACCCGATGGGTGTGGGCGGGAGCCCCTCGTACATGAAGGTGTTGTACGGCGAGTCGACCGCGAAGCCGTCGTCCGTGACACGTCGCTCGTAGGCGCCCGTGATGTAGTACAGCGGCGACTCGAGCTGCAGCATCATGCCCGCGTCGAGCCGGTTGTGGATCACCTCCGAGATCCTCGTCCAGTTGTACGGGTCGCCGGACTCGTGCACCAGGATCGACGCGATGGTGAGCGTCTCCTTCCAGTCCTCGCGCGCGACCCCCATGGACTGGAGGTTCCGCAGCTGCAGGTCCACCAGCCACTGCGCGGCCGCCTCGAGCGTGGTGGGCGCGAGCTCGGTGCCGGGCGACACCCATCCCTCGGGTTCGCCCTCGGCCTCGGGCGGCAGCGCGGCGACGATCGCGGCGCGGGCCTCAACCTCGGTCGCGGAGTAGACCGTGGCGAGCGCCGTGACGGTGGCCTCGATGGTGTCGCCTTCGGCGACCAGGTAGTCCGCGGTGACCGGCTGCGAGCTCACCATGGGCTCGGGGGTGGGGCTCGGCTCCGCGGTGGCGGACGATGCGGGCGTGGTGGCCTGGACCGAGGGCGAGGTGCTCGCGGGAGCAAGGGGCGCGGCGGCACCCCAGCGCGAGTAGCCGTACACCCCGGCGCCGAGCGCGGCGACGCCGGCGACCGAGCCCGCGGCGGCCCGCGCCGCACGGTGCCGGCGCACCCGGCGGGTCACGGGGGTGAGGCCGGCGCTCAGCCCGGTCGCGGCGAACTCCTGTGCGGCGGTCGTGCGGATCGCGGCCATCGCATCGTGCGCGGTGCTCATCGGATGCCTCCTGGGTGCTGGTGGACGGCGACGGTCTCGACGTCCGTGAAGTCGATCTGGGGGACGGTCTCGCGCAGCCGCGCGACCCCGTCGGAGAGGTACCGCTTGACGGTGCCCTCGGCCAGCCCGAGCGTCTGCGCGACGCCCGCGACGGTCATGTCCTCGAGGTAGCGCAGCACCACGCAGGCCCGCTCCCGCGGCGTGAGGGCGAGCAGCGCCGCCTGGAGGGTCAGCGCATCGTCCACCTGCCCCGAGAGGTCAGGGGCGACGGCGGCCGCCTCGGGCGCCTCGACGCCCGCGCTGCGGGGCCGCGCGGCGGCGCGCCGCCCGCTGTCGATGAACGCCGTCGAGATGCATCGCTTCACGTAGGCATGCGCCGAGTCGAGCGAGCCGAGCGCCCGCCCCGAACGGAAGGTCCGCACCAGAGCGTCCTGCAGCAGGTCCTCGGCGGGCTCGCGGGACCCGGTCAGCACGTAGGCGTATCCGTACAACGCCGGCCCGCGCTCGCGGACCAGCGTGTCGAGCATCCTGGCCCACGCGCTCATGGCTCGATTCTCCTCATGCCGGGTAGTACGCACGCGTGGGCGCGCAGGTTGGGGACGATGCGGGGCTGTGGACAGGCGCCGAGGCGTCGGCGCGCGCACCTACAGTGGGCGCATGCCCGCCCCGATCCCCGCGTACACCCTCACGCGCAAGCGCATGAAGAACCTGCGCATGGTGGTCGTCTCCGGCACCGGTGAGGTGCGCGTGAGCGCTCCGCTGCGGGCCCCGCAGCGCGAGATCGACGCGTGGGTGCGGTCCAAGGCCGAGTGGATCGCGGCGAAGCAGGCCGAGGCCGTCGCGCGACCCGTCGCGCTCGCCCCGGGGCCGGAGGCGGATGCGCTTCGCCGCGAGCTGCGGCCCGTGCTTGCCGCGCTGGTCGACGAGTGGGTGCCGCGCATGGGGGTCCCCGAGCCGACGTGGCGCATGCGGATCATGCGCTCCCGCTGGGGCAGCTGCAACCACACGACGCGTGTGATCACCTTCAGCGTCGAGCTCGGTCGGCAGGACTACCACCTGGTCGAGTACGTCGTGGTGCACGAGCTCGCCCACCTGCTCGAGCCCAACCACGGTCCCGGCTTCTCCGCGGTGATGGACGCGCACCTGCCCGGATGGCGCGAGCACCGCGCGGAGCTCAACGGCCGCTCCGTCGACTAGCGCCGCACGGGCCCCGCCTACGCGCCGGCGCTGGTCGGCGGCTGCTCCCACTCCGTCTCCAGCACCAGCTCGCGTGCACCGTTCTCGTCGTCGTCGCGAGCCACCCGGATGGTGACGTAGAACCTGTCCGCGCCCTCGATCTCGCCCACATCGAGCGTGGCCTCCCCGGTCACGGTCCCGCCCGGCTCCACGGTCACCACGTCGGACTCGGACGAGAGGTAGCCGTAGCGCTCGTCCCCCTCGGCGGGCCAGCCGACCGTGGTGTTCTCGGTGGACGACATCCACCCCGCGCCGTCGATCTCGACGATGATCCCCATGGCGGCGCGGTCGAGGGTCAGAGGCTCATCGGACACGTTCGTGAGGGTCCAGGTGGCGGGGATCATGCCGGCGTCCGGCTCGGAGGCGAACAGCAGCCGGGTGAACTCGAGCTGCTGCCCGCCCGGCACCCAGACCGTGGGGCACAGCGGCGACGTGATCACGGGTTCGCCGTCGCTGCCACGTCCCGCGCCGTTCGTTCGCGGGTTGTCCGCGTCGCCCACATGGCACAGGAGCGCGGCCTGAGCATCGTCCCTCGACTCGCCCGCGACACGGGGCTCGAGCCCCTCGAGCGCGGGGGAGACCGGGTCGAGCGTGCCTGTCACCGGAACGCTCGTCTCGGCCTCGAGGAACAGCTCGCTCGTGGTCACAGCGCCCGCCGGGGGTACGCGCACCTGGAGCGTCACGGTCGCGTCGGCCGCGCCGGACGCAAATGAATCCACCAGCGACGTGAAACCAGGACCGTCGAGGTCGTCCGGTGACAGGACCGACCTTCCCGAGAAGCCGTCTCCGGGCTCGAGGCGCATCGGGCCGGTCGCCCCATCCATGGCGACGAACCGCTCGGTGTCGCTCGACCATGGACTGGCTGCGACGGTTGCCTCGTCGACCAGGCTGAGGCCTGACGAGACGCCGTCGGGATCGCCGGTGAGCAGCAGGTGAGTCGCGGCCGGATCGACCGTGATGGCGGTGCCCGACGTGTTCGTGACTGTCCAGCGGACGGTCACCGCGCCGTCCCCGGCCATCTCCGCGG
Source organism: Demequina subtropica (assembly GCF_000971235.1). Classification (GTDB taxonomy): domain Bacteria; phylum Actinomycetota; class Actinomycetes; order Actinomycetales; family Demequinaceae; genus Demequina; species Demequina subtropica. The sequence goes on from NZ_BBMB01000015.1 coordinate 66,822, forward strand.
ACGCCTCGCTGACCTCGAGCAGGGGCGCATCGCCGACCCACAGGGCTGCGCAGTTGTCCGTCACCGAACCCGAGTGCCCGTCGCTCCACGGGTTCGCCTTGACGTAGTCGAACGTGCACTCGACCGCGGCCTGACCGGTCACGGCCTCGCCACGCACGCGCGGCGAGGTGTCCCACCGGAGGTCGTCCGCGGTGAGCGCGGCACCCGTGGGAGTCGGATCGGCAGGAGCGACATCGGTACCCCGGCCGCCCAGCGTCGACGCCACGATCACGCCACCGACCACGGCGACCGCCGCCACACCGGCGAGGCCCACGCCGCGCATCGTCCGCGCCCGACGCACCCGGCTGCGCGCGGGGTCCACCACCCAGGCCGCACGCGACTCGAACAGGTCGCCGCCCTCGCCGGCGCCCCTCGCGAGGGATTCCATCAGCTCGTTGCTCATCGTCCCGCTCCCTTCGTGAGGATCACCACGTGGTCGGCCCCGCCGTCGATCGCGTCCGCGGGATCGAGCCCGAAGTCGCCGTAGGTGCGCTGCAGCGTCGCGATCGCGGTGGAGAGGTACCCGCGCACCGTGCCCGCGGAGAGCCCGAGCTCCGTCGCGATCGCCGTCGAGGACAGGCCGTCGAAGTACCGCATCACCACGCACGTGCGCTCGCGCGGTGGCAGCGAGTGCACCGCCTGCAGCAGCGCGTCGCGGGTGGACGATGCGCCGGTCGGGTCAGGTGCGACGCGGTCCGCCTCGCGCCGGTCGCGTCGAGGGCGGACGCTCGCGCGCCGATGCGAGTCGATGAGCGCGGTCTGCAACGCGCGCTTGACGTAGGCGTGCGCGGCGTCGAGCGACTCTGGTCCGCGGCCGCGCTTGAAGGCCCGCACCAGAGCGTCCTGCAGCAGATCGTCCGCGGCCTCGGGCGAGCCCGTGAGCACGAACGCGTATCCGTACAGCGTCCTGCCGCGCTCGCGCACCAGCGCGTCCAACGTGTCCGACCACCCGCTCACCGCAGCCCCCGTCCCGTCGCGTGCATCCTTCCATCGGTACAGACGCACGATGCGACGGAAACGCAGGGTCGGGATTCAGGGCGATGCCGACGGGGAGGCTCCAGGCCCCGCCAGGGGCGTCTCGAGGATGAGGACCCGACGTGCGTCGCCGAGGAACGGGACCTCGACCTGCGCGGTCGCGGCACCCCCGGCGGCGATCGCAGCCGCGACGACGTCGACGTCGATCGGCTGGCCGTCGGTGAGCATCGCGGGGAAGAGCGAGTCGTATCCGGTGATCGCCTCGCCCGGCTCGACGTCGATCTCCATCGACGCGTTGTCGATCAGCGCCGTGCGGTGGCCCTCGTCGTCCCACGCCGTGGTGCTGGTGACCACGGCGGAACCGAGCCGTACGAGCCGCGACGCCCCGTCGTCGAGGGAGCCGCTCTCGATCAGCAGATTCCACCCCGACACGGTGAGCGTGCCCTGCGCGGTCGACACCACGCCCCAGCCGACCTCGGGCGCCACCTCGCCGGCGGACAGGCTGAGCGTGGACTCGTCGACCAGCACGGTGGCGGGCAGCCAGACCGCGCGGCATGCCACCTCCGCGGCCGCGTAGGGGAAGGCTCCACCCGCCTCGGGCCGGAGCTCCGGGGGCACCTTGCACAGCATCGCGGCCTGCGCGCCGTCGCGCGGCTCGCCGGGCACGCGGGGCGTGAGGTCGGCCACCAGGGTGTCCGCGCTGACGCCCGGCATCAGCCGCTCGGTCGAGGTCTCCGCCTCGAGGAAGAGCTCGCGCGTACCCGACAGGCCGAACGGCTGGACCCTCACCTGCACGCCGAGCGTGGGCCACGCCGCGCCGGTGGCGATGTCCCACACGGCATCCCGCGGCTCTCCGGGCGCCGGGGCGGCGCCGGTGAACCGTGTCGATCCCTGGAGGTACTCGCCCGGCTCGATGGTGACGGGGCGCGAGTCCCCGCTGAGCGAGGCGTAGCGCTGCGTGTTCGACGCCCACAGCGATCCGCCCGCGAAGCGGTCCTGGTCGTACCCGCGATCCGTGGTGACCGCGGTCGAGTCGGTGGCGAGGGACGTCAGCACGCCGCCCGCGTCGAGCGCGAGCGGTGCATCGGTCCGGTTGCGCAGCGCCCACTCGACCGTGATCACCGCGCTGCTCTCTCCTACGTACGCGGTGAGGTGCGTGAGGGCGGGATCGACGCCGAGCATCTGAGCGTCGCCGGCCCACGCCGCCGTGCACACCGAGCGCACGGGCAGCGCGACGCCCTCGGACGATCCGGCCCACGGGTTGGCATCGGCCCGCACCGCGCACAGCACGGCGGCCTGCGCAGGGCTCTCCGCGGAGACGCCGCGCGTCCGGTCGACGACCGTGCCCGTCAGATCCTCGGCGAACACCGTGGGCGCACGGGTGAGGGTGCGGGTGACCTGGGGCTCGTCGCCCCGGTCCCAGGACGGCACCGCGATCGCCGCGCCACCGAGCACCACGCACGCGGCCGCGCTCCACACGAGCGCGCGCGAGCGCCGGCCGCGCCGTGCCCGTGCGCGAGCCCGACGGACCACGCCCGTGAGGCCGTCGCGCCCTGACCCCGGGTCCGCGTCGGCCTCGAGCGCCTCGACCAGCTCTTCGGTCACCACGGCTCCATCCCGGTGAGCGGCACCTCGAGCACCATGACGGTCGAGGGATCGTCCTCGAAGGGCACCATCACGGCGCCGGTGACGGCGGCGCCGTCCGCGAGGGCGGCGCGCAGCATCGCCGCGTCGATGGTCGTCCCCGTCACGGTCCGCTCCGGGTCGAGCTCGGTCTGGGCGAGCAGCGTCGAGCCGCTCGCCAGCTTCCGCCACCGCAACGAGGCCGGTGCGGGAAGGCTTCGGTGCGAGCTGTCCACCCACAGCGTCCGGGTGAGGGTCACCGCGCCCTGGACCGAGGCCGTCGTCTCGGACGAGGCGACCTCAGGCGCGGTCTCGAACAGGACCGACCAACCCGCGGTGACGATCGCAGCGCCGGACACGTTGACGGCCGCCCAGGCGACGTCGGCGGCGCGTCCGTTGACGCCATCGACCACCTGGACGCCGTGGGACGGCTCGAGCAGCGGCCCTGCGACGGACCCGGCGACGCATGCCGGCGGCTCCGCGTGCAGCCATGCGGCCTCGTCGGCGCTCAACCCCTGGAGCGCGGGCGGCACGTCGCACAGCAGCGCGCTCTGCCTGTTCCCCGCGACCGCCTCCCCGTCGCTGCGGGGCGCGAATCCTCCGACCAGCGAGTCCGCCGTCACCGCACCGGTGCGGGGCTGAGCCGCGGGCACGCTGCGCTGCACGCGGTCCACGGGGTCGATCGGGGCCGCACCCGGCTCGTCGGTGGGCGCCGTGGCGAGCGTGGCCGCCACGGCCGCACCGGCGAGCACCGTGGCGGTGCCGGTGATGGTCAGCGCTGCGGAGCGTCTCCGCGCTCGGCGGACGCGTCGGCGAGCGCGCTGCGTCACGCGCGCGAGGGCGGCGGCGTCCGGCCCCGCGCCGCCCGGGCTGAGCGCCGCGGCGAGCGCGGCGCTCACCTGTCGCCGCCGATCGTCACCTCGTCCTGTGCGAGGCTGCCGCCCTCGAGCGCATCCTCGAGGGACAGGCGCAGGTCGGGGTGCGTGGCGGCGAGCTCCTCGACCGCGTGGGTGAGCGCCGTCTCGATCGCTCCACGGTGCAGGCCGGTCTCCTCGCCGATCGCGGCGACGGCGAGGCCGTCGACGTAGCGCATCGCGAGCAGCGCGCGCTCGCGGGTGGGGAGGTGATGGAGGTCGTCCGGGAGCGACGAGGCCCGGTCGGCACCATCGGGGGTGTCCGTGCCGGGGGACGGGGCCTCGTGCACGCGCACGGCCGCACGCCGCATCGCGTGCTCGAGCGCGACGACGGCCTCGTCGACCGTGCGGGGGTAACCGCGCCGCCCGAACACCGCGGCGAGCGCGTCCTCGACCACCCGGGCGGCGACCGCATCGTCCCCGGTCAGGGTGTGCGCGTAGGCGAAGAGGTCGGCGGCGCGCGCCTGCATCGTCGCGTCGAGCACCTTCTCCCAGTGGCTCACATCGCCCCCTCGAGGAACCCTTCGATCCTCCCACCGCGGCACGGCGGCCGCATGGCGGTGTCAGCCGCCGGCGTCCTCCTCCAGGGGGAGCGGGAGCTCGAGCACCAGCATCCGGGTGTCGTCGCCCAGGAACGGCATCGCCATCTGTGCCGTCACGGCGCCGCGGTCGCCGATCTCGGCGAGCTGGGCGTCCGTCAGCTCCGTCCACCAGGCGCTCATGGGCTCCCACGCGAAGCCCCGCGGGTAGCCGTAGGTGGCGATCGCGCCCGAACGGGTAGTCGGGCCTGTCCACGCGTTGGTCGCGAACGCGACGCCGTACCCGTCGCCCAACGTGTCGCTCTCCGACGGTTCGAGGGAGGCGGCGTCTCGCTCGACCATCACGGTGAGCGAGTTCATCAGCAGGTCGGCGCCCGAGGCGTTGCGCACGTCCCAGCCGGCACCGCCATCGGTGATCCATTCGGAGTTCACGTTCGCGCCGATATACGTGCCGTCCACCCAGCCCGCGGCGCACCCCGACCGTACGGTCCACCCCAGCTCGTCCACCTCCCTGCGCCAGGCATCGTCCACGTCGCACATGAGCGCGCGCGTGGCGCCCTCCCGGTCCGCGTCGTCCCGGCTCCGCTCGGTGAAGCTGGCGGCGACGTCGTCCGCGGTCAGTCCCGGCAGGTCGACGCGGACCGGGGAGGACACCTCGAGCAGCAGGGTCGCATCAGGGTCGGCTGACAGCGAGTCGACCTCGACCCAGGACGTGACCACGGTGCCCTCGGCGCCCGCCCCGCCATTGGCGACCGCCCACACGGGGTCGCGCGGCTCGCCGGGATCGGGGGCGGTCGCATCCAGGGAGAGGATGCTCGAGAGGTAGGCGGTGGGCTCCAGCGACCCTCCCCAGGCCTCCTCGGGCATGACCACGATGCGCGTGATGTACCCGTCCCACAGGGACGTCGCCCTGTCGCCGCCGAACCACCCGTCCCCCTCGGCGTCGGGGTCGCTCACCACGACCCCGGGGGAGAGGACGTCCGAGACCGCGAGCGGGCGCGATCCTGCGATCGAGTACAGGATCGCCGCGTTGACGCGGGCGTGGCCGTCGGCCACGAACCGGTCCGTGCTCGAGATGGTCGAGTCCTCGACCAGCAACGGAGACTCGCCGACGGTGACCGCCGTGCACGCGGTGGTCGTGCCCGGCGCCAGCCCCGCGGGGCACAGCACGGCGGCCTGTCCCTTCACCGGCAGGCCGCGCACACGCGGCTTCGCGCTCGCGATGAGCTCCTCCGCGAAGATGGTGCCCACACCCTGCGCGAGCGGGGTCGAGGACACGCTCGGCGACGGGCTCGGCGAGGCGGCGGCATCGTCGGGGTCGGCCGACCCAGCCCCCGCCGCGCCGAGCGCCAGCGCGACCGCCACGAGGCCCGCACCCGCGCCTCCACCCAGCAGCGCGGCCCTCCGCCGCCGCTTGCGCGCCGCCGCCGACCTCGCGCGCGCCTGGACCTCGTCCTGCCGGGCGTGCGCGAGGGAACGCCCCGCGTCCGCGTCGGCCGCGACGGCGCGCTCGAGCGCGGCGCTCACCACGCCTCCTCGACGGAGGCGGTCTCGAGCATGCCGCCCTCGAGCGCGTCCTCGACGGTGACCCCGATGCCCGGATAAGCCGAGAGCAGCAGCGCGACGGCGCGGCTGAGTCCCTCCCTCACGTCACGCTCCTTGAGCCCGGTCTCCTCGGCGATCGCCTCGACCGCGAGCCCCTCGCCGTAGCGGAGCACCACCAGCGCGCGCTCGTGTCGGGGCAGCGCGGTGAGCGCCTCGCGCGCGAGGGACGATGCGTCGGTGCGCCCGTCCGGCGGAGGCGGCGGGACAGGCGGTGCGGTGGCGCGCACGGCCGCGCGGCGCATCGTCTGCATCATCGCTCGGCTGCCCGCGGCGGGGGACTCGGGGACGTGGCCACGCGAGAACGTGTCCACGAGCGCATCCTCGACCAGAGCGGTCGCGGACTCGTCGTCTCCGGCCAGGGCGCGAGCGTGGGCGAAGATCGCCTCCCCGTGCTCGCGCATCGTCGCGTCGAGCGCGCGCCCCCATCGCCCCATGCCGCCCCCGTTCCCGCTCGTGCGCCCGATCCTGCCAGCGCGGACGCCATCACGCCATCACCGCGGCGGCACGTCACTGCTGGGTGTCCCCGCCCTCCCACGTCGACTCGAGGAACAGCTCGGGCGTCCGCACGGCGTCGTCGTCGTGCGCGACGCGCACCTGGACCGAGAAGCGCGCCGTCGCGAGATCACCGATCTCGGAGAGGAACACCTCGCGTTCGCCCGCGACGAGCTGCCATGGCTGGACCGTCTCGACCGCGCTCGCCCGCTGGACCAGCCCGAACCGCTCGGTCTCCGAGGCCCACAGGCTGCCGGCGAGCAGCGTCCCGTCGGCGGTGAACACGATCCCGCCGTCGTTGAGGGGCATCGCGTCCACCGGCTGCTCGATCGCGAGCGTCATGCCGCCGGTGTCGAGTGCGAGCGGCGCGCCCGAGGTGTTCTGCAGGGTCCATCCGATCCGCACCACGTCGTTCGCCTCGTCGACGTCGAAGGTCATCTCGGTCACCCGCAGCATCGGCGTCTCATCGCTCAGCCACACGGTGTCGCAGATCGGATCGAACGCTTCCTGCTCGATGGTGTCGGTGCGGGGGTTGAGCCCCGGGTCGATGGTGCAGTCGAGCCCCGCCTGCGCGGATCCGCGGTCGAAGTCCTCCAGATGGCGCTCGACCTCGGCGTCGCGCAGGTCGCTCGCGGTCCTCGCCTCGTCGCCGCCGGCATCCGCGTCGGAGGCGATCACCGAGGTGCCGCCGAAGCTGGCGAGCAGCCACAGCTCGCGGCTGTCCGCCGGGTCTGCGAACGGTACGGGCACGAGCACGGTCATGTCGACGGTCGCGCCCGGCACCACCGTCGTGCCCTGCCCCAGCCCGAGGTTCGCCTCACCGGTCGCGGTGCCTCCGGGCGCGATGGTCGCCGGCTCGGCCTCCATCTGGATCGAGATGTCGGTGAGGCGGGTGATCGCGCTGTCCACCGAGTCCCAGGTGGGCTCGATCTGCGGGATCACGTGGTCCGGGAGGTACGAGAGCGGCGCGTCGCCCTGGTACGTCACGCCCCATCCGACGATGGCGGTGGTGTCCGCCACCGATACATCGACGCGCGCCGCATCGGGCTCGAGCTGGAGCATGTCCCAGTCGCCGAACCTGACCTCCTCGCACGAGCGCTGGGGCACGGCGCCGTCGCACAGGATCGCGATCTGCGCCATGTCCTCGTTGGCGACCCGCTCGGCGAGCAGGTCCTCCGCTGTGAGCGCTGCATGAGGGTCCCGCACCCCGTCCACGCTGGACGAGGCGCTCGGCGTGGGACTCGTCGTCGCCGGCGCCACCGTCTCGCCGGCCCCCGTCGCGATCGCGACCGTCGTCACCGCCCCCACCGCCACGGCCGCGAGGCCGGCGGTGCCCAGGGCGCGCATCGCCCGGGCACGTCGCACGCGTGCACGGGCAACCGGCACCATCGCATCGGCCCGCCCCCCGTACTGCGCGAGGCCGGCTGCGGCGCGGCGCTCCATCGCCTTCTCCAACTCGCTGCTCATCGCGTGCCTCCCTTGGTGGTGACGATCACGTGGTGGTCCGCGCCGCCGCTGACGGCGTCCGCCGGTTCGAGCCCGAAGTCACCGTGCGTGCGCCGCAGCGTCGCGATCCCGTCGTGCAGGTATCGGCGCACCGAGCCGGGCGCCAGGCCCAGCTCGTGCGCGATCGCTTGAGCGCTCAGGCCGTCGAGGTAGCGCATGACGATGCACGTGCGCTCGCGCGGGGGCAGCGAGGTCACGGCGTCCATGAGCGCGTCGAGCGTGTCGGTCGCCGGCGCGTGGTCCGGAGCGATGCGATCCGCCTCGCGGTCGTCGCGCTGGGGGCGGGCCTTCGCGCGGCGGTGCGCGTCGATGAACGCGGTCTGCATCGCGCGCTTCACGTACGCGTGGGCCGGGTCGATGCCCTGCGGAGCGCCGCGGCGCCGGAACGCCCGCACCAGCGCCTCCTGCACCAGGTCCTGCGCGTCGTCCGCGTTGCCTGTCAACACATAGGCGTACGCGAAGAGCGCACCGCCGCGCTCGCGCATCACCGCCTCGAGCGTGTCCCCCCAGCTGGGCATCCGACCTCCCTTGTCCCACCCGACAACGCATCCTCGCGCGCAAGTGTTGGGTCCGCCGCGAACGCCGCGCGCGGCGCTAGTGTCGGGCCATGGCGAGCGAGGGCGACCTGCAGTGCGCGGATGGCCGCATCGTGCATTGGTACGAGGACGGCCCCGCCGACGGCGTCCCGCTCTTCTGGCATCACGGGACGCCGAACATCGGCCAGCCGCCCGGCCCGCTCATGCGACCCGCGACCGAGCGAGGCTTCCGGTGGGTCTCGCTCGACCGCCCGGGCTACGGGGGCTCGACGCGCCGCGAGGGACGATGCGTGGCGGGCATCGTGGAGGACGTCGCCGACGTCGCCGATGCCTTGGGCATGCCGCGGTTCGCCGTCGTCGGCCACTCCGGGGGTGGGCCGCACGCGCTCGCGTGCGCCGCGCTCCTGCCCGATCGGGTGCTCGCGGCTGTCTCGATCGCCGGGCTCGCGCCGTACGGCGCCGCGGGCCTCGACTGGTTCGGGGGGATGGGGCGTGGGGGACGCGAGGAGCTCGAGGCAGCGGCGCTTGGACCCGCGGCGTTGAGCGCCCAGCTCTCCCAGGAGTGGGATCCCGAGATGTTCACGCCCGCGGACCACCAGGCGCTCGAAGGACCATGGCGCTGGTTCACCGGGATCGTCGAGGCGGCGCTCGCCCACGGACCCGACGGCATGATCGACGACGATCGCGCGTATGTCACGGGCTGGGGATTCGATCCCGGGGAAGCCGGCGCGGTCGCGACGCTGGTCGCTCACGGGGGAGAGGACCGCGTGGTGCCGGCGAGCCACGGGCGTTGGCTCGCGGATGCCGTCCCGGGAGCCGATGCGCGAAGGTTCGAGGATGCCGGGCACATCTCGGTGCTGCTGCACTCCGAGGAGCTGCTCGACTGGCTTCAGGAGCGGGTCGAGGAGGCTCGTCGTTGACCATCCGAGGCGGCCCCAGGGGCCTGCGCGCCGGGGCACGTACCGAAGTACCTGGTGTCACCAAGTTATGCGCTTCTCGGTTGGACAACGCCGAAACATCTGTGTAACTTATTCCGAGTTGCCAGCGAGCAGCCCGGAAGGGCGAGACGCGGTGACGGAGGGTCCATCTGGAGCCTGGAGAGCGGTCAGCGAACCGGTCAAAAGGATGTAAGATGGAAACCCGCTCGGACAGCCGAGCCCGACGCGATCGCCGCGAGGCGATTGGACAGGGCGCCGAAGTCCGAGTAACATAGAGAAGTTGCCCCGAGCGAAGTCCCGAGAGGGATGGAGTGA
>NZ_BBMB01000014.1 GCF_000971235.1 Demequina subtropica
CCGTGATCGAGCACCGAGCACCTCGTGGCGCGCTTCCGGTGGTCAGGGCGAGGCGGCGAGGCTCAGCTCTCGCCTGCCGTCGGGCGTGGCCGCGCTGCCCGCGCGGCCGCCTCGCGCTCGCGGCGCCGCCATTCGGCGTCGATCGTGTTCTGGCGTCGGTGCTCGCGGAATCGTGCCATCGGACCGAAGCGGTGGCTGCTGACCGGCGCCGGCACGTGGCCGGATGCGAACAGCGAGTATGCCGAGGTCGGATCTGGCTCATCGGGCAGTGCCGCGTTGGTGAGCTTGTACACCGGCGTGCGCCGTGACGCGACGTGCGCGGCGCCGTCGCGCGGCATCGGGCCGTAGAAGCGATCGCGGTACGGGCCGAAGAAGTGGGGTCCGCGTGCGGAGATACGCGGCGCCTCCTCCCAGGCGCGGCGCGCGATGGGATCGGTGGCGATGAGCTCCCCGAACAGCTCGTGCAGCCAGAAGTACCCGCTCGCCCGACTCCGCTCGCTCCAGTACCGCTCGGAGGCCGCGTGCCAACCGGCGATGATCGGCGAGCCCGATTCAGCGGCGAGGAACCACGACGACAGCGCCCGGCCCGGGCGCGGCGCGCGGAAGGCGAAGAAGCCGGTGGGAAGCGGGTCGGGCAGCCACGAGTCGAGCGGTTCCATGCAGAACGTCGTCGCATCCGCCCAGGCGCCGCCGAAGCGGTCCAGCAGGGCCAACCTGATGCGGTCAGACTGGGCCGCGGGCTTCACACCGGGGTCGATCGCAAGGTCGGGCACCAGGGTTGCGACATCGCTGCGGTCGATGGTGCGGACGGTCCACGTCGGGTTGGCTCGACGCCAGCTCTCGACGCACGACTGCACCAGGCGCGGTGCATCGTCCCAGCCCTGAAGCCAGAGAATCCAGATCGTCTTGTCCATCGCCGATCGCGCGCCCCTTCCGCCGCGAGGCGTGCGGGCCACGAATCGGCACGGACGGCACGGCGCGACAAAGACTAGCCCGGGCTGCTGCGCCCGTCAGGTCTCTCAGGCGAGCAGCCCCGCCGCACGCATCGCGGCCCACACCTGCGAGCGACCCGCGACCGATCCCAGGTCCTGCCCGAGCAGCTCCTGGGCCGCCGCGAGGCGTGCGCGGACCGTGTGCCGGTGCACGCCGAGCGCGCGTGCCGCGGCATCGTGGGCGCAGTCCGCCGCGAACCAGGCCGCGAGCGTGGCGACCAGCGCCGAGCCCTGCCGCTCGTCATGCGCGGTGAGGGGCTCGAGAGAGGCCTGCGCGACGATGCGCGCCTCGCCGGTCTCGAGCAGCGCCAGCACCCCGGCGCCCGGGAGGTCCGAGAAGCGCGTGACGGGGGAGAGCCTCCGCTCGCGTGCGGTCCGCGCCTGCCCGAGCGCCTCGGGCACGGCGTCGAGGCGCATGGGCGCCGACACCCCCACCGTGCCGCCGTGGCGCAGCACGAGCTCGTCGACCAGCGCCGTGTCCTCCTCCGCAAGCACCACCACCAGGTCGCCGTGGTCGATCGCGTGGAGCATCGCGACGCCTCGCGTGTCGAGCCAGCGCCCGATCCCGCCCGCCTCGGCGAGCCTCTGGTCGGCGACCGCGACCACCACGGGCGGGTCCGGCAGCGGCGATCCCGAGGCGCGCGCGACCCCGGCCGCGAGGGCCACGTCGCCGCGCAGGAGCGCCGCGAGCACGCCCTCCGCGAGCGCCTCCCGCGCCTGCTCAAGGTCCTGGCGCTGCTCGAGCGCGAGCGCGGCCATCGCGACCACGGTGGTCACCACCGCGCGGTGCTGCTCGTCGAGGTCCTCCGCCGCGATCGCGAGCACGGCGCGAAGGCGGCCCCGCTGGCCGAGCGTCTGGAGCTGGAACACCTGATCGCCCACCGTCACGCCCGAGGTGGCCTGGACGCCGCGCACCAGCATCGCCGCCGCGTGCCGGCGCAGCTCCGCCACGCTCGCGGCATCGACGCCGCCGCCCGGGTGCTCGTGCATGAGCGCATCGCCGTCGACCAGCCCCACCCAGGCGCCGAGGCGGCGCGCGAGCTCGGCGAGCATCGAGCGCAGCCCGTCAGGGCGCAGCGCCGCGAGCGCCACCGCGCGCTGCGCCTCGAGCGCCCACGTCCGGCGCTCGTAGGCGACGGCGGCCAGCGCCTCGGCGTTGGCGCGTGCGAGCGCGATGAACGGGGTGTCGTACGGGACCTCCCACAGGGGCAGGCGCGCCTCGCGGCAGGCCTTCACCAGGGGCTCGGGGATGCCCTCCCGCTCGACCTCGGTGCCGAATCCCAGGCCGATCATCCCCGAGCGCGCGAGGCGCTTCACGTAGGCCGCATACGGCTTGGGGTCGTCACCCGCGTCGCGGAACTGCGTACCCGTGGTGAGCAGCACCATGCCGCCCGCGAGGAAGGGGGTGGGGTCGGCGAGGTCGGAGCTGTGGATCCATCGGACGGTCGCGTCGAGCGCGCCCTCGGGGATCGCGGCCTCGGGGGTGGCGAGGCGCAGGTGGAGCTCGGGTCGCGCGAGCAGCGCGCGGATGGTCGGCGAAGCCATGAGCCGAGCCTGCCACCGTGGACAGTTCTGAGCAAGAGGCTGTACGCGGCGGCGAGTGCGGCGTCCACGGTCGCGGGCCTAGCGTCGCACTCATGACCCTCATCGACACCTCCGCCGCGACCGCCGGCGGACCGGCCCTCACGCAGGAGCGCCGGCTCGTCACCGCGATCCCTGGTCCGCGCTCGCAGGAGCTGCTCGACCGCAAGTCGGCAGCCGTCGCCGCAGGCGTGGGCCACACCGCGCCCATCGCGGCCGTGGCCGCGGGCGGCGGCGTGGTCGTCGACGCCGACGGCAACTCGCTCATCGACCTCGGATCGGGCATCGCCGTGACCTCCGTGGGCAACGCCCATCCCAAGGTGGTCGAGGCCGTCCAGCGCCAGGCCGCCCAGTTCACCCACACGTGCTTCATGGTGTCGCCCTACGAGGGCTACGTGGCCGTCGCCGAGGCGCTCAACCGCCTCACGCCGGGCGACTTCCTCAAGAAGTCTGCGCTGTTCAACTCCGGCGCGGAGGCCGTCGAGAACGCGGTCAAGATCGCGCGCAAGGCGACCGGCCGCCAGGCCGTCGTGGCCTTCGACCACGCGTACCACGGCCGCACCAATCTCACGATGGCGCTCACCGCGAAGTCGATGCCCTACAAGAGCGGCTTCGGACCCTTCGCCTCCGAGGTGTACCGCGCGCCCATGTCGTACCCGTACCGCGACGGCCTCACCGGCCCCGAGGCGGCGGCCAAGGCGATCTCGGTCATCGAGAAGCAGGTGGGCGCGGACAACCTCGCGGCCGTCATCATCGAGCCGATCCAGGGCGAGGGCGGCTTCATCGTGCCCGCCGAGGGCTTCCTCCCGGCGATCTCGGAGTGGTGCACCGCCAACGGCGTGATCCTCATCGCGGACGAGGTGCAGAGTGGCTTCGCGCGCACCGGCGCGATGTTCGCCTCCGAGCACTTCGGGATCGTGCCCGACATGGTCACCACCGCCAAGGGCATCGCGGGCGGGCTCCCGCTCGCCGCCGTCACCGGCCGCGCCGAGATCATGGACGCCGCCCACGTCGGGGGCCTGGGCGGCACCTACGGCGGCAACCCGATCGCCTGCGCCGCGGCGCTCGCGAGCATCGAGGTGTTCGAGTCCGAGGACCTGTCCGACCGCGCCCGGGAGATCGAGGCGCTGATGCTCGCGCGCCTCGAGACCATGCAGGCGGCGGACGCGCGCATAGGCGACATCCGCGGACTCGGCGCGATGATCGCGATCGAGCTCGTGGACCCCGCGACCAAGGCGCCCGCCGCCGCGCTCGCCGGCGCGGTGGCCAAGCGCTGCATCGCCGAGGGCGTCATCGTGCTCACGTGCGGCACGTACGGCAACGTCCTGAGGTTCCTGCCGCCGCTCACCATCGGCGACGCGCTCCTGTCCGAGGGCCTCGACGTGGTCGCGGCCGCGCTCGCGGCGGAGGTGTCCGCATGACCGCCGTCGCCGAGCGCGCGCTGCTCGACTCCGTCCCCACCGGCCTGTACATCGCGGGGGAGTGGACCCAGGCGTCGTCCGGCGCGACGCTCGACGTCGCCGACCCGTCGACGGGCGAGGTGCTCGCGAGCATCGCCGACGCGACGCCGGACGATGCGCGGCGCGCACTCGACGCGGCCGTCGCCGCGCAGGGCGCGTGGGCCGCGACGGCGCCCCGCGTGCGCGGCGAGATCCTGCGCAAGGCGTTCGAGCTGGTGCGCGAGCGCGCGGAGGACTTCGCGCTGCTCATGACGCTCGAGATGGGCAAGCCGCTCGCCGAGGCGCGCGGCGAGGTCGCCTACGGCAACGAGTTCCTGCGGTGGTTCTCCGAGGAGGCCGTCCGGATCACCGGGCGCTTCGGCCCCAACCCCGAGGGCACCGGCACGATGGTCGTCTCGCAGCGCCCCGTGGGGCCGAGCTACCTCATCACCCCGTGGAACTTCCCCCTCGCGATGGCCACGCGCAAGATCGCCCCCGCGCTCGCCGCGGGCTGCACCGTCGTCGTGAAGCCGGCCGCGCTCACGCCGCTCACCACGCTGCTGCTGGCCTCGGTGCTCGAGGAGGCGGGCGTCCCCGCCGGGGTGGTCAACGTGTTGACCACCTCCCGCTCGGGGGCCGTCTCGGAGCCCATCATCTCCGATCCGCGCCTGCGCAAGCTCTCCTTCACCGGGTCGACCGAGGTGGGTCGCGCGCTGCTCAAGCAGGCCGCCGACGGCGTGCTGCGTGTGTCGATGGAGCTGGGCGGCAACGCTCCGTTCCTCGTGTTCGAGGACGCGGACCTGGACAAGGCCGTCGAGGGCGCCCTCATGGCCAAGTTCCGCAACATCGGTCAGGCCTGCACGGCCGCCAACCGGTTCATCGTGCACGCCTCCGTCGCCGACGAGTTCGCGCGCCGCGTCGCGGAGCGCGTCGCGGGGATGAAGGTGGGCCGCGGCACCGAGGACGGCGTCACCATCGGCCCGCTCATCGACGACCGCGCCGTCGCGACGTCGCTCGCCCTGGTGGACGATGCGGTGGCCAAGGGCGCCACTGTCGCCGCCGGCGGCAAGGCGGTCGACGGGCCAGGCAGCTTCGTCGAGCCGACCGTGCTCACGGGCGTGCAGCCGGGCTCCGAGATCCTCACCACCGAGATCTTTGGGCCCGTGCTCGCGATCGCGACCTTCGAGACCGAGGAGGAGGCGATCGCGCTCGCGAACGCCACCGAGTACGGCCTGGTCTCGTACGCCTTCACACAGGACCTGGCGCGCGGGCACCGCCTCATCGATCGGCTCGACACCGGGATGATGGGCCTCAACGCGGGCGTGGTGTCCAACGCGGCCGCGCCGTTCGGCGGCGTCAAGCAGTCCGGCATCGGCCGCGAGGGCGGCCTCGAGGGCATCCACGAGTACCTGTCGACCAAGTACACCCTGATCCCGGCGGGCTGAACCGCCGCATCGTCCACCCACCACCAGCAACGCAAGGAGACACATGTCCGGCTACGCAGTAGTGAACCCGGCCACCGGCGAGCGCCTGGCCGACTACCCGACGATGTCCGAGGCGGACGTCGAGACCGCGCTCGCGGCCGCCGACGGCGCGTACCGGGGGTGGTTGCGCTCGTCCACGGTCGAGGAGCGTGCCGCGCTGGTGCGTC
Source organism: Demequina subtropica (assembly GCF_000971235.1). Lineage (GTDB taxonomy): Bacteria > Actinomycetota > Actinomycetes > Actinomycetales > Demequinaceae > Demequina > Demequina subtropica. The sequence goes on from NZ_BBMB01000014.1 coordinate 5,664, forward strand.
GCGTCGCCGAGCTGCACCGTGAGCGTCGCGAGGAGCTCGCGGCGATCATCGTGCGCGAGATGGGCAAGCCCCTCTCGCACGCGCTGGGCGAGGTGGACTTCGCCGCGGACATCACCGAGTACTACGCGGACAACGCGGAGAAGGTCACGGGCGACACCCCCATCGACATCCTGGGCGAGGGCACCGCGGTGATCCGCCGCAGCCCGCTGGGCGCGCTGCTCGGCATCATGCCGTGGAACTTCCCCTACTACCAGGTGGCACGCTTCGCGGCGCCGAACATCGTGGTGGGCAACGCGATCGTGCTCAAGCACGCGCCGCAGTGCCCCGAGTCGGCCGCCGCGATCGAGCAGATGTACCGCGACGCGGGCTTCCCCGAGGGCGTCTACGTCAACGTCTACGCCTCGAACGAGCAGGCCGCGACGATGATCGCCGACCCGCGCATCGCGGGCGTCTCGGTCACGGGCTCGGAGCGTGCCGGGTCCGCCGTCGCGTCGCTCGCGGGTCAGCACCTCAAGAAGGTGGCGCTCGAGCTCGGCGGCTCGGACCCGTTCATCGTGCTGTCGACGGACGACCTGGACGCCGTCGTGGAAGGCGCCGTCGAGGCCCGCATGGACAACTCGGGCCAGTCCTGCAACGCGCCCAAGCGCTTCATCATCATCGACTCGCTCTACGACGAGTTCCTCGAGAAGTTCACGGCCGCGATGGTCGCGTGCACCGCGGGCGACCCGTTCGCGGAGGAGAGCGTCATCGGGCCCCTGTCCTCGCTCGCCGCGGCGGAGCGCCTCGACGCGCAGGTGTCCAAGGCGGTCGAGCAGGGCGCGACCCTGGTGGCAGGCGGCACCCGTGACGGCGCGTTCTTCGAGCCGACCGTCCTCACGGGCGTCACCAAGGACATGGACGTCTACCGCGAGGAGCTCTTCGGGCCCGCGGCGGCCGTGTACAAGGTGGCCTCGGAGGAGGAGGCGGTCGCGCTGGCCAACGACACGGCGTTCGGCCTCGGCTCGTACGTCTACACGACCGACCCCGAGCAGGCCGAGCGCATCGCGGACGCGATCGAGGCCGGCATGGTCTACGTCAACTGCGTGCTCGCTGACAGCCCCGAGCTGCCGTTCGGCGGCGTGAAGCGCTCCGGCACCTCGCGCGAGATGGGCCTCCTCGCCGCGGACGAGTTCGTCAACAAGAAGCTCATCCGCATCGCCTGACCCATCGACGCCCGGCGGCCGCCTCCTTCTCCTGGGTGGCCGTCGGGCGTCGTCGTGTCCGGGGCCGACCGGCGCGCGCCAATACCCCCTGGGGTATGCTGTCCCGCATGATCAGCATCCGCCGCGGCGCCCTCGCCGCCACCGCCCTTGTCCTCGCGGCGACGCTCGCCGCCTGCTCGCCCACGGAGTCCGGCCCCGTCGCCTTCGACGGCGAGCACGTCTCCGCCGACCGCTTCGCCGAGGCCGTCGCCACCGACGGCGTCGTGGTGATCGACGTCCGCACCCCCGAGGAGTACGCCGAGGGCCACCTGCCCGACGCGGTCAACATCGACGTGTCCGCGTCGACCTTCGACTCCGAGGTCGCCGGGCTCGACCCCGAGGGCGAGTACGCGGTGTACTGCCGATCCGGCAACCGCTCGGGCGTCGCCATCGAGCAGATGGCCGCGGGGGGCGTCGAGCACACCGTGGGCCTCGAGGGCGGCATCGGCGCCTGGTCGGGGGACGTCGTCGCCGGCTGACGGACCGCGGCTCGCGGCCGCGCCGCGCTCACGACCGACGGAAGGTGCCCGCCACGAGCTCGTGGCGGGCACCTTCCGTCGTGGTCGACGCTTGCGCGCCGGGGGCGGGCTCAACCCTCCGCGGTCAGCAGCTCGCCGCGGACGACAGCCACGGCGGTGCGCCACCCGAGCCCGAGGACCAGCAGGCTTGCCGTGGCGAGCGCCGCCACCCCGACCCAGGCCGCGAAGGCGGTCGCGCCGCTCTCGTAGGCCGCGAGCAGCGCGGACGCGGCCGCGCCGAGGGGGAACGTGTACGCCCACGCGCTCACGGCGAAGGGCACCTTGCGCAGGTAGGTCGCCTGCGAGGCGAGCAGCGCGAGCTGGAAGATCACCACGCCGAGCAGCATCATCGCGATCGGGTCGGTCCACGATCCGCCGAGGCGCACCCAGGACAGCGAGGCAACGGCAGGCGGGGCGACGAGGATCGCGAGCGTGGGCGCGAGGCGCCACGGCATGGTGCCCTCGAGGAAGAGCCTGCCCAGCACGATGGGCAGCAGCCCGAGCCAGAACAGCGCGCCGACCCCGAAGAAGTACCAGCTGATCTCCGTGGGCGCGTGCGCGACGCCCGCGAGCGGTGCCACCAGGTTGCCGACGATCGGGATGAACCACGCCGGGTGCACGTGCACCGCCTCGACGCGCGCGTCCGCGATCCAGGCGCGCATGATGAGCACGGTCGCGATGAACTGCAGCGCCGCGCCGGGCCACCACAGCGCCGCGGAGACGCCTTCGGCGATCGGTGCGAACGCCGTCGCGAGCACCATGAGCGAGACCGGCAGCGTGGCCACGAACGCGGACTTCACGGGGTGCGTCCACTCGGCGCGGGCCGCGCCCGGGTGGCGGATCGCCTTGGCCGCGTAGGCCACGAGGGCGACCGCGACGACCGCGAGCCCGAGGCCCGCGAGCATGTCGTTCACCGGCAGCGACAGCTCGAAGGCCTCCTCGAGGCGGTACCACGCGACCGCGGTCCCGCCCACTCCCATCGCGACGGCGAAGATGCCCACCGGGAGGTGGGCGAGGCTGCGCGCCGGAGGCGCCGTGGACGATGCGGCGGTGTCGGTGGTCATGGCTTCCTCCTCGGCGTCGGGATACCCCCTGGCGTATGCCCTCAGTCTGGCACCGGCCGCCGGGGTCGCGGACGGGGTCGATGGTCCCATGCCTGCCCGCCGCGGCGGCGTTCCGGCCGGCGTCAAGTGCTCGGGCGGGACCATTCCGGACCTCCTGGCCGGCCGCATCGTCCCCGCGAAAGCACGTGAAAGTCCCTGGATCCTATACCCCCTAGGGCATAAAATGCCTGGTAGTGGGCCTATGGTCCCCGGGACCTCTGCCCCGCGAGATCCCCCTGGCCCGCGCCTACCGTGAGGGTCATGGGGATCGAGGCCCGGAGGGGGCCGGCACCCGTCACTAGGAGCCAGACAAAGATGACTACCACTGTCCCGGAGAGCGCGACCACCGACGTCGCGACCGCCATCGACAAGCTCGTCGCCAACGCCCAGGAGGCGCTCGACGCGTACAGCGTGTTCACGCAGGACGACGTCAACCTCCTCGTCAAGAAGGCCTCCGTGGCCGCCCTCAACCAGCACGGCGAGCTCGCCGTCCTCGCGGTCCAGGAGACCGGCCGCGGCGTCTTCGAGGACAAGGCCGTCAAGAACATCTTCGCGTGCGAGCACGTCACGCACTCGATGGGCCCGATGAAGACCGTCGGCATCATCCACGAGGACCCGATCAAGGGCATCACGGAGATCGCGGAGCCCGTCGGCGTCGTCGCCGGCGTCACCCCCGTGACCAACCCGACCTCGACCGCGATCTTCAAGTCGCTCATCGCGCTGAAGACCCGCAACCCGATCATCTTCGCGTTCCACCCGAGCGCGCAGCAGTCGTCCGTCGCCGCCGCCAAGATCGTCCGCGACGCCGCGATCAAGGCCGGCGCCCCCGAGCACTGCATCCAGTGGGTCGAGACCCCCTCGCTCGAGGCCACCAACCTCCTCATGAACCACGACGGCGTCGCGCTCATCCTCGCGACCGGCGGCAACGCGATGGTCAAGGCCGCGTACTCGTGCGGCAAGCCGGCCCTCGGCGTCGGCGCGGGCAACGTCCCCGCCTACGTGCACAAGTCGGCCGTGCTCGAGCGCTCGATCAACGACCTCGTGATCTCGAAGGCCTTCGACAACGGCATGGTGTGCGCCTCGGAGCAGGCCGTCATCCTCGACGCCGAGATCTACGACAAGGCCCTCGAGCTGTTCGACCGCCTCCACGCGTACAAGGTCACCCCTGCCGAGAAGAAGATGCTCGAGGAGTTCATCTTCGGCGTCACCGCCGACGGCCAGAACTGCGCCGGCGCGAAGCTCAACCCGAACGTGGTGGGCAAGTCGCCGCAGTGGATTGCCGAGCAGGCCGGCTTCTCCGTCCCGGAGGAGACCTCGATCATCCTCGCCGAGGTCTCGACCGTCGGCGAGAGCGAGCCGCTCACCCGCGAGAAGCTGTGCCCGGTCCTCGCCGTCCTCAAGGCGGAGTCCACCGAGCAGGGCCTCGACTACGCCGAGCGCATGGTCGAGTTCCACGGCCTCGGACACTCGGCCGCGATCCACGCGACCGACGACGCGCTGATCAAGGACTTCGGCAAGCGCTGCAAGGCGATCCGCATCATCGTGAACTCGCCCTCGAGCCACGGCGGCATCGGCGACATCTACAACGCGTTCATGCCGTCGCTCACCCTCGGCTGCGGCTCCTACGGCCACAACTCGGTCTCGAACAACGTCACCGCGGTCAACCTCATCAACGTGAAGCGCATCGGCCGGAGGAACAACAACATGCAGTGGTTCAAGGTTCCGGCCAAGACCTACTTCGAGCCCAACGCGATCCAGTACCTGCACGACATGAACGGCGTCAACCGCGTCACGATCGTCACCGACGCGACCATGACCCGCATCGGCATCGTCGACAAGGTCCTCGACGTCCTCAACCGTCGCGAGAACCCGATCTCGGTGCAGATCATCGACAACGTCGAGCCCGAGCCGAGCGTCGCGACCGTCCGCAAGGGCGCCGAGACCCTCCGCGCCTTCAAGCCCGACACGATCATCGCGGTCGGCGGCGGCTCGCCGATGGACGCCGCGAAGGTCATGTGGCTGCTGTACGAGCACCCGGACATCGACTTCGCCGACCTCAAGGAGAAGTTCTTCGACGTCCGCAAGCGCGCCTTCCAGTTCCCGAAGCTGGGCGAGCTGGCCAAGCTGGTCTGCATCCCGACCACGTCGGGCACCGGCTCCGAGGTGACGCCGTTCGCCGTGATCTCCGACCCGGAGAGCGGCCGCAAGTACCCGCTCGCCGACTACGCGCTCACACCGACCGTCGCGATCGTGGACCCGGTCCTCACCGCGAACCTCCCGTCGCGCGTCGCCGCCGACTCCGGTCTCGACGCCCTGACCCACGCCACCGAGGCCTTCGTCTCGGTCTACGCGAACGACTACACCGACGGCCTGTGCCTGCAGGCCATCAAGATGGTCTTCGAGTACCTGCCCCAGTCGGTGCAGGAGGGCGGCCAGGCGGTCAAGGCCCGCGAGAAGATGCACAACGCCGCGACGATCGCCGGTATGGCCTTCGCCAACGCGTTCCTGGGCCTGGTGCACGCCATGTCGCACGTGACCGGCTCCACCTTCCACATCGCCCACGGCCGGACCAACTCGGTGTACCTGCCCCACGTGATCCGCTACAACGGCAAGGTCCCGACCAAGCCGGCCTCGTGGCCCAAGGCGGAGTCGTACGTCGCGCCGGAGCGCTACCAGGAGATCGCGAAGCACCTCGGTCTCCCGGCCTCGACCCCCGAGGAGGGCGTGGAGTCCTACGCGAAGGCCGTCGAGGACCTGCGCACCGCCTGCGGCGTCGAGAAGTCCTTCAAGGAGCTCGGCGTGGACGAGGCGGAGTTCATGGCCTCGCTCGACACGCTCGCGATGAACGCCTACGCCGACCAGTGCGCGCCGGCCAACCCGCGCCTGCCGATCCTCGAGGACATGAAGGTGATGATGGAGGCCGCGTACTACGGCATCACCTGGGACGAGGTGAAGGCCAACCGCAAGGCCGAGGCCATCGTCGCCGACGCCAAGAAGGCCCCGGCCAAGAAGGCCGCTGCGAAGAAGGCCTGAACAAGCTGGCTCCCGGGGTCCTCGTGACCCCGTGAGACCCTCCCTCAGGGCCCCGACACCCCTCCGGTGTCGGGGCCCTGTGCGTGTTCCGGGACGATGCGCGGGTGCGCCATGATGGTCGGCATGAATCGCCGCCTCGCCGCCACGCTCGTCGCCGCCGCCACGCTCGCCACCGTCCTCTCGGGCTGCGACGACGCGAGGGACGCGCTCACCGAGGCCACCTCCGGCGCCAAGGACGCGATCGAGAAGGCGAACGACGTCAAGGACCAGGTCAAGCAGAAGGCCGACGAGGTCCAGCAGAAGGTCGACGACGCGAAGCAGACGATCGACGAGACGAAGCAGAAGGTCGAGGACGTCAAGGACGCGGTCGACGCGGTCACCGGCGGCTGATCCCGCGCATCGCGCGCGAGGTCCCGCACGAGCGCCACTAGACTTGACGCTCGTGGCCACCGACTTCGCGACCGAGATCCAGGAGCTCCGCTCGACCTTCTCCCAGATCGAGGCGGTGACCGACCCGACCCGGCTCAAGGCGCGCATCGCCGAGCTCGAGGAGGCGGCCGCGGCGCCCGACCTGTGGGACGACCAGGAGAACGCCCAGAAGGTCACCAGCCAGCTGAGCCAGGCGAACGCCGAGCTCGAGCGCGTCGCGCGCATGGGCGCGCGCATCGACGACCTCGAGGTGCTGGTCGAGCTGGGCATCGAGGGCGAGGACGAGGACACGCTCGCCGAGGCGGACGCCGACCTCGCGAAGCTCAAGGCCGACCTGTCTGCCATGGAGGTCCGCACCCTCATGACGGGGGAGTGGGACGAGCGCAACGCGGTGGTGACCATCCGCTCGGGCGCCGGCGGCGACGACGCGACCGACTTCGCCGAGATGCTGCTGCGCATGTACCTGCGCTGGGCCGAGCGTCACGGCTACGGCACCAAGGTGCTCGACACCTCGTACGCCGAGGGCGCCGGCATCAAGTCCGCGACCTTCGAGCTCAACGCGCCGTACGCGTACGGCACCATGTCGGTCGAGGCCGGCACGCACCGACTCGCGCGCATCAGCCCGTTCGGCTCCGCGGACAAGCGTCAGACCTCGTTCGCCGCGGTCGAGGTGATCCCCGAGATCGAGCAGACCGACCACATCGAGGTCCCCGAGTCGGAGATCAAGGTCGACGTGTTCCGCTCGTCGGGCCCCGGCGGCCAGTCGGTCAACACCACCGACTCCGCCGTGCGCCTCACGCACCTGCCCACCGGCATCGTCGTGTCGATGCAGGACGAGAAGTCGCAGATCCAGAACCGCGCCGCCGCCATGCGCGTGCTCCAGTCGCGCCTGCTGCTGCTGAAGAAGGAGCAGGAGGCGGCGCAGAAGAAGGAGCTCGCGGGCGACATCAAGGCCTCGTGGGGCGACCAGATGCGCTCGTACTTCCTCTACGGCCAGCAGCTGGTCAAGGATCTGCGCACCGGCTACGAGGTCGGCAACCCGCAGATCGTGTTCGACGGCGACCTCGACGGCTTCATCGACGCGGGCATCCGCTGGCGTCGCGCGGAGCAGAAGGCCGCCGCCGAGTAATCGAGCCCCGGTCCGCCCTGCGGCTCCGCCACACAGGAGAGCTCTCGGCGGCACCATCGAGTGGTCCGCTGCCACGACACACCGACGACACGCCGAGCGGCGTGTGGCGCAGCCGCAGATCCGTGTGGCGGAGCCGCGAGCGGCACTGCTTCGCGCATCGTCAACTGTCACGACGTGACGAACAGGACACGCGCGGCGCGGCGCGCCTCCCCGAACCCGGGTGAGCGCGTTCCTACCATGCTGAGGTGGCGCGGGTCCTACCCCTCGCGCGCGCAGCACTCATGATTCGACTCGACAACGCCACCAAGGTCTACAAGCGGGGCGCCCGTCCCGCGCTCGACTCCGTCTCCGTGGAGATCGAGCGCGGCGACTTCGTGTTCCTCGTGGGCTCGTCCGGATCGGGCAAGTCGACGTTCCTCAAGCTCATCCTGCGCGAGGAGAGGCCCACCGGCGGCGACGTCTACGTCGCGGGGCGCCACCTCAACAAGCTGTCCGCGTGGCGCGTGCCCCACCTGCGCCGCGAGATCGGCGCGGTGTTCCAGGACTTCCGCCTGCTCCCCAACAAGACCGTGTACCAGAACGTCGCGTTCGCGCTCCAGGTCATCGGCAAGAGCCGCCACCACATCCAGTCGACGGTCCCCGAGATGCTCGACCTGGTGGGCCTGTCGGGCAAGGAGAAGCGCTTCCCGCACGAGCTGTCGGGCGGCGAGCAGCAGCGCGTCGCCATCGCGCGCGCCTTCGTCAACCACCCGCCGATCCTGCTGTGCGACGAGCCGACCGGAAACCTCGACCCGGGGACCTCCGTCGGCATCATGCGGCTCCTGGATCGCATCAACCGCACGGGCACCACGGTGCTCATGGCCACGCACGACGACGAGATCGTCGACCAGATGCGCAAGCGCGTCATCGAGCTGCGCGGCGGCGAGCTGGTCCGCGACCAGGACCGCGGCGTCTACGGGCTGGAGCGCGTGTGAGGCTCCGGTTCATCTTCGGCGAGGTCTTCAACGGCCTCCGCCGCAACACGACCATGGCGCTGTCCGTGGTCCTGGTGACGTTCGTGTCGCTCATGTTCGTGGGCGCCGCGGCGCTTACGCAGATGCAGATCGACCAGCTCAAGGACGACTGGTACGGCAAGGTCGAGATCGCGATCTTCCTGTGCCCCGAGAGCTCGCGCAACGAACGATGCGCCGAGGGCGCGGTCACCGCCGCGCAGGAGGAGGACATCCGCGCGGTCCTCGAGGACGGGGCGCTGAGCGACCTGGTCCAGAAGGTCTACTACGAGTCGCGCGAGGAGGCCTACGGGAAGTTCGTCGCGAACGACGACGAGGGCATCTGGTCGTACCTCACGCCCGAGCAGATGCAGCCCAGCTTCCGTGTGAAGCTCTCCGACCCGGAGCAGTACCAGGTGGTCGCGGACGCGACCGAGGGGCTTCCCGGCGTCGACGTGGTCCGCGACCAGCGCGAGATCTTCTCCGAGCTGTTCCGCTTCCTCAACGCCGCGACCGTGATCGCCGCGGCGCTGGCCGCCGTCATGCTCATCGCCGCGATGCTGCTCATCACCACCACCATCAGGCTCAGCGCGCTCAGCCGCCGGCGCGAGACGCAGATCATGCGCATGGTCGGGTCCTCGCGCTCGCTGATCCAGATGCCGTTCATGCTCGAGGGCGCGGTCGCTGCCACTGCCGGCGCCGTCCTCGCGATCGGCGGCCTGTTCTTCGGCGTCCGCTACCTGATCGAGGACTGGCTCAAGAGCTCGGTGACGTGGGTGCAGTACATCGGCACCTCGGATGTCCTGAACGTCGCTCCCTGGCTCCTGGTGATCGCGGTGGGCCTCGCGGCCGTCGCGTCGATCGTCACGCTCGGGAGGTACACGCGCGCATGATCCGTCACCTCCGCACGCCCCTGCTCGCCGCGACGGCGACGCTGCTCGTCGCGGTGCTCACGGGCACCCTGGTGACGGGCGCCGGCGCCGAGGGCGGCATCCGCTACGACTCGAGCTACGACGACGACATCGAGCGTGCGCAGGACAAGTCGGACTCGTACGACGAGCAGCTCGAGGACCTCGAGGGCGCGCTCGAGGACACGAGCGCGGAGATCATCGCCGCGAGCAAGAAGCTCAAGGCGACGGAGGCGAAGCTGCCCGCGGCGCAGGAGGCGCTCGACAAGGCGAACGAGAGGGTCGACGAGGCGCTGCTCCAGCAGAAGCTCACCGCCGACAAGCTCGCTGCCGCCGAGGCTCAGGACAAGGCGATCTCGGACCAGATCGCCGAGGACGAGGCGCGGATCGTCGAGCTCGAGGAGATCGTCGCGGCGCTCGCCCGCGCGCAGTACCAGGGTGTGGGCGATGACGAGGCGCTGAGCCTCGTGTTCGGCGCCAGCACCTCCCAGGAGTTCATCGACAAGTTCGCGGCGGAGCACAACGCCTCGCGCGTGCAGTCGAACGCGCTCGCGGACGTCGAGGAGATCGCGGCGGTCAACCGCAACCGCGGCGCCCGTCAGGAGGCGGTGCGCGACTACATCGTCGAGCTCAAGGCGGAGGCCGATGCGCTCGTCGTCGAGACCGAGCGCCTCCAGGAGCAGGCCGCCGCCAAGAAGGCCGCGCTCGACGAGCTGGTCGAGGAGCAGCAGAAGCTCAAGGCGGACCTCGAGGCGAAGAAGGCCGAGGAGCTCGAGCGTCAGGCGGAGCTCGAGGCCAAGCAGCAGGCCGTGCGCGACACCATCAAGGACCTCGTCAAGAAGAAGCTCGCCGAGGAGGAGGCTGCCCGCAAGGCGGCCGAGGAGGCTGCCCGCAAGGCGGCCGAGGAGGCCGCGCGCAAGGCCGCCGAGGAGGCGGCCAAGGGCAACGGCTCCGGCTCGGGGTCGAGCTCCGGCGGGTCCTCGAGCTCGGGCGGCTCGTCGGGCTCCGGCGGCTCGACCAGCACGTGGAGCAAGGGCCTGCTCGGCTGGCCCTCGCCGTACCACGTGGTCACGTCGAGCTACGGCATGCGGTTCCACCCGATCCTGCACTACTGGCGCCTGCACGCCGGCACCGACATCCGCGCGTACTGCGGCACCCCGATCTACGCGGCGCGCGCGGGCAAGGTGCAGTGGGCGATGTGGCGCGCCGGGCTCGGCAACACGGTCCTGCTCGACCACGGCTACATCGAGGGCAAGTCGCTCATGTCCAGCTACAACCACCTCACCCGCTCCGTGGTGAGCGCGGGCCAGTACGTGACCAAGGGCCAGCTGGTGGGCTACTCGGGCAACACCGGCACCTCCGCGGCGTGCCACCTCCACTTCGAGGTCTACGTCAACGGCGACACCACGGACCCGATGAAGTACATCGGCTGAGCGGCGGTGCACGCACCGCTAGACTGGTGCGTCGCGCCCGCCGACGATCGGCCGGGCGAGCCGGGAAGGGCCGAGGAGGTGGCACATGGGTGAGAGCGGCATCAAGGTGATCGCGACCAACCGCGCCGCGCGCCACGACTTCTTCATCGACGACGTCCTCGAGGCGGGCATCGTCCTCACGGGCACCGAGGTGAAGTCCCTGCGCCAGGGCCGCGCCGTGATCGGCGACGGCTACGTCTACGTCGACGGCGGCGAGGCCTGGGTGGAGAACCTCCACATCCCCGAGTACTCCCAGGGCACGTGGACCAACCATGCGCCCAAGCGCAAGCGCAAGCTGCTCCTGCACGGGCACGAGATCGAGGACCTTCAGCAGCGCACGCGCGAGAAGGGCTACACGATCGTCCCGCTGCGCCTGTACTTCCTCGATGGGCGCGCGAAGCTCGAGATCGGCGTCGCCCGAGGCAAGAAGATGCATGACAAGCGTCAGACGCTGCGGGAGAAGCAGGACAAGCGCGAGGCCGAGCGGGCCTTCGGCACGCAGCGCGGCATCAACCGCTGACCGCACCCCTGCGGCGGGACGATGCGCGGGTCGCGTCATTCCACGAGCGCTGGGGTGGGCATGATGGACCCATGGCCCGCATCGTCCTTTCCGTTCTGTCAGCCCTGGTAGCCGCGTTGGTGCCGGTCGTCGCGCACGCCGATGCGCCCGACGGCGGCCGGAGCGTCGAGCGGTGGGAGGCGGGGTACACGCTGCAGGGGGACGGCTCTGTCGACGTCACGGTCGAGATCGACTTCGACTTCGGGAACGAGCCCGGCCACGGTCCGTACTGGACCCTGCCGATCCGCCAGGCGACCGACGATCCGGACTACGACCGCGTCTACGACATCACCGACGTCGGTGCATCGTCCCCGACGGGCGCGCCTGCGAAGGTCTACCTCGAGGAGGGCGACGACTGGCTCGTGGTGCGCGTGGGCGACGAGGACGTGGACGACGTCTCGGGCGTGCAGACCTACGTGCTCACCTATACCGTTCACGACGTCATGAACGCGACGGACGCCGGTGACGAGTTCTACTGGAACGTCATCGGCGACGGGTGGGAGACGCCCATCGCCGACATCCTGGTGACGGTGACCGGCGAGGCCGACGTCACCGACGCGACATGCTTCGCGGGACCCGCCGGTGGGACGACCGCGTGCGACGGCGTGGACTTCGGCGGGGTCGGCGCGGAGTTCACGCAGGCCTCGCTCGGGCCGGGGGAGCCGATGTCCGTCGCGGTGGCGTACCCCGCCGGGACCTACTCGACGGAGCCGGTGCTGCGCGAGAGCAGCGATCTCGCTCACGCGTTCCGGATCACGCCCTGGACGGTGGGCGGCTTCCTGGTGCTGCTGCTCGGCGGCCTCGCGCTGGTGGTGCGTCGCATCCGCACCACCGGGGCGGATCACGAGTACGCCGACTTCACGCCCGGCGTCGGCCCGGCCGGGGGAGAGGCCGCCGCCGTGCGCAAGCGCGACAAGCGCGCTCCCGTCGCGGTCGCCTTCGCGCCGCCGGACGGGCTGCGCCCGGGCCAGCTGGGCACCTTGATCGACGAGAAGGCCGATGTCCGCGACGTCACCGCGACGATGGTGGACCTCGCCGTCCGCGGCTACCTGGTGATCGAGGCGACGGGCGAGGACGGGTACACGCTGGTCAAGCAGCGCGAGGCCGACGGCGCCCTGCATCCGTACGAGCAGATGCTTTTCGACGCGATCTTCACCGGACGTGACCGCGTCACGCTCGACGACCTCAAGACCACCTTCCACGCCGACATGGCGAAGGTCCAGGCGCAGCTCTACCGCAACGTCACCACCAACGGCTGGTTCCGCTCGAACCCCACGCATGCGCGCGGCGCGTGGGCCGGGACGGGCGTCGCGGTCCTCATCGCGGGCGTGCTCGCGACCGTCGGGCTCGCGAACGTGTCCTCGCTCGCGCTGATCCCGCTCGCGCTCGTGGTGGTGGGCATCGTCATGGTCGCGACGTTCGCGATCGCGCCCGCGCGCACGCCCGAGGGGAGCCGGATCCTCGCGCAGACCAAGGGCTTCGAGCTCTACCTCCGTACCGCCGAGGCGGCGCAGCTGCGGGTCGAGGAGGGGCACGACCTCTTCAGCAGGTACCTGCCGTACGCGATCGCGTTCGGGGACGCCGAGGCGTGGACCAAGAAGTTCGAGCAGCTCGCGGCGCAGGGGGAGCGGCTCGCCGAGCCCACCTGGTACCGCGGCTACGGCTTCGGCTACGGCCTGTTCTGGGCGCACGCCGCGGGCTTCGGGCATCGCATGGGCGAGTTCACGGCGCTGGCCGATGCGGCGATCAGCGCGCCCACACCGGGCTCGTCCGGAGGGTCGGGCTTCTCCGGCGGAGGCGGCTTCTCCGGCGGTGGTGGCGGAGGCGGTGGTGGCGGCGGCTGGTGAGCCGCCGTCGCGCGCGCCCCTTGCGGCTCCGCCACACCGATCCACGGCTCCGCCACACGTGTGCCGGCGTGTCATCGGCGAGCCGCGACCATCGCGCCCCGTTCCGGGCGCGGCACGCGGCCCGTGTGTGGCGGAGCCGTGTGAGACGGAACGCGGAGAGGCCCGCACCCCAGCAGGGGTGCGGGCCTCTCGCGGCGTTGAGGGTCAGGCCTGCGCGGCTGGCTCCTCGTCGGTCTCCTCGGTGTGCGGCACGGGATGCTCGCGCTCGAGCGCCGCGCCCTCCACGTCCACGTTGGGGAGGATCTTGTCGAGCCAGCGCGGCAGCCACCACGCCTTCTCGCCCACGAGGTGCATGAGCGACGGCACGATGACCATGCGGACCACGAACGCGTCGAACAGCACGCCCATCGCGAGGCCGAAGCCCATGGGCCGGATCAGCGCGATGTGCGAGAACACGAATCCGCCGAACACCGAGACCATGATGATCGCGGCGGCCGTGACCACGGCGCGCCCGTGGCGCAGGCCCGAGACCACCGAGCGGCGCGCATCGAGACCGTGGACGTACGCCTCGCGCATGCCGGTGGTGAGGAACAGCTGGTAGTCCATCGCGAGGCCGAACAGGATGCCCGTGAGGATGATGGGCAGGAAGCTCAGCACCGGGCCCGGGTCGTGGACGCCGAAGAGCGAGCTCAGCCAGCCCCACTGGTACACCGCGGTCACCATGCCGAAGGCCGCGAACAGCGACAGCACGAAGCCGAGCGTCGCGATGAGCGGTACCACCAGCGAGCGGAACACGACGATGAGGATGATGATCGACAGGCCCACCACGATCGCGAGGTAGAGCGGGAGCGCCTCGTCGAGCTTCTGGGAGACGTCGATGTTGCCTGAGGCCTCACCGGCGACGCCGATGACGGTGCCGTCCTCGAGTGGGGAGAGCTCGCGGAGGTCCTCGACCAGCTGGACGGTGGACTCGCTGCCGGGGCCCTCGTTCGGGATGACCTGGAACGCGAGGAACCCGTTGTCCTCGGACGCGCCGGCCGGGGCGACAGCGGCGACGTCCTCGTTCTCCATGAGGACGTTCGCCACGGCGACCTGGGCCGCGAGGAGCTCGTCGTCGGAGACCGCCTCGGGCAGCTCCGCGGTCACCAGGAGGGTGCCGTTGACGCCCTCGCCGAACTTCTCGTCGACGGTCTTGTACGCGATGTACTGCGTCGAGTCGGTGGGCTCCTGGGTGCCGTCGGGCAGGCCCAGGCGCATCGACAACGCTGGGATCGCGATGATGAGCAGCGCGACGACCGCGCCGAAGAAGCGCAGCAGCGCGAGGCCCGTGCGCATCGGCTCGACGGGTGCCTCGGCGTGCTCGGCGGCACCGCGGGTCGCGCGTGCCTTCTTTCCCAGGACGCGGTGCCCGACGAGACCGAGCACCGCGGGGGTGAGGGTCACGGCGACCAGGACCGCGATGCCGACGCAGAACGCGCCGACGGTGCCCATGATGCCGAGGAACGGGATACCGGTGATGTTGAGCGCGAGCAGCGCCACGATGACCGTCGAGCCCGCGAAGACGACAGCGTTGCCGGACGTCCCGTTCGCGAGGCCGATGGACTCGTGGAGGTCCATGCCGCGCTTGTACTGCTCGCGGTGGCGGTTGACGATGAACAGCGAGTAGTCGATGCCGACGGCGAGGGCGAGCATGACGCCGAGCACCGGGGTGACCGAGGACATCTCCACGACGCCGGAGAAGGCGAGCGCGGTGGCGACACCGACGCCGACGCCGAGCACCGACGTGACGATGGGCATGAGCGCCGGCCAGATCGCGCGCATCATCACCATGAGGACCACGAAGGCGAGCGCGACACCGATGACCTCGCCGGCGCCCATGACGCCCTCGACGCTGGTCGCGATGTCGGCCGAGAAGTTGACGGTGATGCCGTCGGGGGTGGCGGCGCGGACGTCGGCGATGACCGCGTCCTTGTCCTCCTGGACCACCTCGTAGACGTTGGTGTCGAACTGGATCAGACCCAGCGCGGTGGTGCCGTCCTCGGACACCGAGCGGATGCCCGCCGCTGCGTCCGCGAGCTGGGCGCCGAGCTCGAGCTGCGCCTCCTGGGCCTCGAGCTCCGCGCGGCCGTCGTCGATCTGCGCCTGGCTGTCGTCGAGCTGCGTCTGCTGCTCCTCGATCTGCGCGAGACCCGCGTCGAGCTGCTCCTGCTGCTCGTCGATCTGCGCCTGCTGCGCCTCGAACTCTGCGACCGCGAACTCGTAGGTGCCGGCGTCCTTGGCCTGCTGGATCGCCTCGTCGAGCTGAGCCTGGCCGGCGTCGAGCTGCTGCTGGCCCTCCTCGAGCTGCGCGAGCGCCTCGTCGAGCTGCTGCTGGCCGGCGTCGAGCTGCTCCTGGCCGGCATCGAGCTGGGTGCGCGCGTCCTCGATCTGCTGGGGCGCGCCCTCGAGCTGCGAGCGCTGCTCCTCGAGCTGCGCCTGCGTCGCGAACGGGTCGATCACGCCGGTGACGGCGTCGACGTCCTGCGCGGCGGCGAGCGCGTCGCTCACCTGCTGCTTCTGCTCGTCCGTGAACGGCTCGCCGCTCTCGGTCTGGAAGACCGCGCGCGAGGACCCGCCTGCGAGCTCGGGGATCTCCTCCACCAGCTGGTCCGTGACCTTCTCGGTCTCGAGCCCGGGGATGGAGAAGCTGTCGGTGAGGGTGCCGCCGACCGCGACGAAGGCGCCGCCGGCGACGCCGAGCGCCAGCAGCCACGCGACGATCGCGATGAGCGGCCGCATGGCCGACGCGCGGCCGATGCGGTACAGGAGGTGGGCCACAGGGGAACCTTTCTCAGGGGTGATCCGGGGAGGGTGGCGACGATGCCCTGGCGTGCCGTCCGGCCGCGCGGGCTGAGCCCGGGCCGGGAGGCACGTCTGAGAGAAGTCTAGGACAACTCCGACGAGTTTCACGACAACTGTTGGTTATCGCTTGGTGAAGTCCACGGACGGTGCCACAATCTCCCCGTGGACGTGCGCATCGTGAGGACCCGGAGACGCCTGCAGGAGGCGCTCGTGGCGCTCGCGAGCGAGCGCGGGCTCGACGACATCTCGGTGAGCGACATCGTGGCCGAGGCGGGGGTCAACCGCTCGACCTTCTACCAGCACTACTCCGACAAGGAGACGCTCCTGGCGGACGCGCTCGACGCCGTCGCGGAGGAGGCGGGGGCGGGGATGTCGGGGCTCATCCTCGGCGCGGCGCCGCCCGAGCCCTTGGTGCGCTTCCTCGAGCACGTCGAGGCGCATGCCGATCTGTACCGCCGCGTGTTCACAGAGCCCGGCTATGGCGCGGTGCTGACCCGGCTGCGGCTCCGCAGCCGCGAGGCGATCCGCGACCTCGCTCCCGATGTCGACGAGATCTCGCGCAAGCGGCTTCCGGTCGACGTCGTGGCGGCAGGGCTGACCGGCCTCGTGCTGGGCGTCGTGGGGGAGTGGCTGCTCGCCGAGGACCGGCCCCCGGCCGCGGAGGCCGCCGGCTGGATCTGGAGCATCGTGCTCGGTCTGCCGGTGCTCAGCGAGGGCGCCTGAGCGCTTCCGAGGCGGAGCACGGAGGCGTGCTTGGGCGCTGTCGGTCGTTCCGGTAGACTGGTGTCATAACTGCACAGGGGATGATCGGTTTCGACGTGTGTTTACTTCCGGAGGGAAGCGGGCCGAGAACGCAGAGTTATCTCGTAAACGACCTCTGCAACCTATAGGTGCCGATTCCAAGCGCACCGACTTCGCCCTCGCTGCCTAAGCGAGCGCCATGAAGTCCGTCAGCCCAGGGGCGTTCCCGACCTGGATCCTGGCGTCGACTAGGGAACTTGCTTCAGTCCTTCGTCATCGGGGACTGCGGGACTTCTAGATGACTGAGCCCGCTCACCACCTGCCTGATGGTGGGTGAGGGGCTGAGAAAACCTTCTTCAGGCTGCGCCCGGAGAAGACTTCGGTTTGGACATGCGGACCCGGGTTCGATTCCCGGCATCTCCACCTCTCGCGAGGCCCCCGACGCCCATCGGCGTGCGGGGGCCTTCGCATGCCCGGCGCCGGGCGCTCGCCCGCCGCGCCCGTCGGCAGCCGCGCTCGCCGCGCCCGCTCGCCGCTCCGGTACGTCCCCGCGGGACATGGGTGCCGGATCCGGGCCGGATCCGGCACCCATGTCCCGCCAGCGCGCCCGCGAGCTGCGTCACTAGGCTCGGGCCATGACGCTCGCGATCCTCGCGACCCTGGCAGGGCTCGCCGCGCTCGCGTGGAGCGCCGACCGCTTCGTCTCCGGCGCATCGTCCGTCGCGGCGCACCTGGGCATGGCGCCGCTGCTCATCGGCATGGTCGTGGTCGGCTTCGGCACGTCCGCCCCGGAGCTCGTGGTGTCGGCCTTCGCCGCGGCGGGCGGCGACCCCGAGATCGCGCTCGGCAACGCGCTCGGCTCGAACATCGCGAACATCGGCCTGATCCTCGGCATCACCGCGATCATCGTGCCCGTCCTGGTCCACCGCGGCGTGCTCCGACGCGAGCTGCCGCTGCTGCTCGCGGCGACGCTCCTGCTCGCGCTCGTGCTGCTCGACGGGAGCATCTCCCGCATCGACGCCGGGATCCTGGTGATGGCGCTCGGCGCGCAGCTGGTCTGGGCGGTCCGCACCGGCACCCGGCGCCGGCCACCCGGCGAGCCCCAGGACGAGCTCGCGCGCGAGATCGAGGCGCGGGAGGCCGCCGCCGGGATGTCGTACCGGGCGGCGTGGGCGTGGACCATCGGCGGCATCGTGCTGCTGGTCGCGGCCTCGCGCGTGCTCGTCTGGGGAGCGGTGGGCATCGCGGAGCGCCTCGGGTGGTCGGACCTGGTCATCGGCCTCACGGTGGTCGCGATCGGCACCTCGGCGCCGGAGCTGGCCGCGGCCATCGTCTCCGCGCGGCGCCGCGAGACGGACCTGGTGCTGGGCAACGTCATCGGCTCGAACCTGTTCAACACGCTCGCGGTGGTGGGGCTCGCGGGGCTCATCGCGCCCTCCGCCGTCGAGCCGCAGGCGCTCACGCGGGACCTCCCCGTGCTCCTCGCGTTCACGCTCGCGTTGCTGATCATGGGCTTCCGGCCGCGCGCCGACGGGCGCATCAACCGTCTCGAGGGCGCGGCGCTCCTGGCGGCTTGGATCGCCTACACGGCGGTGCTCATCGGCACCGCGGGCGGCTGATCGTCGGGACCTCCGTACCTGCTCGCACGCCGTATCGCCCCTTACCTTCGATACGTGCTGACTCTCCCCGAAACCGTCGACGTCCATGCCAAGGCCGCCGTGGCCAAGGTGAAGCTCTCGCGCACCCCGCTGCGCCTCCTCGTCTCGGCGATGCTCGCCGGCATGTGGATCGGCGTCGGCGACGTCCTCATGTGGTCGGCCGCGGGGCCGTTCCACGTCGCGGGCGATCCGATGGAGAAGCTCGTCGCCGGCAGCGTGTTCGCCGCCGCGCTCACCATCGTGGTCTTCGCCGGCTCAGAGCTCGCGACGAGCGCGATGATGATCCTCCCGCTCGGCGCGATCCGTCGCACCATCTCCTGGTTCCAGGCCGCGGGCGTGCTGCTCGCGATCTTCTTCGCCAACATGATCGGCGCGTTCGCGTTCGCGTGGGTCATGATCCAGACCGGGGTGCTCGGGCACGGCGCGACAGGGGAGTTCGCCGCCGACACGCTCGCGGGCAAGATCTCGCACACGCCCGCGGAGCTGTTCTGGCGCGGCGTCATGTGCAACGTGCTCGTATGCGTCGCGATCTGGGCCGCGGCCCGCCTCAAGAACGAGGTCGCCAAGGCCGTCATCATCTTCTGGGCCGTGCTGGCCTTCATCGCCTCGGGCTTCGAGCACGTCGTGGCGAACATGACCACGTTCGGCATCGGCCTCATCAGCGGCGGCGACGTCACGTGGGCGGACTTCGGCACCAACATGGTGTGCGTGGGCCTGGGGAACCTGGTCGGCGGTGCCGTGGTGATCGGTCTCGCCTACGCCTTCGTCGCCGGCAAGGCGCGCCCGGACGCGGACGATGCGCCGGCCCAGGACCCGGTCGAGGAGGCCGAGGCGGTGCTCGAGGACGCGACCGCGCGCTGAGCTACCGCCCCATCGCGACGCGCTCGGGGCAGTCGAACGGGTCGCGCGCGGCGAGCCCGACGCGGTTGAGGTACTGCACCACGATCGCGTACGACTCGAGCAGGCTGGTCTCCGTGTAGGGCACGCCCACGTTCGCGCAGTGCTCGCGGACGATCTCCCTGGCGCGTCCCAGGTGCGGGCGCGCCATCGACGGGAACAGGTGGTGCTCGATCTGGAAGTTGAGCCCGCCCATGAGGATGGACATGGTCCAACCGCCCCGGATGTTGCGGCTGGTGAGCACCTGCTTGGACAGGAAGTCCATCTTCATGTCCGCGGGGACGATCATCATGCCCTTGTGGTTCGGCGCGAACGAGGCGCCCATGTACACGCCGAAGACGGCCATCTGCACGCCGAGGAACGCGAACGCCATCCCGAGCGGCAGGAACCAGAACAGCGGCACCAGGTACAGCACGAAGTGCGCGGCGATCGCGGGGATCTCCTGCCAGCGCTGACGGCGGGTCCCGGAGGTCACCAGCGAGCGGATCGACTGGTAGTGGAGGTTGATCCCCTCGAGCGTGAGGAGCGGGAAGAACAGCCAACCCTGGCGCGCGTTGATCCACCGCAGGAGCCCGCGTGCGTTCGCGGCGTCCTCCTCGCGGAACGCGATGGTGTCCATGTCGATGTCGGGATCCTTGCCCACCCGGTTGGGGTTGCCATGGTGGCGGGTGTGCTTGTGCATCCACCACTGGTGGCTGATGCCGACCATCAGCGTGCTGAGGAAGCGCCCCAGGCGGTCGTTGGCCGGGCCCGAGGCGAGCACGGTGCGATGCGACGCCTCGTGGCCGAGGAACGCGATCTGCGTGAACACGATGGCGAGCGCGGCCGCCATGAGCAGCTGGAACCAGGAGTCGCCCAGGAGGATCATCCCGGTGACGACGCCGCCCAGCGCAAGCGCGAGCGCAGCGCCGTAGATGGCGTAGAAGCCGTAGGCGCGCTCGAGGAGGCCGGTGTCGCGGATGGTCGCCGACAGCGCCGCGAAGCGGCGGGTGACGTGGTTGACGGGCAGGGACGATGCAGGGGGCTGGGCCGGGATCATGCCTCTCCGGGGTCGTGGCGGGTGACTTCCCAGTCGGGCTGAGCGGCGATGCTCGTCATGCGGATGGCGCCTACCCTACGGTGCCGTAGGTTCGGTGTCACGGTTCACACGCGGAACCGCCCCGCACCTGCGATGACGCTGTCCGCCCGGGCCTGCCGCGACGTCCGGGTCAGCCCTCGGCGCCGGGGTCGCAGGAGAGATGCCATCGCAGGAAGGCCGGGTCCGATGCGAGGGGCAGGGCCAGTGAGGCCACGGTGACGGGCACGCCCACCGTCACCTCGAGCGACTCGAGTCCCAGGTTCGGGTCCGCGTTCACCGCGGCGACGGCCGCCTTGTCGGGGCCTGTGAGCGGCATCGGCTCGGTCTCCGTGTCGAGCGCGACGACCGCGCATGACGCCGTGACCACGTCGCCGGCATCCCCCGTCGCGGCGACGACCGCGTCGAAGCACTCGACGCCCTCGCGCGCGGGTGAGCATGTCGCGGGCTCGAGGGTCGCATCGTCGATGTACGCCGCGCTCGGTGCCGAGCAGGCGGCGACCGCGGCGGCAGCGAGGGCGGAGAGAGCAATGCGCAGTGCACGGGTCATGGCTGGATCCCCCTCCGGCTCTGCGCGGAGCCTCGCACGGGGCGCAGCGGATCGTCAACGCTCGCCCGGCGGCGCCTCAGCCCGCGACGGTCACGCGGATCTGCGAGCCCCACGGATCGGCGACCGTGACCGTGCGGCCATCGTCCGCGACCGCGGCGCCCCTGTGGGCGAGGCGCTCCCGCAGTGCGCCGAGGTCGTCCGCGGACGGCAGCACGATGTCCATCGTGCCCAGGCCCAGGGATGCCGCGCGCGGGCCCGCGCCGCGCGAGTTCCAGGTGTTGAGCCCGACGTGGTGGTGGTAGCCGCCGGCGGAGACGAACAGCGCGCTGCCCATGTCGAGAACCTCGTCGAAGCCGAGCGTGCCGACGTAGAACTCCTTCGCGGTGGGGATGTCGCCCACCTGGAGGTGCACGTGGCCGACGCTCGCCGCGACGGTCGGCGCGGCCACCTCGGCCTCCGTGAGGTGCGTGGTGAGGAACCCGTTGACGTCGATGTGCTCGGTGCCCATCAGCGGGCGGCCCGTGGCGTCGCGCGTCCAGGCCTCGCGCGGCCGGTCGACGTACAGCTCGACGCCGTTGCCCTCAGGGTCGTCGAAGTAGAAGGCCTCGCTCACCAGGTGGTCGGCGGCGCCGGTGTACGAGCCGGGCGCGGCCTGCGCGACGCGCAACACGGCGGCCGCGAGCCCCTCGCGCGAATCGAAGAGGACCGCGGTGTGGAAGAGCCCCGCGCCGCGCCGGTCGAAGCGGGGCAGCCCGCGCGTGGGCGTGAGCACCACGGTGTCGACGCCGCCGCGGCCGAGCACATGGCGATCGCCGTCGACGCGGATCTGCTCGAGCGCGAGCACGTCGCGGTAGTAGGCGAGCATCGTGTCGAGGTCCTCGACGTGGAGCTCGACCGGCCCCATCGTCGTCCCGTCTGCGATGCGGTCTCCGCGCGCGCCGTCCATGCTCATCCCTCTTCCCTGCGTATTGGTTGCCGTGGCAACTATAGCGTGGTGGGCGGGGAGCGGTCCACCGCCTCGCGCAACGCGCCTGGAACTCCGGCGATACCCTGGCGCCATGACCACGGTCCCCGCCCCGGCGCTGTCCCTGCGCGGGCTCGTGAAGCGCTTCGGCCACACGCTCGCGGTGGATCGCATCGACCTCGACATCCCGGCCGGGTCCTTCTACGGGGTGGTCGGACCCAACGGCGCGGGCAAGACCACCACGCTGTCGATGGCGACCGGGCTGCTCCAGCCCGACGCGGGCACGGTGGCCGTGCTCGGGATCGACCTCTGGTCCTCGCCCGAGGCGGCCAAGCCGCTCATCGGGGTCCTGCCGGACGGCCTGCACACGTTCGACCGGCTCACCGGCGGGGAGCTGATCTCCTACGCCGGACGCCTGCGGGGCCTCGACCGCGAGGTGGTGCGCGCCCGACGGGACGACCTCCTCGCGGCGCTGGACCTCGAGGACGCGGGTCGCACGCTCGTGATGGACTACTCGGCGGGCATGGCGAAGAAGATCGGCCTCGCGTGCGCGCTCGTGCACGCTCCGCGTCTGCTGGTGCTCGACGAGCCCTTCGAGGCCGTCGACCCGGTGTCCGCCGGCGCGATCCGGCGCATCCTCGAGGAGTACGTCGCGACGGGCGGCACGGTGGTGCTGTCCTCGCACGTGATGGCGCTGGTCGAGCGGCTCTGCGATCACGTCGCCGTCGTCGGCCGCGGGCGCGTCCTCGCCGCGGGAACCCTCGCGGAGGTCCGCGGCGGCGCCCTCGACCTCGAGGAGCGGTTCGTGGCGCTCGTGGGCGACGAGCGCGAACGGCGGGACCTCACGTGGTTGCGACAGTCGTAGCGATCCGCCTGCGCGCGGCGTGGCACCTCGCACGCCGCGAGTGGTGGCGCCTGCTGGTCGCCGGCCTGGGCGTGACCTGGATGCTGACGATGCTCCCGTGGCTCGTGTGGGGCGGCGCGGCGCTCGCGCGCCAGAGCGACGATGTCCGCGCCGACCTGCTCGTGGGGCTGGTCGCCGTGCTGTCGATCGGCTGGACCGTGGTGCCGCTCATGGTCGCCGGGCTCGACGACACGCTCGAGCCGGCGCGCTTCCGCACGCTCGGGGTGTCGGCGCGGACGATCATGCCGGGCCTCACCGTCGCGGCGTTCCTCACGATGCCGGCCGCGTTCTTCGCCCTCGCGCTCGGGCTGCTCGGGCTCTCGTGGCGGGGCAGCGGGGCCGGGGTGCTCGCCGTCGCGGCGCTCGGGCTCGCGCTCGCGTACGGCTCCATGGTGCTCGGCGCGCGCGTCAGCGCGGCGTGGGCGGCGCGCGTGCTGTCCTCGAGGCGGGCCAAGCTCGCGACGTTCGCGGTGCTCGCGCTCGCGCTCGCCGCCGCGGCGCCCGTGGCGCTCGTGCTCTTCCGCGACGGGCTCACGGCGGTCATCGGCGCGGACGTCGAGGTCCTCCTCGACAGGCTCGGGACCACGCCGCTCGGCGCGGGCGTCGCGGCGCCGGCGTACGCAGCGGCGGGCGACTGGGCGGGAGCGGGCTGGCGGATCGCGATGCAGGCCGTGTGGCTGCTCCTGGTGCATGGGGTGTGGCGCGTCAACGTCGCGCATCAGCTCGTGGCGCCGTTGGGGCGCGGGGGAGGAGCGCGTCGCCGCCACGACCGGATCCTGGACCCGGTACGGGGGCTCGTGCACCCGCGCGACGGCGCGACGGCGGCGGTGCACGCGCGGCTCGTCCGGGCGTGGGTGAGCGATCCCCGCTACCTGTCGTCCCTGGTGGGCGTGATGCTCCTTCCCGTCACGTTCTTCGCGCTGGTGATGCCCGTGTTCGACCTCGACCGGCGATGGGCCTACCTGGTGCCGATCGTGCTCGCCGTGACCATCGGGTGGGGCCGGCACAACGACGTCGCCTTCGACTCGACCGCGCTGTGGCTCGACGTCGTGTCGGGCAGGCTGGGTCAGGCGGTGCTGCGCGGGAGGCTCGCGGCGACGGCCTCGTGGGCGCTCCCGCTCATCGTCGTCGTCGCGCTCGCGACGGTCGCGTGGGGCGGGCGCTGGGCCGATGCCCCCGGGCTGCTGGGGACGTGCGTCGGCGTGCTCGGGGTGAGCCTCGGGGTCGCGGCGCTGAGCGCGGTGCTCGTGCCCTACCGTGCGCCCGCGCCGGGAGCGAGCCCGTTCGGATCGGAGGTCGGCGCGGTGGGCGCGGGCCTGGTCGCGCAGCTCGTGTCGTCGCTCGTGCTCCTGCTGCTCGTGCCGTTCGTCGTGGTGCCGTTCGTGGTCGCGCTGGTGGCCGAGGCGCCGGGCTGGGGCGTGGTCGCATGCGTGCTGGGGATCGCGACCGGGATCGGCGCCTACGCCGGCGGGGTGCGCGCCGCGGGGGCCGTCTACAACGCGCGCTCGGGACGGCTCCTGGCGTCCGTGGCATAGCGATGGCCCGCGCGTACCATGGTGCGCATGAGCGAGACCCTTGAGCCGATGACCCAGCCGCAGGGCGGCACCGCGACGATCGAGCGCACCGACACCCAGGAGCTGGTGGAGCCCGGCGACGCCGAGCGGTTCGCGCACTACGTCAAGAAGGAGAAGATCCTCGAGTCCGCGATGAGCGGCGAGCCCGTGATCGCCCTGTGCGGCAAGGTGTGGGTCCCCGGGCGCGACCCGAACCGCTTCCCCGTGTGCCCCGCATGCAAGGAGATCATCGACGGCGTATTCGGTCCCGACGGCGACGAGTAGCCGCGCGGGGGCGCCCTGCGGCCTTACGCTGAGCGCGTGGGTACCCAGGAGCGGCTCGAGCCGGGCGCAAGCGTGCGCACGCGCGTGCGCGAGCCCTGGGTCACGGTCGTCTGGAACGATCCGGTCAACCTCATGAGCTACGTCACCCGCGTGTTCCAGGAGTACTTCGGCCTGCCGCGCCAGGAGGCCGAGGCACGCATGCGCGAGGTGCATGAGAAGGGCCGGTCGGTGCTGAGCAGCGGGAGCCGCGAGCAGATGGAGGTGCACGTCCAGGCGATGCACTCCTACGGGCTGTGGGCGACGCTCGAGCGGGCCGACGCGTGAGGGCCTTCGCGGCCCGCGACGGCGCGGCCGTCGCCGCGCTCGACGAGGACGAGCGCCTGGTCATCGCGCGCATCGTGGCCGATGTGGGCCTTCTCCTGGGTGGCGAGTCGTTCGGCAGCGCGCCGCACTCGACGCTCCCGCACCGCGAGGATCTCGCGGAGAGCCTGCGCTTCCTCGACGAGCTCGCCGACGCGCCCGCGGAGCCGGACGACCCGGCGCTCCTGCGGCTCCTGCCCAACGCGGCGCCGCGCGAGCGCGAGGTCGCGGACGAGTTCCGCCGCCTCACCGAGGAGGACCTGCGCGCGACCAAGCTCGCGCGCCTGCGCCGCATGTGGGAGGAGCTGAGCCAGGACTCGGACGAGTGGGTGGTGCCCGCGGACCACGTGATGCCCACCGCCGCCGCGCTCACCGACGTGCGCCTCGTCATCGCCTCCCGGCTCGGGCTCGAGAGCGACGCGGATGCGGAGGCGCTGCACGCGGACATCGCCCGCGCGGGCGAGGCGATGGAGTCGGACGCCTCGCCGGAGCCGGCCATCGACCCCGAGCGCGTCTGGCTCGGGATGCTCTACGACGCCCTCACGTGGCTCCAGGAATCGCTGGTGTCCGTGTCGCTAGGAGGACAGGGATGAACGACGCGCCCATCGGCGTGTTCGACTCGGGCGTGGGCGGCCTCACCGTCGCCCGCGCGATCATGGACACGATGCCGCACGAGTCGGTGCACTACGTCGGCGACACCGCGCACGGGCCCTACGGACCGCTCGGGATCGCGGAGGTGCGCCAGCACGCGCTCGACATCATGGACGCGCTCGTCGCCGACGGCGTCAAGACGCTCGTCATCGCGTGCAACACGGCCTCCGCCGCGGTGCTCCGGGACGCGCGGGAGAGGTTCTCGCGCGAGCGCGGGATCCCGGTGGTCGAGGTGATCCTGCCCGCCGCGCGCCGAGCCGCGTCGCTGTCGCGCTCGCGTCACGTGGGCGTGATCGGCACGGTCGCGACGGTGACGTCCGGGGCGTACGACGACGCGCTCGCGGGGGCGCCGGACCTCACCATCACCAGCCAGGCCTGCCCACGGTTCGTCGAGCTCGTCGAGGCGGGGGAGACCACCGGTCCCGAGGTGATCCGCGTCGCCCGCGAGTACCTCGCGCCGCTCCAGGAGGCGGGCGTGGACACGCTCATCCTCGGGTGCACGCACTACCCGCTGCTCGCCGGCGCGATCGCGTATGTCATGGGCCCGGACGTGACCCTGGTCGACTCCGCCTCCGAGACCGCGCGCGACGTCTACCGCGTGCTCGCGGCCAACGGGCTCGAGCGCGAGGCGCACACCGCGCCCAGCCACCGCTTCTACGCGACCGGTCCGCGCGACCGCTTCGAGGCGCTCGCCCAGCGCTTCCTTGGTCCCGTGGTGACGCAGGTGGAACCTCTTCCCGAAGTGGAGGCGGCCCAGTGAGGCTCACCATCGTCGGCTCCGCCGGCTCGACCGCGGGCCCCGACGCGCCCGCCTCCTGCTACCTCGTCGAGGCGGACGATGCGGACGGCCGCACGTGGCGCATCGTCCTCGACCTGGGGTCGGGTGCCATCGGGCCGCTCCAGCGGTACTGCGACCCCGCGCGCGTCGACGCCGTGGTGGTGTCGCACGGGCACCCCGACCACTGCGCCGATCTCGCGGCGCTCTCGGTGCTGCGGCGCTACGGGCCCGCGGCCGATGAGGACCTCCCGCCGCTGATCCTGCTCGGCCCCGAGGGGCTCGACCAGCGCATCGTCCAGATCGCGGGCTCCGAGGACCTGACCGCGCTCGCGACGTTCGACTTCACCGCCGTGGGCGACGGCGACACCGCCGCCGTCGGGCCGTTCTCCTTCACGTTCGCGCGTGCCTGGCATCCCGTCCCGGCCGTCGCGGTGCGCGTCGCGGGGCCGTCGGCGCTCGCGGACGGGCCGACATCCCTGGTGTTCACGGGCGACACGGATCGCTGCGACGAGGTCCTGGGCCTCGCGCGCGGCGCCGACGCCCTGCTCGCCGAGGCCGGCTGGGCGCACTCACGTGTCAACCCCGAGGGCATCCACATGAACGGCACGCAGGCGGGCACGCTCGCGCGCGATGCGGGCGTGGGCGAGCTGATCGTCACGCACATCGCCTCGTGGGTGGATCCCGCCGGCACGCTCGAGCTCGCGACCGTGGCGTACGGCGCGCCCGTTACCCACGCGGTCCCGGGCGAGACGCACATCCTCTGACCCGCGCCCGTCCGACAGCCGCAACGGAGCGAGTCCCGGATGTGCGGCGTGTCGCGGCCCGTGACCGATCCCACCCACGGCGGGTCGGGACCAGCTCCGTTGCTGCTGTCAGGGGGCGGATAGGCTCGTCACCATGACGATCACCCGTGCCGACGGCCGCACCCCCGACCAGCTCCGCCCCATCTCCTTCGAGCGCGGCTTCCAGCGCAACGCCGAGGGCTCGTGCCTGGTGACGTTCGGCGGGACGCGCGTGCTGTGCTCCGCGTCCTTCACCGAGGGCGTGCCGCGCTGGAAGAAGGGCTCCGGCGAGGGCTGGGTCACCGCCGAGTACGCGATGCTCCCGCGCGCGACCAACACGCGCAACGACCGCGAGTCCGTGCGCGGCAAGATCGGCGGCCGCACCATGGAGATCAGCCGGCTCATCGGCCGCTCGCTGCGCGCGATCATCGACGTCAAGGCGCTCGGCGAGAACACCATCGTGCTCGACTGCGACGTGCTCGACGCGGACGGCGGCACCCGGACCGCCGCGATCACCGGCGCGTACGTCGCGCTCGCGGACGCGATCGAGTGGGGACGCAAGCACGGCGCCATCAAGCCCGGCGCCCAGCCCCTCAGCGGTTCGGTCTCCGCCGTGAGCGTGGGCATCATCGACGGTGTCCCGATGCTCGACCTGCCGTACGTCGAGGACGTCCGCGCCGAGACGGACATGAACGTGGTGATGACCGGGGTCGGCGGCTTCGTCGAGGTGCAGGGCACCGCCGAGGGCGCGCCGTTCTCCAAGGAGGAGCTCGACGCGCTGCTCGCGCTCGCGACCCAGGGCAACGCGGACCTCGCGGTGCTCCAGGCGATGGCGCTGGAGGACTGATGGCGCGTCTCGCGATCGCGACGCACAACGCCCACAAGGTCGACGAGATCTGGGCGATCCTCGCGCCCTCCCTGTCCGGGCTCACGCGCGAGGACGTGGCCTCCGCCAAGGAGCTCGGCGCCCCGAGCCCCGTCGAGGACGGCACCACGTTCGCGGAGAACGCGCTCATCAAGGCGCATGCGCTCGCCGCCGCGACCGGGCTGCCCGCCATCGCCGACGACTCGGGCATCGGCGTCGACATCATGGGCGGCGCGCCGGGCATCTTCTCCGCGCTGTGGTCGGGCGCGCACGGGCAGGACCAGGAGAACCTCGAGCTGCTCCTCGCGCAGATGGCGGACATCCCGGACCAGCACCGTGGCGCCGAGTTCGTGTGCGCCGCCGTGCTGGTGATGCCCGACGGCCGCGAGCAGGTGTGCCGCTCGATCCTGCGCGGCGAGCTGCTGCGCGCGCCCGCAGGCGAGGGCGGCTTCGGGTACGACCCGATCTTCCGCGCGCAGGGTGAGTCCGTCTCCAACGCGGAGCTCACCGCCGAGCGCAAGAACCAGATCAGCCACCGCGGCAAGGCGTTCCGCGCCCTCGCCCCTCACGTGGCCGAGGCGCTCCGGGCCTGAGATGACCAGGCCCCGCCCGGTTCGGGACGCTCAGTCCTCCGATCCGGACGCGGGGGCCGTGCGCGGGACTCCCGTCCTGCCGGACCGCCTCGGGCCCGGGCTGCGCGTCGTGTTCTGCGGCACCGCCCCGGGGCTGGCGTCGGCGGCGCGCGGGCACTACTACGCCGGCCCGGGCAACCGCTTCTGGCAGTACCTGGGGGAGGCCGGCATCGTCCCCGAGCCGCTCGCCCCGGGGGACGATGCGCGGGTCGCCCGGTTCGGCATCGGCCTCACCGACCTGGTGAAGACCATGGCGCAGAGCCACGATCGCGGCCTCCCGTACGACGTCCCGGCGCTCGCCGCGAAGGTCGCCGCGCATCGTCCCCGGTGGATCGCCTTCACGTCGAAGGAGGCCGGCGCGCAGGCCGCACGCTGGCTCGGGCGGCCGCGGCCGGGGCTCGGTGCCCAGGACTGGTCGTTCGCGGGCGCGCGCGTGTTCGTTCTCCCAAGCCCGAGCGGGCGCAACCAGGGGCGCGCCCACTACGACGGCCGACCGAGCCGCCTCGACTGGTGGGCGGAGCTGGCCCGCGTCCTCGAGAGGGAGCCCTAGATCGCGGCGCCGCAGTGCGCGAGAGCCTGACGGACCAGCACGTGCTGGCCGCCGGCCATCTCCGCGGCCACATCCTCGCTCGCGGCCTCCTCGGGCGTGAGCCAGGTGAGGTCGAGCGCGCCCTGCTGCGGCTCGCAGTGCCCCTCGACGGGCACGACGTAGACCAGCGCGACGGCGTGCTGGCGGGAGTCGTGGAACGGCGTGACGCCCTTGGTCGGGAAGTACTCGGCGACCGCGAGCGGCACCGGCGACAGGGGCACCTGCGGCATCGCCGCGAGCCCCAGGTCCTTCTCGAGGTTGCGCACGATGGCGTCGCGGATCCGCTCGTGCAGCAGGACGCGCCCGGCGACGATCGCGCGGGACATCGCGCCGTCGATGGCCCTGAGGAGCAG
This sequence comes from Demequina subtropica, assembly GCF_000971235.1. Classification (GTDB taxonomy): domain Bacteria; phylum Actinomycetota; class Actinomycetes; order Actinomycetales; family Demequinaceae; genus Demequina; species Demequina subtropica. The sequence goes on from NZ_BBMB01000014.1 coordinate 35,370, forward strand.
GCCCACCTCGGTGATCTCGCCCATGGGATTAATCCGCACGGGGATCACGTTGACGTACACCAACGGGAGCTCGGAACGGACGTGCTGCAGCTCGCGGTCGGACAGCCAGCCGGTGGGTTCGTCAGGGAGCTCGGCCATATCGGTCATGAGTCTTTTCTACCCCGAGTCTGCGCGTGGCCCGTCAACCGCGCCGTGACGTGACAACCTGGATACCGAAAGCCCGCACGCAGGGAAGTGATAGGATACCCCCCGGGGTATTACTGCCGAAGAGAGGAAGCAATGGCAACTGTCGAGCTGACCACCGACACCTTCGATGAGACCGTGAGCAAGGACGGCATCGTCCTCGTGGACTTCTGGGCCGAATGGTGCGGCCCGTGCAAGCGCTTCGCGCCCATCTTCGAGCAGTCCTCGGACGTCAAGCCCGAGATCGTGCACGCCAAGGTCGACACCGAGGCGCACCAGGAGCTCAGCGTGAAGTACGGGATCACCGCGATCCCCACGCTCATGGCGTTCCGCGACGGCATCATGGTCTTCAACCAGGCCGGCGCGCTGCCGGGCCCGGCGCTCGAGCAGCTGATCGGCGCCGTCGAGGGCCTCGACATGGACGAGGTCCGCACCAAGATCGCCGAGCACGAGTCCGCGCAGGGCTGAGACGGCTTCACAGGGCCCGGTCCTCCCGCAGGGGAGGGCCGGGCCCTCTGCATGCCCGGCCTCCAGGCGCCGCTCCGGATCAGAGGCTGCGGGCGGCCGCGAGGGCCACGACGCCCAGCGCGATGACGGCGCCCGCGGCGACGATGCCGAGCACGCGGACCACGCGCGGCGACACGCGCGCGCCCACCGCCGATCCCACGATCGCGAGCCCCGCCTGCCACAGCAGCGAGCCGAGCCCTGCCGCGATCACGAAGACGAGCGGGCCGGCCGCGGCCGTCGTCACGGTGGTGACGACGCCGGCGAGCGCGACGAAGTACACGACGGTCGCGGGGTTGAGCGAGGTGAGCGCCACGAAGCGCGCGTAGACGCGGAGCGGGCGGCCCCGGACGAGCTCCGCGGCGGGCGCGGGCGGCCGCAGGGCGCCGCGCAGCAGCACGAGCCCGATGCCGATGAGGACCACGCCCGACACGACCGCGATCGTGGAGCCCCACGGCGCGAGGGCGTCCGCCGCATACGCGCCGAGCCCGACCGCGACGGCGCAGTACGCGAGGTCCACCGTGGCGACCCCGGCGGCGGCGGCGAGGCCCGTGCGGAGCCCCTGCAGCATGGCCTCGCGCAGGATGAGCACGCCGATCGCGCCGAGCGGCATCGCCACCGCGAGCCCCGCGACGAACCCTGCCGCGGCGAGCGTGAGGAGGTCGTGGGTCACGGCGACATCGTGGCATGCACCTGGCCTGACGCGACAGATCCCGCACCGGCGGGCCGGTGCGGGATCCGAGAGTGCGCGAGGGGGGACTTGAACCCCCACGCCCGAGGGCACTGGAACCTAAATCCAGCGCGTCTGCCAATTCCGCCACTCGCGCGCGGGGTCCAGGATACGGGCGCGCGACGGCGCCCGGCCCACGCCCGCGGCGGTGTCAGTCGATCTTGAGGTCGCGGCGCAGCTTGGCGACGTGGCCGGTGGCCTTGACGTTGTACTGCGCGAGCGCGACCTTGCCGTCCTCGTCCACCACGACGGTCGAACGGATCGAGCCCTCGACCTCCTTGCCGTAGAGCTTCTTGAGGCCCCACGCGCCGTAGGCGTCCTGCACCGCGCGGTCCTCGTCGGACACGAGCGTGAACGTCAGGCCCTCCGCCTCGCGGAACTTCGCCAGCTTCTCCGGCGAGTCCTTCGAGATGCCGACCACCTCGTAGCCCTCGGCGTGGAGGCGGTCGAGCGAGTCGCGGAAGTCGCACGCCTGCGTGGTGCAGCCCGGCGTCATGGCGGCGGGGTAGAAGTACAGGATGACCTTGCGGCCGCGCAGGTCCGCGAGGCGGAACGTGCCGGAGTCGGTCGATGCGGTGAAGTCGGGCGCGGTGTCGCCCACGGCGAGTCGGGTGTCGTTCATGATGCCTCCAACGCTAGCGCGGGGGACACGATTCCACCGCCGTGCGTCGGTGCGTGCCGAAGCGCGTCTCGCGTCGCTACACTCGCGCCCAAGGGGGCGTTCATGGTCGTAGCAGGGGATTCGGCGTGTCCGTTGTGCGGGGATCCCGCGTCTGACCAGCCCGGCGGCGCGTGCCCGGGCTGCGGTGCCGATCTGGGCGACCCGGCGGCGCAGCGCCTGCGAGAGGCCGTGGCTGCGGTGGCGCTCTCGCAGGCGGCCTACGATGCCGCGCGGGTCCAGCTGGATCGCGATCTCGCGGCGCGCGAGCGCGCCCGGGTCGAGCTCGGCGCGACCAGGTTCAGGATGCGGCGCCTGGGTCCGGAGGACGATGCGCCCCGCGAGGATGCGCCCGTCGCGCCGCCCGCCGCCTCCGCACCGCGCGACGTCTTCGCGGTCCCGGGACCGTACCGGCCCCGGGCGCCACGCGCCCCTCGGGTCCGCACGGCACGCCTGCGGACCGCGCTCACGGCCCCGGTGCTGCTGGGGATGGCGGGCGCCGCGCTGCTCATCGCGTCCGCGATCGTGTTCGTCGCGGTGACGTGGGAGACGATCCTCCCGGCGCTCCAGGCGGTCATCCTGCTCGCCATCGCTGCGGCCGTGGGCGTGCTCGCGCGCTGGGTGCTCCGCCGGGGCATGCCCGAGCCCGCCGGTGCCATCGGCGTCGTCTCGGCGGCCTTCGCGGGCACGTCCGTGGTCGCGCTCGAGCGCACGGCGGACGTGCTCGGGGTCTTCACCACGCCGGCCGCGCTCGTGGTCGCCGCGGCGACGGCCTCGTTCCTTGCGCGCCGCGACGTGCCGTGGCTGTCGCTCGCCGCGGCCGCGACCGTCCCCGTCGCGGCCCTCATCGCGGTGGCGGGCGCCAGCGCGGAGTCGGGGGCCGCGGGCCTCGCGCTGTCCGCCGCGGTGGCCGTGGGCCTGCTCATGGTCGCGGGCGAGCGGTGGTTCGACGGCATGGGCGCGGAGCTCCAGCGCTACGCGGTCGCGGCGCTCGGACCTCTCGCCGTGGTCGCGACCTACGCTCTCGCGGACCTCGAGCCCGGCAAGATCTGGTGGGTCTGGCTTCCTGCGGTCGCGGCGGTCGGCGCGGCGGTCCGTTGGCGCGGGATCGGCGTCACCGCCGCGGTGGTCGCGACGACGTCCGCGGGCGCGGGCATGGCTCCGCTGCTGAGCGAGCCGGCGCTCGCGCTGCTCGTGGTCGCGGCGATCGGCGCGCTGGCGCTCGCGGCCGGCGCCCGCGAGCCCGCGCTGCAGCGGGCCGTCGCGTGGGGGCTCGTCCCCGCGGGCATCGCCGCCGTCGTCGCCGCGGTCGCAGGCCTGGGTATCGCGATCGACGCGCGCGGCGCCGCAGCGGCGGCACCATGGGCGTGGCCTGCGGGCCTGGCCGCGATCGGCGCCGCGAGCATCGTCGCGCGGCGCTGGGAGGATGCGGAGCACGCGCGCGCCGTCCTGACCACCGGCGCTGCGATGGTCGCCGCCGCGACCGTGCCCGCCGTGCTCGCGCTCGCGCCTCCGCCCGGCGGTGGAGCCGCGATCGCCCTCGCCGCGGCGTCCGTGGCGGCGCTGCTCGCGGGTGCGGCGCGCGCGTGGCCCGCGGGGCCGGCGCGCCTCACCGTCGCGCTCGCGGGGGTGGCCACGGGCGCCGGGGGTGCGCTCGTGGGCATGGCGGCGTGGGCATCGCCCGGGGACCGGTGGCCGTGGCTCACGCTCGCCGGTGCCGCCGTCCCGCTCGCCCTCGCCCTGGCGGCGGTCCGTCGGGCGCCCCGGGCGCTCGGCGCTCTCAACGTGCTGCTCTTGACGCTCGCTCCCGCCGCCACCGTGCTCCGCCTCGGCGGCACGGAGGTGTGGGCAGGTGCCGCCCTGGTGGCCGCCGCGGCGGCGCTCGTGTGGTTCCTCGCGGGCGTCGCCCCCGCGGCCGCGCGGTGGGCGCTCGGGGGCCTCGCGCCCGCGGCGGTCCTCCTGGTGGTCGCACTCGCGTGGGGTGGTGTCGCGGCGATCGACGTGCTCCGCCTCGAGGGAGCCGCGGGGCCTCGCAGCTGGCTGCTGGCCTGCGGGCTGACGCTGCTCGCGGGCGTGGTGGCCTCGGCGGCGATCCGAGGGCGCGCGATCGGCGACGGTGACCATGCACGGCTCGGCGAGACCGCCGGAGCGGTCCTCGCGACCGCATGCGCAGCCGTCGGGACGGCGGCGGTCGCGTCGGCGGGCGCGGGCGAGGTGGCCACGATGGGCGCGGCGCTCGTGCTGTCCGCGGCTGCGGGAGCCACCGGATGGTGGTGGCGCGACGCGCAGGCCCGGGCGGTCGCGCAGATCGGCGCCATCGCGTGGGTGACGGCGCTCGCCCTGCGAGGGGTCGCGGGCATCGCGCTCGGCCTGGTCCCGCCCGTGACGGGCGCGGCGGTGGTGCTGGGGATCGCCGGCCTGCTCGCGCTCGCCGCTCTGCTGGTCCCGCGCTTCGCGACCGCGCCCGCGGTGGCGATCGCCACCCTGGTGGCGCCCGCCTGGGTGAGCGGTGAGGGCGGCGGCCCCGTGGCGGTCGCGCTCGCTGGGGCGACGTCGGCCGCCGGCGCCGCGTGGCTGCTGCGTGTGCTCGGCGAGCGCCCTGCCGCCGCGGGCCGGTGGGGGCTCGTGCCCGTCGCGCTGTGGGCGCTGCCGGGCTTCGCCTCGACCGCGGTCGCCTGGCTGCGTGCCGTGTCCGATGCGTGGGAGGGGACCGGCGCCGGGACGCCCGTCGACCCGCTCGCCGTCCCCGCCGCCGCTGTCGCGGCGGCCGGGCTGCTCGCGGCACGGCGGCTGCGAGTCGACGCCGCGACCATCGTCGGGGCGGCATGCGTGCTCGCCGCCGCGGCCGTCCCGACGCCGTGGTCGGCGATCGTGGTCGCGGCCGTCGCCGTCGCCGGGCTCGCGGTGCTCGGACGCTGGACGGTCGGCCCCTGGCATCCCGTGATGATCGCCCTCGCGGCGGTGCTGATGGCGGGGATGCACCCGTGGGCGCAGGTCGCGGCGCACGCGGTGGTCGCCGCGGTGCTTGTGCTGATCGCGCGACGCCTGGTCGCGTGGCGCGAGGTCGGCGGGCTGGTCGCGGTGGCCGCGGGCGCCATCGCGGCGCGCCTCGCGGTCGGCGAGCTCGGCGGGGAGGAGGTCGCCACGGCGGCGCTCGCCGGCGTCGCGTTCGCGGGCATCGTGGCGCTTGCGCGACTCGACTGGATCCCTGCCGTCGCGGTGGCACGGGCGGGTGCGGCCGCATCGATCCTGGTCCTGGCCGCGGGCATCGTCGCGGACGATGCGACGGCGGCCGGCCTCGGGATGCTGGTGGTGTCCGCGGGCTGGCTCGCGCTGCGCGAGCCGGCGCCGTTGCCCGCCCGGGTGGGCGCGGCGATCGGCGCGACGCTCGGTGTCGGGCTCGTCCTGAGCGGCGCCGGCATCGAGGCGCTCGAGGCGTACACGATCGTGCCGGCGGCGTGGGCGCTGGCCGAGGGTGTCGCATGGATGCGGCGCGATCCTGAGCTGGCGAGCACCACCGCGCTGGGCGGCGGGCTCGCGCTCGCGATCGTGCCGAGCCTCGTCGCGATCGCGGTGCAGCCGGGCGCGCTCGTGCGCACCGTCGGGCTCACGCTTGCGGTGGCGGCGCTCGCGATCGTGAGCGTCCGAACCAGGTGGCTCGCGCCCGCGGTCGCCGCGGCCGCGACGGCCGTCGCCCTCGCGCTCGTCCAGGTCGCGGTGCCCGACCCCGAGCTGCCCCGCTGGATCGCCTTCGCGGCCGTGGGCGCGGTGCTGCTCGGGCTCGCCGTCGCCTACGATCGGCTGCGCCAGCTCAGGTGAGCCGGGATGCCGGAGGCGTCCCCGTGCCGATTTCACTTTCGCGTAGAAGTCAGGTAGTGTTTTCTCTCGCGCCGCGGTAGCGGAGCGATGCGCCTCTAGCTCAACTGGCAGAGCAGCTGACTCTTAATCAGCGGGTTCAGGGTTCGAGTCCCTGGGGGCGTACCACACACGAAGGCCCGGTCCGGATGGACCGGGCCTTCGTCGTTCCCGGCGGACGTCGGCATGCCGATCCCCGTCCGGCGCACGCACGATTCCGCGCCCGATTCCGCCGAATCACGCATTCCGTCGCGATCAACACTGGCCAAGCGCGCATCGGTGCGCTACAAGTAGAGGCGTGGACAAAAGGGACGAAGGCGGACCATTCGGTACGCCGGAATCCTGCAAGGGTCCGCGAGGCGAGGGTTCCTGGTCTGTGGCGCGGTGAGCGCTGTCGGCCGGTGCGCGCGCCGTCCAGGGGGGATCACAACACGGGGGTACGTGATGGGCAACGCTGAGAGGGCTGGCGACAGCTCGACCTTTTCCGGGAAGACCGTGTTCATCACGGGTCACAGCGGATTCATCGGAGCGTGGCTCGCCACGGTCCTCGACCACCTGGGAGCGAACGTCGTCGGCTACTCGATCGACGACGACCCCTCCTCGGCGGAACGGGCCGTGTGGCTCGAGGAGATGGGCGTCCACCGCATCGTCGGTGACGTCCGCGACCGCTCCCGCCTCTTCGCCGCGCTCGAGGTGACGCGGCCGGACGTCGTCTTCCACCTCGCGGCGCAGGCGATCCTGTGTCGCGGCTTCGACGACCCTCACCTCACCTTCGACGTCAACCTCAACGGCTCGCTCAACATCCTCGAGGCGGAGCGCATCGGGCTCATCCCGTCGCTCGTGCACGTGACCTCGGACAAGTGCTACGTGCCCATGTCCGCGGACAGCGGCATGCTCACCGAGGACAGCCCCATCGGCGGGCACAGCCCGTACTCGGCCTCGAAGTCGATGTGCGAGAGCATGTTCGCCGAGTTCATGGACCTGCCCCGCCTGGGCGGTGCCCCGCACCGCGCCGGCTCGGTCCGCCTGGGCAACGTGATCGGCGGCGGCGACGATGCGGACCGCCTGGTCCCCAACTGCATCCGCGTGTTCCAGGACGACCGCGTCTTCGCGGTCCGCGACCCGCTCGCGGTGCGACCCTTCCAGCACGTGCTCGACGTGGTCGACGGGTTCGTGCGCCTGGGCGCCCGGCTGCTGACCGCGACCGAGGAGGACGTGCACGCCCTCAACTTCGCGCCGCCGACCGCGGGCCACACCGCGGGCGAGATGGTCTTCGAGCTCGCGCGGGCCTGGGGTGACGAGGCGCTCATCAGCCCCGAGCGCGACGTGTGCGGCTTCCCCGAGGACAAGCTGCTGTGGCTCGACGGCTCGCGCGCCGCGGACCTGCTCGACTGGCACCACGCCTTCGACCTGCGCCGCTCCGCCGAGCGGATCGTCGACTGGGTGCGCAGCGTCGACGAGGGCGCGACCGCGGCCGAGGCCACTCGCCGCCAGGCTGCCGAGTACTACCTCGAGCCGGTGCATGTGGAGGCCGCGGCCTGACGGACGCGCCGCCCCCGACGTCACGAGGCCCCGGTCCAGCGGACCGGGGCCTCGTCGTCGGGAGGTGGCGGTTCAGCCGAGCTCGCCGTCCGAGCTGAACACGAGACCGACCATCACCTGGCCCTGGCGCAGCGCGTTCTTGGTGAGCGGCCCGCCCGCGTCGAGCGAGTCGAACTGCGCGACCTCGAGGCCGTACTCCTCCTCGAGCCCGATCTGGCAGAACGGGCGCTCGGGGCACTCGGGAGGCCCGCCGAGCGAGATGGTGCCGCAGGTCTCCGCGAGCCCGGTGAGGGACGTGACGCCGTACTCCTCCGAGAACGCGGTGGTGACGGCGAATGCGTTCTGGTCCTGAGCGGCCGAGGGGGCGCCGAAGACGAGCCCCGCGTCGGTCGCGAGCGGCTCGAGCGCGGCGACGGTCGCGTCGACGTCGCCCGAAGCCACGGGCTCCGCGTCCGCGCCGTTCGCGGCCAGGTTGAGGTACTCCGTCACGGTCGCCGCGTACTCCGGGACCACCTGGATCTCGCCGCTCTCGAGCGCGGGCAGGTACGTCTCGCGGGAGCCGATGGTCCGCACCTCCGTGTCCCAGCCGGCGGCGTCCAGCACGGCGGCGTAGATCTCCGCGACCGTGATGTTCTCGGAGAAGTTCGCGGCGCCGATGACGATCGATCCGGAGCCCTCGTCGGGTGCCGCGATCGAGTTGTCCGCGACGAACTGCGTCGCCGCCTCCTGGGAGGTCGCGCGATCGATGTCCACCGCCTTGTTGAGCGCGATCAGGTCGTCCGTGGTGAGCACCGCGGACACCGCGTCGAGCGCCGCGATCAGCTCGGGGGTCGCGGCGTCCCCGTTGATCGCCGGGATCACGTTGTCGGCGTTCTGCAGCATCGCATCGTCCTCGAGGACCACGAGCGTGTCTCCCGGCACGGGCTGGCACTCCTGGGCCATGGAACCGCCGGAGGTCGAGCCCATGGTCGAGGCGTCGTTGCTCTCCAGTGGAAGCGTGTCGGAGCCGGAGCTGCAGCCGGCGAGCAGCAGGACCGCGGTGGCGGTGCCCGCAAGGATGGCGTTCGTGCTTCTCATGTCGCTCCTCCGGTGGGGGTCTGTCCATGGTGCGCAACCGGGGTGCGAGGGTGTTTGTTCCCCCGTGACCCGGCTTCCAGGCTATTCACCATTCGCCGCGTCCGCGAGGGCGGATGGGTCGGAACAGGACGATGCGTGGGTCAGGCGGCGGCGACCGTGGTCGCGCGCAGGGGGAGGGGCGTCGCGACGCGCTGGGCCCGGCTGAGCAGCTGGTCGATCCCGAGGCACAGCGCCGCGATGAGGATCCCCCCGGCGAGCACCTGACCGTAGCGCTGCGTCGCGACGCCGGTGTTGATGATCACGCCCAGCCCGCCGCCCGCGACCAGCGCGGCGAGGGGCACGGTGGCGACGGTCTGCGTGGTGGAGGTGCGCAGGCCCGCCGCGATGAGCGGCACCGCGAGCGGCAGCTCGACGCGCAGCGCCACCTGGCGACGTGTCATCCCTTGGCCGAACGCCGCCTCGCGCACGTCCGCGTCGACGCCGGCCATGCCGGTGAAGGTGTTGGTGAGGATGGGCGGGAACGCGAAGATCGCGGCGGCGATGATCACCGCGCGGTTCCCGAAGCCGATCGCGGAGGCGGAGAACAGCGTGAGCAGCGCGAGCGTGGGCATGGCGCGCGACACGTTCGAGATCACGGTGGTCGCCCCGCCGCCTCGGCGGATGTGCCCCAGCCACAGGCCCAGCGGCAGCGCGAGCGCGGCCGCGATCGCGACGGCCGCGAAGGACATGTAGAGGTGCTCGATCGCGAGCGCGATGATCGAGTCCTGCTGGAAGCGCGGGGAGCCGTCGAGGTTGGTGCCGAACATGCCGTGCGCGCCCGTCCAGCTGACGGGGTCGGTGAGGTACTCCCACGCGTCGCCGATGCTGCTCATGCGACGGCGCTCCTCGCGCGCGAGCGCGCCCACGGCATCGCCCACCGTGCCGCCAGCACCAGGAGCAGGTCGAGCACGAGCGCGAGCGCGAGGCACAGCAGCGCGCTGGTGGCGATCTGCGCGCGGTAGTTCGACTGCATGCCCCGGAACATCAGCTGACCGAGCCCGCCATAGCCCACCACCACACCCACGGTCACGAGCGCGACGGTGGAGACGGTGGCGATCCGCAGCCCGGCGACGATGCTGGGCAGCGCGTTGGGGAGCTCGACGGTGAGCAGCAGACGGGTGGGGGAGTAGCCCAGCCCGCGCGCCGCGTCGACAACGTCGGGGTCGACCCCCTGGAGACCGACGAGCGTGTTCCGCACGAGCACGAGCAGCGCGTATGCGACCAGGCCGATGAGCACCGTGGTGCGTCCGATCCCGGTGAAGGGCGCGAGCAGCGCGAACAGCGCGAACGACGGCACCGTGTAGAGCACCCCGGTGAGCCCGAGGATGGGGCCGGACAGCCGCGGCGAGCGGCGCGCGAGCATCGCCATGGGCAGCGCGAGCGCGATCGCGATGAGCATCGCCTCGACCGTGAGCGTCGCGTGGATCTGGAGATGCTCCCAGACCTCGCCGCCGCTGCGGCGCAGGTAGTCGAGCGACAGCCAGGGGTTATCCACCCTTCGACCGTACACGGCGGGTCCGACGGGCCCTGGGGCGGTCACGCTACGGTGGACCGATGGACTCCAGCGGGATCCGCCTCGAGCAGGTGCACAAGGTCTATCCGGACGGCACGGTCGCGGTCGGCGCGCTCGACCTCGAGGCGCGGGCCGGCGAGGTGCTCGCCCTGGTCGGCCCCTCGGGCTGCGGCAAGTCGACCACGCTGCGCATGATCAACCGCCTGGTCGAGCCCACGTCCGGCCGGATCCTGGTGGGCGGCGAGGACGTCATGGGCCGCGACCCGGTCGAGCTGCGCCGGAGCATCGGCTACGTGATCCAGCACGTTGGCCTGTTCCCGCACCGGACGGTCGCCCAGAACGTGGCGACGGTGCCGCGCCTGGTCGGCTGGGACAAGGAGCGCACGCGCGCCCGCGTCGACGAGCTGCTCGAGCTGGTGGGCCTCCCGCACGCGACATACGGCGCTCGCTACCCCCACGAGCTCTCGGGCGGCGAGCGTCAGCGCGTGGGCGTCGCGCGGGCGCTCGCGACGCGCCCGCCGGTGATGCTCATGGACGAGCCCTTCGGCGCGGTGGACCCCCAGGGTCGCCGTCGCCTGCAGCGCGAGTTCCAGGCGCTGCAGCGCGAGCTCGGCACCACCGTGGTGATGGTGACCCACGACATCCGCGAGGCCGTCCTGCTGGCGGATCGCATCGCGGTGCTGTCGCGCGGCGGCGTGCTCGAGCAGCACGGGACCCCCGCCGAGGTGACGCAGGAGCCCGCCAACGACTTCGTCGCCGACTTCCTCGCGGACTTCGGGGAGGCGCCGGCGGCCTGAGCGGCTAGCGCCAGCCGCGCCGCCGCGCCGCCTGATGCGGCATTACCGCCAGCGGCCCCGCCACCATGGCGTCTTGAAGCCCGCGGCGGCGCGTTCCTCGCGCTCGGCGCGCTCCTCCGCCTCGAGCTGGGCGCGGCGCCGGCGTCGCCGACGCCCGGTGGTGACGATGCGGTAGAACACGAAGCCCATCGCGATGAGCACCACCACCACGAGGATGGGCACGAAGATCGCGATGAGGCTGAGCGCGACGGCGGTCGCGTCCTCGGCGAACGAGGCGACGGGCGCGCCCGTGCCCGCGGTCGCGGCGTTCACGGACGGCCGTGAGGCGGACTTCGCGGTGTGGACGGCGGCGGTGACGATCGCGCCGATGATGCCCGCGATGAGCGGGTTCTCCTGCCAGAAGCTGCTCTCGTCGATCACCTGCGCGGCCGCGGTGGCGGCGAAGATCACGCCGCCCACCACCGGTCGCACGAGCGACTGGAGGAGGTCGTTGATGTGGTCGACGCCCGGGATCTTGTCCAGCACCAGCTCAGCGGCGAGCAGCAGCAGGCCGATGATGATGGTGGGCCACGACTGCAGCCAGTCGAGCTGCTCCGGCAGCACGATGAAGTCGGTGAAGCGGGCGAACAGCCCCACCAGCACGAGCGGGATGAACGCGTTGAGCCCCGCTGCGGCGGCCAGTCCGGCGCCGGTGAGAGCTGCGAGCATGTGTCCTCCTCCAGGGGGCGCCGAGCCGCGGCGCCTTCGCAAGGATAGTCTGCGCGGGAACGACGAAGGCCCCGCCGTCCATGACGTCGGGGCCTTCGTGCTCAGGGTGGCTAACGGGACTTGAACCCGCGGCCCCCGCGACCACAACGCGGTGCTCTACCAACTGAGCTATAGCCACCATCGTCCCTCGCGGGACGGAGACCAGTGTACCGGGTCTACGAGGGTGTCGGTGACGCGTCGGGCGTCACACGACCCGCCGCTGCCTTGGCCTGATCCGAGTCCGGGCCGGGCAGCGGTACGAGGATGGTCTCGCGGTAGTAGCGCAGCTCCGTGATCGAGTCGCGGATGTCGCCGAGCGCGCGGTGGCCGCCGGTCTTGGCCGGCGCCTGGAAGAACACGCGGGGGTACCAGCGGCGCACCAGCTCCTTGAGCGAGCTCACGTCGACCACGCGGTAGTGGAGGTGGCCGATGACGTCGGGCATGTCGCGCTCGAGGAACATGCGGTCCATGCCGACGGTGTTGCCCGCGAGGGGCGACTTGCCGGCGACGGGGACATGCTCCTTGATGTAGGCGAGCACCTGCTGCTGCGCGTCCTCCATGGTGGTGCCGTGCTCGAGCTCGGGCAGCAGGCCCGAGGTCTCGTGCATGGTGCGCACGAAGTCGCCCATGCCGGCAAGCGCCTGCTCGGAGGGCTTGATCACGACGGAGACTCCGTCGCCCAGGATGTTGAGGTCCGAGTCGGTGACGAGGCACGCGACCTCGACGAGGGCGTCGCTGCCCACATCGAGGCCCGTCATCTCGCAGTCGATCCAGACGAGAGGGGTGTCGGTCATGGCCCACACCTTACCGACGCGGTGCGACACGGGTGGGGCGAGGGGTTGACAGGCTCGCCCAAGGATGGTTGGTTAGTTGGTGAAGTAACTAACCAAGGAACTGAGCGGGGAACCAGGGAGGTGTCGTGGACGACGGTCGGCCGATCTTCCAGCAGATCGCGGAGCAGCTCGAGGAGAGGATCCTCGACGGCTCCATGCCGGAGGAGGCCCAGGTGCCGTCGATCAACGAGCTCGCCGCGTTCCACCGCATCAACCCCGCGACCGCGCTCAAGGGTGTGAACCGCCTGGTCGACGCCGGGGTCCTCTACAAGCGCCGAGGCATCGGGATGTTCGTCGCGACGGGGGCGCGGGCCGCGCTGCTCGCGTCGCGACGCGACGAGTTCCACGACGCCTACATCGGCCCGCTCGTGTCGCGGGCCGTCACGCTCGGGATCACCCCCGAGCAGCTCATCGAGATGATCAGGAAGGAGGCGGCACAGTGACCGCCATCATCGAGGCCACGGACCTCAGCCGACGCTTCGGCGCCGTCCGTGCAGTCGACGGCGTCACCTTCGCCGTCGAGGAGGGGAGCATCACGGGACTGCTGGGCCGCAACGGCGCCGGCAAGACCACGCTCATGAACCTCATCACCGGACAGGACTTCGCATCCTCCGGCACGGTGCGGGTCGACGGCGAGAACCCCGTCGAGAACGCGCGCGTGCTCACCCGCACGTGCTTCATCAAGGAGTCTCAGAGCTACCCGGACGCCTACCGCGGGCGCCACGTGCTCGCCATGGCCCCGCACTTCTTCCCGCGGTACGACGCAGCGCTCGCCGCGCAGCTGGTCGAGGACTTCGATGTGCCGGTCAACCGCATGGTGAAGAAGATGTCGCGAGGCCAGCGCTCCGCGCTCGGGGCCATCGTGGGAATCGCGTCGCGCGCCGAGCTCACCCTGCTCGACGAGCCGTACGCGGGCCTGGACGCCGTGGCGCGCCACGTCTTCTACGACCGCCTCCTCCAGGACTACGCCGAGCACCCGCGCACCATCGTGCTGTCGACGCACCTCATCGACGAGGCCGCGGACCTGCTCGACCACGTGCTGGTCATCCACCAGGGTCGCCTCCTCATCGACGCCGCGACCGAGGACCTGCGCGGGACCGCCGCGACGCTCGTGGGGCGCGCGGCGGACGTCGAGGCCTTCGTCGCGGGCCGCGAGGTGCTGGGTCGCGAGTCGATCGCGGGCATCGCCTCCGCGACCGTCGCGGGGCTCGACGCGCAGGACCGGGCGCGCGCCGCATCGTCCGGGCTCGAGGTCGCCCCGGTCTCGCTCCAGCAGCTCATCGTGCACCGCACCGGTGCGCCCGTCCACGAGGAGGTGGCGTCATGACCGCCCTCACCGCAGAGATCCCCGCTCCGCGCCGCATCGCGTCCGTGATGCGGATCCATGTGGCCAACCCGTGGCCCACCGCGATCCTGCCGTGGCTCGTGCTGTTCGGGGTCCACGGGATCACGTGGTCCATCTGGGCGCTCATCACGCACTACGCGGGCGACTCGCTCGAACCGGACGCGTTCCGCTACGCCGGCGGGGTGTCCTGGCTCGTCATCTACATGATGGTGATCGCGATCCAGGCCATGAACGCCGGGTTCCGCTTCGCGATGGGCTTCTCCGCCACGCGCCGCGACTACTACGCGGGCACCGTCGCGTTCTTCGCGGCGATGGCCGTGGTCTACGCGCTCGGCCTCGGGGTGCTCGCGATGGTCGAGCGTGCGACGGACGGGTGGGGCCTGGACGGTTCCTTCTATGCGCCGGCGTACCTCTACGACGAGCCCTACGCGGTGATCGCGTTCCACTACCTCGCGCTGTACCTGCTGTTCACGGCCATGGGCGCGCTCATCGGGGCGCTGTTCGTGAGGTGGCGCGCGGCGGGTCTGTACCTGTACTTCGCCGGGCTCGCGCTCGCGGTGGTGGCGTTCGTGTGGTGGGCGCTCGACGCGGGGGACTCGCTGGTGGCGTTCTTCCGCGACAACCCGATCGAGGTCGTGATGGCCTGGACGCTGCCGCTCAGCGCGGCGCTCGCGGCTCTCGGATGGCTGGTGATCCGCAGGGCGCCCACCCGCGCCTGACCGGCCGCCGCCCCGCGCGGACACACGAACGGGCCCGCGCATCGTCCCCCCTCGACGATGCGCGGGCCCGTCGCGTCCCCCTCAGCGCCGCGAAAAGTGAGCATTCACATTCCGCGTGCCACCATGGTGACCTGGGACGATGCCTCAGCGGTCCACATCACGGCTTCTGTTACGGAAACGTGACCCTGGCGTGCTTGTGAACCCTCACATTGTGAGCGCTAATATGCGAATGCACGGTGCCAACGTGGGCACCGTGGGGCAACGCGCTCGATCCGGCAACGATGCCGGGCAGGACAGGGAGGTTCTGGCAATGAAGAAGCGTTTTCTCACCAGCATGGCACTCACGGGGGCCGCGGCCTTCGCACTGACCGCATGCTCCTCGGACGGCGGCGACGCCGGCAGCAGCGGCGACGCATCCGGTGACGGCGGCAGCAGCGGCGACACCATCGTCGTCGGCTTCGCTCAGACCGGCTCGGAGTCGGGCTGGCGCTCGGCCAACACCGAGTCCATGAAGACCGCGTTCTCCGAGGAGAACGGCTTCGAGCTCATCTTCAACGCGGCCGACAACGACACCGCTGCGCAGATCGAGGCCGTGCGCGGCTTCATCAGCCAGGGCGTCGACGCGATCGTCATCGCGCCGATCGTCGAGGACGGCTGGGACGACGTGCTCCAGGAGGCCGCGGACGCGGACATCCCGGTGATCCTCGAGGACCGCACGGTCTCCGCATCGGACGACCTCTACGCGGCCTGGATCGGCCTCGACTTCGAGCAGGAGGGCGTCAAGGCGGGCGAGTGGGCCGCCGAGATGTACGGCGGCGAGGAGACCAAGATGGTGGTGCTCGAGGGCACCACGGGCTCGGCTCCCGCGAACGACCGCGCGACCGGCTTCGATGCGGCCATCGAGGGCACCATGATCGAGAAGATCGACTCGCAGACCGGTGACTTCACCCGTGACGGCGGCAAGTCCGTCATGGAGGGCTTCATCCAGAACTACGGCGTCGACAACATCGACCTGGTGTACGCGCACAACGACGACATGGCGCTCGGCGCCATCGAGGCGATCAAGGCGGCCGGCGCGGTGCCGGGCGAGGACATCAAGATCATCTCGATCGACGCGGTGCACGACGGCATGCAGGCGCTCGTCGACGGCGAGATCAACTACATCGTCGAGTGCAACCCGCTCCTCGGTGACCTGGTCGCCGCGGCCGTCTCCGCCGTCGTCAACGGCGAGGAGGTCGAGGCGGTGCAGTACGTCGAGGACCTGGCGTTCGACCAGGCCGCGGCCGAGGCGGCGCTGCCGGACCGCAAGTACTGATCCTGCCGGGATCATGACCTTGTAGGCGCGGGCTCCCCCTGCGGGGGTCGGCTCAGGCCGGCCCCCGCAGGGGTCCCGCGGCACCGAGCAGAAAGCTGCACCCTCATGAATGCGGACACCGACGTCCCTCCGATCGTCGAGATGCGCGGGATCACCATCCGGTTCCCCGGCGTGCTCGCCCTGGACAACGTCGACTTCACGCTGCGACCCGGCGAGATCCACTCGCTCATGGGCGAGAACGGCGCGGGGAAGTCGACCCTCATCAAGGCCCTCACCGGCGTCTACGCGATCGACTCGGGGTCGATCTCCATCGTGGGTGAGCGGCAGACCTTCTCCACCGCGGCCGATGCGCAGGACGCCGGCATCTCGACGGTGTACCAGGAGGTCAACCTCTGCGCGAACCTCAGCGTCGGCGAGAACGTCATGCTGGGCCACGAGAAGCGTCGCAGCACCGGCATCGACTGGAAGGCGACGCACTCCGAGGCGGCTCGCCACCTCGCGAGCCTGGGCCTCACGCTCGACACGCGGTCGATCCTCGCGAGCCACTCGATCGCCATCCAGCAGCTGGTCGCGATCAGCCGCGCGATGGTGCTCGACGCGAAGGTGCTCATCCTCGACGAGCCGACGTCGAGCCTCGACAGAGGAGAGGTCGAGCAGCTGTTCGGCATCATGCGCGACCTGCGCGACAAGGGCGTCGCGATCCTCTTCGTCTCGCACTTCCTCGACCAGGTCTACGAGATCTCCGACCGCATCACGGTGCTGCGCAACGGGGCCCTGGTGGGCGAGCACCCGATCGCGGAGCTTCCGCGCGATGCGCTCGTCACCAAGATGATCGGTCGCGAGCTCGAGGACCTCGCCTCCATCGCGAGCACCTCGCATCGCGACATCGACCGCACCGGCACGCCGGTGGTGAAGGCGACCGGGCTGGGCAAGCGCGGCGTGCTGGAGCCCGCCGACCTCGAGATCTACGAGGGCGAGGTCGTGGGGATCGCGGGCCTCCTCGGGTCCGGGCGCACCGAGCTCGTCCGCCTCCTGTACGGCGCCGACCGCGCCGATGAGGGCACGGTGGAGGTGCATGGCAGGCACGTGCGTCTGCACCAGCCGCGCCAAGCGATCGAGCACCGCATCTCGCTGTCCTCGGAGAACCGCCGCGAGGAGGGTGTGGTCGCGGACCTCACCGTCGCGGAGAACATCGTCCTCGGGATGCAGGCGCGCCAGGGGTGGCTGCGCAAGATCCCCAAGAAGGACCAGGACGCGGTGGTGCAGGAGTACATCGAGGCGCTCGGGGTGCGCCCCGCGAACCCCAACGCGCTCGTGGGCAACCTCTCCGGCGGCAACCAGCAGAAGGTGCTGCTCGCGCGCTGGCTCGCCACGGCGCCGGAGCTCCTGGTGCTCGACGAGCCCACCCGTGGCATCGACGTGGGGGCGAAGGCCGACATCCAGCGCAAGGTCGCCGAGCTGTCGGCCCAGGGCCTCTCCGTGATCTTCATCTCGTCGGAGCTCGAGGAGGTGCTCCGCATGGCGCAGCGCGTCGTGGTACTCAGGGATCGCAAGAAGATCGGCGAGCTCGAGGCGGCGACCACCGACCTCGACGACCTGATCGACTACATCGCCAACGCGGGTGAGGGGAGCGCGGCATGACCGCCGTCTACAAGCATCGGCTGTTCTGGCCGATCGTCTCGCTGATCACGCTCATCGCGATCAACGCGATCGCGAGGCCGCAGTTCATCAAGATCACGATGCGCGACGGCGAGCTCTACGGGCCGCTCATCAGCATCCTGCGCGAGTCGGCGCCGCTCATGCTCGTCGCGCTCGGCATGACCATCGTCATCGCCACCCGCGGCATCGACCTGTCGGTGGGCGCCACGATGGCGGTGTCCGGGGCCGTCGCGCTCACGATCATCGACGGCTCGGGCGACCCCGGCAACCTCGGCACGGTGCTCACCGCGTGCGTCGTCGCGTTGCTCGTGTCGTTGGTCCTGGGCGCCTGGAACGGCTTCCTCGTCTCGGTGGTGGGGATCCAACCGATCATCGCGACGCTCGTGCTCATGCTCGCCGGACGCGGCGTCGCGCTGCTCATCACGGGCGGCTTCATCACCACGGTCAACTCGGAGCCGTTCGCGTTCATCGCGTCGGGCTACCTCGTCGCGCTGCCCTTCGCGTTCCTCATCGGCGTGGTCGCGATCGTCGTGATGTCGCTGGTGGAGCGGCGCACCGCTCTCGGCGTGCTCACCGAGGCGGTCGGCATCAACCCCGAGGCGAGCCGCCTCGCGGGCGTGCGCTCCCGCAGCATCATCTGGGGCGCGTACATGGTGAGCGGCGTGCTGGCCGGCGTCGCGGGGCTCATCTACGCCTCGAACATCAGGGCGGCCGACGCGAACGCGGCGGGCGTGTTCATCGAGCTGTACGCGATCCTCGCGGTGGTGCTCGGCGGCACCTCGCTCAACGGCGGCAAGTTCTCGATCGCCGGCACCGTGGTCGGCGTGCTCATCATCCAGACCCTCGAGTCGTCCATCCTGTTCCTCGGCGTCTCGTCGGCGCAGAGCCCGGTGTTCTTCGGCTTCGTGGTCGCGCTGGTGGTGGTGGTGCAGTCGCCGCGCATGAGGGAGGGCCTGGCCGCCCTGAGCGGCAGGATGCGATCACGCGGACCAGGGGCCCGCAACGACGACAAGGTGGAGGTGGCGTGATGGCCGCGATGACGACGGCGCGGCCCAAGAGCGGCCCGAGCGAGGGCAGGCCGTCCGTGGTGCAGACGTTCCTGAGCCGCCACGGCGGGATGATGCCGACCTTCGCGGCGGTGGCGATCCTGATCCTCCTGTTCATCGGCGGCGAGATCTTCCTGCGCGGCGACTTCATCAAGCCGCTCACCATCTCGAACCTGCTGATCAACTACGCGTACCTGCTGGTCCTCGCGGTCGGCATGACCTTCGTGATCCTCACGGGAGGCATCGACCTCTCGGTCGGGTCGGTCATGGCCTTCACCGGAATGCTCGGGGCCAAGCTCCTCGCGGACGGGCTGCCCGTCGGGATCGCCGTGCCCGCGATGCTGCTGGGCGGAGCCGCGATCGGCCTGTTCATCGGCATCCTGGTGCAGTACTTCGGGGTGCAACCGTTCATCGCATCGCTCGCAGGCCTGTTCCTGGGACGCGGGCTCGCCTTCATCGTGAGCCTGAACTCCATCAAGGTGGAGGACCCGGCGGTCCTGTGGCTCCAGTCGACCCGCATCAAGGTGGGCGACTGGGTCATCACCCCGACGGGCATCATCGCGCTCATCACGGTGGCGATCGCGGCCTTCGTGCTGCATCTCACCCGGTTCGGGCGCACCATCTACGCGATCGGCGGGTCCGAGCAGTCGGCGCGCCTCATGGGCCTCAAGGTGGGACGCACGAAGATCGCGGCGTACGTGATCTCCGGCACCTGCGCCGGCCTCGCCGGGCTGCTGCTCACGGCGTACTCGAACGCGGGCTACCCCCGCAACGGCATCGGCACGGAGCTCGACGCCATCGCCGCGGTGGTGATCGGCGGCACGCTGCTCACCGGCGGGCGGGGGTATGTGCTCGGGTCGATGATCGGTGTGTTCGTGTACGGCACCATCAAGACGATCATCAACTTCATGGGTGCCGAGCAGGCGTGGATGCAGATCATCGTGGGCTCGCTCCTGCTGCTCTTCATCGTGGTCCAGCGCGCGATCGTGGCGCGTGCGGAGGGTCGTCGTTAGCCCTCTTCCAGCCACGTTGCACGCCGCACCTCGTCCTCGCCCCGATAATGGGCGCGTGGACGAGGTGCGGCCTTTGCTCGAGCTCACCGGCGCGACGGTGCGCTTCGGCGCCGACGCGGCGCTGGATCGCGTCGACTTCCGGCTCTACCCCGGCGAGGTGCACTCGCTCATGGGCGAGAACGGCGCGGGCAAGTCGACGCTCATCAAGGCGATCACGGGCGCGCTCGCGATGGACGAGGGCGAGCTGCGTCTCGCGGGAGAGAGGGTCTCCTTCGCGACGCCGCACGAGGCGCAGGCCTCCGGGATCAGCACCGTCTACCAGGAGATCGAGCTCCTGCCCAACCTCTCCGTGGCCGAGAACGTCTTCCTGGGACGCGAGCCGCGCCGCGGCGGGGTCGTGTCCCGGCGCCTCATGCGCGAGCGCGCCGCGGCCGTGCTCGAGGACCTGGGCCTCACGCTCGACCCCGCCTCGCTCCTGGGCACGCACTCCGTGGCGGTGCAGCAGCTCGTGGCGATCGCGCGAGCGATCTCGGCGGACGTCCGCGTGCTGGTGCTCGACGAGCCCACGTCGAGCCTCGACCTCGACGAGGTCGCCGAGCTGTTCCGTGTGATCCGCGAGCTCAAGGCGCGCGGCGTCGCGATCCTGTTCGTGTCGCACTTCCTCGACCAGGTGTACGAGCTCGCGGACCGCATCACCGTGCTGCGCGACGGCGAGCTGGTGGGGGAGTACCTCACGGGCGAGCTGCTGCGCATCGACCTGGTCCAGAAGATGCTGGGCCGCGAGATCGGGGAGGTCCGCGCGCGGGGCCGCGTCTCCGAGGACGATGCCGAGGACGGGTCCGCGGCGGTGCTCCGTGCGCGCGGGGTGTCGGTCGCGCACGGCGTCGCCGGCGCCGACGTCGACCTCGCCGAGGGCGAGGTGCTCGGAGTCGCGGGGCTGCTCGGCTCGGGCCGCACCTCGCTCGCGCACGCGCTCACGGGCGTCGCGCACCTCGAGTCCGGCGTGATCCGCATCGAGAGCACCGACGCGCGCCTCGACTCGCCTCGCCACGCCATCTCGCTCGGCGTCGTCTACTCGTCCGAGAACCGTCGCCGGGACGGGATCGTCGCCGAGCTCAGCGTCGTGGACAACATCACGCTGGCGCTGCAGTCGGAGCGCGGCGTGTTCCGCCGCATCCCGCCAGCGCGCCGCCGCGAGCTCGCCGCGAGCTGGGTCGACGCGCTCGACATCCGGCCACCCGACCTGGACCGCCCCGTCGGGACGCTGTCCGGGGGCAACCAGCAGAAGGTCCTGCTCGCGCGGCTGCTCGCCCTGTCGCCCCGCGTGCTGGTGCTCGACGAGCCCACGCGCGGCATCGACGTCGGCGCCAAGGTCGAGATCCAGAACCTGGTGAGCGAGCTCGCCGACAACGGCATGTCGGTGGTCTTCATCTCCGCCGAGCTCGAGGAGGTGCTGCGGGTCGGCGACAGGGTCGCGGTCATGCGCGACGGCCGCATCGTCGAGACGGTCGCGGCGGCGGACCTCACCACCGACTCGCTGCTCGCGCTCGTCGCGCAGCCGGGCGAGGGCGAGGACTGACATGGCGAAGCAGGGCAGCGCGAAGGCGGCGAACATCTTCGATGTCGCCCGCCTCGCGGGCGTGTCCCACCAGACCGTGTCCCGCGTGCTCAACGGCATGCCCAACGTCCGCCCCGCGACCAAGGAGCGTGTCGAGAAGGCGATCGCGCAGCTCGACTACAGCCCGTCGCCCGCCGCCCGCGCGCTCGTGACTCGCCGGACCCGGACCATCGGCCTCATCACCCCGAGCGCCGTGGACTTCGGGCCCGCGTCGATCGCGATGCACTTCAACCTGGCGGCGCGCGCGGCGCGCTACAGCGTCGACGCGGTGAGCACCATCGACAGCGAGCCGGCGGCCGTGCGCGCTGCGGTCGAGGGGCTCCTGCGGCAGCGTGTCGACGCGATCGTCGTGGTGGTCGCGTACTCGGGCGCGCTCGAGGTGGTGCGCGGGCTCGACCTCGCGATCCCCGTCGTCGCGGCGGCCTCGACCGCGCGCCGCGACCCGCGCATCGTCGCGATCGACCAGTACCGCGGCGCACGCTCCGCCGTGCAGCACCTCGCCGAGCTGGGGCACGAGCGGATCCTCCACCTCGCCGGTCCCGCGCAGGCCCCGGACGCCGCGGAGCGGGTGCGCGGGTGGCGGGACGAGCTCGCGGCGCGCCGATTCGAGGTGATCGAGCCGCTCCACGGGGACTGGACCGCCGCGAGCGGGCACCGACGGGGCCTCGAGCTCGAGGTCGCGCCGGGTGACGCGGTGTTCGTCGGCAACGACCAGATGGCGATCGGGCTGCTGTCCGCGCTGCGACAGCGCGGGCTGCGCGTCCCCGAGGACGTCAGCGTGGTGGGCTTCGACGACATCCCCGAGGCCGGCTACCTCAACCCGCCGCTCACCACGGTGCGCCAGGACTTCGAGGCGCTTGGGCGGCAGATCATGCAGAAGGTTCTCGTCGCGCTCGAGGAGCACGACGGGGAGACCTCCGACACCCCGCTGCCCACGCGGCTCGTGGTGCGCGAGTCGACCCGCGCGGTCGCGCCCCGGTAAGCGGTCAGTCCTCGTCGGCCGCGAGGGCGGGCCGCGACGTCCACGAGGCGCGCGTGTACTGGGGCGGCCAGTACCCGATCTCCGCGCCGAGCTCGTGAGCGGCGCGCAGCGGGAAGTGGGGGTCGCGCATGAACTCGCGGCCCACGAACACCGCATCGGCCTGGCCGGAGGCGACGATGCGCTCGGCCTGGCGGGCATCGACGATCTGCCCCACGGCGGTCGCCGCGATGCCGGAGCGCTCGCGGATCGCGGCGGCGTGCGGCACCTGGTAGCCGGGCGCGACGGGGATGACGGCGCCGGGGACGAGCCCGCCGGTCGAGGTGTCGACCAGGTCCGCGCCCGCCTCGCGCAGCCACTGCGCGATGGTCACCGTGTCGTCGAGCGTCCAGCCCTCGGGCTCGAGCCAGTCGGTCGCGGAGACCCGCACGAGCACGGGCACGTCCTCGCCCGCGACCGCGCGCACGCGGCGCACCACGTGGAGCAGCAGCCGCGCGCGGCCCACGAGGCTCCCGCCCCAGCGGTCGTCGCGCAGGTTCGACACGGGGGAGAGGAACTGGTGGAGCAGGTAGCCGTGCGCGGCGTGCACCTCGAGCACGTCGAAGCCGGCCTCGAGCGAGCGGCGCGCGGCCTCGGCGAACGCGTCGATGACCGCCGCGATGCCGTCCTCGTCGAGCGCGCTGGGCTCCGCGTAGCCGTCGAAGGCCACCGCCGAGGGCGCCACGGTGGGCCACCCGCCCTCCGCGGCCGGGACCGTGCCCACGCCGCTCCACTCGCGGTACGTCGACGCCTTGCGGCCCGCATGCGCGAGCTGGATCGCTGCGAGCGACCCCTGGCCGTGGATGAAGTCCACGATGCGCGCCCAGGCGTCACGCTGCGCATCGTCCCAGATCCCCGTGTCCCACGGCGAGATCCGGCCCTCGGGCACCACCGCGGTGGCCTCGGCCATCACGAGCCCCGCGCCGCCTCGCGCGAACGAGCCCAGGTGCACCAGGTGCCAGTCGTTCGGCATCCCGTCCTGCTCCTCGCACGAGTACTGGCACAGCGGGCTGACCCAGAGCCGGTTGCGCGCCTCGATCGCGCGCAGCGGCAGGGGGGAGAACAGGGCGGACGTCATGGGGCTCCTTCAGCAGCGGGGCGGGGCTCCATGGTGGCGGAGCGCCGTGGAGGCGAGAACATCCGAAGGTCCCGCCCGATTCCGCGCGCGTTCGGTCAGGCGCGCGCGACCGCGAACCACAAGGGCGGGATGAGCGACAGGATCGTGTCGACGGCGACCTGGGGGTCGAGCGGGCCGGGGTTCTCGAGCCACACGCGCAGCGCTCCCGCCGTGCCCTGGCCCACGAAGGCGGCGGCCATCGTGAACCGCAGGCCGTCGCCCGCGTCGAGCGCGACCCCGTGATCGCGCGCGAACGTCAGGAGGCTCGCCTCCACGTGTCCCGCGAGCAGCTCGGTGAGCACCGAGCCGTGCTCGCCGGCGGCGTGCGCGAGCCCGCGCCGGTAGACATCGGCGTGCGACATCACGTGCTGGACCAGCACCATCTCGGAGCTGCGCCAGATCTCCTCGATGTCCTGCGGCGCGCGGTCCACCCCGGCGAAGAACTCCTCGCGGATCGCGTCGAGGTCGCGCAGCAGCACGGCGGTCAGGAGCGCCGCCGGGGAGGTCGCGTGGTTGTAGAAGGTCGCGCGGGTGACGCCCGCCATACGTGCGATCTCGGTGACCGCGACGCGCTCGATCGGGCGCTCGGCGGCGAGCGTGAGCACGGCGTCGGCCAGCGCCTCGGAGCTGCGCGCGAATCGCGGATCGATGGTCACGGGGACAGCCTAGCGAGGCGCCGCGCATCCGTCCGGGACGGACGAGCATGGCGGCCCGGAGAGGCGCGCTCGAATGCCGCCGCCATGCCCGCCGATAGGCGCGTGAGTTGCATTTCCGGGACGCCTCGACAAGTCCTCCGATATCGGCCGTCGTAGATGGCCGAATGCACGCCGAGCCATTTTCGAAATATCTGTTTCGTGATGAAATCGGACACTGTGCCTGCATCGATGCAGACACGACAGCGCATGCTGCCGCATCCATAGGGGGAGGGGGCACGTCATGCTGACCGTGACGGACAGCCTGTACAGCGAGAAGTACCGCGCGAACGCGCGTGTGGTCGAGGTCGCGACCACATCC
Source organism: Demequina subtropica (assembly GCF_000971235.1). Classification (GTDB taxonomy): domain Bacteria; phylum Actinomycetota; class Actinomycetes; order Actinomycetales; family Demequinaceae; genus Demequina; species Demequina subtropica. The sequence goes on from NZ_BBMB01000014.1 coordinate 59,712, forward strand.
GACGAGGAGCTGGGGCCGTTCAAGCTCCTGCCGGGCACGTGGAAGAACACGGACCGGCTCAAGGGCCGCGGCTGGAACATGATCGCGCTGCCGTTCGCGGCGGAGGGTGGCGCGCTCGACTACCGGCTGCTGGTCAACCAGTTCGACGAGGAGCTCAAGTTCTCGCTGGTGGACAAGCGCGTCCCCAACCGCGGCATCGACCTCGGTGAGCCCGGTGTGCGGGGTGACAGCACCAACACCGATCAGCTCGTGGTGACGCTCGACTACGAGCAGATGATCGAGCAGATCGCGGCGGACGACGCCCCGGCAAGCGGTCTCGCGGGCGCGCCGGAGCTCGCGATCCATCACGAGCCCGGGCTCTTCCTCCATATGGGCGAGCCGCGCACCGACGGGATCTCCATCGCTCGCCTCGCATCGATCCCGCACGGGAACTCGGCGCTCGCGCTCGGCAGATTCCTGAAGACGGATCAGCCCGCGCGGATCGAGGACATCTCGGGGCTTCCGATCGGTGTGTTCCCGCCGCCCGCGGACGGCGTGGAGATCCCCGAGGAGGAAATGCTCGAGCGCGCCTACCTCGCACCGTACAAGCATTTCCACGACGAGAGGTTCCAAGGGCTTTTCGATCCCGTCCATCCGAATGCGCTGCTCAACGCGCTGCCGACGAACGTGGTGAACAACACGGTGCTCTTCCTCGATACGACTCTGGACCGGGCCGGTGTGCACAACATCCCGTTCGTCGAGCGTCAGGCGGACGTCACCGAGATGAAGGCGACGTTCTGGATCCTCGAGCTCGACGGCGACGGGGAGGACGCGCCCAACCTCCTCCTCGCGTACACGCAGACGGTGATGCTCGAGTTCTTCCCGCGCCGCGACGGCGAGCCGGGGCTGATCAAGTGGCCGCACGTCTCGATCAACGTCATGGAGAAGGTGGTCGAGGAGGCGACCCCCGAGAAGCCGAGCATGCCCTCGCAGTACTACGGGGCCTAGGCGTCGGCGGCGTCCACCGCGCCGCATGCCCGCGACCCTCAAGGGCCGCGACCCGACGAGGGCCCCTCCGCTGGGGAGGGGCCCTCGTCGCCTGCGCGCCCCCGGCAGGACTCGAACCTGCAACCTACGGATTAGAAGGCCGTTGCTCTATCCATTGAGCTACGAGGGCAGGCGGCCGATGCCGCGCTCACCAGGGTAGTGCCCGCCGTGGGTGCGTCCCTTGCGGCCGGCCCGGGCGTGCGAAGGCGCGGCGGCCCGGGGCGACGCGCCAGGGCGCGTCCGCCGCGTCCGTGCAGCCTGGTACATGCCCCCGCGCTACCCTTGGTCGCATGGTTCGGAGAGGGTGCGACGTCGCATGAGCATGCGACCCATCAAGACGTGGTCGTACCCCGGCAACCTCCTGGATGCCCTGGTCGACACCCGCCGCGTGGTCGCGGGGGTGCAGCTGCCCCTGCCCACGGCCGGGGTGGAGGAGGCCCGCGAGACCATCCAGCGCATGCTCGACCAGCTCGATCACCACCTGATCCCGCGCGTGCGCGAGGAGGCGTCGCCCGCGATCGTGGTGGTGGCCGGCTCGACGGGCGCGGGCAAGTCGACCGTGGTGAACGCCCTGGTGGGGGAGCAGCTCACGCCCTCCGGCGTGCTGCGGCCGACCACGCGCGTCCCCCACCTGTTCCACCACCCGCTCGACACTCAGGTGCTCACCGACGTCGCGCAGCGCTGCCGCGTCATCGCCACCGAGGCCATGCCGCGCGGGCTCGCGCTCGTCGACTCTCCCGACCTCGACTCGATCAGCGGGGAGAACCGCGAGATCGCCCACCTCATGATGGAGGCCGCCGACCTCTGGATCTTCGTCACCACGGCCGCGCGGTACGGCGACGCGGTCCCCTGGGAGGCGCTGCGCGGAGGCGCGGACCGTGGCGCCTCGATCGCGATCGTGCTCAACCGCGTCACAGTCGACGTGGCGGCCCAGGTGCGGCGCGAGCTCGTCGACAGGCTCGCGACCGAGCACCTCGAGACCCTGCCGCTGTTCGTCATCCCCGAGGACCCCACGCGCCAGGCCACGGTGCCGCGCGACGTGGTCGGCGGGCTCGGCCGCTGGCTCGACTCGGTCGCCGCGGCCTCGGCGACGACGATCGTCGAGCGCACGCTGCACGGGGCGGCGGAGTCGCTCAAGGAGTGGCTCGAGACGCTGGCCGAGGCGATGGACGATCAGTCCGCGGCCGCGAAGGACGTGCGCTCGGAGGTGCGCCGCGCCGCGGCCCAGGTGGCGCAGGAGGGCGGCGACCGCTGGTGGGAGACCATCCCCACGGGCGCGCTGACCGCCCGGTGGCAGCAGGCGACCGGCGACGGGGGCGCGCTCTTCAAGCTGCGCAACACGCGCTGGGTGCGCCGCCGTCATGCGCGTGAGCAGCGCGACGAGGTGCTCCACGCGATCTACCGCGACATGCTCGAGGCCGTCGAGTCGCGCCTGGTCTTCGCCGCATCGTCCGTCGCGGATGCGATGGAGGAGGCGTTGCGCCGCGCCGAGACGGGGGTCGGGCCCTGGCTCGCGGAGCGGCGCGACCCGCGCGACGCGCGCCAGGCGCGCGAGCGCCAGGCGGCCGATGCGGCGCGCAGGTGGGCGCATCGGTGCCAGGAGATCGTGCTCGAGCTCCCGGGTGCCGAGCACGGCATCCAGGTGATCGGCGAGCCGGGGCTCACCACCACGCTCGCGTGCGCCGCGCTCGGCATCGAGCCCGCGCGCACGGCGCTCATGATCCTTACCTCGCAGGCCGTCGGCGACGCGGTCGAGGAGGCGCGGGCCGAGCTCGACGCCGCGCGACGCCATTGCGTCAACCGCGAGTCGCTCGACATGATGAAGCCCACCGACATCCCGTCGCTCATGCCGGACTCGTCCGCGAAGATCCGGCTGCGGCGCGCGGAGCTCAGGGGGCTGCTGTGAGCGTCAGCTTCGAGGAGGTCACCCCTCGCGACGAGACCGCGCTGCTGCGCGAGCGTGTCGAGCGGTTGCGGTCCTCCCTCGAGTGGGCGCGCGAGGCGATCCCGGCGTCCATCCGCGCGGAGCTGCACCGGGCGGTCGACCGCTGCGACGAGCGGCTCGAGCTGGGGATCGACTGGACCGTGGTCGCGCTCGCGGGGGGCACGGGCTCGGGCAAGTCGACGCTGTTCAACGCGATCGTGGGCGTCGAGTTCGCGATCTCCGGGGTGGCGCGGCCCACCACCTCGCACGTGAGCGCCGCGGTGTGGGGCCATGACCGCGCCGATGCCCTGCTCGACTGGCTGAGCGTCTCTTCGGAGAGCCGCCTGCGCCGCGACGACGCTCCGCTGGCCGAGGACCCCGAGCTCACGGGGCTCATCCTCCTGGATCTCCCGGACCACGACTCGGTCAACGCGCACAACCGCGAGGTGGTCGACCGCATCCTGCCGCAGGTCGATCTGCTCCTGTGGGTCGTGGACCCCCAGAAGTACGCGGACAACGCGATCCACGAGGGCTACCTGCGCGAGGCCTCGGCCACGGGGCAGCCGTCGCTCGTGGTGCTCAACCACGTGGACCGGCTCAGCACGGAGGACGCCTGGGACGTCGCGCGCGACCTTCAGCGCCTGCTCGCCGAGGACGGCATGCACGAGGTCCCCGTCATGCCCGTGAGCGCGCGCACAGGCCAGGGCGTCGACGTGCTGCGCGCCGAGCTCGAGGGGGCCGTCCAGGCGCGTTCCGTCGCGGCCGATGCGGTGGCCGCCGACCTCGTGGACGCGGGGCGCACGCTCGAGCGCGCGCTCGCGCGCGACGCCGATCCCGAGCTCCCGGACGTCGCGGAGCTGGTCGCCTCGCTCGCCGCGGCCGCTGGCGTCGATGCTCGTGCGGAGGCCGCCGCCGCGGTGGCCGCCGGCCGCGCGTCCTCGGTCCCTGCCCAGGAGCCGATGCGCCTCGAGGTGGTCGACCGCGAGCGGCTCGACTGGGTGGACGCCGCGTCCGAGGGGCTGCCCGTGCAATGGCGCGTGGTGATCGACGAGGCGGTGACGCCGGCGGACGAGCTCACGGCCGCGATCGACCAGGCGCTCGCCGCCGTCGCGTGGCCCGTCGCCGACCATGCGCCCCTGTTCCGCAGGCGGGCGCGCGGCGCGGCCCTCAGCAAGGAGATGCTGCGCCTGGGGCGCGACGCGGTGAGGTCGGCGATCGAGCCCGCGGTGGTGGACCCCACGAGCCTCATCCATCAGGCCTACCGCAACCTCGACGAGCTCACCGTCATCGCGCGCGCGGCGGCGCCCGGGCCGGTCGAGCGTCCCGAGGACGCGGTGGCACCCGAGGAGCCGGCGCCCGCGCCCGAGGAGCACGAGCCTCCTCTGCCGGCGGACATCTGGGCGCCGGTGATGCGCGGCGAGGACGGCGAGAAGCACCGCTGATCGCAGCGCGCGGCGTGCTCGCGGCCGGTGCGTCTCCCCGCTCGCGGGCGATGTCCACGGCTCACGCGGCGCGTGGCCGTCTCCACGAGCCGCGCGACGGGAACCCGGCCCGCCGGGCTGCTCCGCGCACCCTGGATCCGCCGCATCGTGCGGCACCAGGGAGGAGAGCATGAACGAGCTGACCATCACCGTCGCAGGCTGGGTCGCCACCGACGTCCGCCTGTTCCAGGGGCAGGGGGACCTCGCGATCGCGTCGTTCCGCCTCGCATCCACGCCCCGCTTCTACGACCGCGAGCGCTCCATCTGGGTGGACGGCGTGACCGAGTGGTTCACCGTCCGCGCGTTCCGCGGCGCCGCGATCACCGTGAAGCGGTCGATCGACAAGGGCATGCCGGTCGTCGTCACCGGCCGCATGCGGACCAGCACGTGGGAGGCCAAGGACGGCACCCGGGTCGACCACGTGATCGATGCGTCCGCGCTGGGTCCGGACTGCATGCGAGGCGTCGCGACGTTCACCCGCGCCATCGGGGACGCCTCGCTCGGCGAGGAGGACATGGGCGCGGCCGCGGAGGCCGTGGTCGCCTCACGCGCGGGCGACGACGCCGTGCCGTCCGAGGAGGGCGCGCAGCCGGCCGCCCTCGAGGACGGACTCCTCGACGACCCCCGCGACGACCCCCTCGAAGACGACGCTGACGCGATGGCCGAGGCGTCGTGAGCCGGGCGGCGGCGGGAGCGGCCCGCGCTGCGCCCGCCGCCGCATCGTCCTCCCGTAGGCTAGAGGCGGCATTCGGGCGCCTCGGCGCGCCCGCACGGTTCTACTGACGGAGCAGCAGTGGCAGAGTTCATCTACACCATGCAGAAGGCGCGCAAGGCGCACGGTGACAAGGTCATCCTCGACGACGTCACCATGGCCTTCTACCCGGGCGCGAAGATCGGCGTGGTGGGCCCCAACGGCGCAGGCAAGTCGACCATCCTCAAGATCATGGCCGGCCTCGAGGAGCCCTCGAACGGCGAGGCGCGCCTCACCCCCGGCTACACGGTGGGCATCCTCATGCAGGAGCCGCCGCTGAACGAGGACAAGGACGTCATCGGCAACATCCGCGAGGGCGTCGGCGAGATCTACGGCAAACTCGAGCGCTTCAACGCGATCTCCGAGGAGATGGCGAACCCCGACGCCGACTACGACACCCTGCTCGCGGAGATGGGCACGCTCCAGGAGGAGCTCGACCACGCCAACGCGTGGGACCTCGACGCCCAGCTCGAGCAGGCCATGGACGCGCTGCGCTGCCCGGCCCCCGACGCGGACGTCAAGGTGCTGTCCGGTGGTGAGCGCCGCCGCGTCGCGCTGTGCCGCCTGCTGCTCGAGAAGCCGGACCTGCTGCTGCTCGACGAGCCCACCAACCACCTCGACGCCGAGTCCGTGCTGTGGCTCGAGCAGCACCTCGCCAAGTACCCCGGCGCCGTGCTCGCCGTGACCCACGACCGCTACTTCCTCGACCACGTCGCGGAGTGGATCTGCGAGGTCGACCGCGGCCGCCTCTACCCGTACGAGGGCAACTACTCGACCTACCTCGAGAAGAAGCAGGAGCGCCTCCAGGTCCAGGGCAAGAAGGACGCGAAGCTCGCGAAGCGCCTCAAGGAGGAGCTCGAGTGGGTCCGCTCCAACGCGAAGGGCCGCCAGACCAAGTCGAAGGCGCGCCTCGCACGCTACGAGGAGATGGCCGCCGAGGCGGAGCGCACCCGGAAGCTCGACTTCGAGGAGATCCAGATCCCGCCGGGCCCGCGCCTGGGCTCCGTGGTCATCGAGGCCAAGAACCTCAAGAAGGGCTTCGGCGACCGCACGCTCATCGACGGGCTGTCCTTCTCGCTGCCGCGCAACGGCATCGTGGGCGTCATCGGTCCCAACGGCGTCGGCAAGACCACGCTGTTCAAGACCATCGTGGGCCTCGAGCCGCTCGACGACGGCGAGCTGAAGGTCGGGGAGACCGTGCAGGTCTCGTACGTCGACCAGAGCCGCGGCGGCATCGACCCGAACAAGTCGCTGTGGGAGGTCGTGTCCGACGGCCTCGACTACATCAACGTGGGCAAGGTCGAGATGCCCTCGCGTGCGTATGTGAGCGCATTCGGCTTCAAGGGCCCGGACCAGCAGAAGCCCGCCGGCGTGCTCTCCGGTGGTGAGCGCAACCGCCTCAACCTCGCGCTCACGCTCAAGGAGGGTGGCAACGTGCTGCTGCTCGACGAGCCGACCAACGACCTCGACGTCGAGACCCTCGGCTCGCTCGAGAACGCGCTGCTGGAGTTCCCCGGCTGCGCCGTGGTGGTCTCGCACGACCGCTGGTTCCTCGACCGCGTCGCGACGCACATCCTCGCCTACGAGGGCACCGAGGAGGACCCGGCCAAGTGGTTCTGGTTCGAGGGCAACTTCGAGTCCTACGAGGCCAACAAGGTCGAGCGCCTCGGCGCCGAGGCGGCGCGCCCGCACCGCGTGACGTACCGCAAGCTCACGCGCGACTGATCTCGGTCGAGAGCCCCCGACGCCCCGCGTCGGGGGCTCTCGTGCACCCGCCCGGCCGCTTGCATCCCGTCACCCGGATGCACCACGACCGCGCACCTTCGCCAGCACCTAGTGGGGCATCCACGGCCGCTTCAGCGCGTCGGTCGCGCGCTGTGGGGCGCTGAGCGTCGCGCCGGGCCTCACCCCGCCCGCTGCACCAGCTGCACCGGGTGCCCGTCCGGGTCGTTGACGAACGCCACGCGAAGCACGTCGCGGAACGCATGCGGCTCGCGCCGCGGCGCCCCGCCGGACCCGACGGCGCGCGCGTAGGCGCCGTCCACATCGTCCGTCCAGAGGGTGAGGCATGCGCGGTCGCCCTCGGTCACGGGGGAGAGGCCGTGGCTCTCCGCGGCGGGACCGGGCAGCGCCAACCCGAGCGTGAAGCCGCCGAGCGCCAACTCGATCTTGACCGGCGCATCGTCCCCGCTGCGGAAGGTCTCGGTGAACCCCAGCGCGCCGTAGAACGATGCGGCGCGCTCGCAGTCGGCGACGAAGAGGATGACCTGCGGCTCCGAGAACTCCATGCGGCCAGGCTAGGCGGGCAGCCGCGCTAGCGTGAGGGGCATGACGCGCATCCACGTGCCGATCACGCTGCGGTGGTCGGACCTCGACGCCTACGGCCACGTCAACAACGCGGAGATGCTCCGCCTGCTCGAGGAGGCGCGCATCCGCGTGTTCTGGGCGGACCGCTCGGCGGCGGAGGAGCACGAGGTGCCGCACACCGCGCTGATCGCCGGCGGCCCCGACGCGGAGACGCTCACGCTCATCGCGGCGCAGCAGGTCGAGTACCTGGCGCCCATCCCGTACCTCCGCCGCCCGCTCGACGTGCAGCTGTGGATCGGCCGGCTCGGGGGAGCGAGCCTCGAGATCTGCTACGAGGTGTGGTCGCCCGCGGGCGGCGAGGATCCGGTGCTCTACGCCAGGGCCGCGACCACGCTCGTGCTCATCGACAACGCGACGCAGCGCCCGCGACGGCTGACCGAGTCCGAGCGCGAGGCGTGGGCGCCGCATCTCGACGAGCCGGTGACGTTCCGCAAGCGCTGAGCGACCGTAGCTGCCCCGCACCGTGCGCCGGGCGCGGGAATGCGACGTCGAACGCCCCATTCGGGGAGGCGGGGCGGGTTCCGGGTGGGGGAAGGGCTGGGAACGCGACAGCGCCGGCCGCCCCGAGGGAGCGACCGGCGCTGCGGTGAGGACGGGTGCTACGCGGTGAGCGAGTCGACCCACTCCTGGTTCGCGGCGACCCACTCGGACACGATGTCCGCGTAGTCGGCCGAGTCCGCGCCGTTGAGCTGGTTCTCGAGGTCGTACAGGTGGTCGGCGTCCATGGTGAACGCACCCATCCACTCGGCGACCTCGGGGAAGTCCTCGCCCAGGCCGGTGCGGCCGTAGGTCACGATGTTCTCGGCCTCGCCGAGCGTGCCCTCGGGGTCCTCGAGGTTCTTGAGGTCGTACGCGCCGTAGGCCCAGTGGGGCTCCCACAGCGTGACGATGATGTTCTCGCCGTTCGACGTGGCGGTGTCGAGCTCCGAGAGCATCGCGGGGGTCGACGAGGTGAGGAACTCCATGCCCTCCAGGCCGTAGGTCGGGATGACCGCGTCCTGGACGGTCGCGGTGAGGCCCGCGCCGGGCTCGATGCCGACGATGCGGCCGTCGAACTCGTCGGCGTGCTCCGCGAGGTCCGCGAGCGAGTCGATCGGAGCGTCGGCGTTGACCGCGACGGTGAGGGCGGCGGAGTCGAACCAGGCGCCGATCTCCTCCATGTCGTCACCGAACTCCTCGATGTACGAGGCGTGGGTGAGCGGCAGCCACACGTCGGTCACCACGTCGTAGTCGCCGTCCGCGACGCCCTGGAACACCACGGCGGGGTCGGCGTACTCGAGCTCGACGTTGTAGCCCTTGCCCTCGAGGATGTTCTCCCACAGGAGCGAGGTCGCGAGCGACTCGTCCCAGCCGTTGAACACGGCGAGGGTGAGGTCGCCACCGGCGGTCCCGGTGCCCGAGGTCGCCTCCTCGGTGGTCTCGGCGTCCGCCGAGCAGCCGGCGAGCACGAGGCCGCCGGCGGCGGCCATGGCGAAGGGCGCGAAGGCGCGAAGCTTCATGATGATGTTTCCTTTCGCAGCGAGGGGTGTCTCCCCCCGCAGTGAGCACCGGCCGCCCATCGGTAGAGGCGGGGTGCACGCGGCTCCCTCAGAAGCCGCGAGGTCGAGGCACCGTCCCGGAGGACGATGCGGTGGTGGTCAGACGCCGAGCTGCGGCGCGCTCGTCGCGGTCGGGGCGCTGGTCTCCTCGGCGTCGAAGCGGGCCTGCTCGGCGGCCTCGTGGCGCGCGAGGCGGCGCTTGCGCCACGTCGAGTACAGGCCCATGCCCTTGCCGAACGATGCGGTGAACCGGTCGAGCAGGATCGCGAGCACCACCACGGAAAGGCCGGCCTCCCAGCCGAGCCGGCCGTTGAGGGCCGAGACCGCCTGGACCACGTCGCCGCCGAGGCCGCCCGCGCCGACGAAGCCCGCGATGACGACCATCGAGAGCGACAGCATGATGATCTGGTTGATGCCGGCCATGATCGAGGGCATCGCGAGCGGGATCTGGATCTGGCGCAGGATGCGACGCGGGTGCGCGCCGAAGGCCTGGCCGGCCTCGACGACCTCCTTGTCCACGCCGCGGATGCCGAGCTCGGTGAGGCGCACGCCGGGGGCCATCGCGAAGACGATGGTCGCGATCACGCCGGGGGCCACGCCGACGCGGAACAGCGCGAGCGCGGGGATGAGGTAGACGAAGGCGGGCAGCGTCTGCAGGAAGTCCATGACGGGCTTCACCACCTTGGAGACCGTGTCGTTGCGCGCGGCCCAGATACCGAGCGGCACCGAGAGCGCGACGGCGAGGAACGCGGCGACCAGCACGAGCGCGAGCGAGTCGATCGCGTTGTCCCACTGGTCGACGCCGATGATGAAGAGCAGGCCGAGCACGGAGCCCACGGCGAACCTCCATCCACGCGCCAGCAGCGCGCCGAGCGCGACGACGACGACCACGACGAGCTCCGGAGGCGTCGCGAAGACCCAGGCGACGGCGTCGAAGAGCTGGATGAAGATCTCGCGGAGGCCCTCGAAGAACCACGAGAACGTGTCCTCGAGCCAGTCGAAGAAGCTGTCGATCCAGGTTCCTACGGGGATGCGGAATTCCATCAGATGGCCTCCTTCGTCTCGGTGGCGCCGGCTCCGACCGCGGCCTCCAGGACCTGGTCGACCTCGGCGGTGGGCATCGGGTCGGGTCGCGGCGCGGCCTGGACGGCGGCCTCGGGCTCGCCGCCGAGCGCGGCGAGCAGCGTGACGCGCGGGATGACGCCCACGAGCCGGTCGCGCTCGTCGAGCACGCCGAGCGGCAGCGCGGCCTCGAGCGACGGGATGAAGAGGTCCGCGAGCGCGGTGTCCTTCGCGACGGCGCCGTGGTCGGACTGGATCACGCTCGAGAGGTCCTTCACGCCGCGGCGCACCAGGTCGAACACGTCCCGGTCGCGGACCCAGCCGACGATGCTGCGGTCCTTGTTCACCACGTACGCGCCGGCGAGCTGCTCGTCGCGCATGAGGGTCAGCGCGGCGCGGGGGCCTGCGCCGACGTGGACCACGGCGCGCGGCTTGCGCATGACAGACTCCGCGGTGAGCACCTTGGTGCGGTCGACGTCCTGCACGAACTGCTCCACGTAGTCGTTCGCGGGGTTGGTGAGGATGTCCTCGGGCGAGCCGATCTGGACGATGCGGCCGTCGCGCATGACGGCGATGCGGTCGCCGATGTACATGGCCTCGTTGAGGTCGTGAGTGATGAAGATGATGGTCTTGCCGAGCTCCGCCTGGAGCTCGAGCAGCTGGTCCTGCATCTCGCGACGGATCAGCGGGTCGAGCGCGGAGAAGGCCTCGTCCATGAGCAGCACGTCCGTGTCGGCCGCGAGCGCACGGGCGAGTCCCACGCGCTGCTGCATGCCGCCGGAGAGCTCCGCGGGGTGCTTCTCCTCCCAGCCCTTGAGCCCGACGATCTCGGTGACCTGACGCGCCTTGGCGACGCGCTCCTCACGCTCGACGCCCTGGATCTCGAGGCCGTAGGCGACGTTGTCGATCACCGTGCGGTGGGGCAGCAGCGCGAAGTGCTGGAACACCATCGAGATGCGCTTCCTGCGGATCTCGCGCAGGCGCTTGGCGGGGATGTCGGTGATCGACTCGCCGCCCACCTCGACGGTTCCTGCGGTGGCCTCGTGCAGGCCGTTCAGCATGCGGATGAGGGTCGACTTGCCCGAGCCGGACAGCCCCATCACCACGAAGATCTCGCCGCGCCTCACCTCGAAGGAGGCGTCGATGACGGCGGCGGTGGTGCCGGAGGGGAGGTCCTCACGCGGCGTCCCCCGGTGCAGCGCGATCACCGCCTCGTCGGCGTGGCGCCCGAAGACCTTGTAGAGGCCGTCTGCGCGCAGGGCGATCGTGTCGTCGTTCATGTGGTCCTTCAGCTCCTCGAGAGGTGCGCAAGGGCCTCGGCTAGCGAGGGGACTCGCAGCCGTCGGACGGCAATCACGGGCCCGCCGGGCAACGCGGAAGCGTCGCTACTAACACTCCGACGCGTCTACCGGGGACGGGTCGCGTCAGGAGGCCTTTGGCTGGTCATTGGCGTCCCCTTTGATGAGCGTTTGCTCTCGGGAACGGCCCTGCGACCGTAACAACCGGGACCTGTGTCCTGTCCAACTGAGACGGGCTTCGTTACACAAATGCAACAATTGATCGGATGCAAAGGATGATGCGCCGGTCGCGCATCGTCCCTGGCAGATAAGCCGAGCTAGAGGCGGATCATGCCCTCCTGGGCCGCCGAGGCGACGAGCCTGCCGTCCTCGGAGAAGATCCAGGTGCCCGTGAGACCTCGGCCGCCCTGGGCCGTGGGGGAGTCCTGGACGAACAGCAGCCACTCGTCGGCGCGGGCCGGCCGGTGCCACCACATCGCGTGGTCGAGGCTCGCGAACGAGATGTCGGGGGTCACCCACGAGGCGCCGTGGCGGCGCAGCAGGGGCTCGAGCATCACCTGGTCGGAGCCGAAGGCGAGGAACGCGCGGTGGAGCAGGTCGGAGCCCTCGATCGGCTGGCGGAGGCGCATCCACGCCGTCTGGTGCTGCTTGGGCCGCTTGTCGGGGCCCAGGAACAGCGAGCCCTCGACGTGGCGCACGTCGAAGGGCGCCTCGGTGAGCCAGAAGTCGGCCGACGGGTGCCCCTGGAACGGCGCGAGCACGTCGATGCCCGACCGCACGGTCTCGGGGCCGGGGACCTCGGGCATGCGCACCGCGTGCTCGGGTCCCTCCTGCTCGACCTGGAAGGACGCGATCATCGACAGGATCGGGCGGCCCTCCTGGAGCGCGTGCGTGCGCCGAGCGGAGAAGGAGCGCCCGTCACGGAGCACCTCGACCTCGAACTGGATGGGCTTGGAGGCGTCCCCCGCGCGCAGGAAGTAGCCGTGCAGCGAGTGCGCGAAGCGGTCGTCGGGAACGGTGGCGCCCGCGGCGAGCAGCGCCTGGGCGAGCACCTGGCCGCCGAAGACGCGGCCGCCGGGCATCGGCATCGAGTCGCCCTCGAAGCTCGTGTCCCCGTCGCGGCGCAGCGTGAGCGCGGCCAGACCTGCCGCCACGGCGGACTCCGCCCACACGTCCTCGGTCACGGACATCAGACCTCCTCGGTCGGTTCGAAAGAGTTGACCATCGAGTGCGCGGCGCGCTCGAGGTAGTCCATCAGCGTGACCGCGTGCAGCGGCGCGAGGTCCTGCCGCGCGACGGCCTCGCGCATGCACGCGATCCAGCGGTCGCGGGCATCGGGGTTGACCTTGAACGGCATGTGCCGCATGCGCAGGCGCGGGTGGCCGCGCTGCTCGGAGTACGTGGTGGGCCCGCCCCAGTACTGCTCGAGGAACATGGTGAGGCGTTGGACGGCGCCCTCCATGTCGTCGGCCGGGTACATCGGCTTGAGGACCGGATCGTGCTCGACGCCGTCGTAGAACCTGCGGACGATCGCCTCGAAGGTCGCGTGGCCGCCGACCGCCTCAAAGAAGCTCTGACTCTCGGTCTGCGTGGGGCCGGCTCCCACGGTCATGCCCGGCGCGGGGGTGGGTGCGTCGGTCACTCGTCGTCCCCGTCCGCGTCGTTCCGTGGCGGCAGCGGCCGCCCGTTGTCATCGGTGGGCTGGTCGCGCTCGTCGTCGGCCGCGGAGTCGTGCACCGCGCGCGTGCCGCGTCCGCTGTCGACCACCATGGCGTCGCCGGGCACCGCGAGCTCGATCCCGCGCTCGGCGAGGACGCGGCGCAGCTGCATCCGCACCTCGCGCTGCACATCCCACTGCGTCGCCGGGTTCACCTGCACCAGCAGGCGGAGCATCACCGCGTTGTACTCGAGCGACTCGACGCCCGCGACCTCGGCATCGCCAAGGATCGCGGCGGCGATCCGCTTGTGGCTGCCGCGCGCCGCCTCGACCGCGTCGATCATCGCCTGGCGCGCGGCCTCGATGTCGGTGTCGTACGCGAAGCGGACCTCGATGAGCGCGCGCGACCATAGCCGCGTCATGTTCCCCACGCGCGTGATCTCCCCGTTGGGCACGTACCAGACGGTGCCGTCGAGCGACCGCAGCCGCGTGCACCGCAGCGCCACCTCCTCGACCGTGCCGGTGGCCTCGCCCAGGTTCACCACATCGCCCACGCCGTACTGGTCCTCCATGAGCATGAACACGCCGCTCAGCACGTCCTTGACCAGCGACTGGGCGCCGAAGCCCAGCGCCACACCGGCGATACCGGCGGAGGCGAGCATCGGCCCCACGGGGACGCCGAACACCGACAGCGCGGTGGTGACCCCGATCGCGATGAGGATCACCGCGAGAGTGGACGTGAGCACGCGCCTGAGCGTGTTGGCGCGCTGACGGCGCCGCTCGGCCTCGAGCCTCAGCTCCATGGTCGGCGGCTCCGCGACAGGCATCTTGGCCTTGCGCAGCGCGCGGCGGGCGCGGTGGTCCAGCGGGGCGCCGCGCTCGATGCCCATGGTGATGCCCTGGATGAGCGCGCGGCCGACGAACCACGCGAGCACCAGGATCAGCAGCGCGATGCCGAGGCCGACGAGCTCGCCGTTGCGGCCGCTGAGAATATCCGACCAGGTGTCGGCGATATCGCCCGCGGGGCCCGTGAGCGTCGAGTCGACGGACGAGGACGTCTCCGGCTCCGAGGTTTCCAGATGCAGCATTGGACCAATGTAACCAGCGCGCGGCGCTCGACCTATCCACCCTCGCATCTGGCAGGATTGCAGTGTGATCGATGCGCCCGAGGTCGAGCGCGAGACTCCGTCGGAGGCTCTCGTCGCGCTCGCGCGCGCGTGCAGAGTCTCGGTGGAGTACTACGCCATCGACGGAACCCAGGTCCACTGCTCCGCCGCGGCCATCCGCGCCGCCCTCGCCGCGATGGGGCTCGATGCCTCGTCAGACGCCGCATGCGAACGCTCGCTCGCGGCGCTCGAGGACCAGGAATGGCTGCGGCTGGTGCCGCCGGTGACGGTGGTCACGCAGGGCGATTCCCGCGAGATCCCCGTGCACGTGGTGGACGGCGAGCCCGCCGAGCTCACGCTGACCCTCGAGTCCGGGGAGGAGCGCGAGCCCGAGCAGCTCGACCGCTGGGTGCCTCCGCGGGAGGTGGGCCACCAGACGATGGGGCGGGCCACCTTCGAGATCCCCGGCGACCTCCCGCTCGGCTGGCATCTGGTCGAGGCGCGCACCACGGGTCGCACCGCGCGCGGCTACGTCGTGGTGACCCCGCGCGAGGTGACCGTGCCCGCGCACGTGCGCGAGCATCGTCCGTGGGGCCTCACAGTGCAGCTGTACTCGCTGCGCTCGTCGCGCTCATGGGGGATCGGGGACCTCGCGGACCTCGCCGACCTCTGCGCGCTCGGCAAGGCGCGCGGCGAGGCCGACTTCGTGCTCATCAACCCGCTCCACGCGACGGAGCCCGTGGCCCCGATCACGAACTCCCCGTACCTGCCGACGTCCAAGCGCTACATGTCGCCGCTCTACATCCGCGTCGAGGACATCCCCGAGGTTGCGTACCTCCCGTCGCAGCAGCGCGCGCTCCTCGCGTGGGAGGCGGAGCGGCCGCAGCGCACCAACGACACGGACGAGCAGCTCGACCGCAACGCGATCTGGCGCCTCAAGGCCGCCGCGCTCGAGGAGGTGTTCCGCGCGCCCCGCTCGGCGGGCCGCGAGGCGCTGTTCGAGCAGTTCTGCATCCGTGAGGGCGCCGCGCTCGAGGACTTCGCGACGTGGAGCGCGATCGCGGAGGCGCACAAGGGCCTGCCGTGGCCCGCGGAGCTCGAGTCGCCGTCCTCGCCCGCGGTGGCCGCGTGGCGCGACGAGCACGCGGACCGGGTGCTCTACCACGCGTGGCTCCAATGGATCTGCGAGGAGCAGCTCGCCCGCGCACAGGCGACCGCGGACCGCGCCGGCATGAGCATCGGCGTGATGATCGACCTCGCGGTGGGCGTCCACCCCGAGGGCGCCGACGCGTGGTCGTACCAGCGCGTGCTCGCCCAGGGCATGAGCATGGGCGCGCCGCCGGACTTCTACAACGCGCTGGGCCAGGACTGGTCCATCCCGCCGTGGCAGCCGCGCGCGCTCGAGGCGGCCGCGTACCTCCCGTTCCGCGACCTGGTGCGCGCCGCCGTCCGCAACGCGGGCGCGCTGCGCATCGACCACGTGCTCGGCATGTTCCGGCAGTGGTGGGTGCCCGAGGGGCACGTCCCCGTCGACGGCGTGTACGTCTACGTCGACCACGAGGCGCTCATCGGGATCATCGCGCTCGAGGCGGAGCGCGCGGGTGCGATCGTCATCGGCGAGGACCTGGGCACGGTCGAGCCGTGGGTGCGGGAGTACCTCCACGGCCGCGGCATCCTCGGCACGTCGATCGCGTGGTTCGAGCGTCACGACGACGGCGCGCCGCGCCTGCCGGAGGACTACCGCGCCGACACGCTCGCCGCGGTCACCACGCATGACCTGCCGCCCACCGGCGCGTACCTCGCGGGCGAGCACGTGCGCCTGCGTGCCGAGCTCGGGATGCTGGGCGAGGGGTCCATCGAGGACGCGCAGGCCGAGGCCGAGCGTGAGCGCCAGGCCTTCATCGACGTCATGCTCGAGCGCCGCTGGATCCTCTCGGACTACAACGAGGAGGACCTCATCGCGGGGCTCCACCGCTGGGTCCTGTCGAGCCCCGCGCTGCTCACCGGCGTCGCGGTGACCGACGCGGTGGGGGAGCGGCGCGCGCAGAACATGCCGGGCACCGACACCGAGTACCCCAACTGGTGCATGCCCGTCACGGACGGCAACGGCGTCCCGGTGCTGCTCGACGACCTCTTCGAGCACCCGCGCGTGCGACGCCTGTTCCGCGCGATCAAGTCCGCGCGCTCCTGACCGCCGCCGGGACGATGCGGCGCGTGCCGCATCGTCCCTCGCCTCGCTAGGAGGCGGCCGCCATGCGGCTCGTGGTCTGAGCGATCTGCGCGCGGCGCACGTGGTCGAGGCCCTCGACCACCACCTTGCGCAGCACGCTCGGCGCGTCGTCGTTGTCGGCGAGCCACTGCTCGAGGCGCCCCGCGAGGCCGTCGACGCGGCCCACCAGGTTCACGGGCAGCACGAGCCGCGCGACGCGGACGCCAACGAATCCCGCGTTGGCGTCGTAGTACTCGCGCAGCGAGCCGAGCAGGTCGTCCACCAGGGGTGCGAGCAGCGCGGGGTCGACCGCGCGCGCGAGGCCCGCGGCCATCTGGAACTGCACGGCGTTGATCGCGGGGCCGTCGGCGGGACGGACCAGCGCATCCCACGCGGCCTGCTTGGCCTCGGGCGTCGCGATGGCGGCGCGGACGCCCGCGGCGCGGCGCTGGCCCGCGGCGCTGACGTCGAGCGAGGCGTAGTGGTCGACCTCCTCGAGGTCGATGCCGCCGGCGGCCGCCAGGCCCCCGAGGAGGTCCCACGTGAGGTCCGAGTCGATGTCGAGGCCCGCGATCTCCGCCGTGCCCTCGACGAGCGCGCGGAGGCGCAGGCCCTGCTCGGTGGTCGACGCGACCTGCGCGTAGCCCTTGAGCAGCTGGAGCTGGATGTCGGAGCCGGGCTCGGCCTCGCCCACGGCGAGCCAGAGCCGCTCCGCCGCCGCCTCGGTGATCTCCGCGACGTGCTCGGGCGCGAGGTAGCGGCGCAGCGCGATCACCATGAGCGCGAGGTGGGACTCGGCGGTCGCGGAGTTGAGGAGCCGCGGTGCGACGCTCAGCACCGCGTCGATGTAGCGCTGTGCGGCGAGCGAGCCGTCGCGCGTCATGTGCCACAGGGCGTCCAGCACGGTCGCCTGCGCCATCGCGTCGTCGACGTGGGCGATGTGCGCCTCGAGGTTGGCGAGCGAGAGCTCGTCGAGGTGGAGCTTCGCGTACGTGAGGTCGCGGTCGTTGACCAGCAGCAGCGCGGGACGAGCGTGACCGACCGCCTCGGGCACCTCGGTGAGCGGGCCGTCCAGGGTGGCGGACACCGTCCACGAGCGCTCGAACGTGCCCTCGGAGAGCTCGTACCCTGCGATCTCGACGCCGTGCGGACGATGCACGGGGTGCTCGACCGGCACGTCCTCGGCGACCGCGAGGCGCGTGAGGGCGCCCGCATCGTCCGTCGCGATGATCGGACGGAGCGTGGTGACGCCGGGCGTCTCGAGCCAGACCTCGGCCCACCCGTCGAGCCTGCGCTCGGCGGCGGACTCCACCTCCGCGAGGAACTCCGCGAGCGTCGCGTTGCCGTGGTGGTAGCGCTGCAGGTACGAGGCGACGCCGCCGAAGAAGGCGTCCTCGCCCACGAACTGCGCGAGCTGCTTGAGCGCGGACGCGCCCTTCGCGTACGTGATCATGTCGAACGCGGACACCGTGGCCTCGGTGTCGGGCACCTCGGTGACGATCGCGTGCGTGGTGGGGAGCTGGTCCTGGACGTACGCGACGGACTTGCGGTCCGCGGCGAACGTGACCCAGGCGTCCTTCCACTCGGAGACCTCGGCGGCGGCCCACGTGCCGATGAACTCGGCGAACGACTCGTTGAGCCACAGGTCGTCCCACCACTTCATGGTGACGAGGTTGCCGAACCACATGTGAGCGAGCTCGTGCAGCACCACGACGGTGCGGAACTCGAGCTCCGCGGCGGTGGGCCGGCCGCGGAACAGCAGGCGGTCCTCGGAGATGGTGACGCAGCCGATGTTCTCCATCGCGCCCAGGTTGTACTGCGGCACGTAGATCTGGTCGTACTTCTCGTACGGGTACGGGGTCTGGAACACGCTCTCGTAGAGCTCGAGGCCCGCCTGGGTGTCCTCGAGCACGCGGTCGCCGTCGAAGTGCTGCTCGAGCGACGGGCGCCCGTAGACGCGCGCGGGGATGTCGCCGTCCGCGCCGTGCAGCAGGCCCTCGTGGTACGCGTAGGGACCCGCGACCACGGCCGCGCCGTAACTGGGGATCGGGACGGTCGGGCCGAACGCCCAGCGCGCGAGACCCTCCTCGAGGGCCTCGGGCTCAGGGGTGGGCGAGTTGGAGACGACGACCCAGTGCTCGGGCACCGTGACGGTGAACGTGAACTCGCCCTTGATGTCGGGCTGGTCGAAGCACGCGAACGCCGCGCGCGTGTCGTTCGCCGCGAACTGGCTGTAGAGGTAGACCTCCCCGTCCGCGGGGTCGACGAAGCGGTGGATGCCCTGGCCGTCGTTGCGGTACCCGAAGTCGCCCGCGACGCGCAGCGTGTTGTGCTCCTGCAGGTCCTCGAGAGGGATCCGTCCGTCCGTGTGGAGCGCCGGGTCGAGCGCCTCGCCGTTGAGCTCGATCACGTCGATGTCCGCCCAGGCGGCCTCGATGAAGGTGCTCGCCCCGGGCGTCGCGTCGAACTCGACGGTGGTGTCGGAGCGGAAGGTACGGCCCGAGCCGCTGAAGTCGAGGTCGATCGCGTAGCGGGCGTGCGAGACCGTGGCGAAGCGCTCCGCGGCCTCCTGCTTGGTGAGGTTCATGCCTGGCATGTCTCAAGTCTGGCAGTCCCCACCTCCCTCCGCTCCCGAAGAGGTGCCTCAGTGTCGCTTCTGCGAGATCCCGGGGCCCGCGCATCGTGCCCATGCGAAAGGCCGCCCCGGCGCGAACCGGGGCGGCCTCTCGCATCGTCGCCCGCGGGCGATCAGCCTCCGTAGGCCAAGTCGGCGGCCTGGGCCTTGAGCGCGCGGCGCACGCCGTCCGAGCCCTCGCGCACCAGGCGCTTGAGAGCATCGTGCGCGTCGGCGTTGGCCTCGAGCCATGCGAACGCCTTGTCCTGAAGGTCGGGCACGCGCCCGGCCAGCAGGGTCGGGTACAGGCCCTCGATGAGGTTCGCGGCGATCTCGTTCGTCTTGGTGCCGTAGATGCGGCGCAGCGCGTCGAAGTACTCGTCCACGAACGGCACCAGCAGGTCGAGGTCGTGGACGTGGTTGAAGCCCGCGATGGTCTCGTACTGGAGCGCGTTGGGGAGGTCCTTCTCCGCGTTGATGAGCGCGTCGAACGCCGCGCGCTTCGCCGCCGCGGTCGCGACCGAGGCACGGGCGTGCGCGGCACGGCGCTGGCCCGAGGCCGTCGCGTCCTTGGACAGCTGCAGCTCGATCGCGACGTCGCCCGCACGGCCGCCGGCGGCCAGCGAGATCAGCAGGTCCCACGCGAGGTCCGCGTCGACGGCCAGACCGTCGAGCTGGAGCTTGCCGTCGATGAGCGCCTGGACGGTGTCGAACATCGAGTCGACGCACGCGAGGCCCGCGAAGGCCTTGACGAACTGGAGCTGGTTGTCGGAGCCCGCATCGGACGCCATGATCAGCTGCCAGATCTCGCGCGCCGCCGCGGCCTGGACCGCGTCGGTGTGCGTGGGGTGCACGTAGAGCGCGATGGTCGTCGCGAGCTGGCGCAGCAGCACGAGCACGGTGGTCGACTCGGTCTCCTGGCCGATGCATCCGAGCACCAGGTCGACGTACTGGCGAGCGGGCATCTCCGCGTCGCGCGTCATGTCCCACGCGGCCGCGAGCACCATCGAGCGTGCGAGCGGGTCCGTGAACTTGGACACGTGCTCGACCGCGGTCGCGAGCGAGGCCTCGTCGAGGCGGACCTTGGCGTACGCGAGGTCGCCGTCGTTGACCAGCACGAGCGCCGGGCGCGCCTTGCCCACGAGCGCGTCGATGGGCGTCAGCTCGCCGTCGATGTCGACCTCGACCGACCACGTCTGCGCGAGCACGTCCTCGCCCTCGGCGTCCACCGCGAGGTCGTAGCCGCCGATGCGGAGACGATGCGGGCGCTGGGTCGGCCACTCGGCGGGCACCTCCTGGGCGACCGCGAAGGACGTGATGACACCCGCATCGTCCGTCTCGATGACGGGACGCAGCGTGGTGACGCCTGCCTTCTGGAGCCACACGTCCGACCAGCCGGACAGGTCGCGTCCCGACGCCTTCTCGAGCTCGACGAGCAGGTCGTTCAGGGTCGCGTTGGAGTGGTGGTGCTTGCGGAAGTACTCGGCGACGCCCGCGAAGAACTCGTCCTGGCCCACCCAGGCGACCAGCTGGCGCAGCACGGACGCGCCCTTGGCGTAGGTGATGCCGTCGAAGTTCACCTCGACGTCCTCGAGGTCCTTGATGTCGGCCATGATCGGGTGGGTCGACGGGAGCTGGTCCTGGCGGTACGCCCACGACTTCTCGAGCGCGTTGAACGTCACCCAGGAGTTCTTGTACTGGGTGACCTCCGCGGTCGCGAGCGTGGAGGCGAACTCCGCGAACGACTCGTTGAGCCACAGGTCGTTCCACCACTTCATGGTGACGAGGTCGCCGAACCACATGTGCGCGAGCTCGTGCAGCACGGTCACCGTGCGGCGCTCGACGCGCGCCTGCGCGGTCTTGGAACGGAACACGTAGTCCTCGAGGAAGGTGACGCAGCCGGCGTTCTCCATCGCGCCCGCGTTGAACTCGGGGACGAAGATCTGGTCGTACTTCTCGAACGGGTAGTCCGTCTCGAACTTCTCCTCGTAGAAGGTGAAGCCCTGCTGGGTGTCGTCGAGGATGACGTCCGCGTCGAGGTACGGCGCGAGGCCCTTGCGGCAGTACACGTTCGCCTGCAGCGTGCCCTTGCGGGACTTCACCGTGCCTTCGACCTCGTGGTACGGACCCGCGACGATCGCGGTGACGTAGCAGGGGATGCGCGTGGTGGGGGAGAAGGACCAGCGTGCCTTGGCATGCTCGGTGCCGGCGACCGTGATGGTGCCCTCCGCGGGCTCCTTGGCGGACGGCGAGTTCGAGAGCACGTGCCAGTGCTCGGGCGCGGTCACCGCGAAGGAGAACGACGCCTTGAGGTCGGGCTGCTCGAACACCGCGTACACGCGGCGCGTGTCGGCGACCTCGAACTGCGAGTAGAGGTACACCTCGCCGTCCTCGGGGTCGACGAAGCGGTGCAGGCCCTCGCCGGTGTTCATGTACTCGCACGTCGCGTCGACCACCAGCTCGTTGTCCGCAGCGAGGCCGGGGAGCGAGATGCGCGAGTCCGCGAAGTGCGTCGCGGGGTCGAGCTCGACGCCGTTGAGCACGATGCGCTCGACGCTCGGGGCGATGAGGTCGATGAAGGTGCTCTCGCCCGCGGTGGCGGAGAAGCGCACGGTGGAGGTCGAACGGAAGGTGGTGTCCGACGAGGTGAGGTCGAGGTCGACGGCGTAGGTGTCGACGTCGACGATGGCGGCGCGGGCCTCGGCCTCGGCGCGCGTGAGGTTGGTACCTGGCATGGCGCGATTGTGCCACGCCGCGGTCCGGTGCGAAGCGGCGCGCTGATAGCAGGGGCGACGGCGCTCGGCGGGAGGTAGCGTCATCGGATGGACGATTCGTTCGATCGGGTCCGGCCCGCGGTCGACGCGGACGGCGCGGCGCTCGCGGTGTTCGCCTCGGAGCTCGCGCTCGGCGCGCGCCCGTCCCCGTCGGCGGCCGAGGACGCCTTCTCCGCGCTGCTGGGCAGCGAGGACACGGCGGTGCTCGTCGCGGAGCACGACGGAATGCCTGTCGGCTACCTCGTGGCGCAGCGCATGCCGGCGATCTTCGCCGGCGGCGCTGTGGCGGTGATCACGGAGCTGTACGTGGCGCCCGCGCGTCGCGGTCGGGGCCGCAGGCGTGCCCTCGTCCAGGCGGCCGAGCGTGAGGCGTCGGGCTGGTCCGTCGCATACGTGTGGGTCGCCACGAGCCGCGCTCAGGGGTTCTACGAGTCCCTGGGGTTCGCGGCCACCGCGACCTTCCTCAAGAAGCCGCTCGGCTGACGGCGCACGCAGCCTCAGCTCTGCGCGCGCTTGTCCAGGTACATGGCGCGATCCGCGCGACGGAGCAGCGTGTCGACCGCGAGCGGCTCCCCCGGTCGCGCGACGGCGAACCCGACGCCCGCGCCGACGCGGGCCGGGCCGTCGCTGAGCGCGAAGGGCTTGCCGAACGCGGACACGATGCGCGAGGCGGCGGACTCGGCGATCGCCGTCGTGGCCTCGGTCTCGAGCACGGCGACGAACTCGTCGCCGCCGAGGCGCCCGACCAGGTCCCGGCCGCCGGTGCGGCTGAGCGCGGCGAGCCGACGGCCGACGGCGGTGAGGAGCTCGTCCCCGGTGACATGCCCGCGCGAGTCGTTGATCTGCTTGAACCCGTTGAGGTCGACGAACAGCACCACCGCGCCGGGCGCCGTGCCTGCGACGACCCGCTCGGTGAGCCTCGCGAGGTGCCGCTCGACGGCGCGACGGTTGGGCAACCCCGTGAGCCCATCGTGGTCGGCGAGGTACCGCAGGCGCGCTTCCGCCCCGCGGTGCGCGGTGGCGAGCTGGCTCACGCGCACCAGCGCGAGCGTGATGACGACGAGATGCGCGAAGGCTCCCGGAAGCCAGTCCACCGAGTGCCCGGTCACGGACCGGGCGACGGCGATGAGCGGCGTGCTGGCGAGCGCGAGCCCGAGCGCCAGGATCCGTGGGCGCGTGAGGCGGCTCGACCGCGGCGGACCGACGGTGAAGGCCTCGGGGCCGGCCGGATGCGCGATCGCGGCCCACGCGGCGGCGTACGCGAGGACCCAGCCCGCACCCGCCCACCACGGCGGCGCGCCCGTGACGGGGTCGCTCGCGACAAGTGTCAGCGCGTTGCTGGTGAGGGCGAGCACGATCGCGAGCACGAAGCCCGCGAGGGCGGGCAGGGCCGACCGCGGCACCGAGCCGTTGAGCGAGACACCGACGACGATGCCTGCCGAGGCACTCAGCAGCGTCGTGATCGCGAAGACGTAGACCCGGTCTCCGGCGGATCCGCCGCCTTCGAACGCGGGCGCGAGCAGGGCCATCCAGAGCGCCGCGGCACCGGCCACGCCGGCGGTGGCGGCATCGAGCACGCCGCCGGTGTCGCGGCGCACGGACGGCCCGATCGCGAGGAACGCGGCGCCCAGGAGCAGCAGGTACGCCGTGCCGATGAGGAGCTGGCTCTCGGGCCGGGGGGAGACATCCGCCCCGCCGATGGGGACGGTGACGAGCCAGAGCACGTTGGCGCCGGTCAGCAGCATGAACCCCGAGAGCAGGAGGCCGTAGACCACGCGAGAGGAACCCGCGGCGTCGACCATGCGGACCACCACGACCCCCGCGACGACGAGGCTCAGCGCGGCGATCGTGATGCCCCGCACAACGCCCGAGCCCGTCAGCCAGAGGACCATCCCCACCAGCGCGAGCGCGCTCGCGCACGCGGCGACGCGCCGGGTGCTGCTGATGAGGGTCACGCTCCTCCCATCGACCGCTGCGCACGCCAGTGGAGAGGTACGTCGTGCGGCCGCCCTAGACTCGGCCGGTGACCCAGGACCCGCCCGGCGCCCCGCGCGACACCGAAGCCCCCGCATCGTCCCGTCGCGGGCTGTCCCGCCACCTGGTCGACATCGCCCCGCTCAAGGCGAGCCCCGCCTTCGCGAGGCTCTGGATCGGCGGCGCGATCTCGGGCGTCGGCGCGTTCATGACCACCGTCGCGGTGGGCCTTCAGATCTACGACATCACCGAGTCGACGTTCGCCGTCGGGCTGGTCGGCGGCATCTCGCTGGTGCCGATGGTGCTCGCCGGACTCTGGGGCGGCATGATCGCCGACGTCTTCGACCGCCGTCGCGTGCTGATCGTCGCCTCGCTCAGCTCGTGGGCGTCGATCCTCGCCCTCGTGGCGCTCGCCTTCTGGGAGCTGCATCTCCAGGGCGAGGGCACGCACGCCCCGGTGTGGCCGTTCTACCTGGTCACCACCGTCAACGCGATCACGTCGACCGTCCAGAACGCGACCCGCGGATCCGTGGTGGGTCGCCTCCTGCCTCCCGAGCTGCTGAGCCGGGCGACGGCGCTCAACGGCATCTCGTTCGGCGCGATGGTCACCGTCGGGCCGGCGCTTGCGGGCGTGCTCGCCGCGACGATCGGCCTGCCGTGGACCTTCGCGATCGACGCGGTGCTCTTCACCGCGGGCTTCCTGGGCATCTGGATGCTGCCGTCGCTGCCGCGCCTCGGGGAGCGGGTCGAGGCGGGCTGGCCGGTGCTCAAGGAGGGCCTCGCCTTCCTCAAGAACGCGCCGAACATCCGCATGAGCTTCATCGTCGACCTGATCGCGATGACGTTCGGGCGCCCCTACGTGCTGTTCCCCGCGCTCGGTGCCACGGTGATCGGCGGCGGCTCGCTCACGGTCGGCGCGCTCACCGCCGCCGGCGCGATCGGCACGATGCTCACGAGCCTGTTCTCGGGCCGCATCGCCCACGTCCATCGTCACGGCATGGCGATCTCGCGCGCGATCCAGGTGTTCGGCGCCTTCGCGGTGCTGTTCGGCGTGATCACGATGCTCGCGGTGCGCGGCGACCACGCGCCGGGCGAGGGCTGGGCCGGCACCGACTTCTCGATGCTGATCCTGCTGGGGCTCGCGATGGCGGGCATGGGCGCCTCCGACGAGCTCAGCGCGATCTTCCGCCAGACCATGATCATCCAGGCCGCCCCGGACGAGATGCGCGGGCGGCTCCAGGGAGTGTTCATCGTCGTGGTGACGGGCGGCCCGCGCCTGGGCGACATGTACGCCGGCGCGCTCGCCGCGGTGACGGCGCTGTGGTGCCCGCCGCTGCTCGGCGGCATCGTCGTCATCGCGCTCATCGCGGTGCTGACGCGCGCGCAGCGGGCCTGGCGCGAGTACGACGCGCAGGCGCCGACGCCCTAGCGTCCCATCGGACGGTGCGGCGGGGCCGGCGGCCTCAGGACGAGAGTGCGGCGTACACGTCCCGAGCGATCTCGATGGTCGCGTTGCCCGCGACCTTTCTCGAGGCGTTCGGCGCGATGTACGAGATCTTGACGAAGTACTCGTCGACGCTCATGCCGAGGGTGTGGCGGCTCGGGGTCGTGTAGGCGTCGGTGATGTCGCCGATCTTCCGGGTCACGTCGAGGGTCTTGTCGAACACCTCCTCGGCGAGCGCGCGGTGCTCGGCGGTCGAGGGGAAGCCCCAGTTGATCTCGATCTGGACCCGCGGCTCGGACCTCTCCTCGTTCGCGGGGCGCCACTCGCAGATGTTGCGTCCCGAGTTCGACAGCGCCGAGTTGTACTTGCCGGCGGCCATCTTGATGCCCACGTCCTCGCCGAGCTCCTCGGCCGTGACGAGCGCGCACGGGTCGGGCGTCCCCGCGGGGGCCTCCGCGAGCACCGTGGTCGTGGGCTCGGTGGTGGGCGTGGCCGAGGAGGAGGCGCCGGCGCCGCTGCCGAGCGGCGTGCAGC
Source organism: Demequina subtropica (assembly GCF_000971235.1). GTDB lineage: Bacteria > Actinomycetota > Actinomycetes > Actinomycetales > Demequinaceae > Demequina > Demequina subtropica. The sequence continues at coordinate 85,471 of NZ_BBMB01000014.1, forward strand.
CCGCGAGGAGCGCGATGCCGACGGCGGCGGTGGCGCAGGCGGGCAGGAGGCGAGGCGTCATGGAGGTCCCTTCGATCACGAAGAGGTTAGCAACCGCCCGCGCCGGCGCCGTGACGCCCCAGGTGTCATCGGGACGTCGAGGCGAGCCTGCGCAGCACGGCATCCTGATGGAGCCAGCCCACGAGCGCGTCGCCCTCGACCACGGGGAGCCCGTCCGTCGCCTCCTCGTCGAGCAGGTGGTCCAGCGCATCGTCGAGCATGTCGCCCGGGCCGACGCCCGGGCGGCGCTCCACGAGCTGGCCCACGATGACCTCGTCCGCGTCGTCGTCCCCGGTGAGGGCGCCCGCGGCGGTCGCGGACGTGATCACCCCCAGGTAGCGCCCGTCGGCGCTCACGACGGGCAGCACGTGGCGCCGCGCGTCGACGAGCCTGTCAACGGCCTCGGCGGCGCTCATGCCGCGCCGGAGCGCCGGGGGGACGGCGCCCATGACGTCTCCCACCGCGACGCCCGCGAGCGCGCGGGTATCGGCGCGCTTGGTGAGGTCGATGCCGCGGCGGCGCAGCTTGAGCGTGTAGATCGAGTCGTGCGACAGGGTCCCCGCGAGCACCGTGGAGACCGCGACCGCGAGCATGAGCGGCAGGATGATCGTGTACTCGCCGCTGAGCTCGAACAGGATCAGCACCGCGGTGATGGGCGCGCGGGAGGCGCCCGCGAACACCGCCGCCATGCCGACCACCGCGTAGGCCCCCGCGTCGAGATCGAGGCCCGGGAGGAGCGCATCGGCCCCCTGCCCGAACGCCGCCCCGAGCATGGCGCCCAGGAACAGCGACGGCGCGAACACGCCTCCCGATCCGCCCATGCCGATCGTGAAGGACGTCGCGACGATCTTCGCGATCAGCATCGCGAGGAGGAACCACACGGCGTACTCGCCCAGGACCGCGCCCTCGAGCACGGGGTACCCGACGCCGTACATCTGCGGCACCGCGAGCAGGATGAGGCCCAGCCCCAGCCCGCCCACCGCGGGGCGCAGCCACTCGGGTCCCCGCCACACCGCGTCCCACGCGTCCTCGATCTTGTACAGCACCCGGGTGAAGGTGACCCCCACGAGCGCCGCGAGCACGCCGAGGATCACGTAGAGGCCGTACTCGGCCAGGTGCGAGACCTGGAACTCCGGGAGCACCAGGAACGGCTCGTCGCCCAGGAAGATGCGTCCGATGACCGATGCGGTGACAGCGGAGATGACGATCGCGCCGAAGGACCGTGCCGCGAGCGTGCCGAGCAGCAGCTCGAACGCGAAGAACACGCCCGCGATGGGCGCGTTGAACGTGGCCGCGATGCCGCCCGCGGCGCCGCATGCGACCAGCATCCGCACGCCGTTCTCGTCGAGCCGCGCGGCGCGCGCCAACGACGATCCCATCGCCGAGCCGATCTGCACGATGGGTCCCTCGCGGCCGACCGAGCCGCCCGAGCCGATGGTGACAGCCGAGGCGAGCGCCTTCACGAACGCCACCCTCGCGGGGATCCGGCCGCCGCGTCGGTGGATGGCGTACATGACCTCGGGCACGCCGTGGCCGCGGGCCTCCTTGGCGAAGCGTTGCACCAGGGGGCCGTAGATGAGGCCGCCGACCGCGGGTGCGAGCACCACGAAGAATCCGCCGAGCCAGGGGATCCACGGGTGCTCGGGGTGGCCGGTGGTGCCGGCGTAGTCGGCGTGCCCGGAGAAGATCCAGGTCGCGGTCTCGACCAGCCACCGGAACGCGATGGCGCCGAAACCTCCCAGGACGCCGACGACGACGGCGAGCACGATGAGGACGGTGTTCTCGGAGCGCGAGACGCGCCCGAGGAGGCGTCCGGGCCCGGTCGTGGCAGCGGCGCGCGATGGCACGGGCGGTTCCTCACTGTTGTAGCGATGCAACTATGGGACCTTAGCAGGCGCAGGCACTACCGTGGGTGCGTGCCTCACGACGCCGTTCACACCACCGCCGCCACGCTCGCATCCTCGCGCGCGCTGCTCGGCATCGTCGCCCGCTCGCTCGCGCCGGCCCTCACCGAGGTCACGGTGCCGCAGTTCCGGGTGCTGGTGGTGCTGTCGCAGAGCGGCCCTCTCCGGATGGGTGACCTCGCCGAGCGCATCGGCATCCATCCGTCGACCCTCACGCGGACGGTCGAGCGGCTCGAGCACGGCGGGTGGATCGTGCGGACCCCTGTGCCCGACAACCGGCGCGAGGTGCGCTCGAGCCTCACGGAGGCCGGGCAGGCGCTGGTCGCCACCGTGACCGAGCGGCGCGTCGCGATGATCGCGGAGGTGCTCGAAGGGATGACGACCGACGAGCGCGCAGCGCTGGGCACGGGCATGGAGGCGTTCGCGCGCGCGGCGGGCGAGCCGCAGCCGCAGGACCTGCTCGAGCTCGGGATGTGAGCCCCGGGCTCACTCCATGTCGGTGAATCCCAGCTGGCGCGCCGCCTCGTAGATGACGATCGACGCGGCGTTCGAGAGGTTGAGCGAGCGCCTCCCGGGGAGCATCGGGATGCGCACCCAGGACGTGATGCGGGGATGGTCCAGCACCTCGTCGGGCAGCCCCGTGGGCTCGGGTCCGAACAGCAGCACGTCGCCCGCGGTGTACGCGATGTCCGTGTAGGTCACGTCGGCACGCGCCGTGAAGGCGTAGACGCGGGCCTCGGGGAGATCGCCCAGCATCGCGTCGAGGTCGGGGTGCACGGTCACGGTCGCGAGGTCGTGATAGTCGAGGCCCGCGCGGCGCAGCTTCGAGTCCTCGAGCTCGAAGCCGAGCGGCTCGATAAGGCGCAGCGGTGCCCCGGTCACGGCGGACAGACGGATCGCGGCGCCCGTGTTCTCCGGGATGCGGGGCTCGAAGAAGGCGATGGACGGCAGGGCGACGGGCATGGCGCCAGTGTCCCACGCAGGTCCTAGGCTCCATGCATGAGCCATCCCGCACCCGCCGGCAGCCGGCGCGCCTCCATGGGAGGCATGCCCGGGCGCGGCGTCGCGAGCCGGGACGAGGAGGCGCAGCGCGCCCTCAACGCCGAGGCGCCGGACATCCCGGACCTGTGGCCGCGCGTGGTGGCGCTGTTCCGGCCGTACCGCAGCGCCCTCCTGCTGACGGCGGCGCTGGTCATCGCGAGCGCGGGCGCGACGGTGGTCCCGCCCCTCATCGTCGAGCGCATCTTCGATCGCGCGCTCTTCCCGCCGGACGGGGACCCGCAGCTGCGGCTGCTTGCGGAGCTCGTGACGGTGATGATCGCGATCTACATCGTGACGGCCGGCCTCCAGGTGTGGCAGACCTACCTCACGGCCTCGGTGGGCAACCGCGTCACCGGCGACCTGCGCGAGCGCCTGTTCGCGCGCCTCCAGTCGATGGAGCTCGCGTTCTTCACGCGCACCAAGACGGGAGTGATCCAGTCGCGTCTGCAGAACGACGTGGGCGGTGTCTCGGGCGTGCTCACGACGTTCGTGTCGAGCATCGTCGGCAACACCGTGACGGTCCTCGCGAGCCTCGTCGCCATGGTGCTGCTCGACTGGCGGCTCACCATCCTCGCCGTCATCCTCATGCCCGCGCTGGTCGCGGTCCAGCGGCGCGTGGGACGGGTGCGCGCCCGCATCGCCTCGCGTACGCAGGAGTCGCTGTCGGAGCTCACGGCGATCACGCAGGAGACGCTGTCGGTGAGCGGCATCCTCCTGTCGAAGGTCTACAACCGTCAGCGGCTCGAGACCGACCGCTTCCGCGCGGAGAACGCGACCCAGATCCGCCTGCAGGTGCAGCAGGCGATGACCGGCCAATGGTTCTTCGGCCTCGTCACCATCGTGATGTCGTCGGTGCCGGCCGTGATCTACCTGGCCGCGGGCGTGCTCATCGACCACGGCTCGAGCGTGCTCACGGCGGGCACCGTGGTCGCGTTCACGGCGGTCCAGTCGCGCCTGCTCTTCCCGCTGATGGCGCTCATGCGCGTCGCGCTCGAGGTGCAGACGTCGCGCGCGCTGTTCGCGCGCATCTTCGAGTACCTGGACCTCGAGCCCGCGATCCAGGACGCGGACGATGCGGTGGGGGTCGAGGACGCGCCCGGACCCCTGGGCGCGGTCGAGTTCCGCGACGTCGAGTTCCGCTACCCGGGCTCGCGGGACGATGCGCGGCCCACGCTCGACGGGGTGTCCTTCCGCGTCGAGCCGGGCACCACGCACGCGTTCGTGGGCCCCTCGGGCGCGGGCAAGACCACGATCGTCTACCTCGCCGCGCGCCTGCACGAGGCGACGGGCGGCGCCGTGATGTTCGCGGGCGAGGACGTCCGGCGGCTGCGCCACGAGTCGGTGGTCGACCACGTCGGGGTCGTCTCGCAGGAGACCTACCTGTTCCACGCGACCATCGCGGAGAACCTCCGGTACGCGAGGCCCGACGCGACCGACGCCGAGCTCGAGCAGGCGTGCCGGGACGCGAGCATCCACGAGGCCATCGAGTCCTTCGAGCACGGCTACGACACCGTGGTCGGCGAGCGTGGCTACCGTCTGTCGGGCGGCGAGAAGCAGCGGATCGCGATCGCGCGCGTGCTGCTCAAGGACCCGCCGGTGCTGCTGCTCGACGAGGCGACCAGCGCGCTCGACACCGTCTCCGAGCGCGTGGTGCAGTCCGCGCTCGACCGCGCGGCGCAGGGGCGCACCACGCTGGTGGTCGCGCATCGGCTGTCGACCATCGCGCGTGCGGACGTGATCCACGTGGTCGAGCAGGGGCGCATCGTCGAGACGGGCACGCACGCGGAGCTGCTCGCGCGGGGCGGGCTCTACGCGAGGCTCGCGGCCCAGCAGGCGGACTAGGGTGGTCGAAGCCCCGCCCGACGCCGAGAGGAGCCTCACGTGAGCGACGACTGGTGGAAGTCCGCCGTGGTCTACCAGGTCTATCCCCGCAGCTTCCAGGACTCCGACGGTGACGGCATCGGCGACCTGCGCGGGATCCTCAGCCGCCTCGACCATCTCGAGTGGCTCGGCGTCGACGTCATCTGGCTGTCGCCCATCTACGCGTCGCCGCAGGCGGACAACGGCTACGACATCTCGGACTACGAGGCGATCGACCCGACGTTCGGCACGCTCGACGACTTCGACGCGCTGCTCACCGCGGCGCATGCGCGCGGCATCAAGATCGTCATGGACCTGGTGGTGAACCACACCTCCGACGAGCACCCCTGGTTCCTGGAGTCGCGGTCCTCGAAGCGCAGCCCCAAGCGCGACTGGTACTGGTGGCGGCCGCCTCGCGACGGCTTCGAGCCGGGCGCCCCGGGTGCGGAGCCGACCAACTGGCGCGCGTTCTTCTCGGGTTCCACGTGGGCCTTCGACGAGGAGTCGGGCGAGTACTTCCTCCACCTCTTCCACCCCAAGCAGCCGGACCTCAACTGGGAGAACCCCGAGGTGCGCCAGGCCGTCTACGCGATGATGAACCGCTGGCTCGACCGCGGCGTCGACGGCTTCCGCATGGACGTCATCAACCTCATCTCGAAGGTGCTGCCGCTGCGCGACGGCGAGCCGCTGCCCGGTGGGCTCGGCAACGGCTTCCCGCTCTACGCATGCGGTCCGCGCAACCACGAGTTCCTCCAGGAGATGCACCGCGAGGTCTTCGCGGGCCGCGAGGGCCGCTTCCTCACGGTCGGGGAGACGCCCGGCGCGACGGTGGACGATGCGGTGCTGTTCACCGACCCGGCGCGCGCCGAGGTGGACATGGTCTTCCAGTTCGAGCACGTGGACGTCGACCATGGGCCGCTGGGCAAGTTCGACCCGCAACCGCTCGACCTGGTGCGGCTCAAGGCGATCCTGGGGCGCTGGCAGGCCGCGCTGGGGGAGCGGGGCTGGAACTCGCTGTACTGGGACAACCACGATCAGCCGCGGGTCGTCTCCCGCTTCGGGGACGACCGCGACCGGTGGGCCGCGTCCGCCAAGGCGCTCGCGGCCGTGCTCCACCTCATGCGCGGCACGCCGTACGTCTACCAGGGCGAGGAGCTCGGGATGACGAACGCGGGCTTCACGTCGATCGACCAGTACCGCGACATCGAGTCGCTGGGCGCCTACGACGAGCTGCGCGAGATGGACGTGCCCGAGCAGCGGATCCTCGACGGGCTCGCCGCCATGAGCCGCGACAACGCGCGCACGCCCGTCCAGTGGGACGCCTCGCCCCACGCGGGCTTCACCACGGGCACGCCGTGGCTGCCGGTGACGGCGAACCACACGTGGCTCAACGCCGAGGCCCAGCGAACGGACCCGGACTCGGTGGCCGCGTTCTACAAGACCCTCATCGCGTTGCGCCATGACGAGCCCGTGGTGGCCCACGGGTCCTTCGCGATGCTGCTCGCCGAGGACCCGCAGGTGTTCGCCTACCGCCGCGCGCTCGACGGCGCGGTGCTCACGGTCGCGGCCAACCTGTCGGGGGAGGACGCGGTGGCGCGCGTCGACGTCGCCCACGGCTCGCTGGTGCTCCACAACCTGGGCGCGGACGCGACGCCGTACCCGGCCGGTGCGGGGGAGATCCCGCTCAGCCCGTGGGAGGTCAGGGTCTACCTGGCCCGGTAGCCGTCAGTGGGGGTCCTCGCCGGGCCTCGGCGAGGCCGGGCCCGGCAGCGTGCGTCGTCCCGACGTTCCTAGAGGTTGCCGACCGCCACCTCGGCGATCTCCACCGTCGTGTTCGTGACATCGGACGCGTCGGCGGACATGAACGAGACCTGCACGAAGTCGTCGCCGACGCGCATGCCGATGATCGACCCCGCCGCGACCGAGTAGGCGTCGGTCGCGCCCGCGACCTCGACGTCCGCGGTCTCGCCCAGCCACTCCTCGGCAGAGTCGCGCTGCGACGCCATGTCGCCGACGCCCGGCAGCACGAGCACCTGGACGATCGCGAGCGTGTCACCGCTGTGCGTCCAGTTGCACACGTATTGGAGGTCGCTCGACAGGTCCGCGTCGAAGATGCCCTCCTCGAACGTGAGCCCGGTGATCTCCTCGAGGTCGGCGGCGTCGACGAGCGCGCACACGTCCGCGTCCCCGCCCGCGGCGCCGGCGGTCGCCTCGTCCTCCGTCGCCTCGTCGCTCGCGTCGTCCATGGCGTCGCCGTCCGTCGACGCGTCCTCGGGCGTCGCCTCGGTGCCGGTCGCGACCTCGCCGACCGAGGGCGGCGCGTCGTCGTCCCCCGAGCATCCCGCGAGGCCCAGCGCGCATGCGCCGATCAAGGCGACCACCGTCGCCGCCGTCCTGCCCATCCCGGACCCCCTCGCCCGTGTCGCGCTCCCCCTACCGACCGGTCTAGCACCGCGACGGCGCCTCCGCGCGCCGTTCACCGCGGGTTCACACGCGGCATCCGCGGCCGCGGACGCGAGTCGGCCCGGGCACCCTCGAAGGTGCCCGGGCCGACGCGCCGTCAGGAGCCGGTCACCAGATGGAGACGCGCTCCTCGGGGTCGAGCCACAGGGCGTCCTCCGGCGAGACCTCGAAGGCCTCGTACCAGGCGTCCATGTTGCGGACGATGCCGTTCACGCGGAACTCGCTAGGGGAGTGAGGATCCGTGGCGAGGCGCGTCACGAGCGCCTCCGAGCGCACCTTCATCCGCTCGGTGAGCGCGTAGCCGATGAAGAAGCGCTGGACCGCCGTGAGGCCGTCGAGCTCGGGCGCCTCGTCGATGGGGTGCCCGAGGGCGATCTCGTAGGCCTTGAGCGAGATCTCGACGCCCGCGAGGTCGCCGATGTTCTCGCCGACCGTGAGCGCACCGTTGACGTGGTGCGATCCGTCGAGCTGCTTCGGGGAGTAGCCGTCGTACTGCGCGATCAGGCGCTTCGCGCGCTCCATGAACGCCTCGCGGTCCGCCTCGGTCCACCAGTCCTCGAGCGCGCCCGTGCCCGAGTACTTCGAGCCCTGGTCGTCGAAGCCATGGCCGATCTCGTGCCCGATCACCGAGCCGATCCCGCCGTAGTTGACCGCGGCATCGGCCTCCGGGTGGAAGAACGGAGGCTGCAGGATCGCGGCAGGGAACACGATCTCGTTCGCGACGGGAAGGTAGTAGGCGTTGACCGTCTGCGGGGTCATGAGCCACTCGGAGCGGTCGACGGGCTTGCCGATCTTGCCCCACTCCCAGTCCTCCTCGAAGGCGCTCGCGGCGCGCACGTTGCCCACGAGGTCCTCGGGTGAGACCTCGAGCCCGGTGTAGTCGCGCCATGTGTCGGGGTAGCCGATCTTGGGCGTGAACTGACGGAGCTTCTCGAGCGCCTTCTCCTGGGTGCCGGGGGTCATCCAGTCGAGCGACTCGATCGAGACGCGGTACGCCTCGATGAGGTTCTCGACGAGCGCGTCCATCTGCGCCTTGTACTCCGGCGGGAAGTGGCGCGCGACGTACTCCTGGCCCACCAGCTCGCCGACCACGCCCTCGACGAGCCCGACGGCGCGCTTCCAGCGCTCGCGCTGCTCGGTCGCGCCCGACAGCACCGTGCCGTAGAAGTCGAAGTTCGCCTTGGACAGCTCCTCCGTGAGGTAGGCGGCGCGCGAGTTCACGATGCGCCAGCGCAGGTACGCCTTCCACGTGTCGAGCTCGGTCTCGGCCCAGATCTTCGCGAAGGCCGTGAAGTAGCTGGGCTCGCCCACCACGAGCAGGCCGTGCGCGGCCTCGGGCATGCGGATCGCCTCGGCCCAGGCCGCCCACGGGAAGCCAGGCGCGTCCTCGGCGAGGCCCGCGAGCGTGGTCGGGTTGTGCGTGAGCTCCGCCTCGCGCGTCTTGACCACGTCCCAGTGCTCGCGCGCGATCGCGGTCTCGAGCCCCACCACGGTGGACGAGTCGAAGGCCAGCCCCGTCAGCCCTGCCATGCGGTCGACGTGCGCGACGTACTTCTCGCGCGTCTCCGCATGCGCCTCGCCGCGGTAGTAGGCCTCGTCCGGCAGGCCGATGCCCGACTGGCCCAGGTAGACCACGTTGCGGTCGGGGTCGAGCCGGTCAGCGAAGACGTAATAGCCGGCGGCGCCGGACACGCCGTCGCGCTGCAGCTCGCCCATGACGCGGGCGAGCTCCTCGTGGCTCGTGGCGGCCTCGACCCGCTCGAGGTCCGCGGCGAGCGGGCCCACGCCCAGGGCGTTGACGCGGTCGACGTCCATGAAGCTCGCGTACAGCGCACCGATCTGGGAGGTGCGCTCCGCCTCCTCGATGATGACGCGGACCTGCTTCTCGGCCTCGTCGCGCAGCGTGTAGAACGAGCCGTCGGCGGCGCGGTCGCCCGGGATCTCGTGGGTCTCCTCCCACGGGCCGGAGATGTACCGGAAGAAGTCGTCCTGCGCGCGGACGGTGGAGGAGAACTCGGACCTGTCGATGCCTGTGCGAAGCGTCATGTGCTCCACCCTAGGGGCGCGCCCCGACATCGCACGGGGCGTTTCGCTCACGGCGAGGCGCTAGCATCGGCGGCGGAGACCAATGTCTAGGAGCGTGAGCTCCGAAGGGATCGATGAGTCGGTCCTCCGGTGGGCGTGACGCCCGCCCCGCAGGATTTCCGCCAGGCGCACATCCGTGCCGCGGCCCCTGCGCATCCATTCGCCGTCCGGGGCCTGCCTGGCTCGACGAGCGAAGGAGACACCATGCCCATCGACGTGACCTATGCGGACGAGGTCGAGATCCGCGACCACTACCGGCGCATGATCGACGCCTGGGGCGATGCGGCCGCCTATGCCGAGTGCTTCACCCCCGACGCCGACTACATCATCGCGAACGGGATGATCGAGCACGGGTGGAAGGAGATCGTGGACGGCCACGAGATCATCTTCAACGCCTGGGCGCGGGACAGCCGCCTGGTCGGGGTGATCGCCAGCATCCGCTTCATCACCACGGACGTTGCGCTGCTGATCGCGCACGGCCACATCGAGTACCTCGATCACCGGTCGAGCGACGGCAACAAGCGCACCGTCTACTCGTTGGTCGCTCACAGGACCGGCGGACGCTGGCTCTTCGCGGCATATCAGAACACGCCGGTCGGCGGCCGCTGAGGCGTGCCTCGTGCCGTTCCCGTCGGCGGGTCATCGCCGACGGGAACGGCATGTCGGGCGCGCGCCCTCGCGCTGGCACAATGGGCGCCATGCGCCTCCACATCGCCGCGGACCACGCGGGCTTCGAGCTCAAGCAGCACCTCATCGCCCACCTCACCGAGGCCGGCCACGACGTGGTCGACCACGGCGCCCACGAGTACGACGCGCTCGACGACTACCCGCCCATGTGCATCGCCGCCGCCGAGGCCGTGGCCGCGAGCGACGGCGCCGAGCTCGGCATCGTCATCGGAGGATCGGGCAACGGCGAGCAGCTCGCCGCCAACCGCGTCACCGGCATCCGCGCCGCGCTCATCTGGTCGGTCGAGACCGCGAAGCTCGCGCGCCAGCACAACGACGCGCAGATCGGCTCGATCGGCGCGCGCATGCACTCGCTCGACGAGGCCACAGCGATCGCGGACGCGTTCCTCGCGGAGCCGTTCTCGGGCGACGAGCGCCACCAGCGCCGCATCGACCTCATGAAGGACTACGAGGCGCAGCGCTGACCCGCGCCCTGTGAGGTGCGGAGTGCCCAGAATCGC
>NZ_BBMB01000013.1 GCF_000971235.1 Demequina subtropica
CCTCACGTGCTGCGCCAAGGATGCTCGACCGGCGCGCCTGGAGCGAGCCAACGTTCTCGCTCCAGCGGTCGGAGTGTCGAAGCCCACCGTCGGATTCGCCCGGTAGCATCGTCTGTCGTGGCGCCCCAACCGATTCGTATCCTCGACCTCTTCGCGGGCGCCGGCGGGCTCACTGCAGGATTGACGAAAGCGGACCCACGTTTCGCGAGCGTCGCAGCCGTCGAGATGGACCCTTTCGCCGCGGCTAGCTACGCCCTGAATCACCCCGACGCCGAGGTCTTCGCACTGCCAATCGAGCAGTGGCTCGAGGACCATGAGATTACCCGCGGGGTCGATGTGATCGTCGGCGGACCGCCGTGCCAAGGCTTCTCAACTCTCGGCAAACAGGACGAGCAAGACGAGCGCAACCTCCTGTGGCGGCAGTATGCCGAGACAATCGTCCGTTACCGACCGAAGTACTTCGTGGTGGAGAACGTCGCCGCCTTCGCGAAGTCACCGCAGTTCGAGCAGTTCCGCCGCGAGACGGAGCCTGGCGGCACACTCAGCGAATACAACTTCGAACACACCGTGTTGAATGCAGCCGATTTCGGTGCACCGCAAGCACGCAGGCGCGCGGTCGTCATTGGCCATCTGCGGAACCTTCCCTTCCCTGGTTTCCCCACACCTACGCATGACGCGAAAGGATCCTTCGGACTCCGACCACACCGGACTGTTCGTGAGGCGTTGGCGACGGTGCCGGACCGCCCGGATCGAGACCATCTCTTGGACGAGCGTCGCACCGCAGTCGGGGGTCGACGGGCTCCGGGCCCGTTCCTTCCTCGGGACATGCACTGGAGTCGCGACTACGCGGACATGTCGCTGCAGCGCTTCGCCGCTATCCCGCCGGGCGGAAACCGTTTCGATCTGCCGGACGAGCTGCTCGCGCCCTGCTGGCGTAAGCACCAGTCAGGATCCGCCGACGTGATGGGCCGGATGCATTGGGACAAACCCTCTGTCACCGTCAGGACCGAGTTCTTCAAGCCCGAAAAGGGTCGCTACCTTCACCCTGAGGCGAACCGCGCCATCACGCACTTCGAAGCAGCGATCTTGCAGGGCTTCCCCGCAAACCACCAGTTCGTCGGATCACGCGTAGCAATTGCACGCCAAATCGGCAATGCGGTGCCCATTCCTCTTGGCGAGGCGATAGGCCGCATGATTGCCGCGCAGTTCCCCGTGATGGCGGACGCGTAACACGGTCATCACATGCGAGCTGCCACCCTGTGGCGCACCGCTGTGGAGGGTCGTCGGGTCACTTGCACAGCACTGCGCCCCCAACCCTTTGCAAGGGTGGGAACGCCCCGACGTTGGATTACCCGCCTGTCTCAGATCGGCGTGCGTGGCCCAGTCGGGGCGGCTGCCGTCAAAGCGACGCCAGAGGCCCGGCGCCAGGCGTCAGCGCACTATGACGAGCACGTCGGGTCGCTTCACGAGCCAGTGCGCAAGCCCGTACATGTCCGGGTACATCGCGGACGTGCGGATCCCGTAACGGCGCTCAAGCTGCTCACGGATCTCGGCCTTCGCGTCCAGCAGGATGCGGAACGTGAACACCGGCGCCCGATCAGCCGGAAGAACGCCGTCGCGAGCCCGCGTGAGTTCGAGAGGCATCGAGCTGTAGTCACGCATCTGGTCGATGCTCCATCGCGAGCGCTCGCCGGGTGCCACTCGTCCGATGCCCGTGCGTGCGGCCTCGATCGCAACGCCATCGAGCAGGAATCCTGCGCTCTGAGCGGCGATGCGTGAGTGGTAGACCGGCGGACGCCAGTAGCGCCGAAGCGTGCCGGTGCCCCACCGCTTGTCTGCCCGATGCGCATCGTGCTTGAGGCTGTGCCAGAGCGGCTCGCGGGTGTGCCAGTTCTGATTGAGGGTGACGTCGCTCTTGTCGGGAGCCACGAAGGCGAAGATGCGACCGTCGGCCTCCTCCTCGGGCTCTGCAACCGAAGTCACAGGCCGCTCGGTCGCGAACCAGAGCGCGAACATGGGATTCTCGGTGACGTCGAGCAGCCGTGTGGGTCCCCCGACGTGCTGCAGCTCGGCGAAGATCTCGAGCGCCGGCGTTCCATCGAAGCGCCAGTCTGTGCGCGCATGGTCGAGTATCCGCTTCTCGGCGTCGACCATCTCCTGTTCCGTCGGCGGTCTTCCGAGGACTCCGCGAAGCGTGCGGTAAAGGGAGCTCTCAACACCCCAGTTGGCGTTCCGCGCGCCTCGCCACAGCAGGCGTTGCGCAGGGTAGCTCCCGGTAAGTTCGTTCACCTGCGCCTGGAAGTCCGACCAGCTCGCGATGGGCTCGGACTCCCATTCGCGGAAGAAGTCTGCAGCAAGCATTCCGGCCATCAGCGCCCCTCAGTCGTGTTGAACGGACACTATCGAGGCGGGCGGGTCCATCCGGCCTGATCTCGCTCGTGTCGCGCTCAGGTCCACGCTTCCGCGCCGAGTGCGCGCACGATCGCGGGAGCAAGCCTCGCGCCCATCCCGCGGTAGGTCTCAAGCAGGTTGGTCGACCCGGCCGCAGTCCGCACGAACCCATACCTGTCGATCACCGCGACGGCCTCAAGGTCGCGCATGAGCAGCCACGCATGGGTCACGGGGATCTCGTACAGCGCACCTTCATCGTCGGTCTCCTTCCACCCGCCCTTGAGCTCATCGAGCGACGCCCAACCCGCGGCCTCCCCCATCCACGACAAGTCCTGGAGCACATGCGGATCCCCGGCGCGCTCGCCCCGCAGCGTCCACGAGTATCGCGAGTTGACCATCGCGCCGAGGATCCACGCGATGGCCCGGTAGCCGATGGTGATGCCGGTGGTCGCCGGGGTCTCGGCGGGCTTGCCCATCCCGTGCGCGTCTTCGATCTTGCGCAAGATCGCATGGGGGTTGACCTGCTCGAGCAGCGCGAGCGGTGCGACGCCGAACTCGCGGTCCTTGATCGCGATGCCCGCAATGCGCGAGAACCCGACGCGCACGTGTCGGTCGTCAATGGTGCCGACCGCCTCTACGACCGTGCCGACTTCGTCGTACACCGACTCAATCAGTCCCAGACGTGGGTGGCGCCGGCACAGCTCCGACGCGACCCACCACAGCTGCGCGTCGACGAATCGGTCCGCCGCGCGGAACGCCTTGGCGTTGGTCATCACTTCACCTCCGCGAGGTAGGCACGGAACGCTGCGTTCGGTGAGGCCGCCGGCAGCGCCGCCACGACGTCTGCGAACGCCTGCTCCGGCTCCACGCCGAGGTGTCGCGTCGCGTACAGCGCCGCGACCGTGGGCGTCCGCGACTGCGCCGCGACGCAGTGGAGGTAGACCCTCTTGCCCTCGGCCCGCAGTGCGGCCACCGCATCGGCCGCCTCCTCGAGCACGAAGGCGAGGTGCTCGTTCGCCTCCGGCGACGCATCGTCGATCAACCAGACCTCCGCAACGTCCGCCCGTCCGATACGCGTGGGCACCTCGCGCGCGCCGAGCTGGCACAGGGAAACGACCGCGTCGATCTCGGCGGGCAGGTCGGCGAGGTTGTCGACGCCGCCCATGAGGACGCCGGCGTCGTGCGGATGGACGGCGAGCGCGTCGCGTCCGGTCCACCGCGAGTAGTCGACCCTGTCCCCCGTGAGCCAACCGCGCGAGTCGGGCGTGCCGCCGCGGACCGCGAGCACGGCGAGCCGCGTCAGGTCCCGCGCACCGAGCCCCGGGTAGCCGTGGAGCAGCCGCTGCCAGCCGACAGGGATGGCCGAGGCGCCGACGAGGGCGCCCGCGAGCGCGCCGGCGATCGCGGCGACGGTGTCGGTGTCGTTGTGGATCCGCACCGCCTGCTCCACCACCCGGCGGAACGCGGCGGGCGTGTGCGTCGAGGGGTCGTCGAGGACGATGCCGCCCGCGCGGATCGCGGCGTACGCGGCCTGGACGGCGTCGACCACCCAGCCGTTGTGCGGGAACAGGTCGGGGTCGGCGCCGTCGGCTGCGGCGAGCAGCGCTGCCCACCGCTCGCGGCGTGCCTCGGGGAGGGCGGCGAGCGCATCGTCCAGGCGCACTCGGCCGTCGCGCACGGCGAGGTGGATGAGCACGCTCCACAGGGCGGCGCCGTCGCGGGCGTCGTCCTCCCAATGCGTCAGTGCGGCGATTGCGTCGGCGGCCGCGGCGACGCGGGCGACGCTGTCCACCTCGCCCATGTACGCGAGCCCGACCGGTGCCGTCCGCATGACCGAGCCGTTGCCGCCACTGCGGCCGTTCGCCTCGTGCACCCGGCGCGCCGACGTGGACGCGGCCGCCGCATCGTCCCCCCGCATGCCCCGGAGGACCTGCGAGGTCTGGATGCCGATGTCCTTGGCGCCGCGCGACCAGACGGCCCAGTCCCGGACGATGCGGTCCTGCGCCTCAGTGCTCGCCAGGTCCAGCCCGTCGGCGACGGCACGGAGGATGGGGACCGCCATGGCAGTGTCGTCGGTCCATTCGCCGGGCGCCCAGGTGTGGTTGCCGGTCATGTCGGCGGCGGTGCCGGCGAGGGTGAGGTGCGGGCGGGCGGGGCCGAACTCGTACGGCGCGCCGATCGCGTCGCCGACGGCCGAGCCCAGGATGGCGCCGGCGGCGCGGTGGGCGGTGGAGTTGCTGGTCTTCGTCATGGCGGTCCCCCTCAGATGTCGTTGGCGCAATTTTGCGTCAATTGACAAGTTAACGCAAGGGTGCGACATTCGATGCCGTGAAGAACTTCCGCGACTCCTCCGGCAAGGCGCTGAGCGACTACCCGCGGCCCTCCGTGGCCGTCGACATCGCGGTGCTCACCGTCGTCGGCGGCGCTCTGTCGGTACTACTCGTGGACGACCCCCGCGACGGATCACGCCGACTCCCGGGCACCTTTCTCCACGAGGGCGAGGTGCTGGCCGATGCGGTGCACCGTTCACTGGCCGACAAGGCCGGGGTGGCGGGACTCGAGCCTGTGCAGCTGCGGGTGTTCGACTCGCTCGACCGCGACTCGCGCGGATGGGTGCTCTCGGTCGCGCACCTGGTGGCGGTGCCCGCTCCCCTGCTGGGCGGGGTGACTCTGGTGCCCGTCACCGAAGTCGGCCCGCTCGCATTCGACCACGCCGCGATCCTCGAGCTCGCGGTCGCGCGGCTGCGGGCGGACTACGCGGAGCACCCCGATCCGTGGGGCCTGCTCGGGGATAGGCCGTTCACGCTGCTCGAGCTCGAGCGGCTTCATCGCGCGGTGGATCCCGAGCGCCCCGGTCGCAAGGACACGTTCCGCCGACTAATGGAGCCGCAACTGGTCGACACGGGCGAGCTTGAACAGGGAACCGTAGGCAAACCTGCCAGGCTGTTCATCAGATCTCGGGGGGACTCATGACGAACGCGACACCAGAGCCGATCACTCAGCTCGAACTGATCGCACTGCAGCGGCTTTACCTCGATGCCCGGTACCGGGGCGCAGCGGAGGATGCCTCGACCATCAAGGCGCTCTTCGAGAGCCGCGCCAAGGAGTTCGCCGTCGGGCGCTCTCTCGCGGACATCATGGACGCGATCGATGAGGACGGCGAGAACTACTGCTTCTACCTGTCGTCGCTCGACGAACTGCCGCCTGCTCCGCCGAAGGAGTGTTTCGAGCCGCGGCTCAACCGTGAGGAGCGCGAGCGCTGGTTGCGCGCGTACCAACAGGACGGCGCCGACTGGACCGACACCGACATCCTCATGGCCATGGGATCCGGGATGAACTGACAGCGCCCGCGACCACCACACCACCCCACCACCCGCTGAGGAGCACCCACCATGTCGAACTTCGGTCTGGAAGCGATGGGCGACGAACGCATCCGCATCGCCGCATCATGGGATATCGCCGCACGCGTGGTCGCGATCGACCCCGCGTCCCGCGTCTACGAGTACCACCCGATGGGCGGCATGTACGACTGCCTGGCGATCGGCCGCCAGGGAATGCAGATCGACATCAACCGCAATGGATCGGTTCACGTCCGCGAGAGCGTTGGCGGCGAGGCGAACCCGCTTGTACCGCTGGAGCAGTGGCACGACATCGTGTCGTCGGCACCGGGGACCGCGGCAATCGTGGGCACCATCGCCGCGCACTGCCGCCTCGACGGAGCCAAGAAGCCGTCGCGCGCACCGTGGCCCTTGACCTACCAGGTCGTCGCACGCGTCCTCGCGAGCCGGATCTTCGACTCCGCCGTGTGGGACTGCCGCCTCCAGCTCGATGACTCCTCGGGCCACTACAGCGAGCCGCCGCTGCGCTTCGAATCGCCGTCGCCCGAGGCAAAGTCCATTCCTCCGACCGAGTTCTGGGCGATCATGCGCAACGACGAGCCCATCGCCTACCTGTGGAACGGCTGGGCCTGGAACGGCGTGGGCGAACGCATCAACCTCGCATCCCGGTTCGCGCGCGGCGACTCCATTGACGCGCTCGCTCGCGACCTCGTCACCAGGTCCGGAGTGAAGGCGTCGACCGAGCTACCCCCGGTGCGGGTCCAGGTCGAGCCGCAGGGCTTCGTCACACCGCCGATGTTTCATCACTGAGGCTGGCGCATGACCTCGCCCGTGATCCTCCACGTTCCCCACGCTTCGCGCGGGATCCCGGCGGACGTGCGCAGAGGGATCCTCCTCGACGATGCCGCCCTCGAGCACGAGCTCGACATGATGACCGACTCCTTCACCGACGTCATCGCGGCGCGCGCGACCGAAGCCGCGGGCATCGAGGCGCTGGTGATCACCGCCCCGGTCTCGCGCCTGGTGGTCGACGTCGAACGCTTCGTCGACGGGTCCGAGCCGATGGAGAAGGTCGGCATGGGCCCGATCTACACGCACACCCACGACCAGCGCACCCTTCGCGACACCGTTGATGCGGCGCTGCTCGATCGTTACTTCCACCCGCACACCCAGGCAGTCGAGGACGCCGTGACCGCGGCGCTCGAGGCCCACGGCCAAGTCGTCGTGATCGACTTGCACTCGTACCCGACGCATCGTCTCCCCTACGAGATGGCGGAGCACGATGCGCCGCGTCCGCAGATCTGCCTGGGCACCGATGCGTTTCACACTCCGGCGTGGTTGCTCGACGCAGCACGCTCCGCCCTCGATGGCTTCGAGATCGGGCTCGACTCGCCGTTCGCCGGCACCTACGTGCCACTCCGGTTCTACGGGCACGATGCGCGGGTCGCCTCGATCATGGTCGAGATCCGGCGCGACCAGTACATGGACGAGTCCACCGTCCGCGCGCATGACGGGCTCGAGGCACTAGTTGGCGCGTTGGCCGACCTATGCGCGGGCGTCGACAGCGCGCAGCTCTGATATACGGCCAGCTCGCTCACATCGAGCAGGGGCTCGAGGCCCCAGGAGTTTTCCACGGTGCGGTGTTCGGCGCTCATGCCGCATAGGTGCGGAGCGCGCACCCCAGGCGTCCGGGACCAACCGGCACCAACGCGGGCCTGCCGTGGCGCAGCGGGCCAGGGGCTCCTCAGCGAGCCCAAAGTGATGAGTAAATGATGACCGGGTCATGTCACTCCATGCAAAAAGTCCTGGCAACCCGTGAGTTACCAGGACTTTCCGCTTGCTACACGTCGGGCTGACAGGATTTGAACCTGCGACCCCTTGACCCCCAGTCAAGTGCGCTACCAAGCTGCGCCACAGCCCGTGACAGCCCGATAACTATATCGGAATCCGGAGGCCTCCAAGACCACTTTCGACGCCAAGTCGCAGAAGAAGGCGCATAACTTGGTCAGCCCCGCGTCAACCCAGAAGACCGAGCCGCTTCCGCATCGTCCCTCGTCTCCCCTAGTCTCGGAGCACTGCTCAACGACGAGGAGACACGTGCTCGACACCGCCATCATCGGCGCGGGCCCCGCTGGCCTGGCCGCCGCGTACGCGCTCAAGCAGCGCGGCCTGCCGTATACCCACATCGAGCGCAATCAGGGCATCGGCGGGGTGTGGGACATCGACGCCCCGGGCAGCCCGATGTACGAGTCGGCCCACTTCATCTCCTCCAAGACCCTCTCGGGCTTCCCCAGCTTCCCCATGCCGGACGCCTACCCCGACTACCCGAACCACCGTCAGATCCTCGCGTACCTGCACGCGTTCGCGGCCACGAACGGCCTGGCAGAGGCCATCGAGCTCGACACGGCGGCGGCGAAGGTCGAGCCCACCGGAGACACCTACCGGCTCACGAGGGAGAACGGCCTCACCACCGAGCACGCCCAGGTGATCATCGCGTCCGGCGCCCAGTGGATCCCGAACATCCCCCCACTCCCCGGCACATACGAAGGCGAGATCCGCCACACCGTCACCTACCGCAGCGCCAAAGAACTCGAAGGCAGAAGCGTCCTGGTGGTCGGCGCTGGCAACTCCGGCGCGGACATCGCGTGCGACGCCGCGCGCGCAGCGGACCACGCCGCCATCAGCCTCCGCCGCGGCTACCACTTCATCCCTAAGCACGTCTTCGGGATGCCGTCCGACGTCTTCGCGACGGGCGGCCCGACGCTCCCGATGTGGCTCGAGCAGCGCGTCTTCGGCGCGATGCTGCGCGTCCTCAACGGAGACGTCACCCGCCTGGGACTGCCCAAGCCCGACCACAAGGTCTTCGAGACGCATCCGCTCATGAACACGCAGCTGCTTCACCACCTGGGGCACGGCGACATCACGGCCCGCCCGGCCATCAAAGACACCCACGGCACCACCGTGACCTTCATGGACGGCTCCACGGAGGACGTCGACCTGATCCTGCTCGCCACCGGCTACCGCCACGAGGTGCCGTACGCGCAGGAACTCCTGGGCTACGACGCCCACCCCGATCTCTACCTCACCGCCTTCTCACGCCACGCGGGGCTGTACGGCCTCGGCTTCGTGGAGACCAACGGGGCCTCGTACGTCCTCATGGAGCAGCTCGCGACGATGATCGCGCAGCACATCGAGGATCGCGAGCAACGCCCCGACCGGTGGATCGAGTTCGAGCGCGTCATCGCGACCGACACCCCCGACCTCACGCGCGGCGTCCGCTTCGTCGACTCGCCCCGGCACGTCGGCTACGTCGAGTCGACCGCGCTCACCCGCTACCTGCACCGCACCGCCAGGCGCATGGGCTGGAGCATCCCGTGAGGCGGCCCTTCGACCTCACGGGCCGCATCGTGGTGGTGACCGGCGGCGCTGGCGGGATCGGGCGGGCCTTCAGCGCGGCAGCAGCAGCGCGCGGCGCACGCATCGTCGTGGTCGACATGAGGGACGATGCGGCACGCGCCGCCGTCGATGCCCTTCCGGGCGGCGCCTCGCGCCACAGCGCCGAGGGGGGCGACCTCACCGACCGCGTGCAGGCGGAGGCGATCATCGGTCGCATCGCCGACCGCCATGGCCGCATCGACGTGCTGGTCAACAACGCCGGCATGACCAGCGCCGCCCGCTTCGACGAGCGCAGCGTCGAGAGCATCGAGCACGAGCTCGCCGTCAACCTCACCGCGCCTCTGGTGCTCACCAGGCTCGCGGTCCCGCTCCTGCGCGAGGCGCCCGACCCGCGCGTCATCACCACCGTCTCGCTGGGCGGCATCTTCCCGCTCGGCGAGACCCCGATCTACACAGCGAGCAAGTTCGGACTCCGCGGAGCGATGCTCTCGATCGCGCTCGACATGCGGCACAAGGGCATCACGATGAGCGCGGTGCTTCCCTCCGCGACCGACACGCGGATGCTCCGCCAGGAGGCGCTCGACGGCGGCAACTCGCTCCAGTTCCAGGACCCTCCGCAGACCCCCGAGCACGTCGCACGGACGATGATGGGCCTGCTCGACCGCCCACGCCTCGAGGCGTACCCGCGCCCGTCGGAGTCGTGGCTGGTCCGCGCCGCGATGCTGGCGCCCGGCGCTCTCCCCCGGCTCATGCCTCTGTTCCGGGGCCGTGGAGAGCGCGGACAGGCGCGCTACGTACGCGAGCTCCGTCAACGCGGGCTGGTGCGCACCGTGGACGGCGCGGAGGTCGCGGTCGAGGACTGAGGCGGGAGCGGAAGCGCCTCAGACGCCGCGAGGCGCCTCGTCGGCGGCATGCTCCGGCGCGCGGTAGACGACCTCGGTGTTGCGTCCGGCGCGCTTGGCCTCGTAGAGGGCCTCGTCGGCCCGCGCCATGAGGATCGCGAGCCCGAGGCCGGGCTCCGCGGCGGCGAGCCCGTGGCTCGCGGTCGGCATCGCACCGCATTCGGCCCTGCAGTACTCGCCGTACCGCAGCGTGACCTCGCGGGCGCGGGCCGCGGCTTCCTCGACGTCGATGTCCTGCAGGACGATGACGAACTCGTCGCCGCCCAGGCGTCCCAGGATGTCCTCGGGCCCGAGCGCCTCGCGCCACGCGCGTGCGAACGACACCAGGGCGCGGTCGCCTTCGGCGTGCCCGCGGGAGTCGTTCACGGACTTGAAGCGGTCGAGGTCCGCCATGACGAACACGAGCCGCCGCGAGGAGTCCCACGTCAGGACCGCCTGCTCCGCTCGCTGGTAGAGCTCTCCGCGGTTGAGCACGCCGGTGAGATCGTCGGTGACGGCACGATGCTCGAGCTCGGCCCGCGAGTGCACGTGCGCGAGCTGGCTGACGGCCTGGGTCACCGTGGCGACCGACACCATCTGGATCAGCGCGGTCACGCCGCTGCCCGCGATCGTGGCGAAGGCAGCGCTCTCGGGCCCTTGGAGGAAGAAGATGACCCAACGAACGGTGTAGAAGACCGTGAGGAAGGACGCGACCGCTGCCATCAGCCTGACCTCGGTACGGCCGAGCCTCCCGTTGTGCCGCCACAGCTCGTATGCCGTCGATCCAGCGCAACCGCCGAGTGCGATGAGCATGTACGCGCCGCCGGCCCAGGAGTTCTCCGCGGGGCCCTCGAGCAGCGTCGACACCCCGGCACCGACGACGACCGTCGAGAAGAGCCACCAGGGCAGCGACTCTCCGCGCACGCGTAGCGCGGTCGCGATCATCAGGCATCCGCCCGCCACCGCCGCCATGTTTGCGAGCGGAGACGTGTACGCCTGGACCGGCGTGCCATCGCCGACATACAGGGCTGTCCCCAGCGTGAAGGCGACCAGCGACCCGAGCCACGTCGCCGCGACCGAGCCGCGACCGTCGCGCCGTGCCGCGATCCCGGTGTAGAGCATCGCCAGGAGGACCAGCAGCGCGAGCGCGATCCGCATGCTCAGCTCGTCGATCACGAGGTGGCCTCATGCGGCAGCGCGCCACGTCCGTGGGAGCGGACCGCGCCTCCCCGCGCGGCCTTCGCCTCGTACAGCGCCATGTCGGCACGCCCCACGAGCACCGTGACGCTCGTCTCGGGCTCGACCACAGCGATCCCGTAGCTCGCGGTCGGCACGAGCGTCACATGCTCGGCCGCCGCGTCCTCGAGGCGCGGCGCGAGCGATGCGATGCGAGCACGCGCGCCCTCGACGTCCACGTTGCGCAGCAGCGCGAGGAACTCATCGCCGCCGAGCCGCCCGAACAGGTCGCCCGGCTCGAGAGCCGACCTCCAGGCGTCGGTGAAGGCGATGAGCGCGCGGTCGCCCGCGGCGTGCCCCCACCCGTCGTTGAGCTCCTTGAAATGATCGAGGTCGCAGGCCACGAGGACGCATGGCACCGTGCGCGCATCGGCGACGCCGTCCTGGATCCGCTCCATGAGCGCGGTGCGCGACAGCACGCCCGTGAGGTCGTCGGTGGTGGCGCGCCTGACCAGGTCGACGCGGCGACGGTTCTCGCCGAGCGCCGCCATCGCGAAGGTCACCGTGGCGACCACGCCGATCTGCACGAGCGCCGTCGCGGCGACGCCGAACGAGGTGCCGAACGCCCCTTCCTCCGGACCTTCGATGGTCAGGTCGATCCAGCGCCCGACGTAGACGAGGGCCAGGACTACACCGGCCGCGAAGAAGGCCGTGTAGGCACGCCTCTCGACCAGCGCATCGGCCGCGTCGGCGACGTCCAGGCGCCCCCGCTCGATCCACATCTCGACCGCGACCGTGCCGTAGACCCCCGCGAGCATCGTGTACATGAAGGCGGAGCCCGCCCACTCGTTCGCGCCCGGGCCGTCGACCGCGGCGGCGGCGATGGTGCCGGCGATCATGAAGGCCTCGGGGAACCACGGCACCTTGAGGCCGCGGATGGCACGGGTCGCGTTGAAGACGGACAGGACGGCCGCCACCCCCACGGCATTGCCGAGCGGCACCAGCAGCCACTGCAGCGAGGTGCCGTTGCCCATGTCGAACAGCAGGCTCACGATGGTGAGGATCATGGTCGCGCCCCACCAGCGGGGCGCCGTGGAGGACCACGCACGTGCCACCGAGCCGAGCGTGTGGATGAGCGACAGCGCGACGACGACGCCGAGTGCCACTCGCACGCTCGTCGGGTCGATCATGGTGCTCACCGTAGGCGCGCGAGCGTGCGCGAATCCACGAGTGTGGGGAACCCCACAACCCCTCAACCGGGCGCCGGGACCTTCGCCTTGGGCGCGGCACCTGGAGGCGCAACGCCTACGCTAGTGCCATGTCACGTGTCCTCATCACCGCGTTCGAACCGCTGCCGAGCATCGTGGGCGACGGCGCGGCCGACGCGTCCCGCATCCTGGCGGAGACGTGGCAGGGCTCCGCCGAGATCGTCGCGCGCGACCTCATCCCGGCCTACACCGAGTCCTCACGTCGTCTCCGGGCCTCGGTGGCCAAGCACCTCCCGGATGCCGTCCTGGTGGTCGCCACCGATCCGGAGGCGACCACCATCACGGTCGAGCGGCTCGCGGTCAACCTCGACGACGCCCCCTTCCCCGACGCGCACGGCGCGCAGCCGATCGACTCCCCGGTGGTCGCCGGCGCCCCCGCGGGCCTGTGGACCACGCTGCCCGCGCGCGAGATCGTGGAGGCGCTGGTGGCCCGCGGCCTGCCCGCGCGCCTCTCGGTCAACGCGGGAGGCGGCCTCGCCAACCACGTGTTCTACGTGCTGCAGCGCGAGCTGGCCGAATGGGGCGTGCCGAGCGGGCTGGTCCGGGTGCCTCCGACCGCGCCCACCGCCGCGGGAGCCCTCGCGCTGCCGGTGGAGGTTCTCGCCGAGGCCCTGCGCACGGTGGTCCAGACCGTCCTGGGCGAGGCGCCCCCGGAGGAAGAGCCCGCCCCGGAGCCCGAGCTCGAACCCGCCTTCGACCCCGAGGCCACGCAGCCGTTCCTCATGGCGATCCAGGAGCCGATCGCCGAGGCGCCCGCGGCGCCGCCGCGCATGGTCACGCCCACGCTCGCACCGCTCGCCGACGAGCCGCCGGCCGCGCCGCCCGCGCCCGAGCCGTCCCTTCCCCCGGCCGCGGGACGCCCCGAGGAGCCTCCGGTGCTGGTCCCGCCGTGGGGGCCCACCTCGAGCGACGTGCCCGTGTACGAGCCGCCGGTGCCCGCCCCCACCAGGGAGACGCGCCCGGATACCGCCGCCCGGCCCGACGTCGATGCGGATCCCCAGGACGAGCCGACACGCCACCCCACGTGGGACGAGATCATCTCGGGCAAGACCACCGACTGACGCCACCGCTCCCCCGCACCCCGCCTATCCAGGAGGTTCGATGGCCGACGGCCTCGCGACCAGCGTGACGCTCACCCTGCCCCCGTGGCTCATCGCGGAGCTGCCGTCGCTGCCCGACGTGCTCGCGACGCCCGAGGAGCAGATGGCGCTCGTGCATCGTCTCGCGGACCGCAACTGGCGCGAGGGCGGCGGCGGGCCGTTCGCCGCGATCGTGGTCGAGGCGGGCAGCGGACGGCTTGTCTCGGTCGGCGTCAACGTCGTGCTCGGCACGGGCATCAGCGCCGGCCATGCCGAGGTGGTCGCGCTCGCGCTCGCCCAGCGACGGCTCGGCTCGTGGGACCTCGGCGCGGACCACGACCTCGCGCTCGTGGTGAACTGGCGCCCGTGCGTCCAGTGCTACGGCGCGGCCCTGTGGTCGGGCGTGAAGCATCTGGTGGTCGCCGGAGAGGGACCCGAGCTCGAGCAGCTCACGCGCTTCGATGAGGGTCCCGTGGTCGCCGACTGGGCCGAGCAGTTCGAGGCCCGCGGGATCGAGGTGACCTCGAACGTGCTCCGCGACGAGGCGCTCGCGGTGTACCGCGCCTACGGCGAGTCCGCCTCGACGGTCTACAACGCGCGCGGGACCGGCCCGATCGAGGCACCCCTCTCCTGAGGACGAGGCCCGTCAGCGCGTGGGCACCTTGACGAAGAGCATGCTCACGAACCCCGCGAGGACCACGGCGACGATGCCGAGCACGCCCCAGATGGTCTCGTGGGTGAGGGTGATCGCGACCCACCACATCGCCGGCGCGAGGAACGAGACCGCGCGTCCCGTGGTCGCATAGAGCCCGAAGATCTCGCCCTGCTTGCCCGGGGGGCTGATGCGCGCGAGCAGCGACCGCGACGCCGACTGCACGGGTCCCACGAACAGGCACAGCGTCAGTCCCGCGATCCAGAAGACCACGGGTCCGAGCGGCTCGAGGAACGCGACCGCGAGTCCCGCGACCACCATGCCGGCGAGCGACCACAGGATGAGGCGGCGCGGACCGAAGCGGTCGTCGATCAGGCCCGACGCCATCGTCGCCACGCCCGCGACCAGGTTGGCCGCGACCCCGAAGTACATGACCTGGCTCTCGGAGAAGCCGTACGCGACCGACGCGATGATCGCTCCGAAGGTGAACACGCCGGCGAGGCCGTCGCGGTAGACGGCGCTCGACAGCAGGAACCACAGCGTGTGACGCTCCTCGCGCCACAGCCGCACCAGGTCGCGCCACAGGCGCGCGTAGCCGCCCAGGAAGGACACGGGCGCCCGCCCGGTGCCCGGCGCCTCCGGCACATAGCGGAAGAGGGGCCATGCAAACGCGATGGTCCACACCGCGCACCCCACCGCGATGATCCGGTAGGCCATGCCGTTGGACGTGTCCATGCCGAACCAGTCCAGCTCGGTCAGCACCACCACCAGCACCAGGGCGACGATGCCACCCGTGTAGCCGAAGCCCCAGCCCAGACCCGACACGCGGCCCATGGTGCGCGGCGTGGTCACCTGGGTGATCAGCGCGTTGTAGTGCACGCCGCCGATCTCCGAGAAGATCGAGCCGATCGCGATGAGCCCGGCGCCGACCACGAAGTACGCGGGCGCCGCCTGCACGAAGTACAGGCCCGCCATGCAGACCACGAGCAGCGCGGTGCACCACGCGAGCCAACGCTTGCGCCGGCCCGAGGTGTCCGCCCGCTGACCGATCACCGGGGCGAGCACCGCGATCACCACGGCCGCGAGCGTCATCGCGAGCCCGAAGGATCCGGACAGGTCCGCCTTGGCCGCCTCGTAGGCAGGGTCGTCCTCCCCGAGCGCCACGACCGCGGGATCCATGAACGAGTCCGAGACGAGGTAGAGCGCGGCGAACACGAACGTGATGATCACGGAGTTGTACGGCTGGGTCGCCCAGTCCCACAGCGCCCACGCGAAGACCCGGCCGCGCGGGACGCGACGGTCCTCGACGCCGGGCTCCGGTGACGTCGTCGTCTCGGATGTCATGCGCCAAGAGTGCCCGGCCCCGGTGAAGGATGCACGACCAACACGCGAACGAGGGATGAACACCGGCCGCCGAGGTGGCACGATCGGAGGCATGGACCCCATCGCGACCTGGGATGACGATGTGCTCGCCGGGTTCGAGGCGCGCGCCCTGGGCCCCGCGACGCTGGTGCGCTCCGCCGCTCCCCCGGCTGCGCCGCGCTGGGCCGTGCTCCACGTCCACGGCTACAACGACTACTTCTTCCAGGCCCACCTCGCCCGGTTCTTCGAGGAGCATCGCCTGGCGTTCCACGCGGTCGACATGCGCCGCGCCGGACGGTCGCTCCGGGAGGGCGACGTTCCTCACCTCATCGCGAGCATCGACGAGCTCGGCGACGACATCGCGGCGGCGGCCGATGCGGTGGCCGGCGCGCATCCCGGCCTCCCCCTGGTGGTCCACGCGCACTCCAACGGGGGCCTCGCGGCCGCGATCTGGGCCTCGGCGCGGCCTCACGCCGCCCTCGCGGGCCTGATCCTCGACAGCCCGTACTTCGCGCGCGCCGGCACGCGCGCCGAGCGCATCGGCCTGCGCGCCGTGCCGCTGCTCGCGCGGGCCAGGCCTCGCATGATCCTGCACGACGCGCCGTCCCACTACGCCGCCCATCTGCTCACCGAGGCGGGCGGCGCGTGGGGCTTCGACGTCGCCTGGAAGAACCCCGCCGGGGTGCCTGCGCGCGCCGCGTGGCTCGCGGCGGTGCTCGACGCCCAGTCGCGCGTGGCGCGCGGGCTCGACATCGCGGTGCCGGTGCTCGTCGCGCGCTCGCACTCCACCGGACCGGACTCTCCCGACAACCCCCTGCTGGGGCTCCAGGACACCGTGGTCGACGTGAGCGCGATCGCGCGGCTCGCTCCGCGGCTCGGCCCCCGCGTGCGCGAGGCCCTCGTCACGGGCGGGGTCCACGAGCTCTCCCTGTCCTCCCCCGTTCCCCGCGCGGCCTACCTAGCCGCCATCGCATCCTGGTTGCCGGAGGTGATCGCATGACCCCGACCCGCACGCCCCACCCCTACTTCGACGCACCGTTCGCCGCGCTCGCGCATCGCGGGTTCTCGCGCGACGGGCTCGAGAACTCGATGGCCGCGTTCCAGGCCGCCGTCGACTTGGGCTTCCGCTACCTCGAGACCGACGCGCACGGCACCGCCGACGGCGTGGCCGTCGCCCTCCACGACTCGTCGCTCGACCGCACCACGGATGCCGACGGCGACGTCGCCGACCTGCCCTGGGAGCAGGTCCGCCACGCGCGCATCGGCGGCGTCGAGGCGGTGCCGCTGCTCGAGGACGTGCTCGGCACGTGGCCCGGGGTACGGGTGAACATCGACGTCAAGGCCGAGTCGGGCATCGTCCCCGTGGCCGAGGCCATCGAGCGCACCGGCGCGCACGACCGCGTCTGCCTCGCCTCGTTCTCGGCGCAGCGCCGGGAGGCGACGCTCGCGCGCCTCACCCGACCGGTCGCGACCTCCGCGGGCACCTCCGAGGCGGCGCGCTTCTTCGCGGGGGGCCTGCTGGGGCTCGGGACCCTCAGGTCGCTTCGCACCGTCGACGCGCTCCAGATCCCGTGGCGTGTCGGCATGGTCCCCGTGCTCACGCAGCGCCACATCCGGCTGGCGCACGAGGCCGGCCGCACCGTGCACGTGTGGACCGTCAACCGTCGCGAGGAGATGGAGTCGCTCATCGACGCCGGCGTCGACGGCATCGTGACCGACCGGGCCGACCTCCTCAAGGAGGTGCTCGTGGCTCGCGGCATGTGGTCGTGGTTCGACCGATGAGCGCGACGGTTCCGACCGACGTGCCCGTCGAGGCCTTCGTCGCCGCGGTGAAGCCCGAGCGCAGGCGCCTCGAGGCCGAGCGCGTGGTCGCGCTCATCACCGAGGTCACCGGCGTCGAGCCCGCGATGTGGGGCCCGTCGATCATCGGCTGGGGCTCCCTCCACTACCGCTACGCGAGCGGTCGCGAAGGGGACACGATGGCGGTGGGCTTCTCGCCCCGGAAGGCCCAGCTCGTGTTCTACGGGCTCAAGGACACGCCGGAGGGCGCGGGGCTGCTCCCCGCCCTCGGCGAGATCACCGAGGGCAAGGGCTGCGTGTACGTCAGGCGCCTCGACCTGGTCGACCTCGAGGTGCTCGAGGACCTGGTCGAGATCGCGTTCGCGCGAGGCGATCTCGACGCCTCCGCCTGACGCGCCGCACGGGGCTACTTGCGCTTGGCTCCGCGCTTCTCGCGCACGCGCACCGAGATCTGGATGGGCGTGCCCTCGAAGCCGAAGTTCTCGCGCAGGCGACGCTCGATGAAGCGCCGGTACTGCGGCTCGAGGAAGCCCGAGGCGAAGATCACGAACCGCGGCGGCCGCGTCGCGGCCTGCGTGGCGAACAGGATCTTGGGCTGCTTGCCGCCGCGCACCGGGTGCGGATGCTCCGCGACCAGCTCGCCCAGGAACGAGTTGAGCCGACCGGTGGAGATGCGCTGGTCCCAGCTCGACAGCACCAGGTCGAGCGCCGGGAGCAGCCGGTTGGTGTGCCAGCCCGTCTTCGCGGACAGGTTCACGCGCGGCACCCACTGGTGCTGCACCATGTCCTTCTCGATCGAGCGCTCGAGGAGGAACCGCTGGTCCTCGTCCATCAGGTCCCACTTGTTGAACACGAAGATCATCGCGCGGCCCGCGTCGACCACCTGCTGCACCACGCGCAGGTCCTGGTCAGTGAGCGGGAGCGAGGCGTCGAGAAGGACCACGCCCACCTCCGCGCGCTCGATCGCGGTCTGGGTCCGCAGCGAGGCGTAGAAGTCGGCACCCTTCGCCATGTGCACGCGGCGGCGGATGCCCGCCGTGTCGACGAGCGTCCAGGGGCGCCCGCCGATCTCGACCTGCTCGTCGACCGGGTCGCGCGTGGTGCCCGCGAGCTCGTTGACCACCGCGCGCTCGGCGCCGGCCAGCTTGTTGAGCAGCGAGGACTTGCCCACGTTGGGGCGGCCCACGAGCGCGATGCGACGCGGCGCGTCCTCGTCCACCTCGACCTGGTGCATCTCGGTGGGCAGGATCGCCATCGCGGCGTCGAGCAGGTCGCCGGTGCCTCGTCCGTGCAGGGCCGAGATGGGGAACGGCTCGCCCAGCCCCAGATTCCACAGCGCGGCCGCCTCGAGCTCGCCCTGGGGGCCGTCCACCTTGTTGGCGGCGAGCACCACGGGCTTGTCGGCCTTGCGCAGCAGCCGCACCACCTGCTCGTCGGTGGCAGTCGCGCCGACCATGGCGTCCACCACGAACAGGACGGCGTCCGCCATCTCGATCGCGGCCTCCGCGGCCTGCGCCACGGAGAGGTCGATGCCGGTGACGTTCTTCTCCCAGCCGCCGGTGTCGAGCAGCGTGAAGTCCCGACCGGCCCACTCGGCCCGGTAGGCGACGCGGTCGCGCGTGACGCCGGGCTTGTCCTCGACCACCGCGAGGCGCTTGCCGATGATGCGGTTGACCAGGGTGGACTTGCCCACGTTCGGGCGGCCGATGATCGCGAGGACCGGCAGGGCCTCCTCGGTGAGCGGCTCGGGTTCGCCGGCGAGGTCCGCGAGGTCCTCGGGGCTCAGGTCGTAGGCGTCGAGGCCGGCGCGCAGCGCCGCCTCGCGGATCTCGTCGAGCGACTCGGGCGCGTCCGACTCGTGGGGCGCGGGAAGCTCGTCAATCATGCGGGGTCCTTCTCTTCGCGCGCGGAACGGCGCGGGTCGTCGAGCGGAAGCTCGAGGTCTGTCGTGTCAAGGGTACGGGCCACCTGGTCGCGAAGCGCCTCGGCGAGCCTCTCGGCCGCCCACGCCTGCTTCGCGCGGCCGCCCCGCACATCGTCCGGAGGGGTGAGCACCACCGGCTCGCCGAACGCCACCACGAGGCGGCGGCCCGGCTTGGGCCACACGTTCACGGACTCGCCCGTGCGGCGCGAGCCGATGATCGCCGTGGGCACCACGGGCGCTCCCGACTGGATGGCCAGCCAGGCCGCGCCCCCGTGGACCGCCTCCGCGGTCCCCACGCCGCGCGTGCCCTCGGGGAACACCCCGATGACGTCCCCGCGCCGCAGCACCGCGAGGCCCTGCGCGAGCGCGTCGCGCCCGGAGCCCTCCACCGTGATCTGCTGCGCCGCCCGCAGGATGGCCCCCAGCGGTCCCGTCATCATGCCCTTGCGGATGAGGAAGTGCGAGCCGCGCGGGATCACGCCGTGCACCACCGGGCCGTCGATGAGGCCCACGTGGTTGCAGACGATGATCGCGGCGCCCGTGCGCGGGACGTTGGAGCGACCCCGCACCTCGGTGCGCCACAGGACGCGCGCGAGGAACCGACCCACCCAGCGGGACCAGCGCGGCCCCCACCGGCTCGGGACGGTTGCGCTCACTCGGCGGGCTCTTCGGGAACGGTGCCGGCGGACGATGCGTCGGTCCCGGGCTCCTCGCCTCGCACCTCCGCGACGAGGTCGAGCACGGCCTGCACCGCCTCCTCGATGGTGAGCTCCGAGGTGTCGAGCGTGTGGACGCCGTCGGCGGCGGTGTGGAACTGCACCACCGTCGCATCCTTCTTGTCGCGGCCGAGCACGGCCTCGCGGACCGTCGCGAGGTCGGCGCCCTCGCCGGCGCGACGGGCGACGCGGATCTCCTCGTCGGCGGTCATGAGGATCCGCACGTCCGCGTCGGGCGCGATCACGGTCGTGATGTCGCGACCCTCGGACACGATGCCGCGGCCCTCGGACAGCCCGCCCTCGAGCTCGGACGCGATGACGTCGCGCTGCCACTGGCCGAGCGCGGCGCGCGCCTCGAGGTTGGTGGCCACCTTCGACACCGTGAGCGCGACGGCGTCGGAACGGATGAGCGAGCTCACGTCCTCGTCCTCGAGCACCACGCGCGGGTTGCGCGGATCGAGCACGAGCGCGACGTTCATCGTCTCCACCAGCGCGGCGACGTCGGACTCCTGCGCGAGGTCCACGCCCTCGCGCATGCACCACAGCGTCGCGACGCGGTACGTCGCACCCGTGTCGAAGTACGCGAGCTTGAGTCGCTGGGCGACCTCGCGGGCCACCGTCGACTTGCCGGTCCCCGCGGGGCCGTCGATCGCGATCGAGATTCCGGTCATGATGCAGCGATCTCCCAACCCTGCCGTTCGAGCGCGGCGACCAGGTCGCCCGCGCTCGCGGGCAGCACGTAGAGCGTCGTCAGACCCACCGGCTGCCGCGGCGAGTGCTCGATGGAGATGTCCTCGACGTTGACGTCGACCTCGGCGGTGTCCTGGAGGAGCCGCAGGAGCTGGCCGGGCGTGTCGGGGACGATGACGGTGACCGACGCCCAGTCACGCGTGGCCCCGCCGTGCTTGCCGGGGATGCGCGCGACCTCGTAGCGGCCGCGGTCGATGAGGTCGGTGAGGGCCTCGCCGATGTCGTCGGCCTCCCTCACCTCCTCGAGGTCGGCGATGATGTGGTCGAGCGTCTCGATGAGGTGCGACCGGTTCATGCGCGCGATGTCGGCCCACATGCCGGGCAGCGAGCCCGCGATGCGCGTGACGTCGCGCAGGCCCTGGCCCGCGAGGGCGACATCGTCCGCGGAGAGGATCCCCAGCGCCGCCGCGACGGCGGAGGCCGCGACCTGCGGGGCGTGGGACACGCGGGCCACCGCCGCATCGTGCGCCGCGGCGTCCATGGTGACCACGTCGCACTGCAGCGCGGCGGGCACCGAGGCGACCAGGGCGAGCGCCTCCGCCGTCGCGCCGTTGGGGCACAGCACCCACGGGCGCGCCTTGAACAGGTCGCCCTGGGCGCCGAGGCCGCCCGAGATCTCGCGGCCCGCCATCGGGTGGGAGCCGACGTAGCGGGACGAGGCGCCGGTCGCGGCGGCGGCGTCCGCGATGGGCGCCTTCACGCTCGCGACGTCGGTGACGACGGCGTCCGGGTAGCGCCCGAGCGCGGCCGCGACCACGGCGGGTGCGG
Organism: Demequina subtropica; assembly: GCF_000971235.1. GTDB lineage: Bacteria > Actinomycetota > Actinomycetes > Actinomycetales > Demequinaceae > Demequina > Demequina subtropica. The sequence continues at coordinate 21,502 of NZ_BBMB01000013.1, forward strand.
CCGACGGCGGGACGGCGACGATCACGAGCTCGGGAGCGGCCTCCGTGGGCGCCGCTCCGGCCCCGATCGAGCGCGCGAGGGCCTGCGCCTCGGCGTCGTTGTCCTCGATGGTGACGGTCCAGCCCTCGGCGCTGAGGCCGAGCCCGATGCTCGCCCCGATGAGGCCGGCGCCGATGATGTGCGTGCGCGGGTGGTTCTGCATGTCGCTCCTACTGCGCGAGGTCGCGACGCAGGCTCACGGCACCGCGCAGGTACACGTGCGCGATCTCGTCGCGGGGACGGTCGAGGTGCGCGTGCATCATGACGCGCACCACGAGCGGCAGCGCATGCGGGACGGCCATCTCCTGCGCGCACATGAGCGGCACCGCGCCGAAGCCGAGCGTGCGCGCGGCGGCCGCCGGGAAGTCGCTCACGATGTCGGGGGTGCACGTGAAGATCACCGAGATCAGGTCGTCCGTGTGGAGCGCGTTGTCCGCCATCATCGCCTCGACGAGCTCGATGGTGCGGGCGTGCAGGTGGTCCTTCTCGTCGCGGTCCAGGGTGATGGCGCCACGGATCGCACGGATTGTCATGGCGTCATCGTATCGGTCGGGGCGCCGGCTAGAGCCCGGCGATGTCCATGAGGCGCCCGACCTCGCCGGGCGACAGCTCACGGATCTCCCCGGGCGCCATGGTGCCCAGGCGGATCGGACCGAACTGCGTGCGCACCAGCTCGAGGACGGGGTGGCCCACCTTGTCGAGCATGCGGCGGACGATGCGGTTGCGGCCCTCGTGGAGCTCGACCTGCACGAGCGACGAGTCGCTCGCGACGTCGAGCACCGTGCACGCGGTCGCACGCACCGGACCGTCGTCGAGCTCGACGCCCTGCTTGAGCTGCGTGGGCAGGTGCTTAGAGACGCGGCCCTTGACCTTGGCGACGTACACCTTGGACACGCCGTGGGTCGGGTGCGCGAGGCGGTTGGCGAGCTCGCCGTCGTTGGTGAGCAGGAGCAGGCCCGTGGTCTCGGCGTCCAGGCGGCCCACGTGGAACAGGCGCTCCTCGTACTGGCTCACGAACCGGTCGAGCGCGGGACGGCCCTGCGGGTCGCTCATGGTCGACACGACGCCCCACGGCTTGTTGAGGACCACGGTGACATGACCGGCGTCGACGGAGATGCGCTCGCCGTCGACGGCGATCACGACCTCGTCGGGGTTGACGCGCACGCCCAGCTGGTCGACCACCTCGCCGTTCACGGTGACGTGGCCGCGCTCGATGAGCTCCTCGCACTTGCGGCGGGAGCCGACGCCGGCCGCGGCGAGCACCTTCTGCAGCCGGGTCCCCTCGGGACGGTGGATCTCGAGCTCGGACATCAGCGGCCCTCCCCATCGATATCGGCCAGGTCGGGCAGGTACGGCGCGAGCGGCGGGAGGTCGTCGAGCGTGGACATCCCCATGCGCTCGAGGAACTCGGTGGACGTGCCGTAGAGCACCGCTCCCCCGAGCTCCCCCACCTCGGTGACCAGCCCGCGCGCGGCGAGCGTCTTCATCACCGAGTCGACGTTGACGCCGCGCACCTGCGACACCTGCCCCCGCGTCACGGGCTGGCGGTACGCGACCACGGCGAGCGTCTCGAGCGCCGCCTGGGACAGGCGCGCGGACTGCCCGTCCACGATGAAGCGGCCCACCACGTCGGCGAACAGGCGCGACGAGTAGATGCGCCACCCGCCGTCGACCTCGCGCAGCTCGAAGCCGCGCGGCGCCTCGGGGTCGGCGTACTCGTCGCGGAGCGCCTCGATCGCGGCCTGGACCTCGCCCAGCGGCACCTCGAGCGCCGCGGCGAGCTCCGCGGCGGGGACGGGCTCGTCCACCACCATGAGGACCGCCTCGAGCGCCCCGCGCAGCGTCACGTCGTTCACACCGTCTCCCCGTCCTCGGTACCGATGCCGGCGGCCTGCGTGGCCACGCCCATGGCATCGTCCTCGTCGAACTCCGCGGACACCTCGACCGCGGAGTCGCCGCCGGTCCAGCGGACCGTCAGCTCGCCGAGGGAGCGTACCTGGTCGAAGGCGACCACGGCCTCCCGGAAGAGCTCGAGCAGCGCGAGGAAGCGCGCGACGACCACGCTGACGTGCCCCGCATCGTGCACCAGGGAGCGGAAGCTCACGGCGCCCTCGCGCTGGAGGCGCGTGGTGATGACCACCGCCTGCTCCCGCACGCTCACCGCGGGGTTGTGCAGGTGCGCGATGCTCACCGTCGGCACCGCCTTGGGCTGCAGCGCGTGCGCCGCGAGCTGGGCCAGCATCTCCGGCGTCACCGTCCACACGAGCTCCGGCAGCAGCATCGCGAACTGCGGCTCGAGCGGCACATCGCGAGGGATCCGCCGCGGCGCCGCGAGCATCGTCTCGAAGGCGACGGCGGCCTGCTTGAACGCGCGGTACTGGAGCAGGCGCGCGAACAGCAGGTCGCGCGCCTCGAGCAGCTCGAGGTCCTCGACGTCGTCGACCTCTCCCTGCGGAAGCAGCCGCGCCGCCTTGAGGTCGAGCAGCGTCGCCGCCACCACCAGGAACTCGGAGGCCTGCGAGAGGTCCCAGTCCCCCTCGCGCGCCGCGATGGTCGCGAGGAACTCGTCCGTGACGCGCGCGAGCGACACCTCCGTGATCTCGAGCTGATGCTTCGAGATGAGGCTCAGCAGCAGGTCGAACGGACCCTCGAAGTTGTCGAGGTGGACCTCGAAGCCCCGGGGGGCCTCGGGTGCGGCCTGCTCGGTCACGCTAGGCGGCGACCCCGCGCGCCACGAGCTCGCGCGCGAGCTGACGGTAGGCCTCGGCGCCGGCGTGCGCGGGCGCGAAGGTGGTGATCGGCTCCGCCGCGACCGTCGCGTCCGGGAACTTCACGGTGCGGTGGATCATCGTGTCGGTGACGCGCTCGCCGAATGCGTCGCGGACCCGCTCGACCACCTCCTGCGCGTGCAGCGTACGGCCGTCGTACAGCGTCGGCACGATCGCGTCGATGGTGAGGCGGGTGTTGAGGCGGTCCTGCACCTTCTGGATGGTGTCCACCAGCAGCTTGACGCCGCGCATCGCGAAGTACTCCGAGGCGAGCGGGATCACCACGCCGTGGGCGGCGACCAGCGCGTTCACGGTGAGGAGGCCCAGCGAGGGCTGGCAGTCGATGAGGATCGCGTCGTAGTCGTCGAGCACGGGGCGCAGCGCGCGGGCGAGCGCGCTCTCGCGGGCGACCTCGCCCACCAGCTGGACCTCGGCCGCGGACAGGTCGATGTTCGCGGGCAGCAGGTCGAGCCCCGGGATCTTGGTCTCGAGGATGACGTCCTTGGTCGCGACACCCGTCTCCATGAGCAGGTCGTAGACCGTGCGGTCGAGCGCGTCGGCGTTGATGCCGAGGCCCGCGGAGGCCGCGCCCTGCGGGTCGAAGTCGATGAGGAGCACCTTGCGGCCGTACTCGGCGAGCGCCGCGGCGAGGTTGACCGAGGTGGTGGTCTTGCCCACCCCGCCCTTCTGGTTGCACAGCGCGACCACGCGCGCGGGACCGTGGCTGGGAAGGGGTTCAGGTGCAGGGAAGTCGGTCACGCGCCAACCTTACCGCCCGGCGCCGACGCTCCTCAGCGGGCGCGCGGATGCGCCGCGGCATAGACCTCGCGGAGCGTGTCGCGGGTCACGAGCGTGTAGATCTGGGTGGTCGTCACGGACGCGTGGCCCAGCAGCTCCTGCACCACGCGGACGTCCGCACCGCCCGTGAGCAGGTGCGTCGCGAACGAGTGACGGAGCGTGTGCGGCGACACGTCCTCGACGCCCGCGCGCTCGGCGGCGGCCCGCAGGATCGCCCACGCGGACTGGCGCGACAGCCGCCCGCCGCGCGTGTTGAGGAACAGGGCGGGCGTGCCGCCGCCGGCCTGGACGTACGTGGCCCGCGCGCGCACCAGGTACGCCTCGAGCGCCTCCACGGCGTAGCCGCCGACGGGCACGATGCGCTCCTTGCGTCCCTTGCCCCGCAGCAGCACGGTCTCCTGGTCCGGGACCAGCTCGACATCGTCCACGTCGAGGCCCACGGCCTCGGAGATGCGCGCGCCGGTGGCGTACACGAGCTCGAGCAGCGCGCGGTCGCGCAGCGGCGCGAGGCCGTCGCCCGTCCCCGCCTGGGCGAGGATCCGGCCCACATCGTCGATGCTGATCGCCTTGGGCAGCCGCTTGGGGATCGCGCGCGGCTTCACCTGCGCGGAGGGGTCCGCCTGCGTCCAGCCCTCGAGGACCGCGAAGCGGTGCCAGCCGCGCACGGCGACCACGGTGCGGGAGGCCGATGCGGGGGCCAGGGCACGCCCGCCGTCGTCCCCCGAGCTCACGGCCTGGGCGAACTCCGCGACGTCCCCGCGCTCGACCTCCTTGAGGTCGTCGAGGCCCCGCGCACGCAGGAAGGCCGCGTAGCGGTCGAGGTCGCGCCGGTACGCCGCGACGGTGTTCGGGCTCAGCCCGCGCTCCACGGCGACGTGCGCCAGGTAGGCGTCACGCTGCCGCGTCAGCATCCTCAGCGGACCGCGAGGACGTCGGTGATGAAGGGATCGACCATGACGGCGGCGAAGACCACCGAGAGGTACGTGATCGACGCGTGGAACAGGCGCATCTCCTTGAGACGCTCCTCGCCTCGGCTCGAGCGCAGGTACAGCGAGACGCAGCCCCAGAGGAACCACGCGCCGGCGCCGGCGGCCGCTGCCACGTACACCCAGGTGAGGTTCGCGACCCACGCGAGCGTCAGGCTGGTCACCACCATCGCCGCCGCGTACCCGACCATCTCCACCGCGACCTTGCGGACCGGGGCGACCACCGGGAGCATCGGCACGCGGGCCTGCTCGTAGTCGCCCTTGAACTTCATCGACAGCGGCCAGTAGTGCGGCGGCGTCCAGAAGAAGATGATGAGGAACAGCAGGAACGGCGTCCAGGACAGCTCCTGGGTCACGGCGGCCCAGCCGATGAGCACGGGCATGCAGCCCGCGATCCCGCCCCACACGATGTTCTGCGCCGTGCGGCGCTTGAGGATCATCGTGTAGACCACCGCGTAGCCGAAGATCGCCAGGACGTTCAGCACCGCGGCGAGCGGCGAGCCGACCACGAGCCAGAACCACAGGGTCGAGACCACCGACAGCACCCACGCGAACACGAGCGCGCCGCGCGGCGAGGCGGCGCCGGTCACCAGCGGGCGACGGCGCGTGCGCTTCATCACCGCGTCGATGTCGCGGTCGAGGTAGCTGTTGAACACCTGGGCGCCGCCCGCGGACAGCGCGCCGCCCACGAGCGTCCCGAGCAGCAGCCCGAGCGAGGGCCAGCCGTCGGCTGCCAGGACCATCGTCGGGACGGTGGTGACGAGCAGCAGCTCGATGATCCGCGGCTTGGTGAGCGCGATGTACGCACCGACCGTCGCGGCCACCCGGCGGGGTGCCGCGACGGGCACGGCGGCAGGAGCCTCGGTGGTGGCGATCGGCATGCGGACAGTGTAGCCGCGGCGACCGGGACCGAGGTCCGGGGAGGCGGGGGCTCGCCGTGCGGGGGCCGCAGGGCGTCCGGGATGCAAGCGTTCACAGAAATGTGAACGTCCTACAAAGCCGACCGGCACGGGTAGGCTGGCCCCCGTACCCGCAACCTGTCGAGGGAGACACCTGTGACCATCAACTGGACCGACACGGACCGTCGCGCTGTCGACACGCTCCGTGTCCTGGCAGCCGACGCCGTCGAGAAGGTCGGCAACGGCCACCCGGGCACCGCGATCTCGCTGGCGCCCGCCGCGTACCTGCTCTTCCAGAACGTCATGCGCCACGACCCGTCCGACTCGCACTGGCTGGGCCGCGACCGGTTCGTGCTGTCCGCCGGCCACTCGTCGCTGACGCTGTACCTCCAGCTCTTCGCCTCCGGCTACAACCTGGGCCTGGACGACCTCAAGGCGCTGCGCACCGAGGGCTCGCTGACCCCCGGCCACCCCGAGTACGGCCACACCGACGGCGTCGAGATCACCACCGGCCCCCTGGGCACCGGCATCGCGTCCTCCGTCGGCATGGCCATGGCCGCCCGCCGTGAGCGCGGCCTGCTCGACCCCGACGCGGCACCCGGCACGTCGCCGTTCGACCACTTCGTGTACGTCATCGCCGGCGACGGCTGCCTGCAGGAGGGCGTGGCGCACGAAGCCTCGGCGCTCGCCGGCACGCAGGAGCTCGGCAACCTCATCGTCATCTGGGACGACAACAAGATCTCGATCGAGCACGAGACCGACATCTCCTTCACCGAGGACGTCCTCGGCCGCTACGAGGCCTACGGCTGGCACACCCAGTCCGTCTCGTGGGTCAAGGAGGACGGCTACCAGGAGGACCCGCAGGCCCTCTTCGACGCCATCGAGGCCGCCAAGGCCGAGACCGGCAAGCCCTCGATCATCGCGCTCTCGACCATCATCGGCTGGCCGTCGCCCACCAAGCAGAACTCGGGCGGCGTGCACGGCTCCGCGCTCGGCGCCGCCGAGGTCGCGGGTCTCAAGGAGGTGCTCGGCTTCGACCCCGAGCAGTCCTTCGCGGTCGAGCCCGAGGTGCTCGCCCACATGCACCAGGTGAAGGAGCGCGGCCAGGCCGCCCACTCCGAGTGGAACGCCCAGTTCTCGCGCTGGGAGGCCGAGAACCCCGAGCGAGCCGCGCTGCTGTCGCGCCTGGTGACCCGCTCGCTCCCCGAGGGCTGGGACGAGGCGCTCCCCGCCTTCGAGCCCGGCGCCAAGGTCGCGACCCGCGCCGCGTCCGGCAAGGTCCTGACGGCCCTCGCGCCGGTGCTGCCCGAGCTCTGGGGCGGATCTGCTGACCTGGCCGGCTCGAACAACACCACGATGGATGGCGAGCCGTCCTTCCTGCCCCCGCGTCGCTCGACCCACTCGTACCCCGACGGCCAGTGGTACGGCCGCACGCTGCACTTCGGCATCCGCGAGTTCGGCATGGGCGCGATCATGAACGGCATCACGCTGCACGGCCTCACCCGCGTGTACGGCGGCACCTTCCTGGTGTTCTCCGACTACATGCGCGCCTCGGTCCGTCTCGCGGCCCTCATGCAGATCCCCACCACGTTCGTGTGGACGCACGACTCCGTTGGTCTGGGCGAGGACGGCCCGACGCACCAGCCGATCGAGCACATCGCGACGCTGCGCGCGATCCCCGGCCTCGACGTGATCCGCCCCGCGGACGCGAACGAGACCGCGGCCGCGTGGAAGGCGATCCTCGAGACCACCGACCGTCCGTCGGCGATCATCCTGTCCCGCCAGAACCTCCCGGTCCTCGAGGGCACCTCGACCGAGGGCGTCCTCAAGGGCGCGTACGTGCTCGCGGGTGCCGACGAGGACGCCGACGTGGTCATCATCGCCACCGGCTCCGAGGTCTCCGTGGCCGTCGAGGCGCGCGAGCTCCTCGCGGCCGAGGGCGTCAAGGCCCGCGTGGTCTCGATGCCGTCGCGCGAGCGCTTCGCCCGCCAGGACGCCGAGTACCGCGAGTCGGTCATCCCGGCCGCCCTCAAGGCGCGCGTGTCCGTCGAGGCCGGCTCGGCCCTCGGCTGGCGCGACCTGGTCGGCGACGCCGGCCGCACGGTCTCCGTCGACCACTTCGGCGAGTCCGCCGACGGCGCGCTGCTGCTGAAGAAGTACGGCTTCAACGCGGAGAATGTCGCCGCCGTGGCCCGCGAGTCGATCGCGGCCGCCGGCTGACGCATCGTCCTCACCGGAAGGGGCCTCGCATCGCACGATGCGGGGCCCCTTCCGCGTCTCCCCTCCCCTCCCCGCCTGACAGTCGCAACGGAGTTCGGGCCGACACGCCGCAGGATCGGTCACGATGCGTCCCTCGCCCCGGCGTGTCGGGCCCGATTCCGTTCGTGCTGTCAGGACGAGCGGGGCGTCTCATCTGGTGGCGACGCCTGGGAGGAACCTCGCAATAGGATGGCCCCAGCATCGTCGCCGCCCCTTCGACGTCCCCCCTGGAAGGTCTCTCGAGTGAACAATCCCTTGCGCGATCCCCGCGACCGTCGCCTGCCCCGCATCGCCGGGTCGTGCGGGCTGGTCATGTTCGGAGTCACGGGCGACCTCGCCCGCAAGAAGCTCATGCCCGCGGTGTACGACCTCGCGAACCGAGGCCTGCTGCCCCCGGCCTTCGCGCTCACCGGCTTCGCGCGCCGCGACTGGGACGAGCAGGACTTCGCGCAGGTGGTGCACGACTCGGTGAAGAAGTACGCGCGCACGCCGTTCCGCGAGGAGACGTGGCAGCAGCTGTCCGAGGGCATCCGGTTCGTGCAGGGGACGTTCGACGACCCGGAGGCCTTCGCGCGCCTGCGCGAGACCGTCGAGACGCTCGACCGTGAGCGCGGCACGGGAGGCAACCACGCGTTCTACCTCTCGATCCCGCCCTCGGCCTTCCCGCAGGTGGTGACGCAGCTGCGCGAGTCCGGCCTGTCCGCGCCGCGCGAGGACACGTGGCGCCGCGTGGTGATCGAGAAGCCCTTCGGCCACAACCTGGAGTCGGCGGAGGAGCTCGACGCCGTGGTCTCCGAGGTGTTCCCGCCGGACTCGGTCTTCCGCATCGACCACTACCTCGGCAAGGAGACGGTCCAGAACCTGCTCGCGGTGCGCTTCGCGAACCAGCTGTTCGAGCCCATCTGGAACTCGCAGTACGTCGACCACGTCCAGATCACGATGGCGGAGGACATCGGCATCGGCTCCCGTGCGGGCTACTTCGACGGCATCGGCACCGCGCGCGACGTCATCCAGAACCACCTGCTCCAGCTCTTCGCGCTCACCGCGATGGAGGAGCCGGCCTCGTTCGAGGCCGACGACCTCCGCATGGAGAAGGAGAAGGTCCTGCGCTCCGTCCGGCTTCCCGAGGACCTCGGCCTGGGCACGGCGCGCGGCCAGTACGCCGCCGGCTGGCGCGGCGGGGAGCAGGTGGGCGGCTTCCTCGACGAGGACGGCATCTCCGCCGACTCGATCACCGAGACCTACGCCGCGATCCGCCTCGACGTCCCCAACCGCCGCTGGGCCGGCACCCCGTTCTACCTGCGCGCTGGCAAGCGCCTCGGCCGTCGCGTCACCGAGATCGCGCTGGTGTTCAAGAAGGCGCCCTCGCCGTACTTCCAGGAGATCAGCGGATCCGACGTGGGCACCAACGCCCTGGTGATCCGCGTCCAGCCCGACGAGGGCGTGACGCTGCGCTTCGGCTCCAAGGTGCCCGGCACCGCGATGGAGGTCCGCGACGTGACGATGGACTTCGCGTACGGCAACGCGTTCACCGAGAGCTCCCCCGAGGCCTACGAGCGGCTCATCCTCGACGTCCTGCTCGGCGACCCGCCGCTGTTCCCCCGCCAGGAGGAGGTCGCGCTCTCCTGGAAGATCCTCGACCCCATCACGTCCTTCTGGGAGACCCAGGGCCAGCCCGAGCCGTACCGCTCCGGCACGTGGGGCCCGCCCGGCTCCGACGAGATGATGGCCCGCGACGGACGCGTCTGGAGGCGCCCATGATCATCGAGCTTCCCCACACCACCACGGGCGCGATCAACAAGCGCCTCATCGACTCGCGCAAGGAGGGCGGCGTCATCACGCTCGCCCGCGTGATGACGCTGGTGATCGACGCGACCGGCGCCGATGCCGAGCAGGCCATCGCGACCGCGAACGTCGCCTCGCGCGAGCACCCGTGCCGCATCATCGTCATCGCCCCCGGGACCGCCTCGGAGGCACGCCTCGACGCGGAGATCCGCGTGGGCGGGGACGCCGGCGCCTCCGAGGTGGTGGTGCTGCGTCCGTGCGGCGACCAGATCGGCCACGACGACACGCTCGTGACGCCGCTCCTCCTGCCCGACGCCCCCATCGTCGTGTGGTGGCCCGCGGGGGTGCCGTCCGACCTGGGCAAGCGCTCGCTGGGCCGCATGGCGCAGCGTCGCATCACGGACACGAAGGGCGAGTCCGACCCCGCCGGCGTCCTCCTGGGCCTCGCCCACTGCTACCGCCCGGGCGACACCGACCTGGCCTGGACCCGGCTGACGAGGTGGCGCGCGCTCATGGCGGCCGCGCTCGACCAGGTCAAGGTGCCCGAGGTGACCCTCGCGCGCCTCCACGGCGACACCAACAGCCCGTCGATCCTGCTGCTCGGCGCGTGGCTGCGCAGCACGCTCGGTTGCGAGATCGTGGCGACCTACGACGACTCGGTCGCGGCGCTCGAGAACGTGGTCCTCGAGACCCCGTCGGGCTCGATCGAGATCTCGCGCCCCGACGGCCACAACGCGACGATCCGCCAGCCCGGCCAGCCCGACCACCAGATCGCGCTGCCTGCCCGCTCGCTCGAGGAGGCGCTCGCGGAGGAGCTGCGCCGCCTGGATGCCGATGCGGTCTACGGCGAGGTCCTCGCGGCCTTCGCCGAGGACACGGCGGTGCCGCTGTGAGCGGCAACGCTCGCGTGGTGGTGCACGCCTCCGCGGACGCGCTCGCCGAGGCGACCGCCGCGCGCCTGCTGCTCGCCCTGGTGGACACGCTGTCCCTGCAGGAGCGCGCGGACGTGGTGCTCACCGGCGGCACGGTGGGGATCGCCACGCTCGCGGCGGCGGCCCGGTCTCCCCTGGCGGCCTCGATCGACTGGACCAGCGTGCACGTGTGGTGGGGCGACGAGCGCTTCGTCCCCTCCGGCGACGCCGACCGCAACGAGGGACAGGCCCAGGCCGCGATGCTGCGCGCGCTGCCGCTGCCCGAGGAGAACATCCACCGGATGGGAGCGTCCTCGGACTTCGCCACGGTGGAGGAGGCAGCGTTCTCGTACGCCGAGGACATCGCGGCCGAGGGCGCGCCCGCCTGGGATGTGCTCATGCTCGGCATGGGACCCGACGGTCACGTCGCGTCCCTCTTCCCGGGCCACGAGGGGTACGGCGCGACCGGCGCGGGCGTCATCGCCGTGCACGGCTCCCCCAAGCCCCCGCCCACGCGCGTGTCCCTCACGCTCGAGTGCATCCGGCGCGCGAAGCGGGTCTGGGTGGTGGCCGCCGGCGCCGCGAAGGCTGAGGTCACGGCGCGTGCGCTGCACGGAGACCTCGAGCTGCCCGCGGCCGCGGTGCGCGGCACGGAGGAGACGCTCTGGCTGGTCGACGCGGAGGCCGTGGCGGAGGTCTGACCCGACCCGCCCTCCCCGACAGCTCCAACGGATCTCGATCCGACACGCCGATGGCCGGCCCCGAAACGGGGCCGGCCATCGGCGTGTCGCGCTGAACTCCGTTGCGACTGTCAGGCGAGGTGCGGGCTCAGTGGCGCTTGCCCATGAGCAGGTCACGGCCGTCGGGCTGGATGCCCTCACGCTCCGGGAGCCGCTCGCGCACCGTCGCGACGATGCCCTCGATGTCGAACTCGGCGGGCTTCGCGTAGATCTCCTCGCCGTCGGCGCGGAACGTGAACACGCCCTTGCGGCCCGTCTTGAGCGTCACGCCCTCGATCGCGTTGCCGAACTCCTCCAGCAGGCGGGTCTGGGCGGCGGTCGCCTTCGGCAGGTAGCCGCAGGGCACGCAGTACTCGATCTCGATCTGCATCGTCTCTCCTTCTCGGTGGCGGGGATCGGGTCCCACTCTCCCCTACGTCGGGCAGGCGGCGCGAATTCCCGCCGGCTCCGCCACACGCATTCGCGGCTCCGCCACACAGGGCCCGGCGTGTCGACGGCGTGTCGTGGTCCCAGAGCCCCTATTCGGCACCGATGCGAGCCGCTTGTGTGGCGGAGCCGTGGGGGACGACGAAGGCCGGCCACCCGTGCAGGTGACCGGCCTTCGTGACGTGTTACTCGGCGACCGCGAGGTCGCCGCGGCGAGCCCGCAGCGCGGCGAGCGCCTCGTCGAGGAGCTCCTTGCCCTCGTCGTCCGAGCGACGCTCCTTCACATACGCGAGGTGCGTCTTGTAAGGCTCGTTGCGCATCGGCTCCGGCGGGTTCTCCGCGTCGAGACCGCCGGGGAGCCCGCAGCGCGGGCAGTCCCACTCGACCGGGATCTCCTGGTCGTCACCGACCGCGAAGCTCGGCGAGGTCACGTGACCCCGCGCACAGTAGTACGAGACGACCTGACGCGGCGCGGATTCGCCCCGCTCGTCCTCTCCCATAGGTCCCGCGCCGACGCGCGAGCCTCGGATGGCGTTGCCCCCTGCCATGGGTGCGACCTCCGTTGCTTAGATGGAGAACCGGGACACGAGCCCCAGCAGAACGACCACGGCGCCCCAGGCGATGGCGACACCCCACGTGATGCGCGAGAGGTTGCGCTCGCCGACGGCGGACGACTGGACGCCCGACGCGAGGCCTCCGCCGAACATGTCGGTGATGCCGCCGCCGCGTCCGCGGTGGATGAGCACCAGGCCGATGATCAGCAGCGATGTCACGACCAGCATGACCCAGAGGATGGTCTCGAGGATGTCCACGGTTCTCCCAGATGATGGATTGCGCTCACAAGGATACGCGACGTGAGAAGCGGGGCCGGACCCCCATGGCCCGACCCCGCTCCTGTGTGCTTACGCGGCGTTGTGCTGCTTGAAGCGCGCGATCTTGGAGAACTCCTCCGGGTCGAGCGAGGCTCCGCCGACGAGGCCGCCGTCGACGTCCTCCTCCGCCATGAGCTGCGCGATCGACGAGGACTTCACCGAGCCGCCGTAGAGCACGCGGACGCCGTCCGCGAGCTCGGCGTCGTAGAGCTCCGCGAGGCGGCCACGGATGGCCGCGCAGACCTCCTGCGCGTCCGCGGGGGTCGCGACCTCGCCGGTGCCGATGGCCCACACGGGCTCGTAGGCGATGACGACGTCCTTGGCCTTGTCGGCCGGGAGGCCCTCCAACGCACCGTCGACCTGGGCGAGCGTGTAGGACACGTGCTCGCCGGCCTTGCGGATGTCGAGGCCCTCGCCCACGCAGACGATCGGCACGATGCCGTGCTCGAACGCCGCCTTGGTCTTGGTGGCCACGACCTCGTCGGTCTCGCCGTGGTACTGGCGACGCTCCGAGTGGCCCACGGCCACGTACGAGACGCCGAGCTTCGACAGCTGCGTGCCGGAGACCTCGCCGGTGTAGGCGCCCGAGACGTGCGCGGAGATGTCCTGCGCGCCGTACTTGAGCTCGAGCTGGTCCGCGTCCACGAGCGTCTGCACGGAGCGCAGCGACGTGAACGACGGGAGCACCGCGACCTCGACCTCGGAGAAGTCGTGCTTGGCGTCACGGAGCAGCCAGGCGAGCTTCTGGACGGTGTGCGTCGCCTCGAGGTGGTCGAGGTTGAGCTTCCAGTTGCCTGCGATCAGGGGGGTACGTGCCATGGGTATCAGTCCTCCAGAACGGCGAGGCCCGGCAGGACCTTGCCCTCGAGCAGCTCGAGCGACGCGCCGCCGCCCGTCGAGATGTGGCCGAAGCCGGCCTCGTCGAAGCCGAGCAGGCGCACGGCCGCGGCCGAGTCGCCGCCACCGACGACCGAGAAGCCGTCGGAGTCGATCATCGCCTGGGCGACGGCCTTGGTGCCGGCCGCGAAGGCCTCCATCTCGAACACGCCCATGGGGCCGTTCCACACGATGGTCTTGGCGTCGGCGAGCTTGGACGCGAACAGCGCGGCCGAGTCGGGGCCGATGTCGAGGCCCATGCGGTCCGCGGGGATCGCGTCCGCGGCGACCACGAGCGCATCTGCGTCGGCCGCGAACTTGTCCGCCGCGACGATGTCGGTCGGGAGGACGATCTCGACGCCGTTCTCCTCGGCCGTCTTGAGGTAGCCCTTGACCGTGTCGATCTGGTCGGCCTCGAGGAGCGAGGTGCCGACCTCGTAGCCCTTGGCCGCGAGGAAGGTGAAGACCATGCCGCCGCCGATGAGGAGACGGTCGGCCTTGGTGAGGAGGTTCGCGATGACGCCGAGCTTGTCGGAGACCTTCGAGCCGCCGAGGACCACCGCGTACGGGCGGGCCGGGTCGGTGACGGCCTTGCCCAGCGACACGACCTCCTTCTCGACCAGCGTGCCGGCCGCGGCGGGCAGCACCTGCGCGACGTCGTAGACCGACGCCTGCTTGCGGTGCACGACGCCGAAGCCGTCCGAGACGAACGCGTCCGCGAAGGCCGCGAGCTCGGCGGCGAGCGCCTGGCGCTCCTCGTCGACCTTCGAGGTCTCGCGCGCGTCGAAGCGCACGTTCTCGAGCATGGCCACCTGGCCGGGCTCGAGCGCGTCGGTGACGGCCTTCGCCGACGGGCCGACGAGGTCGTCCGCGAGGGTCACGGGCTTGCCGAGCAGCTCCGCGAGGCGGGCCGCGGCGGGCGCGAGCGAGTACTTGGCCTCGGGCTCGCCCTTGGGGCGGCCGAGGTGCGCGGTGACGATGACGGCGGCGCCGGCGGCGAGCAGCTTCTCGATCGTGGGGACCGAGGCGCGGACGCGGCCGTCGTCCGTGATGGTGGTGCCGTCGAGCGGGACGTTGAGGTCCGAGCGGACGAGCACCTTCTTGCCGGCGAGGTCGCCGAGCGAGTCGATGGTCTTCATCAGTGTTCCTGTTCCTGTGAGAGCGGAAGGGAGAAAGAGGGTGACGCGACGACGGCCGCACACGCCAGAGCGTGCGCGGCCGTCGAAGCGATCACATCGAGAGTGCTTAGAGGCGCTCGCCGACGTAGTTCGTCAGCTTGGCGAGCGAAGCGGAGTAGCCCCACTCGTTGTCGTACCAGGAGACGACCTTGACGGTCGAGCCGTTCACCTTGGTGAGCTTCGAGTCGAAGATCGACTGGTGCGGGTCGCCCACGATGTCCGAGGAGACGATGTCGTCCTCGACGTAGGACAGCGTGCCGGCCATGGGGCCCTCGGCAGCGGCCTTGATCGCGGCGTTGACCTCCTCGATGGTGGTCTCACGCGAGGCCTCGAAGGTGAGGTCGGTGGCCGAGCCGGTGATGGTCGGGACGCGCATCGCGAAGCCGTCGAGCTTGCCCTTGAGCTCGGGGAGGACGAGCGCCACGGCCTTCGCCGCACCGGTCGAGGTGGGGACGATGTTCTGGGCGGCGGCACGCGCACGGCGGAGGTCCTTGTGCGGGCCGTCCTGGAGGTTCTGGTCGCCCGTGTAGGCGTGGATCGTGGTCATGAGGCCACGCTCGATGCCGATGGCGTCGTTGAGCGCCTTCGCGAACGGCGCGAGGCAGTTCGTGGTGCAGGAGGCGTTCGAGATGACGTGGTGGGCGGCCGGGTCGTAGTCGGTGTGGTTCACACCCACGACGAAGGTCGCGTCCTCGTTGCTCGCGGGGGCCGAGATGATGACCTTCTTGGCGCCGGCGGCGATGTGGGCCTGCGCCTTGGTCGCGTCGGTGAAGAAGCCGGTCGACTCGATGACGATGTCGGCGCCCAGCTCGCCCCAGGGAAGGTTGGCGGGGTCACGCTCGGCCAGAGCCTTGATCGCCTTGCCGTCGACGTAGAGGTTCTCGTCGTCGAAAGTCACCTCGCCCGGGAACTTGCCCAGGACGGTGTCGTACTTGAGGAGGTGCGCGAGGGTCTTGTTGTCGGTGAGGTCGTTGACACCCACCACCTCGAAGTCGAAGCCGAGCTCGCGCGCGGCGCGGAAGAAGTTACGTCCGATGCGGCCGAAGCCGTTGATACCGACCTTGATGGTCACAGTGTGTCTCCTCCGGTGCGCCGCCGGGGCGACGCGATTGTGGATGTTGTGTGGTGCGCACCGCTACGTGCGCCGGACGCCGCTCGGGAGCGGGCCACTGCTGATGAGCCTACAACGAATCCGAGGACGCACCCAGCGGACAGAAGTCCCAGGTGGGAACGTTCACAGACGGCTATTCGTCGTCGAGGAGGTCCTGGTTGATGCCCGCCTCGGTGTCCGGGATCCCCAGCTCCTCGGCGCGCTTGTCCGCCGTCGCGAGGAGGCGTCGGATGCGCCCCGCGACGGCGTCCTTGGTGAGCGGCGGATCGGCGAGCTTGCCGAGCTCCTCGAGCGACGCCTCACGGTTCGCGAGGCGCAGCTCCCCCGCCTCACGGAGGTGCTCGGGAAGGTCGTCGCCGAGGATCTCGAAGGCGCGCGCCACGCGCGCCCCGGCCGCCACCGCGGCGCGGGCGCTGCGCCGCAGGTTGGCGTCGTCGAAGTTCGCGAGCCGGTTTGCGGTCCCCCGCACCTCGCGACGCGTGCGCTTCTCCTCCCACGCGAGCACGGACTCGTGCGCGCCGAGGCGCGTGAGCAGCGCCGCGATCGAGTCGCCGTCGCGGATGACCACGCGGTCCACGCCGCGCACCTCGCGCGACTTGGCGCTGAGCCCGAGGCGGCGCGCGGCACCGACGAGCGCGAGCGCGGCCTCAGGCCCGGGCGACGTCACCTCGAGCGCCGAGGAGCGTCCGGGCTCGGTGAGCGAGCCGTGGGCGAGGAACGCGCCGCGCCAGGCGGCGACGGTGTCCTCGATCGCACCGCCGACCACATGGGGCGGGAGCCCGCGCACGGGCCGGCCGCGGTGATCGAGGAGGCCGGTCTGACGCGCGAGCGCCTCGCCCTCCTTCACCACGCGGACCACGTAGCGGTTGCCCTTCTTGAGGCCGCCGCCGGAGACCACGATGATCTCGGAGCCGAGCCCGTAGGTCTCGTGGATGAAGCCGCGCAGGCGGCGCGCCGCGGCGGCGGTGTCGAGCTCGGCCTCGATGACGATGCGTCCGGAGACGATGTGCAGACCGCCCGCGAATCGGAGGGTCGCCGCGATCTCCGCCTTGCGTGCGGAGACCTTCTCGAGCGGGACCCTTGCGAGCTCGTCCTTCACCTGTGCCGTCAAAGCCATGGCGACAATGATGGCATCACTTACCGCGCGAGCGCGCCGCCGCTCGTGACCCAGGTCACCAGGGCCCGGTACTCGCCGCTCAGCCGCACCACGTCGTGGCGGTCGAGCGTGCCCTCCTCGCGCATCGGCACGCACACATAGCGCGCCCCCCAGTCCTCCACCGCGGAACGGAGCGCCGCATCGTCCTCGGCCGCGTCGACGAGCACCGCCGCGGGGCGGAAGTCCGGGGCCGTGGCGCGCAGGGCCGCGATGTCGTCCACCCGGTTGGTCCCGGCGGTCTCCTCGTCCTCGTCGGCGATGTTGAGCGTGAGGATGGTGCGGGGCCCCGCCGCGACGAGCGCCTCGGCCACGCGCGGCACCAGGAAGTGCGTGAGCACGGAGGTGTACCAGCTGCCCGGCCCGAGGATCACGGCATCCGCCTTCGCGATCGCGTCGAGCGTCGCCGCGGGCACCGCGGGATCGGGCGGGTCGATCGCGAGCGAGCGGACCCGCCCGGGCGCGGTCGCGACCGCCACCTGACCCACGACGCGCCGCGGGCCGTCGGCGCAGGCCACCTCGGCGCTCACGGTGATGGGTTCGGTGGAGACCGGGAGCACGCGGCCCTCGGCGCGCAGCAGGCGCGCCACCCAGTCGAGCCCCTCGACGATCCCGCCGGTGCGGTCCCACAGGCCCGCGATGAGCAGGTTCCCCACCGCATGCCCGTCGAGCGGCCCGCCGGTGGCGAAGCGCCACTGGAGCACGTCGCGCCACGTGCGACCCCACTCGGTGTCCTCGCACAGCGCGGACAGCGCCATGCGCAGATCACCCGGCGGAGGCACGGGCATCTCGGCCCGGATGCGGCCCGAGGATCCGCCGTCGTCCGCGACCGTGACCACGGCGGTGAGCTCCTCGCACGTGCCGCGCAGCGCGGTGAGCGAGGCGTAGAGCCCGTGGCCGCCGCCCAGCGCGACCACGCGAGGACCGGTCATCGCACCTCCCGGTCACGATGCGTGACGCGCACCTGGTAGCCCCGGTCCGTGAGCACGCGGCCGAGCTCGGTCGCGATCGCGACGGACCGATGCTTGCCGCCGGTGCAGCCGACCGCGATGGTCACCGAGTGCTTGTCGTGCGCGCGATAGCGATCGAGCACTAGCCCCATGACGTCCGCGTACCCGGAGACGAACTCGCGGGCGCCGTCCGAGGCGAGCACGTAGTCGCGCACGGGAGCGTCCAGCCCGGTCAGCGGGCGCAGCGCCGGCTCCCAGTGCGGGTTCTGGAGGAAGCGGACGTCGGCGATGAAGTCCGCGTCGTGGGGCGCGCCGTTCTTGAAGCCGAAGGACTGGACGTTGACCTGGAGGGTCGGCTCGCCCTCCCCCGCGATCTCGGTCATGGTGTCCCGGAGCTGGTGGACGTTGAGCCGCGACGTGTCGACCACCTCGGTCGCCCGCTCCCGGACCGCGGCGAGCGCGTCCCGCTCGCGCGCGATGCCCTCGACGATCGTGCCGTCGCCCTGCAGCGGATGCGGGCGGCGTGCCTCCTCGAAGCGACGCACGAGCGTCGCGTCCGAGGCGTCGAGGAAGACGGTCCGCACCGCGATGCCGCGCGTCTCCAGGTCGTCGAGCACGGCCTCCACGTCCTGGAAGAACGATCCTCCGCGCACGTCGACCACCGCGGCGAGGCGACGATGCGGCCCTCGCCCGATCATCTCGACCAGGCCGGCGAGCAGCTGCGGTGGGAGGTTGTCGACCACGTACCAGCCGAGGTCGGCGAGCGCGGCCGCGGCGCGTGTGCGGCCGGCGCCCGACATGCCGGTGAGCACCATGACCTCGGCGTCGACCCCGGTCATGTCGAGCTCCGGGCGCGGGATGCCCGACGGGTACGTGACTGGCGGGACCTCTTCCATCATGGCTCCAGCATGCCAGCCTCACCCCGGAGAGCCTGGTAGACCGTCCGCGCGGTGCCGTCACCGACCCCGGGCACCAGGGCGATCTGCTCGATGGACGCCTCCTTGAGGCGGGCGAGCGACCCGAAGTGCGTGAGCAGCGCCTTCGCCCGTCCCGGGCCGACCCCGGGCACCTGGTCGAGCGCGGACACCTTCATGGCCTTGCCGCGCTTCGCGCGGTGATGGCGGATCGCGAAGCGGTGGGCCTCGTCGCGGACGCGCTGCAGCAGGTACAGGGCCTCGGACCCGCGCGGCAGGATCACCGGGAAGTCGTCGCCAGGGACCCACACCTCTTCAAGGCGCTTCGCGAGGCCGACGACGGCGATCTCCGGGACGCCGACCTCGTCGAGGGTGCGCCGCGCGGCGTTGACCTGCGGCAGGCCGCCGTCGACCACCACGAGCTGCGGCGGGTACGCGAACCGCGCGGACTCGCGCTCCTCGGGTGGCAGCTGGGACTCCTCGAGGTACCGGCGGAAGCGGCGCGAGAGGACCTCGTGCATCGCCGCGGTGTCGTCGACCGCATCGGCGATCGAGAACTGCCGGTACTCGGGCTTGCGCGCGATCGCGTCCTCGAACACCACCATCGAGCCCACCTGGTTGGTGCCCTGCGTATGGGAGATGTCGTAGCACTCGATGCGCAGCGGAGCCTCCGCCAGGCCGAGCGTCTCCTGCAGCTCCTGGAGCGCGGCCGATCGCGTCGTGAGGTCGGACGCCCGCTTGAGGCGGTGCTGCTCGAGCACCTGGACCGCGTTGCCGTGGCCCGTGCCCGCGAGCTCCGCCTTCTTGCCCCGCGCCGGGACGCGCATCGTCACCTTGGCGCCGCGCAGCCCGGACAGCCACTCGGTGAGGATCGCGTGCTCGTCGGGCAGGTGCGGGACCAGGACCTCGGGCGGGATCTCCTCGGCATCGGCCGCGCCGTACGCCTCCTCGAGCAGGCGCACCACCATCCCTGCCGGACCGAGCGGCTCGGGCTTGTCGACCACCCAGCCGCGCTCGCCCGCGATGCGGCCGTCGCGGACGTGGAACACGTGGGCCGCGGCCTCGAGCTCGTCGTCCTCGAGCGAGAAGATGTCGGTGTCGACCCCCGCGTCGAGCACGATCGCGTTGCGCTCGAGCACGCTGTCGAGCGCGCGGAGCCTGTCGCGCGCCCGCGCCGCGGCCTCGAAGTCCTCGCGCTCCGCGGCGTCGTGCATCGTCCCGGTGAGGTCGCGCACCAGCGGCTTGGCATCGCCGGCGAGCACCTGGCACACCCGCTCGGCCAGGTCGCGGTGGTCCTCGGGGCTGATCCGTCCGACGCAGGGGGCGGCGCACTTGTCGATGTAGCCGAGCAGGCACGGCCTCCCCTGCCGCTCGGCCTTGCGGAACACCCCGGGCGCGCAGGTGCGCACGGGAAGCGCGGTGAGCAGCGTGTCGACGGTCTCCCGGATGGCCCAGGCCTTCGCGTACGGGCCGAAGTAGCGCACGCCCTTCTTGCGCTCGCCGCGCATCACCTGGATACGGGGGAACCGTTCGTTCATCGTGACCGCGAGGTAGGGATACGACTTGTCGTCGCGGAAGACCACGTTGAAGCGGGGGTCGTACTGCTTGATCCAGGTGTGCTCGAGGATGAGCGCCTCGACCTCGTTGCGCACCACCGTCCACTCGACGGACGCCGCGGTGGTCACCATGGCGCGCGTGCGGGGGTGCAGCTGCGCCGGGTCCTGGAAGTAGTTGGCGAGCCGCGCGCGCAGGCTCTTGGCCTTGCCGACGTACACGACGCGCCCGTGCGGGTCCCGGAACCGGTACACCCCGGGCTTGGTCGGGATGGTGCCCGGGGCCGGGCGGTACGAGGCGGGGTCGGTCACGCGGCCAGCCTACGGATCACACCGGCGCGGGCGTGCCGAGGATCTCCGCGAGGAAGGTCCCCGTGTGAGACTCCTCCACCCGCGCGACCTCCTCGGGGGTGCCCTCGGCGATCACGATGCCTCCGCCCGAGCCGCCCTCGGGACCCATGTCGATCACCCAGTCGGAGGACTTGATGACGTCGAGGTTGTGCTCGATCACGATGACCGTGTTGCCCTTGTCCACGAGCCCCTGGAGCACGCCGAGCAGCTTGCGGACGTCCTCGAAGTGCAGCCCGGTGGTGGGCTCGTCGAGCACGTACACCGTGCGTCCCGTCGAACGGCGCTGGAGCTCCGACGCGAGCTTGACGCGCTGCGCCTCGCCGCCCGAGAGGGTCGGTGCCGGCTGGCCCAGGCGCACGTAGCCGAGCCCGACCTCGACGAGCGTGGTGAGGTGGCGCGAGATCGCAGGGATGGCCTCGAAGAAGTGCGCGGCCTCCTCGATCGGCATGTCGAGCACGTCGGCGACGTTCTTGCCCTTGAAGTGCACCTCGAGCGTCTCGCGGTTGTACCGCGCGCCCTTGCACACCTCGCACGGCACGTAGACGTCTGGGAGGAAGTTCATCTCGATCTTGAGCGTGCCGTCGCCCGCGCACGCCTCGCATCGTCCGCCCTTGACGTTGAAGGAGAAGCGGCCGGGGCCGTAGCCCCGCACCTTCGCCTCCTGCGTGTCCGCGAAGAGCTTGCGCACCTTGTCCCACACGCCCGTGTAGGTGGCGGGGTTCGAGCGCGGGGTGCGGCCGATAGGGCCCTGGTCCACGTGCACGGTCTTGTCGAGCTGGTCGGTGCCCGTGATGCGCGTGTGGCGACCGGCGACCTGACGCGCACCGTTGAGGGTGTTCGCGAGGCTCGTGTAGAGGATCGAGTTGACCAGGGTGGACTTGCCCGAGCCCGACACGCCGGTCACGGATGTCAGCACGCCAAGCGGGAAGTCCACGTCGATGTCGCGCAGGTTGTTCTCGCGCGCACCGACCACCGTGACCTTCCGGCCGCGATCGATGGCGCGCCGCGCCTCGGGCAGCTCGATGGAGCGCCGGCCGGCGACGTAGGCGCCCGTGATTGAGCGCTCGTTGGTGAGCAGGTCCTCGTAGGAGCCCGAGTGGACCACCTCTCCCCCGTGCTCGCCCGCGCCCGGGCCGATGTCCACCACCCAGTCCGCGGTGCGGATGGTGTCCTCGTCGTGCTCCACCACGATGAGCGTGTTGCCCAGGTCGCGCAGCCGCGTGAGCGTCTCGATGAGGCGGCGGTTGTCGCGCTGGTGCAGGCCGATGCTCGGCTCGTCGAGGACGTAGAGCACGCCCACGAGCCCCGAGCCGATCTGCGTGGCCAGGCGGATGCGCTGCGCCTCGCCACCGCTCAGGGTCCCCGCGGCGCGCGCGAGCGTGAGGTAGTCGAGGCCCACGTCGAGCAGGAAGCCCAGCCGCGCGTCGATCTCCTTGAGCACCTGGACCGCGATGTGGCGGCCGCGCTCGTCGAGCTCGGCGGTCACCAGGAAGTCGCGGGCCTCGGCGATCGACAGCTCGCAGACCTCCGCGATCGACCGCCCGCCGATGAGCACCGAGAGGACCTCGGGCTTGAGGCGCGCGCCGCGGCACACGGGGCACGGGACCTCGCGCATGTAGGACTCGTACTTCTCGCGGGAGAAGTCCGACTCCGTCTGCTCGTGAAGGCGCTCGATCCAGGTGATCGCGCCCTCGAAGCCCGTGGTGTACTGCCGCTCACGGCCGTAGCGGTTCTTGAACCGGACGTGGACCTTGTAGTCCTTGCCCGTGAGGATCGCCGCCTGGACGTCCTTCGGGAGGTCCTTCCACGGGGTGTCCATCGAGAAGCCGAGGTCGTCGGCCAGAGCGGTGAGGGTGCGCGAGAAGTAGTCGGAGCTGGTCGCGGCCCACGGCGCCACGGCGCCGTTCGCGAGCGAGAGCTCGCGGTCGGGGACCACCAGGTCGGGGTCCACCTCGAGCTTGATGCCGATGCCCGTGCACTGCGGGCACGCACCGTACGGGGCGTTGAAGGAGAAGGTGCGCGGCTCCATCTCCTCCAGCGTGAGCACGTGATCGTTCGGGCACGCACGCTTCTCCGAGTAGCGGCGCGGCTCGATCTCGCCGTCCACCGGATCGATCACCACCAGGCCGTCGGCGATCCGCAGCGCGGTCTCCACGGAGTCCGTGAGGCGTCGGCGCACACCGTCGCGGGCCACCAGGCGGTCGACGACCACCTCGATGTCGTGCTTGAGCTTCTTCTCGAGCTTCGGCGGGTCGGTCAGCTGCACCGTCTCGCCGTCGACGCGGGCACGCGCGAAGCCCTGCTGCTGGAGGTCCTCGAAGAGGTCCTGGTACTCACCCTTGCGGCCGCGGATCACCGGCGCGAGCACCTGGTACCGCGTGCCTTCGGGAAGCGCGAGCACCGAGTCCACGATCTGCTGCGGAGTCTGCGCCTGGATGACCTCGCCGCAGACCGGGCAGTGCGGGGTGCCCACGCGCGCGTAGAGCAGGCGGAGGTAGTCGTAGACCTCGGTGATGGTGCCCACCGTCGAGCGAGGGTTGCGGTTGGTCGACTTCTGGTCGATCGACACCGCGGGGCTCAGCCCCTCGATGAAGTCGACGTCGGGCTTGTCCATCTGCCCCAGGAACTGGCGCGCATAGGCGCTCAGCGACTCGACGTAGCGGCGCTGCCCCTCCGCGAAGATCGTGTCGAACGCAAGGGAGGACTTGCCGGAGCCCGACAGGCCGGAGAAGACGATGAGGGCGTCGCGCGGGAGGTCGAGGTCGACACCCTTGAGGTTGTGCTCGCGAGCACCGCGGACGAGGAGACGGTCGTTCACCCGGCCATGCTACGCGGAAACCGCTTCGAACACACGTTCGATCGCGCGTGTCGCGGCACGATGCCGCCGACCGGGGGCGCGCAGGCGCTAGCTTGCGCCTGTGGAGACCTCCGACACCCCTGCTCGCACGCTCGCCGATCTCGCGGAGGCGCAGGTGAAGGTGGTGGACACGGCGCGCCCTCCCGTGTGGCGCTCGGCGTCCGTCGCTCTCGGCCTCGGCGGCTCGATCGCCGCGCTGTCCCTGGGATCGCCGTTCCCGTGGGCCCTCCTCACCCTCGGGCTCCTCATCCTCCCGAGCATGGTCAGCCTGCGGGACACGATGCGCCCCCAGGTGCGCTCCTGGCGCGCCTACGGGTGGTGGGCCGCCTGGTTCGTCGGCATCGTGGCACCTGCCGCAGCGGCCGCGATCTCGCTCGGGTGGAGCGGGGATGCGTCCTGGGTGGGCATCGCCCTCGGCGGCGCGACGGGCGCGGCGACGTTCGGCGTCTTCCTCCGATGGGGCGCGGAGGCGGTGCTTCCCGTGCTGCCTGACGCATCCACACCGGCGCGCCTCGACCCCGCGCTCGCCGACCCGCTCACCCTCCGCCTCCTCGGCGTGCTCGCGTGCTACCAAGGCATCGTCGCGGGCCCGGCCGCCGCACGCATGCTCGAGTGCGATCGTGACGCGGTCGACGCCACCGCCGCCGCGCTCGCCGCCGCGGGCCACGCGGAGCTCGCGCACCCGGACGCGGCATGGGGAGGGCACCGCCCGTGGATGCGCGCGACGCCGGCGGGACGCACGGCGTTCGACGCGCACGTCGCCGCCCTGCGCGAGGCCGCAGGCGGGGTCGCCGCGCCGCGCTGACGCGCGCATCGTCCCCACGCCGCGGATCAGGCAGGATGACCCCATGAGCCTCTACGCGATCCATTACGTCTACGACGAGCGCGCCGACGAGCGCGCAGCGCGGCGCCCCGAGCACCTCGCGCACTTCCGCACGCTCGCGGACGCGGGCACCGTGACCGCGATCGGACGCTACGGCGACGACCTCGAGCCGGGCGCGCTCATCATCGTCGACGTCGAGACGAGGCAGGACGCCGAGCGGATCATCGCCGGCGACCCGTACGTGCGCGCGGGCCTGGTGCCCCGGCACTCCGTCCGCGAGTGGCCGGCCTTCGGCGCGTGGCCCGGCCGGGACTTCCCCGCCTGAGCGTGCCGCGACGCGGCGCCCAGCGCTCGAGGATCAGACCTCGTCGGCCTGCGCGTCCTGGTGCCGGTGGTGGTGCTCGCGCGGCAGCTCCTCGCCCGTGCGTGCCGAGACGATGACGGACACCAGCGCCGCGCCGCCGATCGCGACGATGATGACCGCGAGCGACATCCACGTGGGGATCTCGGGCGCCCATGCCACGGGCTCTCCCCCGTTGATGAACGGCAGCGAGTTCTCGTGCAGAGCGCTCAGGACCAGCTTGACGCCGATGAACGCGAGCACCACCGACAGGCCGTAGGAGAGGTACACGAGCCGCCGCAGCAGGCCCTCGACCACGAAGAACAGCTGACGCAGGCCCATCAGCGCGAAGGCGTTCGCGGTGAAGACGATGTACGGGTCGTCGGTGAGGCCGAAGATCGCGGGGATCGAGTCGAGCGCGAACAGCACATCGGTGGTGCCGATCGCGATCATGACCATGAGCAGCGGGGTGACGAGCCGCTTGCCGTGCTCCTTCACCAGCACGGCGCCGCCGCGGTAGCCGTCCGTGGCGGGCAGGAAGCGCCGCGCCAGCGCCACGAGCGCGGTCTCCTTGTACTCGACCTCGCCCTCCTCGGCGCCGCCCTCGCGCGCCACGCTCACCGCGGTCCACAGCAGGAAGAACCCGAAGAGGTAGAAGACCCACGAGAACGCGTGCAGCGCTGCCGCGCCGGCCGCGATGAAGAGGCCGCGCAGCACCAGCGCCAGCACCACGCCGAACAGCAGCACGCGCTGCCGGTAGCGCGGGGGTACCTGGAAGCGCGCGAGGATCACCAGGAAGACGAAGAGGTTGTCGACCGAGAGCGACCACTCCGTGACGTAGCCGGCGAAGAACTCGACGCCCTTGCCAGGGCCCGCCCACGCGAGCATCGCCACGCCGAAGATCACGGCGAGGCCCACGTAGAACAGGGTCCAGCGCACCGACTCCTTGAAGCTCGGCTCGTGCGGACGCCGCACCACGACCAGGAAGTCGAACGCGACGACGGCGAGGACGCCGAGGATGGTCACCAGCCAGACGGTCGTCGATTCCACCGGACCATCGTAGAGGCGCGCCGCGGTCGCTCGATGCGCACACCGGCGCTCGTGCCGCCGCTCAGCCGGCGTTGATCATCTGACGCAGCTCCTTCTTGAGCTCGCCGATCTCGTCGCGCAGGCGCGCCGCGAGCTCGAACTGGAGCTCCGCCGCCGCGCCCTTCATCTGCGTCGACAGGTCCTCGATGAGCTGCGAGAGCTCCTCGGCCGGGCGCTGCGCGAGCAGCCCGCCGCCGGCCTTGGCCGCCTTCTCCCCCGCCTGGCCGCCGTGCTTCGCCAGCTCGAGCGTCTCCGCCGTGTCGGCCTCCTCGCGCGCGAGCATCTCGGTGATGTCCCCGATGCGCTTGCGCAGCGGCTGCGGGTCGATGCCGTTCTCCCGGTTGTAGGCGACCTGGAGCTCGCGACGACGGTTGGTCTCGTCGATCGCGGACGCCATCGAGTCCGTGATCGAGTCCGCGTACATGTGGACCTCGCCCGAGACGTTTCGCGCGGCGCGCCCGATGGTCTGGATGAGCGACGTGCCGGAGCGGAGGAAGCCCTCCTTGTCCGCGTCGAGGATCGACACGAGCGACACCTCGGGAAGGTCGAGGCCCTCGCGGAGCAGGTTGATGCCCACGAGCACGTCGTAGCGCCCCATGCGCAGCTCGCGCAGCAGCTCGACGCGGCGCAGGGTGTCGACGTCGGAGTGCAGGTACTCGACGCGCACCCCCCGATCTCCCAGGTACTCCGTAAGGTCCTCTGCCATCTTCTTGGTGAGCGTGGTGACCAGCACGCGCTCGTCCTTGTCCACGCGCTCGCGGATGCACTCGAGGAGGTCGTCGATCTGCCCTTCGGTGGGCTTCACCACCACCTTGGGATCCACCAGCCCCGTGGGCCGGATGATCTGCTCGACCACGCCGTCCGAGCGTTCGAGCTCGTACCTGCCGGGCGTCGCGGAGAGGTAGACCGTCTGACCGACGCGATCCTGGAACTCGGGCCACTTGAGCGGTCGGTTGTCGAGGGCGGAGGGCAGCCGGAAGCCGTGCTCGACGAGGGTGCGCTTGCGCGACGTGTCGCCCTCGTACATCGCGCCGATCTGCGGCACGGTCACGTGCGACTCGTCGATCACCAGGAGGAAGTCGTCCGGGAAGTAGTCGAGCAGCGTGTGGGGCGGCGTGCCCGGCTCCCGCTGCTCGATGTGCCGCGAGTAGTTCTCGATGCCCGAGCACGTGCCCACCGAGCGCATCATCTCGAGGTCGAACGTGGTGCGCATCTTGAGGCGCTGCGCCTCGAGCAGCTTGTTCTGCCGCTCGAGCTCGTGGAGCCGCTCCCCCAGCTCGAGCTCGATGGTGTGGATGGCGCGGTTCATCCGCTCCTCGCTCGCGACGTAGTGGGACGCGGGGAAGATGTGCACCTGCTGCCGCTGCTCGACCACGGTGCCGGTGAGCGGGTGCAGCGTGTAGAGCGCCTCGACCTCGTCCCCGAACATCTCGATCCGGATCGCGAGCTCCTCGTACACCGGGATGATCTCCACGGTGTCGCCGCGCACGCGGAACGTGCCGCGCGTGAACGCGATGTCGTTGCGCGAGTACTGCATCTGCACGAACTCGCGCAGGAGCGAGTCGCGGTCGACCACGTCGCCCACGGCGAGCGTCACCATCCCCTGGATGTACTCCTCCGGCGTGCCGAGCCCGTAGATGCACGAGACGGAGGAGACCACCACGACGTCGCGCCTGGTCAGCAGCGAGTTGGTGGCCGAGTACCGCAGCCGCTCGACCTCCTCGTTGATCGACGAGTCCTTCTCGATGAAGGTATCCGTCTGCGGGACGTACGCCTCGGGCTGGTAGTAGTCGTAGTAGCTGACGAAGTACTCGACGGCGTTGTTCGGCAGCAGGTCGCGGAACTCGTTCGCGAGCTGCGCCGCCAGCGTCTTGTTGTGGGCCATCACGAGCGTGGGGCGCTGCAGCCGCTCCACGAGCCACGCGGTGGTGGCGGACTTGCCCGTACCCGTCGCACCGAGGAGCACCACGTCCTGCTCCCCTGCCTGGAGTCGACTCGCGAGCTCGTCGATGGCCTTGGGCTGGTCGCCGGAGGGCTGGTACTCGGAGATCACCTGGAACGGTGCCTCGCTGCGGCGGAGGTCGGGGCTGCTCATGCGACTACGGTACGCCGGGCCTCCGACAGCGGATCGCGGCGCTCTCAGGCCGGGACGTGGAGCGCCCAGAACGCGTCGACCTGAGCGTCGAGGTCGGCGACCCGGCCGGAGCCGTCGAGCACGGCATCGGCCACCGCCTCTCGCTCCAGGTCCGTCGCCTGCGAGGCGATCCGCGCGGCGGCGTCGGAGGCCGCCATGCCGCGGGAGTCGACCATCCGCCTGACCCGCACGTCCTCGGGCGCGGCCACCGTGACGACGAGGTCGAAGT
Source organism: Demequina subtropica (assembly GCF_000971235.1). Classification (GTDB taxonomy): domain Bacteria; phylum Actinomycetota; class Actinomycetes; order Actinomycetales; family Demequinaceae; genus Demequina; species Demequina subtropica. The sequence goes on from NZ_BBMB01000013.1 coordinate 49,543, forward strand.
CCTGCCCCAGGCCGCTCTCGACGAGCAGCGGGATGTCGTGCACCACCACCTTCGCGCCCTCACGGCGCGCCTGCCGGTCCGCCGCCGCTCCCATGGCGAGCACGTACGGGTGCACGATCGCGTTGAGACGGCCGCGCGCGTGATCGTCGGAGAACACGATCTGCGCGAGCGCCGCACGGTCGAGCGCGCCGCCGCTGAGCACGCGGTCGCCGAACTCGGAGACGATGTCCACGAGCGCCGCGGACCCGGGCTCGACAGCCCGGCGGGCCAGCTCGTCGTGGTCGATCACCCGCGCGCCGAGCGCGCGGAAGCGCGCGGAGGCCGTGGACTTGCCCGAGGCGATCCCCCCGGTGAGGCCGATGCGTAGCACGGGTGAAGTCTCACACGCGGCGCTGACAGCCGCAAAGCCCAGGACGCGACGAAGGCCGCCACCCCAGGGGTGACGGCCTTCGTGCGGTTCCGACTAGTTGCCGGTGAGCTTCTCGCGAAGCGCCGCGAGGCGCTCGTCCGAGGCAAGCGTGCCCATGTCCGTGGACTCGTCGTGCGACGAGTAGGACGCGGGCGCGTCGTTCTTGCGGCCGCCCTTGCGGGGAGCCGACGCGGCCGGAGCGGTGGCCTCGGCCTCGGCGGCTGCAGCGTCCTGCTTCGCGACGAACGACTTGTGCGCCTCCCAGCGCTCGTGCGCCTTGGCGTACTCGGCCTCCCAGGCCTCGCGCTCGGACTCGAAGCCCTCGCGCCACTCCTGGGTCTCCGGGTCGAAGCCCTCGGGGTACTTGTAGTTGCCCTGAGCGTCGTACTCGGCGGTCATGCCGTAGAGCGCGGGGTCGAAGTCCTCGCCCTGCGGGTCCACGCCCTCGTTGGCCTGCTTGATGGACAGCGAGATGCGGCGACGCTCGAGGTCGATGTCGATGATCTTGACGAACACGTCCTCGTCCGCGGAGACGACCTGCTCGGGCAGCTCGACGTGGCGGGTGGCGAGCTCGGAGATGTGCACCAGACCCTCGATGCCCTCGTAGACGCGGACGAACGCGCCGAACGGGACGAGCTTGGTGACCTTGCCCGGGACGATCTGGCCGATCGCGTGGGTGCGGGCGTAGACCGCCCACGGGTCCTCCTGGGTCGCCTTGAGCGACAGCGAGACGCGCTCGCGGTCCATCTCGACGGTGAGGACCTCGACCTCGACCTCCTGGCCGACCGAGACGACCTCGGACGGGTGGTCGATGTGCTTCCACGACAGCTCGGAGACGTGCACGAGGCCGTCGACGCCGCCGAGGTCCACGAACGCACCGAAGTTGACGATCGAGGAGACGACACCCTTGCGGACCTGGCCCGGCGCGAGCGCGGTGAGGAACGACGAGCGCACCTCGGACTGCGTCTGCTCGAGGAAGGCACGGCGCGACAGGACCACGTTGTTGCGGTTCTTGTCGAGCTCGATGATCTTGGCCTCGATGGCCTGGCCGATGTAGGGCGCGAGGTCGCGGACGCGGCGCATCTCGACGAGCGAGGCCGGCAGGAAGCCGCGGAGGCCGATGTCCACGATGAGGCCGCCCTTGACGACCTCGATGACGGTGCCGGAGACGACGCCGTCCTCGTCCTTGATCTTCTCGATCGAGCCCCACGCGCGCTCGTACTGCGCACGCTTCTTCGAGAGGATCAGGCGACCCTCCTTGTCCTCCTTGGTGAGGACGAGCGCCTCGATGGTGTCGCCGACGTTGACGACCTCATCCGGGTTGGCGTCGTGGCGGATGGAGAGCTCGCGCGAGGGGATGACACCCTCGGTCTTGTAGCCGATGTCGAGGAGGACCTCGTCACGGTCGACCTTCACGATGGTGCCCTCGACAAGGTCACCGTCGTCGAAGTTCTTGATGGTCGCGTCAACAGCAGCGAGGAAATCCTCAGCGGTGCCGATGTCGTTGACTGCGATGCTGGACTCGGGGGTGGAAACGGACATTAAGGAATTGCTCCGGTGGACAGGGAATCGAATGGATAGTTGTGGTCAGGCACGCAGGCGCGCCAGACCAACGAACATGCTACCTCGTCCCGGGCGCACAGGGCAATGCGGCGCGCCCGGCGACGAAGCTTCAGAGACCGCGTGCGGCGCTGAGGAGCTCCTCAGGCACCCACTTGGTCTTGCCCATCATCGTGTCGAAGGGCTCGAGCACGATGTGGCCGCTCTGAAGAGCGGTGAACTTGTGGCTCTCCCCCGCGACGATGCCGTCGATCGCCGCGACGCCCATGCGGGTGCCGAGCAGGCGGTCCGCGGCCGTGGGGACGCCGCCGCGCTGGGTGTAGCCGAGCACCGTGAGGCGCGTGGTGAAGCCGGTCGCGGCCTCGATGGCCTTGGTGACCTCGTGGCCGATGGACCCCGCGATCGGGTTGCCCTTGGCGTCGATGGTCTGCTTGCCCGTCCAGTTCGAGCCCTCGGCCGGGATCGCTCCCTCCGCGACCGCGACGATCGAGAAGTTCTTGTAGCGGTGACGGTGCTTGATGCGCTTCGCGATCACGTCGATGTCGAAGGGCTCCTCGGGCGCAAGGATGATGTCTGCGCCGCCGGCGATGCCCGCGGTGACGGCGATCCAGCCCGAGTGGCGGCCCATGAGCTCGACCACCATGACGCGGTTGTGGGACTCGGCGGTCGAGTGGAGACGGTCGATCGCCTCGGTCGCGATCGACACCGCGGTGTCGAAGCCGATCGCGGCGTCGGTGCCGACCACATCGTTGTCGATGGTCTTGGGGATGCCGATGACCGGGACCCCCAGCGCCTTCGACACCTTGCCGGCCGCCTTGAGCGTGCCGTCGCCGCCGATGCAGATGAAGCCGTCGAGCTTCTCGTTCTCGAACGTCTCCTGCACGGCCTCCATGCCGCCCTCGACCTTGTGAGGGTGGCAGCGGGCGGTGCCGAGCATCGTGCCGCCGTGGACCAGGATGCCGGAGACGTCGTCCCGGGTGAGCGGCCTGGCGTCGCCGTCGATGACGCCCTGCCAGCCGTTGTTGAAGCCGACGATCGAGCAGCCGAGCTCGGAGGTTCCCCTCTTCACCACCGCCCGGATCGCCGCGTTCAGACCGGGGCAGTCGCCGCCACCCGTGAGAAGACCGATTCGCATGCCACCAACCCTAGTGTCCAGCGGTGCGCCAGTCAGCGCCCGTTCCTACGTTCACGTCGAGAGGGACGCTCAGATCGCCTGCGGCGTGCATCTCCTCCCGGAGGATGGTCTCGACCGCCGCACGCTCTCCGGGGGCTGTCTCGACCACGAGCTCATCATGCACCTGAAGTACCTGCCGTGATGCCAGACCTTCGTCCTTCAGACGACGCTCGACCCCCAGCATCGCGCGCTTGATGAGGTCCGCCGCCGAACCCTGGATGGGGGCGTTGAGCGCGACCCGCTCCGCGATGTCCCGCCGCTGGCGGTTGGTCGAGGTGAGGTCCGGGATGTAGCGGCGCCGTCCGAAGATCGTCTCCGTGTAGCCGTCGCCCCGCGCCTTCTCCACCACGCTGTCGAGGTACTCGCGGACCCCGCCGAACCGCTTGTAGTAGTCGTCCATGAGCGCCTGCGCGGCCCCGACGGGCAGGCTCAGCTGCCTCGCGAGCCCGAACGACGACAGCCCGTAGGCGAGCCCGTAGGACATCGCCTTGACCTGCGAGCGCATCTCGGGGGTGACGTCGGCGGGCGCGACGCCGAAGACGCGGGAGCCCACGAAGCGGTGGAGGTCCTCGCCTCCCTGGAACGCCTCGATGAGGCCCGCGTCACCCGACAGGTGGGCCATGATGCGCATCTCGATCTGCGAGTAGTCGGCCGTCACGAGCGTCTCGAACCCCTCGCCCACCACGAACGCCTCGCGGATCCGGTGGCCCTCGGGCGTACGGATCGGGATGTTCTGGAGGTTCGGGTCCTTGGAGCTGAGCCGGCCCGTCGCCGCGACCACCTGCGAGAAGGTCGTGTGGATGCGGCCGTCCGCCTGCACGGACTGGATGAGCGTCTCGATGATCTGCGACAGCTTGGTCGCGTCCCGGTACGCGAGCAGCGCCGTGAGGAACGGGTGCGGCGACTTCTCGTTGAGGTCGTGCAGGGACGAGGCGTCGGTGGTGTAGCCGGTCTTGATCTTCTTGGTCTTGGGCATGCCCAGGCGGTCGAACAGGACCTCCTGCAGCTGCTTCGGCGAGCCGAGGTTGACCCGGTCGCCGCCGATCGCCGCGTACGCATCCTCGGCGGCGCGGTCCGCGCGTCCGCGCGCCTCGTCGGCCAGGGTGCGGAGGTGCGTGGAGTCGACCGCCATGCCCGCGTGCTCCATGCGCGCCAGCACGCTCAGCAGCGGGATCTCGAGCTCGGCGTACAGCTCCCCCATGCCACGTTCGGCGACCATCGGATCGAGCACGGCGGCGAGCGTGCGCACATGCGCCGCGCGCTCCGCCGCGGTCTCCGCGGCCGACGCGCCCAGGCCCAGGTCGAGCTCGCCGGCCACCGACGCGCCCTCGAGCGAGAGTCCCAGATGGCGCTGAAGGATCTGCTCGAGCTCGAATCCGCGCTGATCGGGGTTCACCAGGAAGGCCGCGATCTGGGTGTCGCCCGCGATGCCCGCGAGCTCCCAGCCGCGCGCCGCGAGCGCATGCCACGCGTCCTTGGCCGCGTGAAGCACCTTGGGGACGTCCGCATCGGCCAGCCAGGAGGCGAGCGCGCGCTCCTCGGCCGCGCTGAGCGCGCCGAGGTCGACGCCCCACGCCGCATCGGCGGCGTCGGTCACGCCGAGCGCCCAGGCATCCGCGTCCGCGCCCCCGCGGCCCTCGACGTGGAGGGCCACGGGCCCCGTCATGGCGGTGATCGCCGCCACGGCGCCCTCGGTGCGCACCACGACGGCCGGCGTCTCCACCGGAGCGTCCTCGTGCGCGTCGGCGGCGAAAGGCATCAGCCGGTCGCGCAGCGTGCGGAACTGCAGCGCGTCGCACACCTGGTGCACCGCCGCCGCGTCCGCGCCCGCGTACTCGAGATCGCCCAGGGGGACCGCGACCTCGAGATCCGTGAGCAGGTGGTTGAGCTCGCGGTTGAGCCGCACCTGGTCGAGGTGGTCGCGCAGGCTCTGGCCCGCCTTGCCCGGGACGTCGTCCGCGCTGTCGAGGATGCCGGCGAGCCCGCCGTACGTGACGATCCACTTGGCCGCGGTCTTGGGTCCCACGCCCGGCACCCCGGGAAGGTTGTCGCTCGTCTCGCCGACCAGCGCGGCCATGTCCGGGTACTGGTCGGGGCGCACGCCGTACTTCTCCTCGACCGAGGCGGGCGTGAAGTGCACGAGGTCGGAGACGCCCTTGCGCGGGTAGAGCAGCGTGACGTCGTCGTTGACCAGCTGGATGGTGTCGCGGTCGCCAGAGACCACGAGCACCCGCAGGCCGGCCTCACGGCCCATCCGAGCGTACGTCGCGAGCAGGTCGTCGGCCTCGAAGCGCTCCTTGTCGACCGCAGCGACGCGCAGCGCGCCGAGCATCTCCCGGATGAGCGGTACCTGAGGCTCGAACTCCGGCGGCGTCGCGTCGCGCGTCCCCTTGTAGGAGGGCAGCCGCTCGGTGCGGAAGGTCCCGCCGGGAAGGTCGAACGCGACCGCGACGTGCGTGGGCTGGTGGTCCTTGAGCAGCGTCGCCAGCATCGTGGTGAAGCCGTAGACGGCATTGGTGGGCACCCCTGTCGACGTCGCGAAGTTCTCGACCGGAAGGCCGAAGAACGCGCGGAAGGCCATGGAGAGGCCGTCGACGAGGAGGAGTGTTCCCTTGGTGGATTCGGTCACAGGTGCCAACCTATCTTCATGTCAGACGCCGAGGTCCCCCTCCTGAACGCGCCCGCCGACGGGCTGATCGCCCGGATGGGCATCTCCATCCTGAAGGTCACCCCTGACATCGCGATCGGCACGATGCCCGTCGAGGGGAACACGCAGCCGTACGGCCTGCTTCATGGCGGGGCATCGGCCGTCCTCGCCGAGTCGCTGGCCTCGCTCGCCGCGATGGCGCATGCCCTCACGCTCGACCCCGAGGGGATCGCGGTGGGGGTCGACCTCAACATCACGCATGTGCGTTCCGCGCGCACCGGGACCGTGACCGGCACGGCCACCGCGATCCACCTCGGCCGCACCATCGCGAGCTACGAGGTGGTCGTCGAGGACGATGCGGGGGCGAAGCTCGCCGTCGCGCGGCTCACCTGCGCGCTGCGGACCCGCTGACGAGCCGCTGGTCCCGTGAAGGCCTGTTGATGCACCGATCGAGGTCCGAACGCCCCGAATCCGCGACGTTTCGGGCGCAAAGGTTGCAGTTTGGCCTCGCTGACGTGCGTCGAAAACACTCCGGAAACACGATCGGTCTAATGTGTGGGCCAACTCGGAGGGGAGAACGGTGTTCACCAGACCTGATACGCGGTTTTACAAAGCCGCGGGCCTGCTGCTGATCGCAGCGGCCGCATTCGTGATCGCGACGCTCGTGCTCGGCGGTGGTCCCGCCGAGGCCGAGACGGTGGAGCCCGTGGCAGCGGGCACCTCCACCGCCACGCTCGTGATCCAGAACGTCATCAACGGCCTCGCGTTCGGAGTGCTCCTCGCGCTCGCCGCGGTGGGCCTCTCGCTGATCTTCGGCACCACCGGCCTGAGCAACTTCGCTCACGGCGAGCAGGTGACGTTCGGCGCGCTCCTGACGTTCTTCCTCAGCACGAACGAGCAGGTCACCATCCCGCTCGTCCCCGGCTCGTTCACCATCGGTCTGCCGCTGTGGCTCGCCGCGATCATCGCGGTGATCGTCTCGGGCTTCACGGGATGGCTGCAGGACAAGATGCTGTGGGGCCCGCTCCGCAAGCGCCGCGTCGCGGTCCTCCAGCAGATGGTCGTCAGCATCGGCCTCTCGCTCGCGCTGCTCAACCTGCTGCAGTGGTGGATGGGCGGCACGCGCCATCGCCTCACCAACGCGTCGGGCGGGCGCATCACGTTCGGCAACTTCTACGTCGGCACCCTGACGCTCATGTCCGTGGTGATCGCCGCGATCGCCCTCGCGGGAGTCGCGCTGTTCCTGCTGAAGACCCGCCTGGGACGCGCGACGCGCGCGATCTCGGACAACCCGGCCCTCGCCGCCGCCTCCGGCATCCGCGTCGACTCGATCATCCGCCTCGTGTGGGTGATGTCCGCGGCGCTCGCCGGCCTGGGCGGCATCCTGCTCGCGCTGTTCGACAACGGCGCGGGCTTCGACTCGGGAGCCCGCATCCTGCTGCTCATGTTCGCCGCCGTGACGCTGGGCGGCCTGGGTCAGGCCTTCGGCGCGCTCGTGGGCGCGCTCGTGGTCGGCGTGGTCTCCGAGGTCTCCACCGTGGTCATCGCACCCGACATGCGCTACGCCTCCGCGCTGGCGATCCTCATCATCGTCCTGCTCGTGAGACCGCAGGGCATCCTGGGCAGGAAGGAACGGGTGGGCTGACATGGACATCCTCATCAATGCGCTCGAGCAGATGTTCACGCCCGCGACGGCGGCCTTCGCCATCGCCGCGATCGGCCTGAACTTCCACTTCGGCCTCACCGGCCTGCTCAACATGGGCCAGGCGGGCTTCATGCTCCTCGGCATGTACGGCTACGCGATCTCCGTGCGCGAGGGGCTGCCCATGTGGGCCGCGATCCTCGTCGCGATGGGTGCCGCGATCCTCTTCGGCCTCCTGCTCGGCTGGCCGACGCTGAAGCTGCGCGGCGACTATCTCGCGATCGTGACGATCGCCGCGGCCGAGATCGTCCGCTACGTCGGGCGATCCAACACGCTCGTCGAGGTCACCGGAGGCTCGCTCGGCATCAAGGGCAAGGACTACAAGGGCCCGCTCGAGGACCTGTCGCCCTTCCCGGACGAGCGGATCACGGTCGGCCCGTTCACCTATCACGGCTCGGCCTCCGACTCCTGGTGGCTCCGCGTGGTCGCCTGGGTGCTCGTCGCGCTGTTCCTGCTGCTGTTCTGGCGACTCTCGAACTCCCCCTGGGGCCGCGTGCTCAAGGGCATCCGCGAGGACGAGGACGCGGTGCGCTCGCTCGGCAAGAACGTCTACTGGTACAAGATGCAGGCGCTCATCATCGGCGGTGTCATCGGTGCGCTGGGCGGCGTGATCTGGGCGCACGGGTCCGCGGTCGTCGCGGATGCCATGGGCCGTCCCACCACCTTCTGGGTGTGGACGATCCTGCTCCTGGGTGGCGCGGCCACCGTCATGGGGCCCGTGGTCGGGTCGGTGGTCTTCTGGGCCGCGCTGTCGCTGATCCGCGCGGTCGCGAAGGCCTTCATCCCCGAGTCCATCCTCCCGTCCACCGCCATCGAGCCGTTCGGCCTCATGCTGGTCGGTATCGCGCTGATCCTCCTGGTGGTGTTCCGACCACAGGGGATCCTCGGCAACAAGAAGGAGCTTGCGTTCCATGCCTGACACGACAGTCCTGGACGGAGTCGCCCACGAGCCGGGCGTCGCCAAGCCCGACCCGATCCTCATCGCCGACGGCGTGGTGCGGCGCTTCGGCGGCCTCACCGCGGTCAACGTGGGGCACTTCGAGGTGCAGCGCAACACGATCACCGCGCTCATCGGGCCCAACGGTGCCGGCAAGTCCACCTTCTTCAACCTGCTCACCAGCTTCGACACCGCGCAGGAGGGCTCCGGCACCTTCGACGGCAAGCCGCTGCGCAAGGTCTCGCCGCACAAGGTCGCGCGCTCCGGCATGGTGCGCACGTTCCAACTGACCAAGGCCCTCGAGGGCATGTCGGTCATGGAGAACATGCGCCTCGGTGCGCAGGACCAGCCCGGCGAGTCGCTGCTCACCGCCTTCGTGCCCCCGCTGTGGAAGTCCCGCGAGCGGGAGATCACGGAGCAGGCGCACGACCTCCTCCACCGATTCAAGCTCTACGAGAAGCGGGACGACTCCGCGGGCTCGCTCTCGGGAGGCCAGCGCAAGCTGCTCGAGATGGCTCGCGCGCTCATGTCGAAGCCCACGATGGTGATGCTCGACGAGCCGATGGCCGGCGTGAACCCCGCGCTGACCGAGTCGCTTCTCGAGCACATCATCGAGCTCAAGGACGAGGGCATGACCGTCCTGTTCGTCGAGCACGACATGCACATGGTGCGCCGCATCTCGGACTGGGTCGCCGTCATGGCCCAGGGCGAGCTCATCGCGGAGGGCCCCGCGTCCACCGTGATGCAGAACGCGGCGGTCCAGGACGCGTACCTGGGCGCGCACCACGACACCGACCTCGGAGAGGACCTCTGATGCCCGAGACGCAGGACGTGCTCATCACCGCGGACGACGTGTGGGCCGGCTACATCCCGGGCGTCAGCATCCTCAACGGCTGCACGCTCGAGGTGAAGAAGGGCGAGCTGGTCGGCATCATCGGCCCCAACGGCGCCGGCAAGTCGACCTTCCTCAAGGCGCTGTTCGGGCTCGTGCCGGTCACCGGCGGGACGTTCCACCTGGACGGGGAGGACATCACGAACCTCCGCGCCGACCAGCTGGTGAAGCAGGGCGTCGGCTTCGTGCCGCAGACCAACAACGTCTTCCCGTCGCTCACCATCGCGGAGAACCTCGAGATGGGCGCCTACCAGCGCCCCAAGGCGTACAAGGAGCGGCTCGACTACATCGGGGACCTGTTCCCCGTGCTGATCGAGCGCAAGGACCAGCGTGCAGGCTCGCTCTCGGGCGGTGAGCGTCAGATGGTCGCCATGGCCCGCGCGCTCATGATGGACCCGAAGGTGCTGCTGCTCGACGAGCCCAGCGCGGGCCTCTCCCCTGCCCGTCAGGACGAGACCTTCGTGCGCACCAAGCAGATCAACGCCACCGGCGTCACCGTGATCATGGTCGAGCAGAACGCGCGCCGCTGCCTGCAGATCTGCGACCGCGGCTACGTGCTGGACCAGGGCACAGCGGCGTACTCCGCCACGGGCCGCGAGCTCCTCAAGGACCCCAAGGTCATCGAGCTCTACCTCGGCACGCTCGGCGCCTAGCAGCGCCCGACAGCGCCTCTCAAGGGCCCGGCTCCCCACGGGAGCCGGGCCCTTCTGCATTCGTGGCGCAACGTCTTGGCGGGACATGGGGGCCGTTTCGCGGTCGGATCCTGCACTCATGTCCCGCTGGGGTGAGGGGACGATGCGGGGCGCGCCCGGGCACGCGGGAGGCCCCCGGGGCGGACACGCACGCGTGGCGCATCGTCCTGGCGGGACATAGGGGCCGTTTCGCGGCTGGATCCCGCACTCATGTCCCGCTGGGGTGAGGCGACGACGGGGGCCGGGCCGATGCAGGGGCTCGCGAGGGGACGATGCGGGACTCGGCTGATGCGGCGGGGCGCCCGGGCACGCGAAAGGCCCCCGGGGCGAACCCCGGGGGCCTTCTGCGACCTAGGTCAGACGGTCAGGCGATCACTCGCCGGCCGACCACTCCACCTCGCCGATGCGCGAGATGTTGTTGTCGGCGTCGTACTCCCACACGCCGATGACGGCCGCGGTCGGGTCGTTCATGTCGTCGAACGGGCCCGAGAGCGACAGCGCCTGGTAGTTGATGGTCTCGCCCTCGTTGATGAGGCCCGAGCACTCCACCCAGCCGGAGCACTCCGTGCCACCGTCGGCGCCCGAGACCGAGGCCATGTTCTCCTGGATCACGGCCGGGTCGGACGAGCCACCCTGGAGCGCCGCGAGAGCGACCAGCATGACGGCGTCGTAGGACTCGTTCGCGTAGGAGACGTCCTCGAGCTCCGAACCGTTGGCCTCGTCGAGGAGGGCCTTGAACTCGTCGGACGGGGCCGAGCCCGGGATGGTGCCCTTGCCGCCCTCGAGGGTGCCCGGCGCGAAGGTGTCGCCCCAGTTCGAGGTGTTGCCGTCGGACATGTAGACCTTCGACATGTCGTAGCCGGCGTCGGCGATCGCCGGGACGATCTGCGCGGTCACGTCGAACGCGATCATGAGGATCGCGTCGGGGCTGGTGGCCAGGGCCGCCTCGACGTTGGCGTTGAAGTTGCCGCCCGCGGGGTCGACCTCCTCGCCCGAGGTGCCGTAGGTGATGGTGCCACCGGCGGCCTCGACGCGCGCCTGCACGACGTCGCGGAAGGACACGCCGTAGTCGTCACCCTGGACGAGGATGGCGATGTTCGAGGCGCCGTCCTCCATCATGAGGTCGGCGACAGCGGCACCCTGCGCGGTGTCCGGCGGAGCGGTACGGAAGTAGAAGTCCGAGTAGCCCGAGAGCGAGGTCGAGGTGTTCGCGGGCGACACCATGACGATGCCGGCGGCGTCGACGTCGTCGAGCACGAGCAGCGTCGAGGCCGACGAGGCGGCACCGATGATGGCCGAGACCTCGGCGTTGATGAGCTCGGAGATCGACTGGTCACCGATCGTGGGGTTGTTCGCGTCGCCCGAGTCGGTCTCCATGAGCTCGACCGGGGCGCCGAAGATGCCGCCCGCGTCGTTGATCTCGTTGACCGCGACCTTGACACCCGCGACCTCGGGCGGGCCGAGGAAGGCGAGCGAGCCGGTCACCGGCAGGAAGCTGCCGATCTTGAGCGGGTCACCGGAGGCCGCGCCCCCGTCGGTCGGGTCCGCGCTCGAGCCGCCATCGGAATCCGTGGAGCACGCGGCGAGAGACAGCGTCGCGACGGCGGCGAAGGCCGCGCCACGGGCGATGGAGTTCCATCGTGCCATGTTTTCTTCCTCCCACTTCGGCGGGGCCAGCCCCGCCTCGGTCACAGCACCGGGAGGTGAGTCCCCCCGGCGGTAACCGTCACGCTAGCGAAGGAAGATTTCACGTTCGCGTCGTGTCCATCACGATTTCGTGACACAACCCGGCGCGCACGTGGGCGTTTGCGCTACTTTCCGCCCATCTGCTCGATGACCGCCTCGGCGACCTCTCGCATCGTGAGACGACGATCCATCGAGGTCTTCTGGATCCAGCGGAAGGACTCGGGCTCGTTGAGCTTCATCTTCTCCATGAGGAGGCCCTTCGCACGCTCGACCTTCTTGCGGGTCTCCATGCGCTCGTTGATGTCGGCGATCTCCGACTCGAGGGCGCGGATCTCGACGTAGCGGGACGCGGCGATCTCCACGGCGGGCAGCAGGTCCCCCGGCGTGAACGGCTTGACCACGTAGGCCATGGCGCCCGCGTCACGCGCGCGCTCGACCAACTCGGTCTGCGAGAAGGCGGTCAGCAGGACCACCGGCGCGATGCGCTCCTTGGCGATGATCTCCGCCGCGGTGATGCCGTCCATCACGGGCATCTTGACGTCCATGACGACCACGTCGGGCTTGTGCTCGCGCGCGAGCTCCACGCCCTCCTCGCCGTTGGCGCCCTCGCCAACGACGTCGTAGCCGCCCTCCCGGAGCGTCTCGACGATGTCCATGCGGATCAGCGCCTCGTCCTCTGCGACGACGGCGCGGCGCGCGCGCTTGGTGGGCTGGGTCTGCTGCTCCGCCGCGGGAGTGTCGTTCACGTCAGTCACAGGCGCTAGCCTAGTGCCCTCGCCCCGGTAGCCCAACTGGCAGAGGCACGCGGCTCAAACCCGCGGTGTTGTGGGTTCGAGTCCCACCCGGGGTACTCGCCGATCCTGCGCCGACCCGTGCCGCGCACGCGCATCGTCCGGGACCACCCCGTGCCATGCTCGACACGTGAGCAGAGACGACACCTCCCCGCGTACGGCCCCGGCGCGACGCCTCCACATCGCGCTCGTGGCGCATGACAACAAGAAGGCCGAGCTCCTCGAGTGGGCCTCCTTCAACAAGGGCTCCCTCGCCCCGCACGAGCTCTACGCGACCGGCACCACGGGCACGATGCTCGAGTTCGAGCTCGGGATCAAGGTCCACCGCTTCCTGTCGGGCCCGGTCGGCGGCGACCAGCAGATCGGCGCGAAGATCGCCGAGGGCGCACTCGACATGCTGATCTTCTTCTGGGATCCCCTCGAGCCGCAGCCCCACGACCCCGACGTGAAGGCGCTGCTGCGCCTGGGCGCCCTGTGGAACATCCCGATTGCGTCGAACGTCGCGACGGCCGACTTCCTCATCTCCTCTCCCCTGTTCCGCGACGGCTACGAGCGCAAGGTCCCCGATCTGGGCCCGCGCGACTGGGAGGCCATGCGCCCCGGCGAGGACCAGGACTGACGCCTCCCGGGCCGCAGATCTTGCGGCGAACACGACAGTTCGTGCATTCAGGCACTGTGGGACAAACCCTCGCACGCCGGGGTCGCTAGCGTCCGAGGCGTCGGCCGGGCTCATCCCCGGCCGGCGTCCCGACGAAGACGCCGGGACCCAGCGATCTCAACGAGGAGAAGCACCCATGCCAGTTCCGTGGACCCGTACCGCGGCGGTCACCACCGCCGCGATCGCCGTGACCGCGTGCGGCGCCGCCGCATCGGCGAGCCCCGCCCACGAGGCCTCCGCAAGCGTCGTCGACGCGACGGTCATCACCGAGGTGGCGCCGTCCGGCCTCAAGGTGACGGCGATCGCCGTCGAGTACGACCGCGTGCTCAAGCTCGGAGGCACCGGCGTCGACGTCGATGCGTTCGACGTCGAGGTCGACCTGGGCGCGGGCGGCATCGCCCCGCTCGTCGGCGAGCGCACCGTGACGGCCGCCTACACCAGCGACACGCCGGACATCACCGGCAAGCAGCGCGCGGGCCGCTACGTGATCCTCGAGCTCGACGAGGACGATGCGGCCGCGACCGCCTCGTACGTCGACTGGTCGACCACCATCACGCACTACTACGACCTCGCGGGCGGCTACACCGTCGCCCAGGTGGGCGACATCGTGTCGCCCCGCGTGACCGTCGACGCGCAGCCCGGGAACGTCGTGGCCAACAGCGACGTGGAGAACCTGCTCATCGACGAGTACGCGTCCGGAACGCTCGCGACGGAGGCGGGACCGGTGCTCGACTACCGCTACTACACGCCCGAGAAGAGCGGCGAGAAGAAGGGCAAGAAGTACCCGCTGGTCGTGTCGCTGCACGGCTTCGGCGAGAGCGGGTCGAACAACTTCAGCCAGCTCGCGGGCAACCAGATCTCCACCGTCTTCGCCTCGGACGAGCGGCAGCTCACGGACCCCGCCTACGTCCTCTCGCCGCAGGCCGACCCGTTCGACGGCACCAAGGGCGCGTGGTGGGCGCCGCAGATGCAGGAGGCCGTGATCGACCTGGTCGAGGACTTCATCGCATCGCACCCGGACGTCGACACCTCACGGGTCTACCTGACGGGCCTGTCGATGGGCTCGTACGGCTCGTGGGCGATCCTCGGCGAGCACAGCGACCTGTTCGCGGGCGCCGTGGTGGTCTGCGGCGGCGGCGTCGCCGATGTCGAGGCGGCCGCCGCGGAGCTCGCGGACTTCCCGATCTGGGCCGTGCACTCCGAGGACGACTTCGTGGTCGACTACTACGCCGACGGCTCGGACTTCCGCGTCTTCGAGGCGTTCGAGGCCGCCGGCACGCCCGTCGTGTGGACCGAGTGGTCCGGCCTGCTCGCCGACGACACTCAGGAGGCCCTGGCCAAGGCCGCCGTCAAGGAGGCGCGTCACAGCGGCAGCGAGCACCTGTTCACCACCATCGAGTCCGGCACGACGCCGATCTTCAGCCACCTGTCGTGGATCCCGACGTACTCCAACGACGTGATCCTCGACTGGCTGTTCGACCAGGACCAGGACCGCTAGCGAAGGGCGGTCGCGCATCGTCCCTCGACGATGCGCGACCGCGCAGAGAGGCCCCGCCGGCATCCGCCGACGGGGCCTCTCGTCATCGCCCAGGGATCAGGCCGTGGTCTTCACCGCCTTCGCCTTGGTCGCCTTGGGCTCCTCCCCCGGCCGATGCGCGGGGCACGGGTTCGGCTTGTCCCAGCCCTTGGCACGCAGCTCGAAGGTCGCGGTGACCCCGGTCGATGCCGGCGCTCCCGCCACCGTCGCGGTGACGGCGTAGCAGGTGCCGGCCTCCTTCTTGTCCGTCTTCCAGATGTAGACGAACTGCCCGGAGCGCTGGTCGTACCGGATCCGGGACGAGTCGACGACCACGCCGTCGCCCGCCTCGGACGGGTCCGCGCCGCACTCCATCTCCGCGACCGCGACCCGCACCTGCTCCGGATCGGTGACCGCCTCGCCGGCGAGCTCCGCGGAGAACTTCAGCGGGACCGCGCTGCCTGCCTGCACGACGTTGACGTCGCGCATGTCGACGGGCGGGGCGAAGCCCGTGACCTTCGCGGTGCTGATCCGCAGGAACGTCACCGAGTTGCCCGGGAACGTCCACTCGAACTGCGACGCGATGCCGTCGACCGTGGTGGTCTCGGGCTTGACTGGGGTCGAGACCCGCGTGTTGACCGCCGCCTGCTTGGCGACGATCTGCGTCATCTCGGCCTCGGAGGCCACGAACCGCTCCCCGAGGTCGATCTGCGTGGTCGCGGCGCGGCGCTGCGCGTTCACGACCTTGAGGATGAGGTCACCGGTCGCATCGTCCTCGGTGAGGACCTGGGCGAACGGCTCGGTCACCGCGTCGTCGTCGAACGAGCCCTCGAGCACGCCATCGAGGTAGAGGTCCACGTGGGTGCCCCTGACCGAGATGGTGATGTCGTACTCGTGACCGGTCTCGACGCTGCGGCCCTCCTGCGCGAACAAGGTCTCCTTCGCGCCGTTGGTCGCCTTCTCGATGACCTGACGGGTGTTGTTCCACCCGCCGAGGTTCCACCAGTAGAAGTTGCCCGAGTCCTTGACCCCGAAGCCGATGAGGAAGCCCTCGGCGCCGGAGATCTTGGTGGCCTTGAGGTTGAGGTCGTACTCCTCGGCCTCGAACGACGGCGCCGAGACCAGCGTGTTGAGCGCGCTGGTGCTCGACTGGACGTAGGCGCCGTCCTGCACCGCCCACGAGCCGATGCCCGCGAGGGAGGTCCAGCCGTCGGCGTCGCCGTCCTCGAAGTCGTCCTCGAAGATGACGTTGCCGTCGGGGTCGGTCACCACGACGTCGTCGTAGCTGGCCGCGGTCGCCCAGGTGGACAGGCCGACGGTGCCGCCGACCGGGGTCGGCTCGATGACATCGCCGGTGGCGTCGGTCGGGATCACCCGGTCGCCGACGTTGTTCATGAAGAGCTTCTGAACCTCGTAGTCGGCCGAGCCCCACGACTCGTCGTTGTCGAACCAGATCATGTCGGGCGACCACTGGTAGTGGCTCGCGTTCGCGAGCAGCGGCGCGTAGGACGCCATCTGCACCACGTCGGCGTTGCGCTCGAGACCCGTCATGTAGGCGGCCTCCGACAGCGCGTTGAACCAGCGGTTGTCGAGCGAGGCGTACTCGCCGACCCAGACCAGCGGACCCTCACGGTCGTACGAGTCGTAGCGATCGTTGTTCTGAAGGAACCAGTTCGGGCTGTTGTAGTAGTGCTCGTCGACCATGTCGACCCCGGCCGCGACGTTCTGCTCCCAGTGGAGGTCGAACGCGAAGCCCTGGTCGTCCGGACCCGAGTTGCTGATCACCATGACGTCCGGGTAGACCGCCTGGATCGCGTCCCGGAACTGCACGAAGTTCGCGATGAACTCCACCGGGTAGTTCTCCTCGTTGCCCACCTCGAGGCGGTCGAGGAAGAACGGCTCCGGGTGGCCCATCTCCGCACGCAGCGCACCCCACTCGGTGGTGACGTCGCCGCGGGCGAACTCGATGAGGTCGAGCGCGTCCTGGATGTGCCGGTCGAGCAGCTCCTGGTTGTCCCACTCGCCGGACCGCAGCGACTGGCCGCAGCCGTTCATGAGCGCCGGCACCACCGGCACCGCCATGGCGCCGATGTCCTCCGCGAACTGGAAGTACTCGAAGTACCCCAAGCCGTAGGACTGGTTGTAGCCCCAGAAGTTGGTGTTCGTCGCCCGCTCCTCGACAGGGCCGACGGTGTCCTTCCACTGATACGAGCGCGAGCGCTCGTAGTCCGAGTCCTCGGAGTAGTCCTGGTGGCTGTCGACGTTGACGATGCAGCCGCCGGGGAACCGGATGAAGCCGGGGTCGAGCGCCTCGATCTTCTCCGCGAGGTCCTTGCGCAGGCCGTTGGTGCGGCCCTTGTAGGTGTCCTCGGGGAACAGCGAGACCATGTCGAGCCGCAGCGTCCCCGTGCCGCCCGCCTGGACGTCGAGACGTCCGGACGTGGTGGTGGCCGAGGCGGTGAGCACGCCCTCGTACTTGGCCCAACCGTCGTCGCCGACGGTGAGCTCGAGCGTGTCGGACAGTGCCGTCCCGTCCGCGGACACCAGGGACACCGCCAGCGGTGTGCCGGCCTCCGCGGTGGTGCGGGCGAACACGGAGAAGTCGTACAGGTCGCCCTCCTTCAGGGCGACGCCGTCGAAGCCGCCGTTGCGCACCCCGTACGTACCCCCGTCGGGGTTGTCGAGCTCGACCTGCAGGTACGTGCGGTTGCGCTCGTTGAGGCGCTCGTCGTCGTTCACGGTGGCAGCCGTGCCCGCGCCGTCGCCGGTGGCCGTGGTCGACCACGCGGTCATGCCGGTGTACGACGAGTTGTCGATGGGCAGGAACTCGAAGGACCGGTTCCGCACGAGCTCCGCGTAGAGCCCGCCGTCGGCCGCCCAGTTGATGTCCTCGAAGAACACGCCGTACATGCTGTCGGAGATCTCCGCGCCCGTCGCCGCATCGTCCACCGTGATGGTGTACTCCGCGGGCTCGTCGTCCGGGTAGGCGGCCAGCAGCGCCGCCTGCTCGTCCGCCGTGATGGGCAGCACGGTGCCGTGACGCGCGCTCGACGGGAGCTGGGCCGACGGGATCGACGTCCAGTCGCCCGAGGCGATGTCGTCGGTCTCGAACAGCATGTAGCCCTCGCCGCCGTGGTAGCTCGGCTGGTCGATCAGCATGTACCAGTGGCCGGGCTGCTCGTTGTCCTCGAACACGGTGGGGCCCTCGCCCTGCGTGAACGTGCCGCCCCATGGGTTGGGCTCGCCCACGCCGATGTGCTCCTTGACCAGCTGCCAGCCCTCGGAGTCCTCCGTGGGAAGGGTGCCGGACACGGTCGCGGTCAGGTCGGTCGAGCGCTCCTGGCGGATGTCGAACGTGGCCTCGTCCTTGATGAAGCGGTAGTAGGTCCCGCCGTCCTCGACCACGGTCGCGTCGATCATGCCGCGACCGGTGCCACGCTTGACGTCGACCCACACCTGCGGCTCGGTGAACGTCACGAAGTCGCGCGTGGTGACGTACATCATGCGGTTGTAGGTGGTGGTGTAGTCGCGCGACGTCGTGTCGGAGGTCTCGTAGAGGTTCGACGCCCAGTAGACGACGTACTCCCCCGCGTCGGCGTCGAAGAACGCCTCAGGGGCCCACGTGTTGCCCGCGAGGTCGCTCGACACGGTGATGGACCGCTGCGCGCTCCACGTCACCAGGTCGTCCGACTCCCACACGTTGAGGCGACGGCTGCCCGTCTCCTGCGCGGTGCCGAAGTCGTAGCTGCCGTAGCGGTCGAACATGTTGAGGTCCGTCGACAGCATGTAGAAGCGGTCACCCTCGGGCGAGCGAATGATGAACGGGTCCCGGACGCCCTCCTCGCCCATGGTCGACCGGAGCACCGACTCCGCGTTGTTGAGCTCCTTCCAGCTCGTCGGGTCGTCGCCTACGCTCGTCGCGAAGTAGATCTCCTCGCCGACGGTGGTGCTCTCACCCTCGAAGTACGGGAAGAAGTAGCCCTCGTAGTCGGCGGCCTCGGGCAGCGGCACCACCGTGGCGGTGAGCACCTTCGTGTCCGTGACGTCGCCCTTGGCGACCGTGGCCGTGAGCTCCACGGAGACCGCGGATGCGCCGGTCGCGGGACGCGTCACCTCGCCGGTGGCGGTGATGACGGACTCGTCCGAGGACTCCCAGGTGATCGCCGAGCCGTTCGCCCCGGCGGACGCGAGCGTGATGTTGCCGCGGACGTCGTCGAGGTTCGGGATGGTCAGCGCGGCGAGGTCGGCCGCGACGGCCTCCTCGTCGGTGAGGTCTCCCAGGTAGAGCTCCGACACCTGGGCGTCGGAGAGCGCCTCGGTGTAGATCGCGACGTCGCGGACGCCGCCCGCGTAGAACATGTCGGGGTAGGACGAGCGACCGATGTACCCGACCAGGTCCGTGCCGAAGTCGCTCACGGTGCGCGAGGTGGCGACCGTGCCGACCTTCTCGCCGTCGAGGTAGCCGGTGATCGAGGTCGGGGTGATGACCGTGGTGTACATCTGCCAGTCGGCCGTGGTCACCGGCCCCGCGATGCCCTTGGCCGCGTCGGTCGGGCTGATCCCCACCTCGGTCCACCACGGGGCGGCGGCGTCGAGGCTGCCGGTCACGACGGTCTTGAATCGACCCTCGGTGGGCGTCGCCGGGTTGAGGAGCCAGTACTGGCTGGGCAGGGTCTCGGTGGTGCCGAAGAACATGGCGGCGTAGTAGCCGGTCCCGGTCTCGTTGCGCAGCCAGGTGTTGATGGTGAGGGTGTCCTGGCCGTCGAACATGCCGGTCGGCATCTCGACGTAGGCCGCGCCGCTGCCGCTCGCGCCGCCGGGCAGCGTGAGCACATCGCCGTCGAGGCTCGCGCCGGCGCCCTGGATCACGGCGTCGTTGCCGTTGCCGCTCGCGTCCGGCACCGTGGTGCCGTCGCTCGCGGAGAAGTCGTACTGCGCGAGCAGCGTCGCGGATACCGCCGCGCGCGCCGGGCTCGCGGGATAGCTGAGAGTGATCACGAACGCCGCGATCACCGCCGCCGTGAGCAGCGCCGTCGCGCGGCGCCGCTCCCCGATGATGGCTGTCATCTGTCTTCTCCTCCTGAGGTGGGATGCACGGCCGCGGGCGCGCATCTTCGCGCGCCCTGCCGTCGGCTGAGGGGTCGCCTCGACGGGCCGTCTGCCGCGCATGCGCCGCTACGCAGGGTCTCCCGCCGCGCATCGTCCATGCCCACGTCCTCCTTGACGCTCGACATCCGCCCGTACCCGGATGGTTGGCCACCCGGACTTGCGTATGTGATCGCTCACTTTCGCCGCTCCACTGATCCCCGACGACTGTGTAGGGGTGGGGGTTCGCGAATTGTGCGCGTTCACACAGTTACGCATCCTTGCGAGGTTTCGCCCGCTTTGTCAATCGTTGTAGAAGACTTCTGCCGCTCGGATCGTTTCGACCCCGCTCGGAGGCTCATCCGCCCCACGGGACGGCGAAGGGCCCCGCCGGCCGAAGCCGACGGGGCCCTCGCTTAGGGGCGCTGGCGCTTAGCCGCGCACCTGGCCGACCTTGTGCACGAAGATCGAGTTCGTGGTGCCGGGAACGCCCACCGGGGTGCCCGAGACGACGACCACGTACTCGCCGTCGACCGCGCGACCCGAGGACTTCAGGTAGCCGTCCACCAGGTTCACCATCTCGTCGGTCGACTCGACACGCTCCACGAGCTCCGCCTGGATGCCCCACGAGAGCGCGAGGCGCTTCTGCGTGTCGGCCGACGGGGTGAAGGCGATCATCGGGGTCGACGGGCGCAGGCGCGACATGCGCAGCGCCGAGTCGCCCGACTGGGTGAACGTGACGATGTACTTGATGTCGAGGTTCTCGGCGATCTCGGCGGCCGCGTGCGTGATGGCGCCACCGCGGGTGTGCGGCGTCGACAGGTACGGCGCGATGCGCGAGTAGCCCTTCTCCTCGGTGTTCTTGACGATGCGGGCCATCGTCTCGACCGTGACGATCGGGTAGTCACCGACCGAGGTCTCGCCCGAGAGCATGACCGCGTCGGTGCCGTCGAGGATCGCGTTCGCGCAGTCCGAGGTCTCGGCACGCGTCGGGACCGGCGAGTGCGTCATCGACTCGAGCACCTGCGTGGCGACGATGACCGGCTTGGCCTGCGAGCGGCACAGCTCGATGGCGCGCTTCTGGACCAGCGGCACCTCCTCGAGCGGGAGCTCGACGCCCAGGTCGCCGCGGGCGACCATGACGCCGTCGAACGCGTCGACGATCTCGGCGAGGTTCTCGACCGCCTGCGGCTTCTCCACCTTGGCGATGACGGGGACCGTGCGGCCCTCCTCATTCATGATGCGGGCGACGTCCTCGTAGTCCGCCGCGTTGCGCACGAACGACAGCGCGATGAAGTCGGCGCCGAGCTTGAGGCCCCAGCGCAGGTCCGCCTCGTCCTTGTCCGACATCGCCGGCACGGAGACCGCGACGCCGGGCAGGTTGATGCCCTTGTTGTTCGACACGGGGCCCGGCACGACGACCTTGGTCACCACGTCGGTGTCGGTGACATCGGTCACCTCGAGGCGCACCTTGCCGTCGTCGATGAGGAGCGTGTCGCCGGGGTTGCAGTCGCCCGGGAGGCCCTTGAACGTGGTGCCGCAGATGTCCTTGGTGCCCTCGACGTCACGCGTGGTGATGGTGAACACGTCGTCCACCGCGAGGTCGTGCGGGCCGTTCGCGAACTTCTCGAGACGGATCTTCGGACCCTGGAGGTCGACGAGGACGGCGACGTTGCGGCCGGTCTCCTCCGCGGCCTGACGGATGTTGCGGTAGACCTGCTCGTGCTCCTCGGCGGAGCCGTGGCTGCGGTTGATACGGGCGACGTCCATGCCCGCCCCCACGAGCTTGCGCATCTGGTCGATCGGCGCGGTGGCCGGTCCGATCGTGCAGACAATCTTCGCGTTACGCATGTTCTCCAACCTTGGTATTCAGGCGCGAAGCGCCGTTGTGTGCGCCGTCACCGGCGCCGGGAGCTCGGTGCTCCCTGTCAAGTATTCATCGATGGCGGCCGCAGCCGCCCGGCCTTCCGCGATCGCCCAGACCACGAGCGAGGCGCCGCGACCGGCATCGCCGGCCACGAACACACCGTCCTGGGTGGTCGCGTAGTTGTGCGCCCGCTCGATCTGAGCGCGCGGGGTCAACGCTACTTGCGACTGTGCCTGCAGGTTCGTGACCTCAGGCCCAGTGAAGCCCATCGCGATGAGCACAAGGTCCGCCGGGATCTCCCGCTCGGTCCCCGGCGTGGGGGTGCGAGAGCCGTCGGCGTTGTACTGCGTCACGGCAACCTTGAGCGCTGTCACGTGACCATTGTCATCACCGATGAACTCCACCGTCGAGGCGAGATAGTCGCGCTCGCCGCCCTCCTCGTGGCTCGAGGACACCTCGAACAGGCGGGGGTCGGTGGGCCAGGGCTGGCTCGACGGGCGATCCGTCGGCGGCTTCTTGCCGATCGCGAGGGTCGTGACGCTCGCCGCGCCCTGGCGCAGGGCCGTGCCGATGCAGTCCGAGCCGGTGTCGCCGCCACCGATCACGATGACGTGCTTGCCGTCCGCGTGGATCTGGTCCGCAACGTCCTCGCCCGCCACCACCTGGTTGCCCTGGTACAGGTACGGCATCGCGAAGTGGATGCCGTCCAGCTCGCGTCCCGGCAGCGGAAGGTCGCGCGGCACCGGGGCGCCGGTCGCGATGAGAACCGCGTCGTAGCGCGCGCGCAGGTCGTCCCACGTGATGTCCTCGCCGATGGTGATGCCCGTGCGGAAGCGCGTGCCCTCGCGCTCCATCTGGACGACGCGACGGTCGATGACGTGCTTCTCCATCTTGAAGTCCGGCACGCCGTAGCGCAGCAGGCCGCCCACGCGGTCGTCCTTCTCGTACACCGCGACGGTGTGCCCGGCGCGCGTGAGCTGCTGCGCGGCCGCCAGGCCCGCGGGGCCGGAGCCGACCACGGCGACCGTCTTGCCGGTGTGCCGCTGCGCGATGTGGGGCGTGACGTTGCCGTCCTCGAACGCGTGCTCGATGATCTCGACCTCGACGTTCTTGATGGTCACCGCGGGCTGGTTGATGCCCAGCACACACGACGTCTCGCACGGCGCCGGGCAGATCCGGCCCGTGAACTCCGGGAAGTTGTTGGTCGCGTGCAGGCGCTCGATCGCATCGGCGTACTGGCCGCGCCACACGAGGTCGTTCCACTCGGGGATGAGGTTGCCCAGCGGGCAGCCCTGGTGGCAGAACGGGATGCCGCAGTCCATGCAGCGGCCCGCCTGGCGCTTGAGCACCACCTCGTCGCGACCCAGCTCGTCCTTGACCTCCGCCCAGTCGCGCAGGCGCACCGGGACGGGGCGATACGCGGGGACCTCGCGATCGCGAACCTTCAGGAATCCACGCGGGTCAGCCACCCGTCACCTCCAGGAACTCGGCCCACGCGCCGGGAGCGGAGAGGTCCCCGCCCTTCGCATCGAGCTCGGCCAGCGCCTCACGGACGCGTGCGTACTGTGCCGGCAGGACGCGCGTGAAGCGCGCCACCGTCATGCCCCAGTCGGCGAGCAGCTCGCGCGCCACCGGCGACTGGGTCTCGTGCTCGAACCGCTCGATCAGCGTGCGGACGATCACCTGGTCCTCGGCGTCGAGCGCGCTCAGCGTGAGCTCGCCCGAGGCGATGGCCTGCGCGTTGACGCGCTCGGGCCGGAGATCGAGCACATACGCCGTGCCGCCCGACATGCCCGCACCGAGGTTGCGACCGGTGCGGCCGAGGATCACCGCGGTGCCGCCGGTCATGTACTCGAGACCGTGGTCGCCCACGCCCGAGACCACCGCGGTCGCGCCCGAGTTGCGCACCAGGAAGCGCTCGCCCACCTGGCCGCGCAGGAGGATCTCGCCGCCGGTCGCGCCGTAGCCGACCACGTTGCCCGCGATGACGTCGCGGGTCTCGTCGAGCATCGACTCGCGCGCCGGGCGCACGATGACGCGGCCGCCGGACAGGCCCTTCGCCACGTAGTCGTTGGTGTCGCCCTCGAGGCGCAGCGTGATGCCGCGCGGGACGAACGCGCCGAACGACTGGCCCGCGCTGCCCGTGAAGGTGACGTCGATCGTGTCGTCCTCGAGACCGGCGCCCCGGTAGCGGCGCGTGACCTCGTAGCCGAGCATCGTCCCGACCGTGCGGTTGATGTTGCGGACCTCGCGCGAGATGCGCACCGGCTCGCCGCGCTCGAGAGCGGGCTCGGCCGCGGCGATGAGCTCGTTGTCGAGCGCGGCGTCGAGGCCGTGGTCCTGCGTGGTCGAGTTGAGCAGCGCGGCACCCTCCTTGGGGCGCGCGAGCACCGGCGTGAGGTCGAGCCCCTGCGCCTTCCAGTGGTCGATCGCGGCGCGGGTCTCGAGCGCCTCGACGTGACCCACGGCCTCCGCGATCGAGCGGAATCCGAGCGCCGCGAGGTGCTCGCGGACCTGCTGCGCGATGAACTCGAAGAACGTCTCGACGAACTCGGGCTTGCCCGAGAACCGCGACCGCAGCTCCGGGTTCTGCGTCGCCACGCCGACCGGGCAGGTGTCCAGGTGGCACACGCGCATCATGATGCAGCCCGAGACCACGAGCGGCGCGGTCGCGAAGCCGAACTCCTCCGCTCCCAGGAGCGCCGCCACGACCACGTCGCGACCGGTCTTGAGCTGGCCGTCCACCTGGACCACGATGCGGTCCCGCAGGTCGTTGAGCACGAGCGTCTGCTGCGTGTCGGCCAAGCCGATCTCCCACGGGGCGCCCGCGTGCTTGAGCGAGTTGAGCGGGCTCGCGCCCGTGCCGCCGTCGTGGCCGGAGATGAGCACCACATCCGACTTGCACTTCGCGACGCCGGCCGCGATGGTGCCCACGCCGACCTCGGCCACGAGCTTGACGTGGACGCGCGCCTTCGGGTTCGCGTTCTTGGCGTCGTGAATCAGCTGCTTGAGGTCCTCGATCGAGTAGATGTCGTGGTGAGGCGGCGGGGAGATGAGCCCCACGCCCGGCGTCGAGTGACGCGTCTGAGCGACCCACGGGTACACCTTGTTGCCCGGCAGCTGACCGCCCTCGCCGGGCTTGGCGCCCTGCGCGAGCTTGATCTGGATGTCGTCGGCGTTGACCAGGTACTCGCTGGTGACGCCGAAGCGGCCCGAGGCGATCTGCTTGATCGCGCTGCGACGCTCGGGGTCGTAGAGGCGGTCCACGGACTCGCCGCCCTCACCCGTGTTCGACTTGCCGCCCAGGCGGTTCATCGCGATCGCGAGCGTCTCGTGAGCCTCCTGCGAGATCGAGCCGTAGGACATCGCGCCGGTGTTGAAGCGCTTGACGATCTCGCTGACGCTCTCGACCTCGTCGATGTCCACCGGCGTGCGGCCCGAGTTGAACTCGAGCAGCCCGCGCAGGGTCATCGCGCGCTTGGACTGGTGGTCGACGCGGTCCGTGTACTGCTGGAACACGTCGTACTGGCGCGTGCGGGTGGAGTGCTGGAGCTTGAAGACCGTCTCGGGGTCGAACAGGTGCTCCTCGCCGTCGCGGCGCCACTGGTACTCGCCGCCGGTGCGCAGCGTCTGGTGCGGGGGCAGCTCGCCCGATGCGGGGTACGCGTCGGCGTGCCGCGCCTCGACCTCGGCAGCGATGACGTCGAGGCCGACGCCGTCGATCTGGGACGGGGTGCCGTTGAAGTGGAGGTCGACCAGCTCCTTCGACAGGCCGATCGCCTCGAACACCTGCGCGCCGCGGTAGGACGCCATGGTGGAGATGCCCATCTTGGACATGATCTTCAGCACGCCCTTGCCGAGCGCCTTGATGAGGTTGTAGGTCGCCTGCGCCGGCGTGATGTCGCCCAGGTACCCGCGCTTGGTGAGGTCCTCGACCGTCTCCATCGCGAGGTACGGGTTGACGCAGCCCGCGCCGTAGCCGATGAGCAGCGCGACGTGGTGCACCTCGCGCACGTCTCCGGCCTCGACGACCATCGACAGCTGGGTGCGACGGTGGGTGCGCACCAGGTAGTGGTGCACCGCGGAGGTCAGCAGCAGCGACGGGATGGGCGCGAGGTCGGGGTTCGAGTCGCGGTCGGACAGCACCAGGAAGGACACGCCGTCCTCGATGGCCTCGTCCACCTCGCGGAAGATCTCCGCGAGGCGCGCGTCCAGGGCCTCGGCACCGCCCTTGACCGGGTAGAGGCCGCGGATCTTGCGCGCCGAGAACATGCCGCGGCGCTTGGGGTCGCGGTCGATGTGGAGGATCTTCGCGAGCTCGTCGTTGTCGATCACCGGGAAGTCGATGATGATCTTGCGCGCGTGCTCGGGGGTCGCGTCCAGGAGGTTGGGCTCGGGGCCCAGCGCGCCACCGGTGGCGGTGACGATCTCCTCGCGGATGGCGTCGAGCGGCGGGTTCGTGACCTGCGCGAACATCTGGACGAAGTAGTCGAACAGGAGCCGCGGGCGCTGCGACAGCACCGCGATCGGGGTGTCGGAGCCCATCGCGCCGATGGGCTCGATGCCCTCCTTCGCCATGGGGCCGAGCAGGATCTTGAGCTCCTCCTCGGTGTAGCCGAACGCGCGCTGACGGCGCTGCACCGAGCGCGCCGAGTGCGAGATGTGCTCGCGGTCCGGCACCTCGGACAGGCGGATCGCGTTGTCCGCGACCCACGTCTCGTAGGGCTGCTCGGAGGCGAGGGCGGACTTGATCTCCTCGTCCTCGACGATGCGGCCCTCGCGGGTGTCGACCAGGAACATGCGGCCGGGCTGCAGGCGGCCCTTGCGGACCACCTTCGCCGGGTCGATGTCGAGCAGGCCCGCCTCCGAGCCGCACACGACGAGGCCGTCGTCGGTCACCCAGAAGCGCCCGGGGCGCAGCCCGTTGCGGTCGAGCGTCGCGCCGATGACGGTGCCGTCGGTGAAGTGCAGCGCGGCGGGACCGTCCCACGGCTCCATGAGCGCCGAGTGGTACTCGTAGAACGCGCGACGGGCCGGGTCCATCGACTCGTTGTTCTGCCACGCCTCGGGGATCATCATGAGCAGCGCGTGGTGGATGGGACGGCCGCCCAGGTGCAGCAGCTCGAGGACCTCGTCGAACGAGGCGGTGTCGGAGGCGCTCGGCGTGCACACGGGCATGAGCGGCGCCATGTCGCCGAGCAGCTCGGACTTGAGCATGCCCTCCCGCGCCGCCATCCAGTTGCGGTTGCCGCGCACGGTGTTGATCTCGCCGTTGTGCGCGATGCCGCGCAGCGGCTGCGCGAGCGGCCACGAGGGGAACGTGTTGGTCGAGAAGCGCGAGTGGACCAGCGCCAGCTCGGAGGCGAACAGCGGGTGCAGGACATCCGGGAACACCTGCTCGAGCTGATACGTGGTGAGCATGCCCTTGTAGGTGAGGGTGCGGCTCGACAGCGAGGCGAAGAAGGGCCCGCCGTTGTTCTCCGCGCGCTTGCGCACGCGATAGGCCCGACGGTCGAGCTCGATGCCCGACTGCCCGTCGGCCGCGAGGAACACCTGCCGGAAGGTCGGCATCGCGCCCCGCGCGCTCGGGCCGAGCGGCTCGGGGTTCACCGGCACGTCGCGCCACCCGATGACGCGCACGCCCTCGATCTGCGCCGCGCGCTCGACCGCCGAGACCTCGGCGGCCTCGCGGCCGGGCGTGAGGAACGCGATGCCCACGGCGTACTCGCCGGCGGCGGGCAGCTCGAAGCCTGCGACCTCGCGCAGGAACGCGTCGGGCACCTGCGTGAGCAGCCCCGCGCCGTCGCCGGTCTCCGTCTCGGCGCCCACGGCACCGCGGTGCTCCAGGTTCTTGAGCGCGGTGAGGCCCGCATCGACGATGTCCCGACCTGCCGTGCCGCGCAGGGTAGCCACGAAGGCGACACCGCACGCGTCATGCTCGTACGCGGGGTCGTAGAGCCCCGCTGCGGGCTGGGGAGCGCCAAGATGCGCGACCATCACACCGTCCTTAAGCGTCCCCGCGCACACGGGGACATTCGTAGATTTCGGGGCGCCTTCGACCCGGTGTTGACACGGGCGTTCAGCCTATCGCGAACGCCCACCGACGGGAAAACCCCTTCCTAGCCCCGCTCGGGGCCGTCGCCGGGGGTGTCGGCGACATGGGACGGCTCGTCGTCGTCGGTCAAGGCGGCGCCCTCAGGGTGCGGGACACGTGCCGCGAGCTGCGACCGATCCGGTCGCACGGCAGCCTTGCGTTGACGCAATCCTAGGGCCACGAACGCGAGCGTCGAACCGGCCAGGGCGATGAGCGACACCCACTCGTTGATGCGCAGGCCCGCGATGTGCACCGCGTCGTCGATGCGGACGTGCTCGATCCACAGGCGGCCGGACACGTAGACCATGACGTAGAGCCAGAACACACGCCCGCCGCGCAGGTCGAGCTTCTTGTCCAGATAGATGATGAGCGCCGCACCCGCGAGGTTCCACAGCAGCTCGTACAGGAACGTCGGGTGGAAGGTCGCGAACTGCTCGTAGCCCTCAGGACGGAAGCCCGGGTCGATCTCCAGCGCCCACGGCAGGTCCGTGGGGCGCCCGAAGAGCTCCTGGTTGAAGTAGTTGCCCATGCGTCCGATCGCCTGCGCGATGAGCACACCGGGGGCGGCGGAGTCGGCGAAGGCCGTGAAGCTGGCACCCGCGCGGCGCGCGCCGATCCAGGCACCCAGCGCGCCGAGCGCGACGGCGCCCCAGATGCCGAGGCCGCCCTCCCAGATCTTGAGGGCGTCCCACGGGTTCCCGTCCGGGCCCCAGTACGGGGCGGGCGTGGTGATGACGTGGTAGATCCGCCCGCCGAGGATGCCGAACGGGATCGCCCAGAAGGCGATGTCCCAGACGACCTCGGGGTCGCCGCCGCGCTCGACCCAGCGGCGGGACGTGAGCCACAGCGCCACGAAGATGCCGAGCAGGATCCACAGCGCGTAGGCGTGGATGGTGAGAGGGCCGATGCTGAACGCGCTCCACTCGGGAGGCGGGCTGGGGAACGACAGGATCATCGGGCCGCGCGCACCCCCTCGGCGAGCTCGGTCACCTTGGCACGGAGGCGCTCGAGGTCGCCCTCGTCGCCGAGCGCGCGAACAAAGGCAGTGCCGACGATGACACCGTCGGCGAATCCGGCGATCTCGGTGGCCTGCGCGCCCGTCGAGACCCCCACGCCGATGCACACGCGTGCGGCGCCGGCCGCGCGGGCCTCGCTCACCACGCGCTGCGCGGCGTCGCCGAGCGCCGCGCGCTCGCCGGTGACGCCCATGAGCGGCGTCGCGTAGACGAAGCCGGTCGAGGCGTCGCACGTGAGCCTCATGCGCTCGCGGGTGGTGGACGGCGCCACCAGGAAGATCGTGTCGACCCCCTCCTCGCGTGCCGCCTCGACCCACTCGGGCGCGGCGTCCGGCGTGAGGTCAGGCGTGATGACGCCCGCTCCCCCGGCGGCCTTGAGATCGGCCGCGAAGCGCGACCAGCCGCGCTGCAGCATGAGGTTGGCGTAGCTCATCACCACGGGCACCGCGCCGGCCTCGGCCACGGCGCGCACCGCGGCGAACGCATCGTCCACCTTGACCCCGCCCTCGAGCGCCTTCGCGGCGGCGTGCTGGATCACGGGGCCGTCGAGGACCGGGTCCGAGTACGGCGGGCCGATCTCGACGATGTCGCAGCCCGCCTCGACGAGCACACGCATCGCGGCGAGGGACGTCGGCACGTCGGGGTAGCCGACCGGCAGGTACCCGACGAGCGGAACGCGTCCCTCCGCCTGGCACGCGTCGAACACCTCAGCAAGCGCGCTCACGCGTCTCCCTCGCCCTCGGGGAGCATCTCGAACCACCGCGCGGCCTGCTCCACGTCCTTGTCGCCGCGCCCGGACAGCGTCACCAGCAGCGTCGACCCGGGGCCGAGCTCGCGGCCCAGGCGGATCGCGCCGGCGAGCGCGTGCGCGGACTCGATCGCGGGCAGGATGCCCTCGGTGCGGGTGAGGAGGCGGAACGCCTCCATCGCCTCCGCGTCCGTCACGGGCCAGTACTCCGCGCGGCCGATCGAGGACAGCCAGGTGTGCTCGGGGCCCACGCCCGGGTAGTCCAGCCCCGCCGAGATGGAATGCGAGGGCTGCGTCTGGCCGTCCTCGTCCTGCAGGATGTACGACATCGAGCCGTGGAGGATGCCGGGGCGCCCGCCGGTGAGCGTCGCGGCGTGGCGGCCCGTCTCGACCCCGTCGCCCGCGGCCTCGCAGCCGATGAGGCGCACGCCCGCATCGTCCAGGAAGGCGTCGAAGGAGCCGATCGCGTTGGAGCCGCCGCCGACGCAGGCGAGGACCGCGTCCGGCAGCCCGCCGAGCTCGAGCATCTGCGCGCGGGACTCGACGGAGATGACGCGCTGGAAGTCGCGCACCATCGCGGGGAACGGGTGCGGTCCGGCGGCGGTGCCGAACACGTAGTTGGTGGTCTCGACGTTGGCGACCCAGTCGCGGAACGCCTCGTTGATCGCGTCGCGCAGCGTGCGCGTGCCCGTCGCGACGGGGATCACCTCGGCGCCGAGCAGGCGCATGCGGGCGACGTTGAGGGACTGCCGCTCGGTGTCCTCCTCGCCCATGTAGATCACGCACTCGAGGCCCATGAGGGCCGCCGCGGTCGCGGTCGCGACGCCGTGCTGGCCGGCCCCGGTCTCCGCGATGACGCGCGACTTGCCCAGGCGCTTGGTCAGCAGCGCCTGTCCCAGCACGTTGTTGATCTTGTGCGAGCCGGTGTGGTTGAGGTCCTCGCGCTTGAGGAGGACGCGCGCGCCGCCGCAGTGCGCCGCGAAGCGCGGCACCTCGGTGATGATGCTCGGGCGTCCCGTGTACTCACGCGCGAGGCGCTCCAGCTCACGCGTGAACTCGGGGTCGATGCGCGCCTTGTCGTAGGCGTCCGTGAGCTCGTCGAGCGCCGCCATGAGCGCCTCGGGGACGAACCTCCCGCCGAACTCCCCGAAGTACGGCCCGGGGGCCTCCTGGAGCGAGCCCGTCACGGACGGACCGACCGCAGCGCGGGGTGGGCGCCGGCGGCGACCATCTCGGCCACCGTCGCGCGCGGGTCCCGGTCCTTGACCAGGGCCTCGCCCACGAGCACCGCATCGGCGCCCTGACGTGCGTACTGCACCACGTCGTGGCTGTCGCGCACGCCGGACTCGGCGATGCGCAGGATCCCGTCGGGGATGGTCGGGGCGACCCGCGCGAACGTGTTGCGGTCCACCTCGAGCGTGCGGAGGTTGCGCGCGTTGACGCCGATCACGGTCGCGCCCGCGTCGGCGGCCCGCTTGACCTCCTCCTCGTCGTGCACCTCGACGAGCGCGAGCATCCCGAGCGAGTGCACCCGCTCGATGAGGCTCTCGAGCGCGAGCTGCTCGAGCGCGGCGACGATGAGCAGGACCACGTCCGCGCCGTGCGCGCGCGCCTCCCACACCTGGTACGGGGTGACGATGAAGTCCTTGCGCAGGATCGGCACGTCGACCTTCGCGCGGACCTCGTCGAGGTCCTGGAGCGAGCCGTTGAAGCGGCGCTGCTCGGTGAGGACCGAGATGACGGAGGCGCCGCCCGCCGCGTACTCGGTGGCGAGGAGCGCGGGATCGGTGATGTCCGCGAGCTCGCCCTTGGACGGGCTCGAGCGCTTGACCTCGGCGATGATGCCGACCTCGTCCTGCGCGAGGATCGCCCGGGCGTCGAGCGCCTCGGGCAGCCGTGCGGCGCGCTCCTTGAGCGCGTCCATGGTCGTCAGCTCCTTGCGGACCTCGAGGTCCTCCAGGACTCCTGAGACGATGCTGTCAAGTACGCTCACGCCGCTCCCACCCATAACGCCCACTGTACCGCCGGGCGTGGGTCGGCTCTGACGGCCGAGGCGCACGGCGGGCAACCTCACGAGAGCGGCTGGCCGTGGCCCAGCGCACGCAGCGCGGCGCCCGCAGCGAGCGCCACCACGGCGACGCCGATGCCGGCGAACGTCAGCGCGTGCACCGGGATCGCGATCCCCACGGACGCGAGCAGCGCCGCGAGCACGAGGCCCCAGTTGGTCACCCACGCGGCGGTGGTCTTGCCGTGGTTGTGCGGGGCGATGTCGGGAAGGTCCTGCGGCTCGAGGTGCACGCTCGACATGGGGTTCTCCTTGGGGACTTAAGGTGAAGTGCGCGTCAGTCTAGCGAAGCCGGGGCGGGCTCCAGGCGCGATGCCGTGGCGATCGCGCGGATGAGCGCGGCCGCCTTGTGGCGGGTCTCCGCCGCCTCGGTCTCGGGGACCGAGTCGGCGACGATGCCCGCGCCGGCCTGGACGTGCGCGGTGCCGTCCTCGATGAGCGCGGTGCGGATCGCGATGGCGGTGTCCATGTTGCCGGCGAAGTCGAAGTAGCCGACCGCACCGCCGTAGAACGCGCGTCGCGTCGGCTCGATCTCGTCGATGAGCGCGATGGCGCGCGGCTTCGGCGCGCCCGAGAGCGTGCCCGCGGGGAAGACCGCGGTGAAGACGTCGAGCGCGGTGTGCTGAGGCTCGACCTCGCCCACCACCGTCGAGCAGATGTGCATGATGTGCGAGTAGCGGTTGACCACCATGAACTCGACCACCTCGACCGAGGTGGGCTCGCAGACCTTGACCAGGTCGTTGCGCGCGAGGTCGACGAGCATGACGTGCTCGGCGAGCTCCTTGGGATCGGCGAGCAGCTCCTCCTGGAGGCGCTTGTCCTCGGCGGGCGTCGCGCCGCGCGGACGCGAGCCGGCGATGGGGAACGTCGACGCGCGGCCGTCCTTGACGGTGCACAGCGACTCGGGGCTCGCACCCACCACCGCGAACTCGCGACCCTGATCGTCCTCGAGCTGGAAGTAGTACATGTACGGGCTCGGGTTGAGCGTGCGCAGCACGCGGTAGACCTCGAGCGGGCTCGCCTCGCACGGCACGTCGAAGCGCTGCGAGGGCACCATCTGGAACACCTCGCCGTCGCGGATCGCCTCCTTGGCGAACTCGACCGCCTTCTCGTACTCCCCCGGCGCGCTGCGCTGGGTGACTGCGGGCTCCTCGCCGTCGGTGAGGATCGAGACAGGGCCGGTGGTCGCGTTGGCGAGCGCACGCTGCATGCGGTCCAGGCGCGCCACGGCATCCTCGTACGCGTTCTCGATGCCCGTCTCCTGGGCATCGGCGTTCACCGCGTTGGCGATGAGCCACACCGAGCCGTCGCGGTGGTCGATGGCCGCGATGTCGGTGGCGAGCAGCAGCAGCACGTCCGGCACGTCGAGCTCGCGCGGCGCCTTCATGGGCAGCGTGGGCTCCCACTGGCGGATGATGTCCCAGCCGAGCACGCCCACCATGCCACCCGTGAGGGGCGGCAGGCCCTCGATGGCCTCCGAGCGCATCTCGGCGAGCACCTGGCGGATGGCGTCCAGGGGCGCCCCGTCCGCGAGGCCCACGGGCACGTCCCCGCTCCACCGCGCATCGTCCCCGTCCACCGTGAGCATCGCGCGGCTGTGGACGCCCACGAAGGACCAGCGGGCGCGCGACCCGTCGGGCTCGGCGGACTCGAGGATGAAGGTGCCGGGGCGCTCCTGCGCGAGAGCCTGGTAGACGGCCACCGGCGTGAGGGAGTCGGCGAGCAGGCGCCGGACCACGGGCACCACACGGTGCGACGCGCCGATCTCGACGAAGCCCTCGAGCGACGGCCAGGTCTGGCCCCACTCGATCCGCGGTGCCTGGGTCATGCCTGCGCTCCCAGGCCGTCGACCGCGCCGAGGTCTCCCCCGGCCTCGAAGCACGTGCGCGTGCCCGTGTGGCAGGCCGGACCCTGCTGGTCCACCTCGAGCAGCAGCGCGTCGCCGTCGCAGTCGAGGCTCGCGCGCACCACGCGCTGGACGTTGCCCGAGGTGTCGCCCTTGCGCCACAGCTCGCTCCTGGACCGGCTCCAGTAGACCGCGCGCCCCGAGGTGAGGGTCTCGTGGAGGGCGTCGTCGTTCATCCACGCCACCATGAGGACCTCACGGGTGTCGTGCTGCTGAACCACGGCGCACACGAGGCCGTTCGGGTCGCGCTTGAGGCGCGCTGCGATGTCCGCGTCGAGAGGCATGCGGCTTATCCTTCCACGCGCTCCCCTCTGACAGCGCCAACGGAGTTCGCGGCGACACGCCGGGGAGAAGGGACGATGCCGGGGTTCAGCGCGGCGTGTCGGCTCGAGATCCGTTCGGAGTGTCCGAGAGGAGGGCCCGGCGGCTCAGGCCTCGAGCGGCTCCGAGACCACGCAGTGGCGCTCCATCACGAACCGCCACGGCTCGGAGAGCCGAAGGTGGATGCCCACGGGGACGTCCGAGCCGAACAGGCGCGCGAGGCCCTGGCACGCGGCGGCGTCCGCGGCCGCGGAGCAGACGGCGGGCAGGCCCTCGAGCCCATGCTGGAAGCAGACCTCCTGCACCGCGTCGTGCGCGAGCTTCCACGAGGCGTGCCAGTCGCCCACCAGGAAGTCGGTGTCGGACAGCAGGTCGAAGACCTCGGTGAGACCCATCCGACGGGCCTTCGAGAGCTCGATGACCTCGCGGATGGAGAGGCCGGGAAGGCGCTCCATGTGGTCGTCGAACGCCTCGAAACGCAGCCCGCGCACACTGGCCGCCAACGACTCCGACACTTTCCGCTCCTCCAGCTGTGGGACGCCCCTCAATGCGTCCCTGGGCGATATCAAACCACTGCTCCCGGCGGATGACACGCAACTCGTCCGGGTTTGTTCGCCCGGGGTGAGCAACGTCACGCCGGGCGAACCGGACACGGCCTCGCGACCAGGGGACCTCAGTCCCGAGTCTGCGCGACCCAGGCCGCGTGAAGGCCCGCGTAGATGCCCCCTGCGGCGACCAGCTCCGTGTGGTTCCCGAGCTCGACGAGCTCGCCCTGCTCCATCACGCCGACCACGTCCGCGCGCTCCGCCGTGGAGAGACGATGCGCGATCACGACGGCAGTGCGGCCCTGCATGAGCGACTCCAGCGCGCGAGAGATGCGCACCTCCGTCGCGGGGTCGACCGCCGACGTCGCCTCGTCGAGGATGAGCAGGTCGGGGTCGCGCAGGTAGGCCCGCGCGATCGACACCAGCTGACGCTCGCCTGCGGACAGCAGCTCGCCCCGCGGACCCACGTGGGTGTCGAGGCCGTGCGGGAGGGTCTTGACCCAGCCCTCGAGGCCCAGCGACTCGAAGGCCGCGTGGGAGCGCCGCGAGACGTCCTCGGGCGAGGCGCCCGGGAGCGCGTAGGCGAGGTTCGACAGCACCGAGCCGTCGAACAGGAAGCCCTCCTGAGGGACCACGGCGACGGAACGGCGCAGGGAGCTCATCGGCACCTCGCGCAGGTCGACGCCGCCGACCTTGACCACGCCCTCGGTCGGGTCGAAGAACCGCGACATGAGCCGCGCGAGCGACGTCTTGCCCGAACCGGTCTGACCCACGAGCGCGAGCCGCTTGCCCGCATGCAGCTCGAGGTCGACGCCCTTGAGCACCTCGGGGCCGCCGGGGTACGTGAGGCGGATGCCCTGCATCGAGAGGTCGCCGCGGCCATGCGGGATGGGCGTGCCGTCCTCGGCCGGGTCCGCGATGGTGACCTCCTCGTCGACCAGCTCGACCACGCGGCGCCAGCCCACGAGCGCGCGCTGCATCTCCGCGAGCATCTCGATGATCCACATGAGCGGGCCCGAGAACATGTACACGAGGAAGGCGAACGCGACCACGGTGCCCACGGAGATGTCCCCGCGCAGCGCGAGGTGCGTGCCGCCGATGAGCGCGATGCCCGTCGCGAGCGACTGGCCGAGCACGGTCGACGAGAAGTTGAGCGACGCGAGCACCGAGGCGCGCTTCTCCGCCTTGAGGATCGCGTCGATCTCCTCGCCCAGCTGGTCGCGCATGCGCTGCTGCACGCCGTAGGCGCGGATGGTCGAGATGCCCACCAGCTGCTCGGAGGTCTTGCCCAGCAGGTCCGCCATGCGGGTGCGCGTCGCGTCGAACGCGGCGCGCACGCGCGGCTGGATCCACAGCAGCGACATCACCATCGGGATGAACGCGAGCAGCACCAGGAGCGACAGCTGCCACGAGTACGCGAGCATCACGAGGAACACCACGGCGGACTCCATCGCGGCGATGATCATCGCCGCGCCGGTCCACTGCATGAGGTCGCGCATCGTCTCGACGTCGCCCGTGACGCGCGAGACGTAGCGCCCCCGCTGCTCCTCGTTCTGCGTCAGCACGCTGAGCTCGTGGACCTTCCCGAAGGCACGGATGCGCAGCGTCGCCAGGCCCGCCTCGGCGGCCGACACCATGCGCATGCGTACGCGCCACGCGAGCAAGGCTGAGATCAGCAGGATCACGGATCCTGCGGCCGCGTAGCGCACCACCACGCCCGTGTCGACGCCGCCGGGCGCGAGGAGCCCCAGGTCCGTCACGCGCTGCGTGAGGAACGGGGACACCGCCCGGCCGGTGGCCGCGAACGCCGCGAGCGTGAGCGTCACGCCGAGCCCCTTGCGGAACTCGGGGCTCAGCTGCAGGCCGCGCTTGAACAGCTGCCGCGTCGTCATCTGCTCGCTCATCCCACGTACCCCGCCTGCTCCTCGGCCTGACGGCGCGAGTCCTCCTCATATGCCAGCACCAGCTCGCGGTAGCCCGCGTCGCGGCCGATCAGGTCGGCGTGCGCGCCGGCGTCCACCACCCGCCCGCGCTCCACGTGGACGATGTGGTCGGCCAGCATGATCGACGCGAGGCGGTAGGCGATCACGAGCACGGTCGGGCCGTCCTCGCCGGCGAGCCCCGTGAGGATCTCCCGCTCGACGCGGGGGTCCACGGCGCTCGTCGCGTCGTCGAGCACCAGCACGCGCGGCTCGCGGACCAGGGCGCGCGCGAGCGCGAGGCGCTGGCGCTGCCCGCCCGAGAGGTTCATGCCGCGCTCCGCGAGCACCGCGTCGAGCCCCTCGCGGCCGTCCCGCGAGAGCTTCTCGACCACGTCGACGACGTTCGCGCGGCGCAGGGCCTCCCACACCGCATCGTCCGTGTGGTCCTCCCCCAGCGTGACGTTGTCGCGCACCGTGCCGGCGAACACGAAGGCCGTCTGCGGGACGAGCGCCACATGCGAGCCGAGGCGCGCGATCTCCTCGAGGTCGGTCGCGTCGAGCGTGACCGTGCCCTCGGACGGGCGCGCGAGGCGCGCGGCGGCGAGCGCCACGGTCGACTTGCCCGATCCCGTGGAGCCCACGAGCGCCGTCACCGTGCCCGGCGTCAGCTCGAGCGTGATGTCGCGCAGGATGACGGAGAGCTCGCCGTCGCCGTCGTCGGCCGCGATCGACGCGCCCTCGAAGCGCACCGCGCCCGCGCCCTCGCGCGGCAGCTCGCGGTGGCCGGGCTCGTCGACCTCGGTGGCCGCCTTCGCGATGCCGCCGATGCGCCCGAAGGCGACGAGCGCCTGCGGCATCTGGCCGAGCACCCAGCCCAGACCGCGGATCGGCACCGCCATGAGCGTCACCAGGTAGATCGCGGACACGACGTCGCCCACGGACACCGCGCCGGCAGCGGCACGGAACGAGCCGACGACCATGAGCGAGACCGCGCCGAGCGGCACGACCACGTCCATGAGCGGCTCGAACCACGCCGAGGTGTGGCCCACGCGGGTGTCCGCGTCACGCAACTCGTTGGCCACCTTCGCGAAGCGCTGCGTCTCGCGCTCCTCGGCGCCCAGCGCCTTCACCACGGTGCCGCCCTCGAAGGACTCGTGCGCGATGGTGGAGACGTCCGCGCGCAGGCTCTGCCCGAGGTCCCAACGCGGCGTGATGACCTTCTCGTAGACCACGTTCACCGCGAAGATGATGGGCACCACGGCGAGGCCCGTGACCGCGAGCCACGGGTCCATGCGCCACATGCTGATGCCCGCCGCGATCATCATGACGAACGAGCCGACGGTGAACGCGAAGGGGTGCAGCGGCGACGTCGCGGTCTCGGAGTCCGAGGACATCGCCGACAGCATGCGACCGGACGGGTTGGACCGGTGCCAGCCGAGCGGGAGCGACGCCAGCGCATCGGCCACCACGCGGCGGTGCTTGGCGCCGACTCCGGCGACCCCGAAGCCCTGGACAGTGCGGCGCACGCCGACCAGCACCGCGTTCGCGATGCCGATGAGCAGGAAGGCCGCCCCGGCGACCCAGATCGCCTGGGACGGGTCCTGGGTGACGGAGCCCCAGTACCCCTCGATGGGCTCGCCCGCGACGCCCGGGATCACCACCTCGTCGGTGATGTCGCCCAGGAGCGTGCCGAACAGCACCGTGAGCAGGCTGAAGGCCGCCGCGGCTGCGACGGCGATGGCGAACTGCCACGGCTGCTCGCGCACGGCATGGCGCAGCAGCTGGGCAGCCTTGCGGGTGAAGCGGCCGGACGTCTCGTACCGGCGCGCCTGATCGCGCGACGTCATCGGACCTCGATCCCTGCCTCTCGCATCGCGTCCTTGACCTCCTGGATGGTGAGCGTCCCGAAGTGGAACACCGAGGCCGCGAGCACCGCATCGGCGCCGGCCTGCGCGGCCTGCACGAAGTGCTCGACCTTCCCCGCGCCGCCCGAGGCGATGAGCGGGACGCTCACCACGGCGCGCACCGCCCGGATCATCTCGAGGTCGAAGCCGTCGGTGGTGCCGTCCGCGTCCATCGAGTTGAGCAGGATCTCCCCCGCGCCCAGCTCCGCGCCGCGCCGGGCCCACTCGACCGCGTCGATGCCCGTGCCCTTGCGACCGCCGTGGGTGGTGACCTCGTACCCCGACGCGGTGACGGTGTCGGGGCCGCAGCGGCGCGCGTCGACGGACAGCACCAGCACCTGGTTGCCGAACCGCTGGGCGATCTCGGAGATCAGCTCCGGGCGCTCGATGGCGGCCGTGTTGACGCCCACCTTGTCCGCGCCCGCACGCAGCAGCCTGTCGACGTCCTCGGGCGCGCGCACGCCGCCGCCCACGGTGAGCGGCACGAACACGGTGTCCGCGGTGCGGCCCACCACGTCGTAGGTGGTGTCGCGGCCGTCGGACGATGCGGTGACATCGAGGAACGTGACCTCGTCCGCCCCCGCGGCGCCGTAGGCCGCGGCGAGCTCGACGGGGTCGCCGGCGTCGCGGAGGTTCTCGAAGTTGACGCCCTTGACCACGCGGCCGGCGTTGACGTCGAGGCACGGGATGAGTCGGACTGCCACGCCCATCAGGCGCTCCCTTCCGGGTTCCAGACATCGAGGATGTCGACGACGAAGACCAGCGTGCCCTTCGTGGCGTAGCCGTAGCTCGCGGGCACCACCAGGAGGACCTGGGAGCCGGCTGTCTGATCCAGCAGGCCCTCGTCGAGCCCCCGGATCACCTGACCGGAGCCGATCTGCAGCTCGAACGGCGCCGCCTCGACGGGCCAGGACGAGTCGAGCACGTCGCCCTTCTTCCAGCTGCCGTCCGCGTCCGAGCCCTTCGCCCAGTACCAGGCCGTGTAGTTGACCGTGAGGTACGAGCCGTCCCTGACCTGCGCGCCGGCGCCCTTGATGAGCGTCGCCACCTGAAGGTCCGCCGGCGGGTCGGCCTTGGGGATCTCGACCGACGGCTCGCCCGTGACCTCGTCGAGCGTGACGGCGGGCAGGTCCGGGTTGGCGGCGACCTCGTCCCCGATCGCGTGGTCGGGCAGCACGTCGACGACCATGGCGATCGGCGGCTCGTCGGTCGCGTCGGCGCTGGAGCCCGGCGCCACCACGAGCAGCCGCGCACCGACGCGCGCGTGGAGAAGCCGCTGGTAGAGCTCCTCCCCCACGACCTCGGGGGCCAGCAGGAACGAGCGCGGCAGGCCGTCGTAGGTGTTGATGAGCGTCGTGCCGTCGTCGAGCGACGCGCCGTAGATGTCGAGCAGCAGCGGCTGGCCGTCCTCGAGGGTCTCGCCGTCGCCGTCCCACACGAGCTCGGACTGCTCGGTCGTGTAGTCCAGCCCGGGGATGAACTCGAGCGACGGCGCGAGCGTGTCGGATCCCCCGATGACGATGTCGGCGATGTCCCCACCGGTCGAGGAGCTGGGCTCCGCGGACAGCGGGGACGCGCTGCAGCCGCCCAGGGCCAGGGGCACGAGGGCGAGCGCAAGCACGGCGAGGCGACGCATCACAGGGGATTCCTTTCGGGACCCGTCGAGTCTACGACTGGTCAGGGGGTCGCGAGCGCGTCCACGAGCGCGTCGACGCGCGCGTCCTCGGAGCGGAAGGGGTCCTTGAGCAGGACGGTCGTGCCGGAGGCCCCCGCGATCTTGAGGTGCACCCAGTCGACCGTGAAGTCCCGGCCCGACGCGAGCGCCCTCGTCACGAACTCGCCCCGCAGGCGCGCCCTGGTGGTGGACGGCGCGGCGGTCATCGCCCGCACGATCGCCTCCTCGGGGACGATGCGCGTCACCAGCCCCTGCGCCTGCAGCTTCGCGAACAGCCCGCGCTCCGGGGACACGTCGTGGAACGCGAGCTCGAGGCGTGCGAGACGCGGATCGTCGAGCGCGCAGCCAAGGCGGTCCTGGTAGCGCATGAGCAGCCGGTGCTTGATCGCCCAGTCGAGCTCGGTCTCCACGCCGCTGAAGTCCTGCGTGCGCACGGCGTCCACGCCGCGCTGCCACAGGTCCAGGATCTGGTCGACCTCGTCCGTGCGCTCGATCACGCCGCCCAGGTGCGAGCGCACCAGGTCGATGTAGGTCTGCTGCACCTCGACCGCGGTGAGACGGCGGCCATCGGCGAGCTCGACGGTCGCCTTCCCGGTGAGGTCGTGCGCGACGTCGCGGATCGCCTGCATCTCCCGCGCGAGCGTCAGCTCGGGAAGGATCGCACGCGCCTCCATGAT
This sequence comes from Demequina subtropica, assembly GCF_000971235.1. Lineage (GTDB taxonomy): Bacteria > Actinomycetota > Actinomycetes > Actinomycetales > Demequinaceae > Demequina > Demequina subtropica. Next base: position 90,032 of record NZ_BBMB01000013.1, read on the forward strand.
GCGGAGGATGAGGTCGGTCGCGCCCACCTTCACCAGCGTGGTCGGCTCCGCCATCGTGGAGTCGCCCACGATCACGTGCATGCGGCGGTAGAGCTCGGCGTTCGCGTGCGGCTCGTCGCGCGTGTTGATCATCGGGCGCGAGCGCGTGGTCGCGGAGCTCAGCCCCTCCCACATGTGGTCCGCGCGCGGCGAGAAGCTGTAGTGCGCCCCCTGGGGCGTACGCGTGATGGTGCCGGCGCCCGTGACGATCTGCCGCGTCACCAGGAAGGGCAGCAGCGCGGAGGCGAAGGCCTTGAAGTCGGCGCGGCGGCGGACCAGGTAGTTCTCGTGGCAGCCGTACGAGTTGCCCGCCGAGTCGGTGTTGTTCTTGTAGAGGTGGATCTGGCCCTCGACGCCCGCGGCGCGCAGGCGCTCCTCTCCCCCGGCCACCAGGTCCTGGACGATGCGCTCGCCCGCCTTGTCCATCGCGATGAGGTCGGTGAGCGAGTCGCACTCCGCGGTCGCGTACTCGGGGTGAGCGCCCACGTCGATGTACAGCCGGGACGCGTTGGTGAGGAACACGTTCGACGAGCGCCCCCACTGGACCACGGAGTGGAACAGGTGGCCGGCGACCTCCTCGGGCGTGACGGCGCGCGAGGCCGCGGAGTCGAGGTGCAGGCCGAACTCGGTCTCGAGCCCGAAGATGCGGCGGGCGGGATCGACCTCGAGCGGCGGCGGGATGTCGGTCGGGATCATGGGCGCGAGGCCTGGGGCCTACTGACCGCCCTTCTGCACGAAGGACCGCACGAACTGCTCGGCGTTGACCTGGAGCGAGCCGTCGATCTCCGCCAGGAGGTCGTCGAGGGCGTCGCCGCTCGTCTGCGCGGCCGGCGTGGGCGCAGGCGCGTCCGGCTCCGGGGTCTCGTCCTCGTAGGGCTGTCCTTGCGCGTTGAGCTGGGCCATGCTCGCGAGTCTATCCGGCCATGAGGGCGTCGAGGAGGGGGTGACGCGCCGCGAGCGGCTCGTCCAGATGCACCACCTCGAGGTGCCCGTGATCGGTCTCGCGGTCGAGCACCACGGTGCTCCAGCCGGCCGCGTCGACCACGTCCGGCCGCGCAGCGACGATGCCTCCGCGCAGCCGCGCCCGCGTGTCCTGCGGCGCGGTCGCGACGGCCGCGGCGACCTCCTCGTCGGAGGCGATCCGCTCGACCTGGCCCGCGGCGGCGAGCCGCGTCGCGAGCCCGTCGCCCAGGCGCGACCACTGGAGGTCCATGGCCGCCAGCCGCGCATCGTGCCACGGCAGCCCGTCCGGTGCCTCGGGCGAGGCGTGGCGCGCACGCATGCGGCCCATGAGCTGGAGCTTGGCCACCCACTCGACCTCGCGCGCGGCGCTGAAGACGTCCGTGGCGAGCCTCTCGAGGACGCCCTCCCACCGCGCGATCACGGCCGCCTCCCCCGCATCGGTCGCGTAGCTGCGGCAGATCTCCAGCAGCGCGCGCTGCACCTCGAGCGCGGACGCGGTGTCGCCGTCGGCGAGCGCGAGGCGCTCGCGCAACGTGAGGTCGCGGCTCACGGTCTGCACCGCCTCGACGGGCGCGGCGAGCGCGAGCGTGTCGAGCCGCTCGTCATCGGCCTCGATCGCGGCGAGCACCAGCGACGTGGTGCCGATCTTGAGGTAGGTGGCGACATCGAAGGTGTTCGCGTCGCCGATGATGACGTGCAGGCGGCGGTAGCGGTCGCGCGTCGCGTGCGGCTCGTCCCGCGTGTTGACGATGGGCCGGCGCAGGGTGGTCTCGAGGCCCACCTCCGCCTCCATGTAGTCGGCGCGCTGCGAGAGCTGGAACCCCGCCGCCTCGCCGAACTGCCCCAGGCCCACGCGCCCCGCACCCGCGAAGACCTGCCGCGTCACCAGGTGCGGCGTGAGGCGACGCGCGAGGTCGTCGAAGCTGGTGGAGCGGCGCACCAGGAAGTTCTCGTGCGTGCCGTAGCTCGCGCCCTTGCCGTCGACGTTGTTCTTGTACAGGTGGACCTGCGAGCCCTCGTGCTCGGCGTACCGCTGCGCCGCGGCGAGCGCGATGGCGTCGCCGGCGCGGTCCCACACCACCGCATCGTGCGCGCTCGTGACCTCGGGGCCGGAGTACTCGGGATGGGCGTGGTCCACGTAGAAGCGCGCGCCGTTCGCGAGCACCGCGTTGAGGTGCGCCGGATCCTCCCACGAGCCCCGCCGGCGGCGCAGCGTCACCTCGCCCGCGGACTCGTCGAACTCGGGCGCGTCCGTGAGCAGCTCCGGCGTGGCCTGAGCCCGGGAGCGGCGGAAGCCGCGCTGGTCCTGCAACGGGTCCTCGCCGCCGTAGTCCCAGCGCGCCGTCCTGTCGCCTGCCCACGAGCGGCACGCCTGCACCAGTCGCGAGGACATGAGGATCGGGTTAGCGCGCGGCTCGTCGGGGTCGACGATGCCGTACTCGGTCTCGATCCCGACGACGCGCATCAGGCGCCCGCGAGGGTGCCGGCCGCGACCGCGCGGGCCTCGGCGAGCTCCTGGTCCGCCGCGTGCTCGAGGTGCGCGCGCGTGAGGCCCTTGGGGTGCCCGGCGACCACGCCCTTGATGGCGGCGGTCTTGGCGCGGTCCACGATGTTGCGCACCACCGCGCCGGAGACGTGGCGGTCGGCGTCGGCGTGCGCGAAGATCCGCGCGACGCCCGTGTCGATGAGCGCGCGGGTCGTGGCGTCACGGTCGCCGCCGTGCGCGTCGAGCTCGACCTGCGCGAGCGGCAGGTCGCTGCGCAGGTACTTGCCGAAGATGTCCGCGGTCGCGGCCTGGCTGGGGCGCGAGATCTCGATCTTCACGTCGAGGCGGCCCGGACGCAGGATGGCGGGGTCGATCATGTCCTCGCGGTTGGAGGCGCCGATGACGATGACGTTGCCCAGCGCCTCGACGCCGTCGAGCTCCGTGAGCAGCTGCGGGACGATCGTGGTCTCCATGTCGGAGCTCACGCCGGAGCCGCGCGCGCGGAACAGCGCGTCCATCTCGTCGAAGAACACCACCACGGGGGCGCCGCCGTGCGCCTTCGCGCGCGCCCGCTCGAAGATGGTGCGGATGTAGCGCTCGGTCTCGCCCACGTACTTGTTCAGCAGCTCGGGGCCTTTGACGGACAGGAAGTAGGAGCGGTCGGCGCCCACGGCCTCCGCGAGCGAGTGCGCGACCGCCTTGGCGATGAGCGTCTTGCCGCAGCCGGGAGGGCCGTAGAGGAGCAGGCCGCGCGGCGGGCGCAGCGCGTGCTCGCGGTAGAGCTCGGGATGCGTGAGCGGCAGCTCGATCGCGTCGCGGATGCGCTCGATCTGCGGGGCCAGGCCACCGATCGACCCGTAGTCGATGTCGGGGACCTCCTCGAGCAGCAACGCCTCGACCCCGGTGCGCTCCACCTTCTCCGAGGCGAAGCCGGTGCGCGGGTCGATGATGACCGTGTCGCCCTCGTGCACGCGCCGCGCGGCGTCGCCCCCGATGAGGGTGACCACGCGCTCGTCCTCTCCGCGGGAGACGACGAGGATGCGGTCCTCGTCGACGACCTCGCGGACGATCGCCGCCTGGCCGGTGCGCTCGGGCCTCGCGACGTCCACGACGACGCTCATCGCGTTGAGCAGCACCTCGTCGCCCGGCGCGAGATCCGCCTCGAGGGTCGGGATCACCGCGACGCGCATGCGGCGGCCGCTCGCGACCACGTCCGCGTTGCGGCCGTTCCACTCGACGAAGGTCGCGAAGGTCTGCGGGGGCTGCGAGGCCTCTGCGAGCTGGGTGCGCATCTCCCCCAGCTGGTCACGCGCGAGCGTGAGCAGGCGCTGGAGCTCGGAGTTCTGCCGCTCGAGGCGTGCGATGACGTCCTGGGCCTCGGCGACCATCAGTCCTCCTCGCCGTCGCGGTGCAGCACGATGTCCGCCACGGCGGTCGCGTCACGGCGCACCTTGCGGATCTTCTTGTCGGACACGCCGCGCTCGCCCAGGTCCTCGGGAGTCCACTGCTCCTCCGCGGGGTAGGAGCCCTTCGCGGGACGGCGGTGACGCAGCGGGGCGTCGACGCCGGGCGCCATGCGGCGTGCGGTGATGAGGAAGCCGGTGTGGCCGACCATGCGGTGGTCGGGGCGCACCGCGAGGCCCTCGAGGTGCCACGTGCGGACGATCGTCTCCCACGCGCGCGGCTCGGTGTAGCCGCCGTGCTCGCGCAGGTCCTCGGCAAGGCGCGACAGCTGCGTGGTGGTCGCGACGTACGCGAGGAACACGCCGCCCGGCGCCAGCGCATCGGCCGCCGCGTCGATGTTCTCCCACGGAGCGAGCATGTCGAGCACGATGCGGTCGACCGTGCCGGGCTCGAACGCGTCGCCCACGCGATCCGCGAAGTCACCGATCTCCAGGCGCCACGCGGGGTGCGTGCCGCCGAAGTGCGACTCGACGTTGGCGCGCGCGATGTCCGCGAAGTCCTCGCGGCGCTCGATGCTCACCAGCTGGCCGGCATCGCCGACCGCGCGCAGGAGGGACATGGTGAGCGCCCCCGAGCCCACGCCGGCCTCGACCACGCGCGCGCCAGGGAAGATGTCCGCCATCTGGATGATCTGGCCCGCGTCCTTGGGGTACACGACAGCGGCGCCGCGCGGCATCGACAGGACGAAGTCGCTCAGCAGCGGACGCAGCACCAGGTACTCGATGCCCGCGGTGTTGCGGATGACGCAGCCCTCGGGCTGGCCGATGACGTCGTCGTGGTGGAACAGGCCGCGGTGGGTGTGGAACTGCTTGCCGTGACCGAGGACGATCGTGTGGTGACGGCCCTTCGGATCGGTCAGCTGGACACGGTCGCCGGCGCGGAGCGGGCCGCGGCGCTCGGACGCGCCGACGGGCTCGGAAGTCTGGGTCATGCGGCCAGTCTAGGGCGCGCGCATGAGGCCGAACGCGGTCCCGGTGGCCCGTGCTCGCGCCGGTCACGGTGCGCTCAGCTGAGCGCCTCCTTGACGTCCTCGAGCTTCGCGATGCCCACCGGCAGCCCGTCCTTGTCCGTCACCACCAGCACATCCGTACGCCCGAGCCAAGGCACCACGGCCTCGACCAGCTCCTGTCCCGTGGCATCGCCCGGGATCGCGGCGCCCCGAGCGAGAGGCATCGTGACGGAGATCAGCGTGGTGGAGCCGCGGGCCTCCTCCGGCACCGCCTCGGTGAGGCTCACCGGGAAGTGGCCCGCAGGCTGCCCGTCGGCGGCGAGCACGACGACCTCGCGCGCCCCCGCCGCGGCCGCGAGCTCGCGCGCCTCCGTGACGGTCGAGTCGAACGGGATCGCGACGGCCGGAACCGCGAGGGACAGCGCGGTGACCTGCTCACGCCTGCCGAGCACCGTCGCCGCGCGCAGCTCCGCGGAGGACGCCGGCCAGATGACGGAGAACAGGAACATGGCCCACACCGCGGAGATGAGGTCGACGCCCCGGCCCTGGAGGAGCGGCCACCCCACGGCGAGCACCACCACGGCGACCGCGACGATGCGCCCGCCCTGTGCGGCCCACCGATGGCCCTTCCAGCGGTCGCCCGAGGCTCCCCACACGATCGCGTTGACCACGCGGCCGCCGTCGAGCGGGGAGCCCGGCAGCGCGTTGAAGGCGGCGAGGATGAAGTTGAGCAGGCCCGCGTACCAGAGCACCTCCGCGGCGGTGCCCTCGAACGAGTTCGCGACGACGATCGCGATGCCGCCGAGCGCGGCGTTCGCGAACGGGCCGGCGGCGGCGATCACCCCGGTCTCGAGGGGCTTCGGGTCGGCGCTCCTGAACTGGGTGTGGCCGCCGAAGAACGTCAGCACGATCTCCTCGACCTCGCGGCCGAAGGCCCGCGCGGCGGCGGTGTGCGCGAGCTCGTGCACGAACACCGACACGAAGAGCAGGATCGCGACCGCGAGCCCGAGCGCGAAGCCGCGCTGGGTGAGCCCGTCCTCCCCCGTGCCGTAGAAAGCCGCCAGGATGAGCGCCATCACGAGCGTCGAGGGGGTGAGCACGATGCGCGCGCCCAGCACGCTGCCGAGCCTGATGCCGCGGGTCGCCCGGGTCCGGGGAGGGGGCCTGTCCATGGCTCCACGGTAGCGGCGCGCGCCGACACCCCAGGGACGCGCGCGTCGGGCCCTGGGGACGGGCGCGGCGCTGTCGGACGGTGGTTCTAGTGTTGTCGGCATGGCTCGACCTCCCGCACTGTCCCCCTCGCGCGCCGGCGACTTCCAGCAGTGCCCGCTCATGTTCCGCTACCGCGTGGTGGACCGGCTGCCCGAGCCGCCGTCCGCCGCCGCGACGCTCGGGACGCTCGTCCACGCGGTGCTCGAGAAGCTCTACGACCTCCCGGCCCTCGAGCGCACCGTCGACGCCGCGCACGCGCGCCTCGAGCCGCAGTGGCGGTCGATGATCGCGAAGGACCCCGCGCTGGCGGCGCTCCACGAGGACGGGGCGGCCGAGGAGGCGTGGCTCGCGGACGGGCGCCAGCGCCTCGCGACCTACTTCGAGCTCGAGAACCCGCAGCGCCTCGAGCCCGCGGCGCGCGAGGAGTTCATCGAGCTCCAGCTCGAGGACGGTCCCCTGCTCCGCGGGATCGTCGACCGCGTCGACATCGCGCCCGACGGCGCGATCCGCATCGTCGACTACAAGACGGGCAAGACGCCGGATCCGCGATGGGGCGAGAAGAAGGAGCGCTTCCAGATGCGCTTCTACGCGCTCGTGGTCGAGCGCCTTCGCCAGCGCCGGCCCGCGCTGCTCCAGCTGCTGTTCCTCAAGGACGGCGGGCGCCTCGAGATCCGGCCCACGGGGGACGACATCGCTCAGATCGAGTTCGAGATCCGCGAGATCTGGGGCGAGATCACCGCCGCCGCGGCCGCGGGCCGCTTCCGCACCCGCAAGTCGAAGCTGTGCGGCTGGTGCAGCTTCCAGGACCAGTGCCCGGAGTTCGGCGGCGTGGAGCGCCCGCTCGACCCGGATGCGGTCGAGCGGGCGCTCGGCGTGCGGCCTGTGACCGCCTAGCCTCTACGCGTCCGCACCCGCGACGGCCGCGCTGAGCCGACGCGACGTGGCCGCGAGCACCTCCGCCGCGGAGTTGACCTCGAGCAGGCCCGCGGTGGTCCGCCGCGTCGTCTGGCTGACGGACTCGAGCGCCTCGGCGATCTCGCGGCTCGACCCCGCGACCCGCTCGGTGCTGGTCGCCATCTCCGCCGTGGTCGCCGTCTGCTCCTCGACGGCGCCGGCGATGGTCGCCTGGTAGTCGGAGATCTGGCGGATGATCTCGCCGATGCGGGTGATCTCGTCCGACGCGCGCTCGACCGTCGCCTGGATGCCCTGGACCCGGTCGGCGATACCGCCGGTCGCGCGAGCGGTCTCCTGCGCGAGGTCCTTGACCTCGCCTGCGACCACCGCGAAGCCCGCGCCCGCCTCGCCCGCACGCGCGGCCTCGATCGTGGCGTTGAGCGCGAGGAGGTTCGTCTGCTCGGCGATCTGCGTGATGACCTTGACCACCGAGCCGATCTCCTCGCTCGACGCGCCGAGCTCGATGACGGTCCTGCTGGTGGCCTCGGAGACGGCGACCGCCTCGTGAGCCATCTGCGCGACACGCTGCGCGTTCTCGGCGATCTCCGCGATGGAGGCCCCCATCTGGCCCGTGGCGGACGCGATGGTGTCGATGCCGGTGCTCACCTGCTGCGCGGCGTCGGAGACCTCGGCGGTGCGGTCGTTCGCGCCGTCGGCGTCCCGCGACATCCCGTCGGAGGTGGCAGCGAGCGACGTGGCGGCCGAGTCGAGCTCCGCGACCGCCGACCGCACGCCCTCCGCCATCGCGGAGGCGCGATCGAGCGTGCCGTTGAGCGCGACCGCGAGGCGCTCGAGCTCCGTGGTGCCGCGGCCCGTGTCGCGGCCCGTGTCGAGGCGCGTGTCGAGGTCCCCCGAGGAGAGCGCAGCCGTGGCCGAGCCGATCGCGCGCACGATCGAGCGGCCCACGAGCCACGCGAGGCCCGCCACCACGATCAGGATGCCGAGCCCCCAGCCTGCGAGCCGCGTCGCCTCCGCGATCGCCGCCGACTGCACGTCGTCGACATAGATGCCGGAGCCCACGACCCAGCCCCAGGCGGGAACGCCCGCGACGTAGGACACCTTGGGGGCGGGGTCCTCCTGGCCCGGCTTGGGCCAGTTGTAGTCGACGAAGCCGGCGCCCTCGGCCTCCACGACGTCCACGAACTCGACGAAGATCGCGGTGCCGTCGGTGTCGGTGATGCCGCTCACGTCCGTGCCGTCGAGCTCGGGCTTGACCGGGTGCATCACCATGACCGGCGTCTGGTCGTTGATCCAGAAGTAGTCGTCCTCGGAGTAGCGCAGGTCGCGCAGCTTCGCCGCGGCGAGCTCCTGCGCCTTCTCACGCGGGAGGTTCCCTGCCTGCTCCTCGCCCACATAGGAGTCGACGATCTGCACCGCGAGCTCGACCACCTGCTGGGTGGCGTCCTTGCGCTCGCTCATCATGCGGTTCTCGATGGTGACCGAGCCGAGCGTGATGAGCATGCCCATGCCGACTGCGATGAGCGCGACGATCCCGAGGATCCGCGCCTGGATGGAGAGGCCCTTGATCAGCGCCATTGCCGTGCTTCCCTTCCCTCAACGTGATGGTTGCGGGGCCCATCGGCACGCGCGCGACGGCGATGAGGGAAAACCGGGACCTTGGTCCCGGCGGGCTAGGGGCGCCCTACGCGGTGTCGCCGAACTCGTCGATCACATGGCCGTCGACGAGCCGGCCCAGCAGGTCCACGTCCAATCCCGCGAGCGACGCCATGCGCGACAGCCCGGGGCGCTTCTCCACCGGGATGAGCCGACGCACGCCGATGGTCGCGGCGCCGGAGGCGTGGGCGGAGCCGATGCCCGCGGGCGAGTCCTCGATCGCGGCGCATCGCGTGATGTCGACGCCCAGCCGCTCCGCGGCCGTGAGGTACGGCTCCGGATGGGGCTTGCCGTGCGTGACCTGGTCGCCCGTCACCACCACCGCGAACGCGTCCGGCACGCGCGACACGAAGGCGTCGGCGAGCATCGAGTACGACATGGTCACGAGCGCGCAGGGGATGCCCGCCGACACGACGTCGTCGAGCAGGCCTCGCGCATCGTCCATCCAGGGCGTGCGCTCGCGCACCTGCGCGGTGACGCGTCCGAGCAGGTAGGTGATGACCTCCTCGGGCTCGAGATCGACCCCGCGCTCGATCAGCACCTGGGCGGAGACGAGCAGCGGGTTGCCCACCAGCTGGAGGCCGTCCTCGTGCGACCAGCCCACGCCGAAGCTGCGGCACAGCTCCGTCTCGGCCGCGATCCAGTACGGCTCCGAGTCGATGAGCGTGCCGTCCATGTCCCAGAGGACAGCGGCCGGGTGAGTCGCCTTCTCATTCATATGGGCCGAGTCTAGGCTGGCCGAATGACCCACGAGAGCGACCCCGCCGCCCTGGCCGCCGACCAGTCCGTCATGATCGCCGCCTTCGAGGGCTGGAACGACGCAGGCTCCGCGGCCTCGGCCGCGCTCGACCACCTGTCACGGATGTGGAAGGCGCGCGAGTACGCGGCGCTCGACCCCGAGGAGTACCACGACTTCCAGGTGAGCCGCCCGACGATCCAGTCGGTGAACGGCGGCGAGCGCGTCATCTCGTGGCCCGGCACGGTGCTCTCGACGGCCACGGGCCCGTGGGTCGGGGACCGCGAGATCGCCCTGGTCCGCGGCATCGAGCCGTCGATGCGCTGGCGCAGCTTCTGCCGCGAGATCCTCGACTACGCCGAGGACCTCGACGTCCACACGCTCATCACGTGCGGAGCGTTGCTGGTCGACGCGCCCCACACGCGGCCGCTGCCGACCTTCGTCACCACGGAGGACGACCGCGCGGGCAAGGCCTTCGACCTCGAGCGCTCCGACTACGAGGGCCCCATCGGCGTCCTCGGCGTGCTCGGCCACGAGGCCGCGCTGCGCGGCATCACGGTCGTCTCCGTCTGGGTGGGCGTGCCGCATTACATCGCGCACCCGCCGAGCCCCAAGGCCACCATCGCGATCCTGTCCCAGCTCGAGCGCTTCCTGGGCGAGCCGATCGACCTCGACGACCTCCCCGAGGAGCTCGAGGCGTGGCAGCACGGCGCCGACGAGCTCACCGAGGACGACGAGGAGATCGCCGCGCACGTCGAGCAGCTCGAGTCCGTCATGGACGAGACGAGCCTGCCGGAGGCCTCCGGCGACGCGATCGCCGCGGAGTTCGAGAAGTTCCTGCGCCGCCGGGACCTGGGCAACGGGAAGGCCTGACCTTCCGCCGCATCGTCCCAAGGGGCTGAGCGTCCCGACCCTGCGGCCGGGAGGACGATGCGCGGGTCAGGTCGCGCTGATGGCCCCGGCCGCGAGCAGGCCCACGATCACGCCAGAGAACGCGAAGCGGTAGAGCACGAACGGCGTGTAGCTGTGGTGCGAGATGAGCCGCAGGAACCACACGATCACCGCGTAGCCCACACCGAACGCCACGACGGTCGCGATCGCCGTGTTGACCAGCCCCGCGGCGCCGGGCTCGCTCAGCGTGTCCCACTCCGTGAGCAGCTCGAAGAAGCCCGAGCCGAGCACCGCGGGGATCGCGAGCAGGAACGACACGCGCGCCGCGGCCTCGCGGGTCAAGCCGAGCAGCAGGCCCATCGAGATCGTGCCGCCAGAGCGGGACACGCCCGGGATCAGCGCCATCGCCTGCGCGAACCCGAGCAGGATGCCGTCCTTGATGGTGAGCGACTCGAGGTCGCGCCGCTTCGAGCCGATGCGGTCCGCGAACCACAGCACGGCCGCGAAGGCCGCGAGCACGAACGCGGTGATGTAGAGGTTGCGCAGGCTCGTCTCGATGACGTCCTTGAACAGCACGCCGAGGATCACGATCGGGAACGAGCCGATGATGACGTACCAGCCCATGCGCGCATCGTGATCGGGCGCGAAGAGGGTGCGCTGCCTCCAGCCCTCCGCGCTCTTGTCCAGCAGCGCGCGGAACCACGCGGCGATGATGCGCGTGATGTCCTTCCAGAAGTAGACGAGCACGGCGGCCTCGGTGCCGATCTGGATGATCGCGGTGAAGGCCGCCCCCGGGTCCTCCCCGTGCGGCAGCAGGGCGCCGATCACGCGGATGTGAGCGCTGGAGGAGATGGGCAGGAACTCCGTGAGCCCCTGCACCAGTCCGAGGATGACCGCTTCCCACCAACCCATGGCGGCAACACTAGCGCCCGCGCGTCGCGCGCCGACCGAGCGCCCGCCTTCGATAGCGTCTCCCCATGCAGCGCGCACGGTTCGGCACCACGGGTCTCGAGGTGTCTCGCGTCGCGCTCGGCACCATGACGTGGAGCCGCGACACGGACGCGGAGCAGGCCGGCGGCCAGCTCGACTCGTTCCTCGAGGCAGGCGGCACGCTTCTCGACACCGCGGCGTCGTACGCCGACGGCGGCTCGGAGGAGCTCATCGGCGCTCTGCTCGGCGGCTCGGTGTCCCGCTCCGACGTGCAGATCTGCACCAAGGCCGGCATCCGTCGCACCGCGACGGGCGGCATGATCGACGCCTCGCGCGACACGATGCTCGACACGCTCGACGCGTCGTTGCGCCGCCTGGGCACGGACCACGTGGACCTGTGGCTGGTGCATCAGTTCGACGGCGCGACGCCTCTCGACGAGACGCTGCATGCGCTCGAGATCGCCGTCAACAGCGGCCGGGCGCGCTACGTCGGGGTGTCGAACTACCCCGGCTGGGCCACCGCGAGCATCGCGACGCTTGCGGGCACCCGGCCCTCGCTCGCCGCGACCCAGGTCGAGTACTCGCTGCTCCAGCGCGGGATCGAGCGCGAGGTGGCGCCGGCCGCGTCGGCCCTGGGCCTCGGCGTGATGGCGTGGTCGCCGCTGGGCCGCGGGGTGCTGACGGGCAAGTACCGCCACGCGATCCCGGCGGACTCGCGTGCCGCCTCGGAGCACCTGTCCGGGTTCGTCGAGCCCTACCTGGACGAGCGCGCGGGCGCGATCGTCCAGGCGCTCGCCATCGCCTCGGAGGGCCTCGGGGTCACCCCGCAGGAGGTGGCGCTGGCCTGGGTGCTGGCCAAGCCCTTCATCGCGTCCGCCGTGGTGGGAGCGCGGACCACGGAGCAGCTCGAGCCCTCGCTCGCGGCGGCGTCGCTCAAGCTGCCACCCGCGATCGTCGACGCGCTCGACGAGATCTCCGCGATCGACCTGGGATACCCGGAGCGCCGATGAGCACGGCGCGCGCGGGCCTCAGCGGGATGGGCACGTGCGCGCGGAACCGCGGCGATGAGGCGTCTCAGCGTAGCTGGAAGTCGTCGAGGTCGTCGTCGAGCGCGTCCTCGTCCTCGCCCGCGTGGGCGTCGAGCGAGTCGTCCTCGTCCTCGTCGGGCTCCTCGAGCTCGACGTCGTCGAGCAGCATCGGGAGGGTCTCGCCGTACTCGACGTCGAGGACCGCCTCGTACCGGTCGAACGCGTCCGCGAGGGCGTCGTATGCATCGTCGACCGAGGCGTCCTCGTCGCCGCGTCGCGCAAGGATCGCGGCGAGGTGCTCCTCGTATGCCGCGACCAGCAGCCTCAGCGCCTCATGCGCGTTCGAGTCCATGGCTATGACGTTACCTGCGGAACAGGGAGAATGGGAGGCGAGATGAACCACGACAAGCAGCGCACCACCCACGTCGTCACTCCGACGCGTGGCATGCCGTCGCAGGACAGCCGTTACCACTGGCGCGTGGTGGACATCCCGAGCGAGATCACCCGCTCCGAGGCGCGAGCCCTCCTCACCGAGCAGGCCGAGTACGGGCGGTGGGAGCTCATCCGCTCGCAGCGGTTCGTCGGGGGCGCACGGCGAGTGTGGCTGCGCAAGCGCGTGATGAACGTGCGCCGCACCGACGACGCGGCCTGACGTCCTCCTCTCGGCTCGCTCGCACGTCCGGCGGGTCGCGGGACGATGGACGTGCGGCGGTGGCGCGCCACGGTAGGTTGCGCTCCATGCCGACGCGCCTGGGACCGACCCGCTCGATGCGGACCTTCTTCCTCGTCCTCACCGGGATGGGCGCGGTTTTCCTGGTGTTCGCCGTCTTCGCCGCCGCGGAGCAGCGTGGAGCGGCCATCGGCCTTGCCGTCATCGGCGGCGGGTTCGCCGCGGCGTTTCTGCGGGGTGCGACCAGCTCGGTGGTCGTGCAGGGCGGCAGGGTGCGCGCACGCTCCGGCTTCCTCACCCTCGACGCGCCTGCCAAGGCCGTCTCTTCGCTGCGGCTCAGCGAGAACGGCCACCAGGTGGTGGTCGAGACGACCACGGGCGCGTCGCTCAAGGTGATGGTCGCGCTCGAGCACGAGGGCCCATGCAGCGCCGCGTGCCCCACGGTGAGAGATCTGGCTGAGGCGCTCGACCGGAGTCGCGCCGACACCGCGCCGACCGCGTCGCCCGCACCGGTCCCGCGCGTACGCATGCGCGGCATCGGCTGGACGGACCTGGCGGTCGCGGCGACGGCCGTTGCCGCAGTGCTCTACGGCACCGATGCCGGGCTCTCGGACGCGGACTTCTCGACGCTCGTGGGACGAGGGCTTGGGACCGCCTTGCTGCTCTGTCCCCTGTGGGCCGCGATGCTGCCGCGGTGGTGGGACTCGCCGGCGGCCTTCTGGCGGTTCGCGGTGGATCACCCGTACCGCCCGCCGTACCTCGCCGACATCCTCTGGCGCGTGCTGCGAGCGGTGATCCCGGGGTGGCGGCGGCTCGAGGAGGCCGTCGTGGGCCCGCTCGACCGGCATCTGGATGTCCGCACGCCCGACGGCGAGCTCGCGCTGCATGTCGCACGCGGCTACTACGCCTTCGCCGCCGCAGGTGCACTCCTCGGCGCTGGCCTCCTGGTGGAGTCCTTCGATGAGGCGTACCCGAGCTATGCGGCCGCATCCGGCGCCACCCAGATCGCCTTGGGGGTCATGTGCGCCGCGTCGCTCGCCGCGGGCATCGTCGCTGTCCTCCGCGGCCACCCCGCCTGGCTTGTGCCCACCGTCTATCGCCACGATGGCGGGGAGGCGCTCCCCGACGAGGCCTGAAGGCGAAGACGACCACCGCCCAGCCGCCCGCGAGGCACGCGGCGACCCGCGCATCGTCCTCGCGAACGACCAGGACGTCAGCAGTCGCTCAGGAACCGCACCATCACCTCGGTGCCGAACTCCAGCGAGTCGATCGGCACACGCTCGTCGATGCCGTGGAAGAGCCCCGGGAAGTCGAGCTCGGGAGGCAGGCGCAGCGGCGCGAAGCCGTAGCCCGCGATGCCGAGGGTCGCGAGGTGCTTGTTGTCGGTGCCGCCCATCATCGTGTACGGCAGCACGATCGCGTCCGGGTCGTCGAACGTCACCGCCTCGATGGCCTTGTGGACCAGCGGGACGTCGAACGGCAGCTCGATCGAGGCCTCGGTGATGTACTGCTCGACCTTGACGTGCGTGCCCGCGAGCTCCTCGATCTTGCGCAGCACCTGCTCCTGCTGGCCGTGGAGGAAGCGCGAGTCGACGTAGCCGCCCGCGGTGTCGGGGATGACGTTCACCTTGTAGCCGGCGTCCATCATGGTCGGGTTCGAGGTGTTGCGCAGCGACGCCTCGACCATGCGGCCCACGGCGCCGAGACCCGCGACAAGCCTGTCGACGGTCGCGGGGTCCGCCGCGTACTCGATGCCCAGCAGGTCCGCGGTACCGCGCAGCAGGTGCTCGGACGTGGGCGAGATCTCCATCGGCCACTCGTAGGCGCCGATGCGCGCCATCGCGCCACCCAGGTGGGCGACGGCGTTGTCGTGGTGCACCAGCGACCCGTGCCCTTGCACGCCGGAGGCCGCGAGCCGCAGCCACTGCATGCCCTTCTCCCCCGTCTGGAACAGGTAGACGCGCTTGCCGGCGACCTGGATCGAGAAGCCGCCCACCTCGGACACGGCCTCGGTGGCGCCTCGGAAGTCGTCGGGGTGGTTCTCGACCATCCACTTGGCGCCGCGGTGGCCGCCGTGCTCCTCGTCGGCGAAGAACGCGATGACGATGTCGCGTGCCGGCTTGACCCCGGCGGAGATCATCCTCCCGATCGCCGCGAGGTACATTGCGTCGACGCCCTTCATGTCGACGGCGCCGCGGCCCCAGATCATGCCGTCCTTGACCTCGGCGCCGAACGGGTCGACCGTCCAGTCCTCCGGGAACGCCGGGACCACATCGAGGTGGCCGTGCAGCACGAGCGGCGGACGCGTGCGGTCGGAGCCCTCCCACAGCGCCGTGAGCGAGGCGCGCCCGGGCGCCGCCTCGCGGATCACGGGCTCGAGCCCCAGGTCGCTCAGGAACGACGCGACGTACTCGGCTGCGACGCGTTCGCCGGGACCCTCCGCGTCGCCGTAGTTCGAGGTATCGATGCGCATGAGGTCACGCGCGAGGCGGACGACGTCGGACTCGGTCATGGCGACCAGGCTAGCGGTCTCACATCACCATGAAGCCGTTGGAGATGACGATTCCCAGCACCACCAGCCCCGCGAGCGAGAGCACGTAGACCAGGCGCCGGTACCCCGCCTTCCACGCGGCGATCACGATGCATGCGACGGTGCCCGGGATGAGCGCGAGGCCGTACCGCCCGGTGACGTTCGGGAAGTACTGGGGCACGGCGGTGTTGAGGTAGGCCTGCATCTGGACGATGGTCGGGTACAGGGCCGTGCCGGCGAGCACCATCCAGCCCAGCGAGCGGCGCGCGGGCTCCTTGGCGCACGCGACGATCACCGCGAAGATCGCGCCGATGACCAGCACGTTGAGCAGCCGCGTCCACGCCACCATGAGCGCGACGTTGAGCGGCTCCTGGAGGTAGTAGTCCGAGGACAGGTTGAGGCCGCTGAACAGCGTCTCGAGCCATTCCGAGCCCGGCAGGCCCAGCACGTCGCGCGTGTTGAGCCCCACGAGCGGGTTCTGCCAGTTCGGGTCGCCGCGCCCGCCCTGCCAGACCTGCCACAGCGCGTACGGCACCAGGATCGCGGCGGCCATCGCGCCCACGATCGCGGCGTCGCGGCCCCGAGGCCGATGCTGCGTCCAGTCGCGCACCATGCGGAACGCGAGCAGCGCGCCGAGCGCGATGAACGGGATCGCCGCGATGGTCTTGGTCATGCCCGCGATGCCGGCGAGCGCCGCCGCGAGCCTCCAGTCCGCATCGTCGTCGACGAAGATGCGCGCCGCTAGCCACACGGCCGAGGCGCCGATCACCACGGTCGCGGCGTCGGGGTTCACGGTCGTGACGGCATGCAGGACCCGCGGGAACGCCGGCAGCAGCAGGGGCGCGATGATCGCCGCGGCCGGGTCGATGCGCCAGCGCCTCAACGCGATGAACATCACGTGCATCCCGAAGCCGAGCCACAGGACGCCGAGCAGGCGCGCAGCGGTCAGGAAGTCGGCCGTCGGGATGAGCGCGTCGACGGCTCGAGCCGGCAGGCCGACCGCGAGGTAGTACAGCGGCGGATGCGAGAAGTTGTACTGCTGGCCCTCGTAGGGGAACTCCCACGCCTCCGCATGGGCGCCGCACTCGGGGAGCTCGTAGCGCTCCTGCCCCACGCACGCCCAGGTGTCGCGGATCTCGGGGGCGATGATCGAGCCCGCGTACGGGACCTCGACGTGGGCGGCTCGCCACGCGTAGTCCGCGTGCGTGGGCTCGTCGATGCGGGACATCGCGGTCCCCGGGCCGAGCACCACCGGCACGACGATCGCGGCGGCGACCGCGAGGTACAGCGCGAGGACCGCGAGCCGCGAACGGCGCGAGTCGCGGAACGACGCCGCCCACTCCTCCGCCATCCCGAGCCACTCGGAGGGCAGACGGCCCCTCTTCGCGTGCGTGACGGTCAACGGCGCTCCTCGCGTCGGGTGCGGCGCCGAGGTCCGGCGCGTTCACCGAATCGTAGCGGCGAGCGCAGGGACGATGCGCGCCGCGGCCCCCGGGAACGCCGAAGGCCCCGACCTTGCGGTCGGGGCCTTCGTGTGGTGTCCGAGGGGGGACTTGAACCCCCACGCCCTATACGGGCACTAGCACCTCAAGCTAGCGCGTCTGCCAATTCCGCCACCCGGACAGGTGGTCCGAGGTGCTCTTCCGAGCGCCTCAGCGCGAGAAGAACTGTAGCACGGTCTCGGGGCCACCATTTTCACCTTTGGCGTCCAAGTGCCAGAAATAGGCCGTCTACCAGGGACGCCGCCCGGTCATGTGAAGATGCTGACGCCTCCCGGCCCCACGAGCAGCCCGACGACGATGAGCACGATGCCCCAGAGGATCTGCTTCTGGAACAGCCGGATGATGCCGGCGACGACGAGGATCACGGCGAGGATCCACAGGATGAGCTCCATGGTGGTTCTACCTTCCTTCTCTGTCCTTCTTCTGTTGCGGTCATGCGAGTCCCGGGCACTGCGTGGTGGTCAACCGCTTGCGACGCCCCAGGTATTCCCGTCCTCGCTCATCGTCGCTCAGAAACGCCTGGCGCGCGCGTCGACGCCTGGGGACCTTCGACCCGCGCGCGCGGGCGCCTCGGCGTAGCGTGAAAGGTGGGTCGCAGGGTCCGCGCGGATGCAGGGGGTGCGTCGTGATCGCGTCGGCGAAGGATGTGGTCGCCACGGTGTTCGTGGCGGGGGCGGCCGCGCTCACGTGGGCGCACGTCACGGGCGCGGACCTCCCCTTCACGGACTCGGCGCGCATGACGGCCGGCCTCGTGTTCGTCTTCGGCCTGGGAGCCTGCACCACCGGCTCCGCCGACGCGTGGGAGTCGGATCCGGCCCGGAAGCGGTGGTACCACCGCGTGGGGTCGCTGCTCAGCATCGTCGCGGTGGCGGCGCTCGTGTGGGCGCTCGTCTCGGGGACCACCGAGGCGGTGATCGCGCTCGCGGCGGTCGTGGTGGTGAAGTGGGCGCTCGCGACGGTGCGGCACCTGCTCACGCCGAGGCCGGCGTCCGCCTGACCTCACTGGAAGTCCCGGCTCCGCGACGGCACCTTGAGGGACATCGGGGCCAGGTGCTCCGCGACCAGGTTGGTCGCGTTGTCCGCGCGCTCGATCCGGCCGCGGATGATGAGCGCGGGCGAGCGCCGCGCGACCGCCTGGAACCTCTTCCACACCCCGACCGAGCAGATGACGTTGAGGAAGCCCGTCTCGTCCTCGAGAGAGATGAACGTGACGCCGCGGGCGGTGCCCGGGCGTTGACGATGCGTGACCACCCCGGCGACGGTGACGCGCCGCTCCGCCTCATGCGTGAGCACGTCCGCGACCCGCAGCACGCCGGCGCGGTCCAGCCCTTCGCGCACGAACATCGTCGGGTAGCCGTCGACCGACACCCCCGAGGCCCACACGTCGGCCACGGCCTCCTCGACCACGCTCATGCCCGGCAGCATGGGGGCCTGCGCACCCGGCACCGTGCCGGGCAGCGTGTCCGGCCCCTCGCGCGACAGCACACCAGAGGCCCACAGCCCCTCGCGACGCGTGACGCCGAGCGCCTCGAGCGCGCCAGCCGTCGCGAGCGCCTCCCACTGCGCTGTCGAAAGCCCTCGGTCGGAGCCGAACACCCCCTGATGAGACGTGCCAGCCTTCCCGGAGACGCCCTTGGGCCTGATGCGCACCCGCCGCGCCATGTCGTGCAGGTCCGTGAACCGCCGCTCCTCACGCGCCCTCACGATGGCGGCCGCGGCATCGTCCCCGAGCCCCCGCACCGCAGCGAGCCCCATGCGCACCCCGAGCATGCGGTCCACGCGGACCAGGCTCGCCATGTCCTCGCGCTGCTCCCCCGGCACCGCGAACGGCACCTCGAGCTCCTCGACCCGCGCGAGCACCTCGGAGCGCACCACGCACGGGCGCAGGATCGCCTGACCGTGGCGGCGCGCGTCCGCGGCGAGCGACTGCGGCGAGTAGAACCCCATGGGCTGCGCCGCGAGCAGGCCGGCGTAGAAGGCCGCGGGACGGTGCACCTTGAGCCAGCTCGACGCGTAGACCAGGTAGGCGAAGGAGAACGAGTGCGACTCCGGGAAGCCGAAGTCCGAGAACGCCTTGAGCTTGTCGAAGATCTGGTGCGCGACGTCCGCGGTGATGCCGCGCTCGTTCGCGCCGACCATGAAGCGCGCGCGCAGCGCCTCCATGCGCTCGGGGCTGCGCTTGGAGCCCATCGCGCGCCGCAGCTGGTCCGCGAGGGCGCCGTCGAAGCCGGCTGCGTCCATGGCCATCTGCATGAGCTGCTCCTGGAACAGCGGCACCCCGAGGGTCTTGCCCAGCGACTTCTCGAGCAGCGGGTGCAGGAACGTGACGGGCTCGCGACCTCGCGCCCGGTTGATGTACGGGTGCACCGAGCCGCCCTGGATGGGGCCCGGACGGATGAGAGCGACCTCGATCACGATGTCGTAGAACCGCCGCGGCCGGAGCCTGGGCAGGGTCGCCATCTGGGCGCGCGACTCGACCTGGAACACCCCGACCGTGTCCGCGGCGCACAGCAGGTCGTAGACCGCGGGGTCCTCCTGCGGCAGCGAGTGCAGGCCGAGGTCCTCGCCGCGGACCTCCTGCATGTACCGGAACGCGTACTTGAGCGCCGAGAGCATCCCGAGGCCCAGCAGGTCGAACTTCACCAGGCCCGCATCGGCGCAGTCGTCCTTGTCCCACTGGAGCACGGTGCGGCCGGGCATGCGTGCCCACTCGACCGGGCAGACGTCGATGACGGGCCGGTCGCACAGCACCATGCCGCCGGGGTGGATGCCCAGGTGGCGCGGGAGCCGCATCAATCGGTCGGCGAGGTCGAGCACGTTCTCGGGGATGTGGTCGAGCTCCTGCGTGGGCGGCGGCTCGGGCCACATCGCGTCGCGCTGCTTGGCGGCCCACTCCTCCTGCTTCTCCGGCGGGACCCGCAGCGCGCTCCAGCGGTCGATCGACTTGGACCACGCGTCCTGCTGGCCTACGTCGAAGCCGAGCGCCCGCGCGGCGTCCCGCACCGCGGAGCGCGGCCGGTACTGGATGACGTTGGCCACCATCGCGGCATTGATGCGCCCGTGACGCGCGAAGACGTACTGGATCACCTCCTCGCGACGGTCGGACTCGATGTCGACGTCGATGTCCGGCGGCCCGTCGCGCTCGGGCGCGAGGAAGCGCTCGAACAGCAGCCCGTGCGTGACCGCGTCCACGGCCGTGACGCCGAGCGCGAAGCACACGGCGGAGTTGGCCGCCGAGCCGCGGCCCTGGCACAGGATGTCCGCACGCCGGCAGAACGCGACGATGTCCTGGACGATGAGGAAGTAGCCGGGGAAGTCGAGCGCCTCGATCACCGCGAGCTCGTGCTCGATCTGCTTCCACGCCCCCGGCACCCGCTCCGCATCGGGCGGGCCGTAGCGCTCGCGCGCGCCGCGATAGGTGAGCTCGCGCAGCCAGGTCGCCTCGGTGTGCCCGGGCGGCACGGGGTACGGCGGCAGGTTCGGGGCGACCAGGTCGAGGTCGAAGGCGCACTCCGCGGCCAGCCGCGCCGCGGTGGTCACCGCCTGCGGGTGGCGACGATGCCGGAACGCCATCTCGCCCGCGCTGCGCAGGTGCTGGCCGGGGGACCCCGGCAGCCACCCGTCCATGTCGTCGAGCGAGGACCGCGCACGCACGGCCGCGAGGGCGCCGGCGAGGTCCGCGTCCCGGGGTGTCGCATAGTGCGCGTTGGTGGTCGCCACGAGCGGTAGCGAGGCGTCGAAGGCGAGATCCGCCAGGGCGGCGTTCACCTCGGAGTCGTACGGGGAGCCCGTGTCGGTGATCTCCACCGCCACGCCCTCGCGCCCGAACAGCGCGACCAGCCTGTCGAGCTCCGCGCCCGCGGCCGCATAGCCGTCGCGCGAGACTCCCCCGGGCATCGCCGCGCCGCCGGGTCCGGTCAGCGCGGAGCGCACGGCGCCCTTGCGACAACCGGTGAGGACCAGCAGGTCCCCGCCGCCCGCATCGGCGAGCGTCTCGAGCGTGTAGCGCGCGAGGCCCTTCTCCCCCGTCGCGAGGTGCGCCATGCCGATCGCGTGGCTGAGCCGCGAGTAGCCCCGCGCGCCCCGCGCGAGCACCACGAGGTGCGACGCGCGTGGATCGGGCACGCCCGTGGGCGGGTCGAGCACGGGCCGCCCACCCGGGCCGTCGACGGCGAGGCTGAGCTCCGCGCCGAACACCGTGGGCAGCCCGATCCCCTTCGCGGCCCCCGCGAAGCGCACGGCGCCGTAGAGGCCGTCATGATCGGTGATCGCGAGCGCGGTCAGCCCCAGCCGTCCCGCCTCCGCCGCCATCTCCTCCGGCTGGCTCGCGCCGTCGAGGAAGCTGAAGGCGGAGTGCGCGTGGAGCTCGGCGTACTCGGGAAGGTCAGTCATAGACGGCCTCCAACGCCCATTCCCCGCCTCCGTAGGCGAGCAGCACCGCGGTCACGGCGTCCTCGCCGTCGCGCAGCGCGACCTGGACGTAGGCGCGCCGCGAGGCGTCCTCGGACCACCACCGCTCCGAGACGGGCCACGGACCTGCCCAGGACTCGACCGGCCGGGGGCGATCCCACACCGGCCCGACGAGGCGTCCCACATGCCCCTCGGAGGGATGGCGGTTCGCGGCGCGGGCGCGCTCGTCGGAGGCGTCCGCCTCGAGCCGTACCCACGTGGGCGGTGCGCTGATCGCGAGGCGCCTGCTGATGGTGACCGGGCTGCCGCCCGCGTCCAGCACGAGCGCGGGCCGCGCCACCGGGGGCACCGTCGCGGGCGGCGGGTCGGGGATGCGTCCCGGCCACGGATGCGCGATCGCGCGAGCGGGTGGCGCCTCCTGGCCCCAGGGCGCCATGAGCGCCCTGTCACGGGGAGAGCGCCCGCCTTGCTCGGCGACCGCGAGCACGCCCTCGAGGCCGAGGAGCCCCTGGACGCGTTCGAGGGCACGATGCGCGCGCGAGTCCGCGCCCGACACCCCGCCCCACAGATAGGACTGCTCGGCCCCGAGCGGGACCACGTCCTCGGCCACCAGCCCGAGCGACACGAGCGGCGACGGCTCAGGACCCTTGCCGCCGTCCGCGACCCCGGCCGTGCCCGACAGCCAGCCCTCGAGCTGCCACCGCACGCGATCGGTCATGTGCCGCGCGAACGCGCCGGCACGGGTGCCCACGTCGGTACGCCAGACCCGCTCGAGCTCCTGCCCCTTCTCGGTGCGCGCCGTGATGCGCACGCGCCCGCAGCGCACCCCCGCATCGAGCAGGGCACGGTCGAGCGCGGTCGCGGCCTCCTTCGCCACGTGGACCAGCTGCTCGATCCGCTCGGCGGGGTCCTCGAACACGTGCTCGACGGCGATGTCCTCCTCGCTGCGACGCAGCACAGGCGGCGCGAGGTCCTCCCCCGAAGCGAGCCGATGCGCCCACACCCCCACAGGCCCGAAGCGCGCGAGCACGTCCCCGAACGGCAGTGCCGCGAGGTCGCCCAGCGTGGCGATGCCGAGCCGGGTGAGGACGCTGGTGAGCCGCTCGACCTCCTCGCGCTGCACGCGCTCCATGGCCGCGAGCGCGAGCGAGCCGACGGGCGCCGGCGCGAGGTAGTCGCGCGAGGCACCCGAGGGCACCAGCTCCGAGGACCGGGCCGCGAGCACGGCCGCGAGCAGTCCGTCCGCGGCGCCGACCGCGCATTCGACCCCCGCGTGCTCGGCGACCGCGCTCACGAGCGCCTCCGCGAGCGCCTCCTCCGAGCCGTGGAAGCGGGAGGCTCCGTCCGCGGGGACGATCATGAGGCCGGGGCGGGAGATCTCGACCCCCGAGACGGCCTGCTCGGCGGCCGCCGCGACGGCCTCGAACAGGCGCGAGTCGCGGCCCTCGTCGTACGGCAGGATCGCGATCTCGGGGCAGACCCGCTGCGCGAGCCTGCGCGTGCTGCCCCGCCTCACCCCGGCGGCGCGCGCCGCGGCAGAGACCGCCACGAGCCCGCGCCCGTGCAGCACCGCGGCCGGGGCGTCGGCACCCAGCCCCGCCTCCGTCATCGCGGCGACCGCGGGCCAGTCCGGCACCCACAGCACGGCGCGCCGCACCACGGTCACCACGCTCATGCCGCACCCCCGAGGGAGCGCACGGGAGCGAGCACCGGCGTGCCCCTCCGCAGCGGCGCGTCCGCCTCGATCGGCAGGGTGACCATCCGGGCGAGGCCTCCGCGCCGCTCCTCGACCCGCACCACGAGCTCGTGCCCGCGCAGCCTCCCGTCGCCCGCGCCGAGCCCGTGCCAGCGGGACCCCACCGCGGTGAGGCTCACGTGCGCGCCCGTCCACGGACCCTCCGCGACGATGACGGAGCCCCGCTCCCTCGCCCGCGAGGCCAGCCGGCGCCGGTCCGCCTCGGACAGCGCGAGGCGCGGCCCCATCAGGACCACGTCCATGCCGTCGACGCACGCGCCCGCCACGGCCGCGGCCTGCGCACCCGGGTGCGGCATGAGCGCGACACGCGCGAGATCGAGCCCGCGCCTCGCCGCCGCGACCACGCCGAGCGCCGGCATGCCCACCGCGGCGGTCCACGAACCTGCCTCCGAGGCTGCGGAGGCGAGCGCGAGCATCAGTGACGTGGAGCCGACCACCGAGACCACCTGGCCGCGTCGCAGCCCCTGGGGCAGCACCTGGTCGAGCACCGGCGCGAGAGGGAGCGTGGGGGCCTCCCAGCGGTCGCGGGTGGTCCCCACCCGCCGCTGCACCCCCGCGAGCGCCTCACGCGCCCGGGCGAGCCTCGCCTCGGCCGTCTCCATCGCCGCGCACCTCCCGCATCGTCCCGCGCCATCGATCATCCGTTCGAACACATGTTCGAACGATCCCTCGATTATGGCCCCACCCTCCGACAGCGGGCAAGGCGGCCCGGGTGCCAGGAGGAACGGGCGCGCCCCCTGTCGAAGAGGCCCTACGATGGACGACCATGGCATCGATGCAAGCGCTTGCATGGGCTCACCACGACGGCTCGGCCCTCTACGCCCCCGACGGTCCTGTCGCGCTCGGGGACAAGGTCGCGCTACGGGTGCGCACCGCCGCATCGGCGAACGTCGAGCGCGTCTG
Source organism: Demequina subtropica (assembly GCF_000971235.1). GTDB lineage: Bacteria > Actinomycetota > Actinomycetes > Actinomycetales > Demequinaceae > Demequina > Demequina subtropica. Next base: position 114,069 of record NZ_BBMB01000013.1, read on the forward strand.
GCTGCGCACGGTCCTCGACGGCGAGCCCGCCTTCGTCGAGGCGGAGCCGACGGACGAGCGCGGCGGCGAACGGTGGTTCACCGCGCGGCTCGTGCTCCACAACCCCCTCACCCCGTACCGCTTCCTGCTCCAGGCCCACGGCGACACCGTCTGGCTCAACGGCACGGGCCTGCACCACCGCGACGTCACCGATCACCACGACTTCCGCCTCCACACGGAGGACTCCGCCCCGGCATGGCTCCGCGACGCGGTGATCTACCAGGTCTTCCCGGACCGCTTCGCCCCCGATCCGTCCGGGGCCCGCCCCAGGGACCTGCCCGGCTGGGCGCTCCCGAAGGCGTGGGGCGAGGAGCCCGCGACCGACGGCCCCGCCGCCGTCACCGAGGTCTACGGCGGCACGCTGTCGGGCATCGAGGCCCGCCTCGACCACCTCGTCGCCCTCGGGGTCACCACCCTCTACCTCACGCCGTTCTTCCCCGGGCGCTCGAACCACCGCTACGACGCGACCACCTTCGACCACGTGGACCCGCTGCTGGGCGGCGACGAGGCGCTCGCCTCCCTCGCCCGCGCCGCGGACGCCCGCGGCCTGCGCGTCATGGGCGACCTCACCACCAACCACACCGGGGACGGCCACGACTGGTTCGCCGCCTCGCGCGACGCCTCGTCCCCGGAGGCCGGCTACTACCTCTGGAACGAGTCGCGCGACGACTGGGTGGGATGGACGGGCCACCGCCACCTGCCCAAGCTCGACTGGCGCGACGACGCGCTCGCGGCCCGCATGGTCGAGGACGGGTCCGCGGCGGTGCGGCGCTGGCTCGCCCCGCCGTACGGGCTCGACGGCTGGCGGATCGACGTCGCCAACATGACCGGCCGCCACGGGCCCGTGGACGTCAACGCCGCGGTCGCGGCGCGGGTGCGCCGCGCGGTGGCGGCCGACAACCCCGACGCCGCCGTGATCGCGGAGCACTTCCACGACGCGACCGAGGACCTCCGTCGCGGCGCATGGGACGCCGGCATGAACTACGCGGGGTTCCTGCGCCCCGTGTGGCAGTGGCTCGCCGAGCCGGGCACCGGCATCCGCTTCCTCGAGGCGCCCATCGCCGTCCCCTCCCGCACGGGCGCCGAGGCCGCGGCGACGATGCGCGACGTCCTCGCCGGCATCCCGTGGCGCGTCGCGGCGCGCGCCTGGAACCTGCTGTCCACGCACGACACCGCGCGCATCCGCACCCTCACCGGGTCACCCGCCCGCCACCGGGCCGCCGCCGCGCTGCTGTTCACCTATGTGGGGGCGCCGTTCGTGTTCGCGGGTGACGAGGGCGGTGCGAGCGGCGTCAACGGCGAGCACTCCCGGACCCCCATGCCGTGGACCGACATCGAGAACGGCGGCGCGCGCTGGGACGCCGAGACCCATGCGACGTACCGCGCGCTCGGGCAGCTGCGTCGGGAACGCTGCTCGCTGAGGCACGGCGGTCTCCGCTGGGTGGTGGCGACGGACGATGCGCTGGTCTACCTGCGCGAGTGCGAGCACGAGGTTCTCCTGGTCGCCGTCGCGCGTGCGGCGACCACCCTCACGGTCGACCTCGGCGGCCGCACGCTCGAGCGCGTCCACGGCGAGCTCGATGCCTCGCACCGCGACGGGGTCGTGCTGACGTCCCGCGGCGCCGCCGCGGGAGTCTGGGTCCTCGGAGGCGTGTGAGCCGCGTCAGCGCGCGCGCAGCGCCCACATCGCGACCGCCGAGGCCGCGGCGACGTTGAGGGAGTCCACTCCCCCGTGCATCGGGATGATGACTGCCTCGTCCACGTGAGCGAGCGCCTGACGCGTGAGCCCGTCGCCCTCCGCTCCCATCACCAGGGCGACCTTGTCGCCCGCGCGCGCCGCGAAGTCGTCGAGGTCCACCGCATCGTCCGCGAGCGCGAGCCCCGCGACGGTGAACCCCAGCCCGCGGAGCTCGTCGAGCGCACCGGGCCAGGACTCCGCACGCGTCCACGGCACCTGGAACACCGTTCCCATCGACACCTTCACCGACCGTCGGTACAGCGGATCCGCGCACGTCGGCGCGACCACCACCGCATCGGCGCCGATGCCCGCGGCCGAGCGGAAGATCGCCCCCACGTTGGTGTGATCGACGATCCCCTCGAGGACCACGATGCGCCGCGCGTCACGCACCAGGTCCGCGAGCGCGGGCAGCGCGGGGCGCTCCATCGACGCGAGCGCACCGCGATGCACCTGGTATCCGGTCACGTCCTCGAGCAGTGCGGCGGGCGCCACGTAGACCGGCACGCCCGCAGGCACCACCGTCGCGACCGAGTCGAGCCAGCGCTCGCTCAGCAGCACCGCACGGGGACGATGCCCCGCGGCCACCGCGCGCGCGATCACCTTGGCACCCTCGGCCATGTACAGGCCCCGCTCGGGCTCGAGCGCGCGCCGCAGCGCGACATCGGTGAGGTCGCGGAAGTCGGCCAGGCGGGGGTCGGCGGGGTCGTCGACGTGGATCACGGGCATGACGTCCATCATCCCAGCGCCCGCGCCGCCGGGGTGCCGCCGGCGTACCCTGGAGGTATCGACGCAGGTGTCGATGTCGCTGGAGGGAAGCGGCGATGAACGAGCTCGAGACGAGGCTCGGCCGGTGGGTCGAGGCGGGGCTCATCAGCCCCGAGACCGCAGCCGACCTGCGCCGATTCGAGGCCGCGCATCCGCAGGACGGCCCGGCGCGTCCGCGTCCCCTCGCGCTCGTCGGGGAGGTCGTCGGCTACCTCGGCGCCGTGCTCACGGTGTCGGCGCTCGCGTTCCTGCTGAGCCGCACGTGGACCGATCTCCCCACCGCCGCCCGGATCGCGCTGGTCGCCGCGCTGGTCGCGATCACGACGACCGCGGGCATCCTCGCGGCGCGCACGGCGAGCGCTCCGGCGCAGCGGCTGGCCTCCGTGCTGCTCGTCGCGTCGGTGGTCCTCACCGGATGGCTCACCTGGGTGATCGGGCACGATGCGGCGGGCATCGACGACGAGGACATCGGCCGGTGGGTCACCGGGGCGGCCACCCTCGCCGCGGCCGCGGTGTACCTCGCGAGGAGACGCGGGCTGACGCAGATCACGCTGCTCGTCGCGCTGGCATGGACCGTCGAGACCTTCGTTGAGCCCTGGGACGACGATCCGACGGGCCTCGCGCTCGGCCTGCCCTGGGCGGTGCTCGGCGCCTGCTGGATCGCGCTCGCCATCACCCCGCTGCTCACCCCGCGCGAGCCGGCGCTCGTCACGGGCGGGCTCCTCGCGTACGCGGGCCTCGCCATCGCCGCAACCGGCGACACGCGCGGCCTCATGCTCGGCGTCGGCGTCGCCTTCGCGGCGTGGCTCATCGCCGTCGCGGTCATGCGTCGCGAGCTGGTGCTGCTCATCGTCCCCGGGGCGGTGGCGCTGCTCGGCTCCGTGCCGCAGCTCATCGACCACCTGGTGGGCGACACGCTCCTCACCTGGGTCGGGGTCATGGTCTCGGGGCTCGCGCTCGTCGCCGTCGCGGTCTGGATGGTGCGCGACCGGCAACGGCGCGAGCCCGATGAGGCCGGCGCGGCCGACGACGACATCGTGCTGAGCCCCTGAGCGTCGCGCGGGGCGGGCCGTCACGCGCCCCGGACGCGACGAGGGCCCCGGAGGATCGATCCTCCGGGGCCCACCGTGCGGCGCTCGTGTCCTGGCGCGTCCCTACTGGCCCTTCTCGGCGTCCGGGTCGAACGGCTTGCCCGACCGCGTCCCGGCCTGCTCCGCCTCGCCCGAGATGCCCTCGGCCTGACGGCGCGCCTCCTCGAGCGCGGCGCGCGGGTCCGCGAGCGCCGACGTGATGCGCGAGGTGCGCGAGCGGGCACGCTCGGGGTCGCGCTCGAGCGGCTCCGCCTCGTCCGTGACGCCGAAGCCCGCCGCGACGGCCTTGAGCGCACCGGTGAACTCGGTGGGCACGAACCACATCTGGTTGTTGTTGGCCTTCGCGACCTCGGGGAGCATCTGGAGGTACTGGTAGGACAGCAGCTTGGAGTCCGCGTCGCCCTCGTGGATGGCGTCGAACACCTGGAGGATCGCGCGCGCCTCACCCTCGGCCTTGAGGATCTTGGACTGCGCCTCACCCTCGGCCTTGAGGATCGCCGACTGCTTCTCACCCTCCGCCGTGAGGATCGCCGACTGCTTGACGCCCTCCGCCGTGAGGATCGCGGCACGGCGGTCGCGCTCGGCGCGCATCTGCTTCTCCATCGAGTCCTTGATGGACAGCGGCGGCTCGATCGACTTGAGCTCGACGCGGTTGACGCGGATGCCCCACTTGCCTGTCGCGTCGTCCAGGACGCCGCGCAGCTGACCGTTGATCTGGTCGCGGCTGGTGAGCGTCTGCTCGAGGTCCATGGTGCCGACGATGTTGCGCAGCGTGGTCGTGGTGAGCTGCTCGACACCGGTGATGTAGTTGGCGATCTCGTAGACCGCGGACTTGGGGTCGGTCACCTGGAAGTAGATGACCGTGTCGATGTCGACCACCAGGTTGTCGGACGTGATGACCGACTGCGGCGGGAACGAATAGACCATCTCGCGCAGGTCCACCTTGGCGCGCACCTTGTCGATGAACGGGACCAGCAGGTGCAGGCCTGCGTCCATGGTCGAGTGGTAGCGGCCCAGGCGCTCGACCAGGTAGGCCTGCGTCTGCTGGACCACGATGATCGCCCTCGCGATCGCGGCGATCACGAAGATCGCGAGGACCGCGATCGCGACCCACACGATGATCGTGCCTACGTTGTCACCCATCTCAGCTCTCCTTCTCGGGCGCGACCACGGCGGTCGCGCCCTGGATCCTCAGCACCGTCACGTCGGAGCCCTCGGGGATGGCGGGCGCATCGTCCTCGGTGCGCGCCGTCCACACCTCCCCGTTGAGCTTGACGCGACCGCTGGTCTCGGTCACCGTGTCGATCGCGCGGGCCGCACGGCCCACGAGCGCCGCGGTGTTGGTCTCGGCCGCGCCCTCGCCCTTGGCCCGCAGCGAGCGCAGCAGGAAGGGCCGCAGCCCTCCGATGAGCAGCGATGCGACCGCGAGCGCGATGATGACGCTCAGCCACCACGGCGCGCTCAGCAATGCGGCGACACCACCCGCGAGCGCGCCGACCGCGAGCATCGCGAACAACAGGTCGAGCGTGAAGATCTCGATCGCACCGAGGATCATCGCGCCGATGAACCACCACAGGAACTGCTCCACCATGGCCTCCTTGTCTCTCGGCACGCTAGCAGGGATGACGGAAGGCCCGCATCGTCCGCCGGGACGATGCGGGCCTCCTCCCCCGGAAGGGTGCGTCGCGCCTGGTGTCAGGCCGCGACGGGGGCATCCTCGAGCTCGCGAGCCGCGGCCTTGTCCGCACGGTGACCCTTCCACGCACGGGAGATGGCCCACGCCCAGACAGCGACGATGGTGAGGTAGACGGCCCAGCCGTAGGGCGCGACCGCGGACAGCGCATCGGTGTGCAGCAGCGTGCGGGCGTTGGTGAGGAGGATCATTCCTCCCACCGCCGCGCCGAGCATGCGCGGCGGGACGTGGCGGACCAGGTACGCAGCCAGCGGTGCCGCGACAAGACCTCCGGCGAGCAGAGCGAGCACCCAGCCGAAGTCGATCCCGGAGTGGCCGAGGCCGATGAGGAAGCCCGCCGATGCGGCGGCCGCGACCAGGAACTCCGACGTGTCGATCGAGCCGATGACCTTGCGGGGCTCCATGCGGCCCGAGGCGAGGAGCGTGGGCGTGCCGATGGGACCCCAGCCGCCGCCGCCGGTGGCGTCCACGAAGCCTGCGACGAGGCCCAGCGGAGCGAGGAAGCGCGAGCGCAGGGGGCGCCTGGCCTTGTCGGCCGAGACCTTCGTGCCCGTGAAGCGCGTGAGCACGTAGATGCCGAGGCCGAAGAGCAGCATCGCCATGATCGGGCCGGCGGCCTCGGTCGAGACGCTCGAGAGGAGGGTCGCGCCGGCGAAGGCGCCGATCGCGCCGGGCACGCCGACGCGCCACACGACGCGCCAGTCGACGTTGCCGAACCGCGCGTGGGCGATGCCCGAGGCGAAGGTGGTGCCCACCTCCGCGAGGTGGACGGTCGCCGAGGCGAGCGCGGGCGAGAGGCCGACCGCGAGCATGAGCGTGGACGACGTGACGCCGTATGCCATGCCGAGGCTGCCGTCGACGAGCTGCGCTCCGAAGCCGACGATCGCCACCAGGATGAGCGTGCGCATGGATTCCTCCACCCGAGCCGGGTGCGGGCGCACCCATGAGTCGGTATGGAAAAACCATACCTACCTAGTGGGTAGGAATCAATTCCTACTCGCCAGATAGGTTTGTTTGGGCGTCCTCCCAGGCAGCTTGGTCCTCGACAAGGGTCCGGATCTCGTCCGGGAGCTTCCCGGCGGCCAGGTCCGCGACCGTGACGCGCTCGAGCACCGCACGGATCGACGCGCGCACGGCCACCCAGATGGTGAGCAGCTCGGAGGCCGCGCCCTCGTACTCAAGGCCCGAGGGGCGCTCGCCGCGCACGAAGATGAGCGGGCCGTCGACCGAGCGGACCACATCGGCCAGGGTGATCTCCGAGGCGGGTCGTGTGAGCCGGTAGCCGCCGCCGATGCCGCGCTGGCCCACCACGAGGCCGTCGTCGCGCAGCGCGGTGAGGATGCCCTCGAGGAACTTGCGGGGGATGTCCTGGCTCGCCGCGAGCGCGCTCGTGGTGCGCGGCTCCCCTGCGCGCGCGAGCTCGGCGGCGGCCCGGAGGGCGTAGTCGGCGCGCGCGGAGACCTTCATCGGGTCATGCGCGGCGCGCGGAGTAGCGGCCGCCGTTGGCGGTGAGCTCGACCGGCATGCCGTAGGTGCGCGACAGGTTCTCGGCGGTCAGGGTCGGTTCGAGGGGACCCGCGGCGACCACCTGTCCCCCGCGGAGCAGCATCACGTGGGTGAAGCCCACGGGGATCTCCTCCACGTGGTGCGTCACCATGACGATCGCGGGCGAGCGGTGGTCGCCCGCGAGCTCGGTGAGCGCGCCGAGGAGCTCCTCGCGCCCTCCCAGGTCCAGGCCCGCGGCGGGCTCGTCGAGCAGCAGCAGCTCCGGGTCCGGCATGAGCGAGCGCGCCACCTGGACGCGCTTGCGCTCGCCCTCGGACAGCGTGCCGAACTCGCGGTCCGCGAAGCTCTCCATCCCGAAGGCCCACAGCAGCGCATCGGCCCGGTCCTCGTCGACGCCGTCGTAGTCCTCGTGCCAGCGCCCGGTCACGCCGTGCGCCGCGGTCATCACCACGTTGCGCACCGACTCGTGCGGAGGGATGCGGTCCGCGAGCGCGGCGCTCGAGAGGCCCACGCGGACGCGCAGCTCCCGCGTGTCCGTGTCGCCCAGACGCTCGCCGAGGATGCGAGCCTCGCCCTCGGTGGGGAACATCCGTGCCGAGGCGATCGACATCAGGGTGGTCTTGCCCGCGCCGTTGGGCCCGAGGATCACCCACCGGTCCGCGGCGGACACGGTCCAGGACACGTCCCGCAGGATCTCGTTGTCGCCACGGCGCACCCGCACGCCCTCGAAGCCGAGCACCTCAGTCATGGCGGCGAGCCTATCCAAGAATCGAGCGGTAGACGCTCAAGGTGCGCTCCCCGATCGCGTCCCACGAGAAGCTCTCCGCGGCACGCAGGCGGCCGGCCTCGCCCATCGCCTTGGCGCGGGCCGCGTCCGACACCATGTCGGTGAGCGCCGCCGCCAGGTCGCGCGCGAAGCCCTCGGGGTCGAGCGGCGTGCCGGTGCCGTCCTGCACCTGCTCGATCGGCACGAGCGTGCCGGTCTCCCCCGGCACCACGACCTCGGGGATCCCACCGATCGCGGTCGCGACCACCGGGAGGCCCACGGCCATCGCCTCTAGGTTGACGATGCCGAGCGGCTCGTAGACGGACGGGCACACGAACGCCGTGCACGCGTCGAGCACCGCGACCAGCTCGGGCCGCGGCAGCATCTTCTCGATCCACACGACGCCGTCGCGCTGCTCCTGGAGCTTCGCGACCGCGCCCGAGACCTCGGCCGCGATCTCCTTGGTGTCCGGGGCGCCGGCGCACAGCACCACCTGGATGTCCTTCGGGAGCTGCTCGACCGCCTTGAGGAAGTACGGCAGCCCCTTCTGGCGCGTGATGCGGCCCACGAACACGATCGCGGGGCGCGAGGGGTCGATCCCGTGCTCGGCGACGACGGCATCGGCCTTCGCGCGTGCCTCGTCCGTCGACGGGGCGGCCCAGCCGGCGACGTCGATGCCGTTGTGGACCACCTGGACCTTCGCCGGGTCCACGTCGGGGTAGCAGCGCAGCACGTCCTGACGCATGCCCTCGCTCACGGCGATGACGGCATCGGCGGCCTCGTACGCGGTCTTCTCGATCCAGCTCGAGACGCGGTAGCCGCCGCCCAGCTGCTCGGCCTTCCACGGTCGCAGCGGCTCGAGCGAGTGAGCGGACAGGACGTGCGGGATCCCATGGAGCCTCGCGGCGAGGTGTCCCGCCATGTTGGCGTACCACGTGTGCGAGTGCACCAGGTCGGCTCCCCCGCAGTCCTTGGCCATCGGGAGGTTGTGAGCGAGGACGTCGAGCGAGGCATCGCCCACGCCGCCGCCGAGCGCGTCGTAGCCCGTCACCCCGGCCTCGTCGCGCGGTCCGTCGAACGCGCGCACACGCACGTCGAGGTGCGCGCGGAGCACGGCGGCGAGCTCGGTCACATGGACGCCCGCACCTCCGTAGATGTGGGGCGGGTACTCACGGGTGAGGATGTCGACGCGCATGTCCCCCACGCTAGCGGCTCACCCCGCGCGAGGTCTTCCCCGTCGTGCGCATGCCGCCCCGCGCCCTCCTAGGCGGACTCGGATCCCGTCGGCATCACCGGCTGATCCGTGCGGCGGGCGACATCGGGCCCGGTTGCGCCACGCGCGAAACTCCCTGATACGCGCCGGGACCGATATCGCCTAGGCTGGACATATGTCAGCGCCGAAAGTTCTCGCCATCGTCCTTGCAGGAGGTGAGGGCAAGCGTCTGATGCCCCTCACCGCATCGCGTGCGAAGCCCGCCGTGCCCTTCGGGGGCACGTACCGGCTCATCGACTTCGCCCTGAGCAACCTGGTGAACTCCGGGTACCTCCATGTGGTCGTGCTGACGCAGTACAAGTCGCACTCGCTCGACCGGCACATCGCCCGCACGTGGCGCATGTCGCCGCTGCTGGGCAACTACGTCGCCCCGGTCCCCGCGCAGCAGCGACGCGGCCCGCACTGGTACCTCGGCAGCGCCGATGCGATCTACCAGACGGTCAACATCATCGAGGACGAGTCCCCCGACATCGTCGTGATCGTCGGCGCCGACCACGTCTACCGCATGGACTTCTCGCAGATGGTCGACGCGCACATCGCGTCCGGCGCCGAGTTCTCCGTCGCCGGCATCCGCCAGCCGATCTCGCTCGCCGACCAGTTCGGCGTCATCGACGTCGACCCTGCCAGCCCCGACCGCATCCGCGCGTTCCTCGAGAAGCCCAAGGACCCGGCGGGCCTCCCGGACAGCCCGGGCGAGATCCTCGCGTCGATGGGCAACTACGTCGCGAACGCCGATGCGCTGCTCGAGGCGCTCACGGCGGACGCCGACAACCCGTCCTCGAAGCACGACATGGGCGGCGACATCGTCCCCTACTTCGTCGACAAGGGCACGTGCGGCTTCTACGACTTCATCCGCAACGACGTCCCGGGCTCGACCGACCGCGACCGCGACTACTGGCGCGACGTGGGAACGCTCGACATGTACTTCGACGCGCACATGGACCTCATCGCGGTCCAGCCCGTGTTCAACGTCTACAACGACAAGTGGCCGCTGCATCAGGGCCTCGTGACGCACCCGCCGGCCAAGTTCATCCACTCGGAGGAGGGCCGCCTCGGCCACGCCGCGGACTCGATCGTCTCCCCCGGGGTCATCGTGTCCGGCGCGACCGTGACGGGTTCCGTGCTCTCGCCCGGCGTGCGCCTGCACTCGTGGTCGACCGTGTCGGACTCGGTGCTGCTCGACGGTGTCCAGATCCACCGCCACGCGCAGGTCCACCGCGCCATCCTCGACAAGAACGTGGTGGTCGAGGAGGGTGCGCGCGTGGGCATCGACCGCGAGGCCGACCTCGCGCGTGGCTTCACCGTGACCGAGACGGGCATCACCGTCGTGGCGAAGGGGACGGTCGTCGCCCGATGAGGCTGTGCGTCCTCGACGTCGATTCCACCCTGATCACCGCCGAGGTCATCGAGCTGATCGCCGCCCGTGCGGGCACGCGTGAGCTCGTGGCCGAGATCACCGAGCGCGCGATGCGCGGCGAGCTCGACTTCGCCGCGTCCCTCAAGGAGCGCGTGGCGACCCTCGCGGGCGTGCCCGACACCGTGTTCGCGGACGTGCGCGCCGAGGTGGAGTTCACGCCCGGCGTGCGCGAGCTCATCGCGGGGCTCCAGGCGGCCGGCTGGGAGGTGGCCCTCGTCTCGGGCGGATTCGAGGAGGTCGTGGGATCCCTCGCGGCGTCCCTGGGGATCACGCGGTTCCGCGCCAACCGCCTCGAGGTGGCCGAGGGGCGCCTCACCGGGCGCACCGTCGGCCCCGTGATCGACCGGGCGGCCAAGGCGTCGGCGCTGCGCGAGTTCGCCGCGGAGGTCGGTTGCGACCCTGCCGACGCGGTCGCGATCGGCGACGGCGCGAACGACCTCGACATGATGGCCGCCGCCGGCCTCGGCATCGCGTGGCACGCGAAGCCCGTGGTGCAGGAGCAGGCGGATGTCGCGCTCAACGGGCCCAGCCTCGCCGAGGCGCTGCCGCTCATCCTCGAGCGCGCGTAGCCGGAGCCTGCACGCCGCGCGCCTCCACGCGCAGGCGCGAGCGGGTCGCGTCGGTGGTCGTTGCGGGGTGCTCGCACCTTTCCTGCGCGAACAGACGGTCCGCGCTGTCCCCCGTTGCGGCGCGCTCGCGCCTTTCCTGCAGGAATGGCGATGGCTGGCTCACGCCGTGACGGGCGACGTCCGCTCCGACCCGCCGCCGCTCGTGCAGGAAAGGCGCGAGGACGCGACCATCACCATGCTCGCGCCGCGGCCTCACCCACGGCACCGCCCGAGCAACGGCGCGGCTCGATGCTCGCGCGCGCTCAGCCCAGCCGAGCGCGCGCCGCGAGGGCCATGATCGCGAAGGCCTGCGCCTCGGCGCTCGTGCCCGGCGAGTCGAAGCCCGGCGCTCCGCACACCTCGCGCACGAACCCGTCGCCGTCGACATAGGACAGCGCCACATCGGTCCAGCGCGCCGCATCGTCCGCATACGAGGCCGGGAGCCAACCGTCGGCCACGCCCGTGAAGGCCGCATACGCGAGCATCAGGCTGGCGGCTCCGTCCACGAAGGACGATGCGTCGTCGAGGACGTCGTGGAAGCGGCCGTCGGCGCGCTCGAAGCGGGCGCACGCGTCGAGCAGCGCGCGGGTCTCCGCCTGCCAGCGCGAACGCACGGTCTCGGCCTCCACGCCCAGGTGCAGCGCGCGCGCAAGCCCGGCGGCGATCCAGCCGTTGCCGCTCGCCCAGAAGGCGTCGCGCGTGAACCGACGCGAGGCCATGTCGAAGCGATGGCGATACAGCCCCGTGGGCTCGTCCCACAGCTGCTCGCGGTGCATGCGGTACTGCATGTCCGCGGGCGCCAGGTCCCCGGCGGCGACGAGCGCGGGCACCACCATGTAGACCGAGTCCGCCCACACCTCGGTCGAGCCCTTGAGGTGGTGGAGCACGCCCCAGTCGTCGCGCGGCGAGAAGCGCAGGAGCCACCAGCGCTGGCGCTGCGCGGCCTCGGCGGCCGCCGCATCCTCCTCGCCGAGCAGCAGCGCGGCCTCGAGCAGCGAGCCCGAGTTCACGGCGCCCGCATCGTCCATGCCGCCCAGCTGGCCGTCGGCGTCCTGGCGGGCCACCGCGTCGCGCGCGAGCGCGCGGGCGAGGTCGAGGTCACCGCCGTCGATCGCGGCGTGCGAGGCGACGCCCTGCTCCCAGGCGTACCGCTGCATCGTCAGCAGGGCGCGCCACAACGCCCGGACCTCCGGCGTCGCGGGAAGGTTCGGGCTCACTCCTCGACGTCGCGGCCCGAGAGGACCGAGACGAGCCGGCCGCAGCGCGAGGTGACCTCGGTCCACGGGCACGAGAACTCCAGGACCGCCGCCGTGGCCGTGGGAAGCCCGTGGGCGACCCGCTGCAGCGCCGTCTTGTCGGAGCCCGGGCCGGCGAGGTGAGCGGCCGCGGCCGAGGAGGTGGGCTCGTGACCCACGACCACCACGGTCTCCGCGTCGCCAGCGCCGCGCAGGACGTCGAGGAGGCCGGCCACGTGGGTCTCGTAGAGCTCCTCGTCGAGGCGGGTCTCGCAGTCGCCGAAGGCGGTCGACATGAGCTTCCATGTCTGCTGCGTGCGCACGGACGGCGAGACCAGCGCCAGGTCAGGGGTGAGGCCGGCCTCGGCGATCACCTGGCCCAGGCGGGTCGAGGCCTTGCGACCGATGAGCTCGAGGGCACGGTCGGAGTCCTGGAGGCCGGCCGCGGGGGCCTCGGCCTTGGCATGGCGGGCGAGGATCAGCGTAGGCACGGTGTCACTGTCCCATGGCGTGCACGCCGCCGTCTACGTGGATCATCTCGCCCGTGGTGGCGGGGAACCAGTCCGACAGCAGGGCCGTCACCGCGCGCGCGGTCGGCTCGGTGGCCTCCGAGTCCCATCCGAGCGGGGCACGCTGCGCCCAGTTGCCCTCCATCTGCTCGAAGCCCGGGATGTGCTTCGCCGCGGTGGTCTTGATGGGTCCGGCGGACACGACGTTGCAGCGGATGCCCTGGGGGCCGAGGTCGCGTGCGACGTAGCGGTTGACCGCCTCGAACGCAGCCTTCGCGACGCCCATCCAGTCGTACACGGGCCATGCGAAGCGGCCGTCGAAGGTGAGGCCGACGATCGAGCCGCCGTGGGGCATGAGCGGCGCCGTCGCCTGGGCGAGCGCCTTGAGCGAGTACGCGGAGATGTGCATCGCGGTCGCGACGTCCTCCCACTCCCCCGACATGAAGTTGCCGCCCATGACGGACTGCGGCGCGAAGCCGATGCTGTGCACCACGCCGTCGAGGTGGGGGACGTGCTCGCGGACCTGGTCGGCCAGCGCGGAGAGGTGCTCGGGGTTGGTGACGTCGAGCTCGACCACCTTCGCCTCGACCGGGAGGCGGCGGCCCATGGCCTGCGTGATCTTGAGCGAGCGGCCCACTCCGGTCAGGACGACCGTCGCGCCCTGCTCCTGGCACAGCCGTGCGACCTCGAACGCGATCGAGCCCTCGGTGAGGACGCCGGTGACGAGGATGTTCTTGCCTTCGAGGATTCCCATGGTTGCTCCTATGCGGGGGGGACGATGCAGGGGTGTGGGGGGCGCGGACCCGGTCAGTGGCCCATGCCGAGGCCGCCGTCGACGGGCAGCACCGCGCCCGAGACGTAGCCGGCGGCGTCGGAGCCCATGTAGACGGCCGCGGCTGCGACCTCCTCCGTCGCACCGAAGCGCTTGGCGGGGATGGTCGCCGAGTACTGCTTGACGGTGTCCTCGGGCAGCTCCGCGGTCATGTCGGTGGTGATGAAGCCGGGTGCGATGACGTTCGCGGTGATGCCGCGGGCACCCACCTCGCGCGTGATCGAGCGGGCCATGCCCACGAGCGCGGACTTCGACGAGGAGTAGTTGACCTGGCCGGGATTGCCCATGAGACCCACGACGGAGCCGATGAGGACGATGCGGCCGTACTTCTCGCGCATCATCGAGTTCACCGCGCGGCGGACGCAGCGGAAGGTGCCCGTGAGGTTGACGTCGATCACGTTCGCGAAGTCCTCGTCGCTCATGCGCATGAGGAGCCCGTCCTTGGTGATGCCCGCATTGGCCACGAGCACCCGGACACGGCCGTGCTGCGCCTCGAGCTCGTCGAAGGCGGCGTTGACGGCGTCCGTGTCGGTGATGTCGGCGATCGCGCCGGTCACGCCCTCCGGGAGGTCTCCCCCGCGGTAGATCGTGGAGACGATGTCGCCGTTGGCGACGAACGCCTCGGCGATGGAGCGGCCGATGCCACGCGCGGCGCCGGTGACGAGGACATGGCGGGGGGTCATGGGGGCCACGCTAGCGGAGGCTCCGTCCGATTCGCGAAACCGCGGCCACTAGCATCGTCGCGTGACCACCCCCTCCCGCCGCATGCGCGTGCTGCGCGTGGGCGCCATCGTGCTCGTGGCGCTCATCGCGTCGGCCGTGGCGGTCCGGGCGGGGTTCTGGCAGTACGGCAGGCACGAGCAGCGGGCCACCGCGATCGAGCGGTACGAGGCGAACACCGCCGCCGAGCCCGCCCCGCTCGCGGACGTGCTCGCCCCGGGCGAAGCCGTGGGAGACCGCGAGTGGACGCTGGTCGAGGTCGAGGGCGAGTTCGAGCCCGGCTCGACCACCTTGCTCCGCAACCGTCCGGTCGACCGCGAGCGCACGTGGCACGTGCTCGCATGGTTCGACACGACGGACGGCCGCTCCCTCATGGTGGACGCCGGCTGGGTGCCCATCCCCGACAGCGGCGTGCCGGACGACGTGGTCCCTGCCCTTCCCGAGGGTCCCGTGACCCTCACCGCGGTGCTCCGCGCGGCCGAGCCCGACGACGGCCGCCGCGACGAGGGCGCGACGCGGATCACCCCCGCGCAGATGCCCGACCCGAGCGCCGAGCCGATCGACGGCTACGGCATGGTGCGATCGATCTGCGATGCGGACGGATGCGTCGAGGCGCTCGGCTCACCCGTGCCGCTTCCGTCGCTGTCGCTCGGGCCGCACCTCGCGTACACGTGGCAGTGGTTCGGCTTCGCGCTCATCGCCCCCGTGGGCGGGGTGCTGCTCGCACGCCGCGACTGGCAGCTCACCGGCGAGGGTGCAGGCGAGCAGGGCGACGATGCGCCCGAGCGAGCCCGCGCATCGTCCCCGCCGAAGGCGCCGCGACGGCGCCGCGAGCGCGGGCCGTCAGACGAGGAGATCGAGGACGCCCTCTAGCCGCTGACAGTTCCAACCGAACTCGCCGCGACACGCCGCAGAACCGGGACCAGCTCCGTTGGAAGTGTCGGGCGGGAGACGTCAGGCGAGGGAGATGAGCTCCCGGTAGGACTCGTTGTAGAGGTCCTCGACCGCGTCCGGCAGCAGCAGCACACGCTCGGGCTCGAGCGCCTCGACGGCGCCCTCGTCGTGGGTCACCAGCACCACCGCGCCCTCGTAGGTGCGCAGCGCGCGCAGGATCTCCGCGCGCGACGCCGGGTCGAGGTTGTTCGTGGGCTCGTCGAGCAGCAGCACGTTCGCCTGCGACACCACGAGCGTCGCGAGCGCGAGGCGCGTCTTCTCGCCTCCGGAGAGCACCTTGGCGGGCTTGTGCGCATCGTCGCCGATGAAGAGGAACGAGCCGAGCACGTTGCGCACGGCCGTGTCGTCGAGGTCCGGCGCCGCGTGCCGGAGGTTCTCGAGGACGGTTGCGTTCATGTCGAGCGTGTCGTGCTCCTGCGCGTAGTAGCCGAGCTTGAGCCCGTGGCCGGGCTGAATCTCGCCCGTGTCGGGGTCCTCGACGCCCGACAGGAGGCGCAGCAGCGTGGTCTTCCCGGCACCGTTGAGGCCGAGCACCACCACGCGGGAGCCGCGGTCGATCGCGAGCTCGACATCGGTGAAGACCTCGAGCGAGCCGTAGGACTTCGAGAGCTCGGCCGCACGGAGCGGCGTCTTGCCGCAGGCGGCGGGGGTCGGGAAGCGCAGCGCGGCCACGCGGTCTTGCACCCGCTCCCCCTCGACGCCCTGAAGCATGCGCTCGGCACGCTTGGCCATGTTCTGCGCGGCGACGGCCTTGGTGGCGGTCGCCTTCATCTTGTTGGCCTGCGCCATGAGCGCGGCGGCCTTCTTCTCGGCGTTGTCGCGCTCGCGGCGACGGCGCTTCTCGTCCGTCTCGCGCTGGCGGAGGTACAGGTCCCAGCCGAGCGCGTACTGGTCGAGCTCTCCACGGTTGGCGTCGAGGTGGAACACACGGGTCACGGAGGCGCGCAGCAGCTCGACGTCGTGCGAGATCACCACGAGCCCGCCGGGGAAGTTCGCGAGGAAGCCGCGCAGCCACACGATCGAGTCCGCGTCGAGGTGGTTGGTCGGCTCGTCGAGCAGCAGCGTCTCCGCGTCGGAGAACAGGATGCGCGCGAGCTCGACGCGGCGGCGCTGACCGCCCGACAGCGTGCCGAGCGGCTGACCGAGGATGCGCTCGTCGAGGCCCAGGTTCGCGGCGATGCGCTGCGCCTCGGACTCGGCCGCATAGCCGCCGGCCGCGCGGAAGCGCTCCTCGAGGCGCGGATAGGCGTTCATCGCCTTCTCCATCACCTTGATGTCGGGGCTCGCCATGCCCTCCTCCGCGTCCCGGAGCTTCTGCATCAGGCCCGCGAGGTCGCGCACCGACAGGATGCGGTCGAGCGCGCGCTGCGTCGGCTCGCCCTCGCGCGGGTCCTGAGGGAGGTAGCCGATGGAGCCCTTGTGCGTGACGGTGCCACCTGTGGGCTGGCCCTCGCCGGCGAGGAGGCGCGTCATCGTGGTCTTGCCTGCACCGTTGCGGCCCACCAGGCCCACGCGGTCACCGGGTCCGATCTGGAAGCTCACGGGGTGCAGCAGCACACGGGCGCCGATGCGCACCTCCAGATCCTTGGCGATGATCACGCGTTCTCCCTGCTGTCGATGCGGCCTGAGTTGTGGGGACCCCACAACGTTTCTGCACCCTGGCCGGAACCCGGCCATGGGGACAGGCGGCGCCGTTAGGGTGACGGCGTCCATTATCCCAGGGGGTCCCCATGTCTCAGCACCGCGGCCTCACCGGCCAGTCCATCGCGCTCGTCGCCGTCTTCGCCGCCTTCATCGCGGCCGCGTCGATGGTGCCCGGCATCGAGCTCCTGGGCGGCGTGCCGCTCACGCTCCAGACGTTCGCCGTGGTCCTCGCGGCGCTGGTGCTCGGGCCGTGGCGCGGGCTCGCGGCCGTGGCCGTCTACCTGCTGATGGGACTCTTCCTGCCGGTGTTCGCGGGACGCGCGAGCGGCCTCGAGGTGCTGGTAGGCCCCAGCGGCGGCTACCTGATCGGCTTCCTGCTCGCGGCCGTGGTGGTCGGGGGCCTCGCTCAGCTCGGAGCCCGCATGGGACGCCTGCGCGGGAGCGTCCGGGCGACCTTCTGGCTCGTCGGGTCGGGTCTCGTGTCGATCCCGGTGATCTACGCGGTCGGCGCCCCCTGGCTCGCCTACCGCCTGGGCCTTCCGATGCTTCCCGGCCCGGACTGCAGCGGCCTGCTCGACATCGACTGCGCCTCGGGGGTCACGCTCGGCGTCGTGCCGTTCATCCCCGGCGACATCCTCAAGGTGGTCGTCGCCGGCATCGTCGCCGCCGCGATCCACCGCGCCTACCCCGGTCTGCTGGGCGCCGCGCGGCGGGTGACCGCCGCATCGTCCGCCGCGCCGTCGGACCAGGAGGACGAGGCGGCCCGCGCCACCGCGTAGCCTTGACCGCATGATCGAGTTCAAGGACGCGGCTGTCGTCGCGCCCGATTCCGGCGTGCCGATCCTCGAGCCCACCACGCTCACCCTCACCGAGGACCGCATCAGCATCATCGGCGCCAACGGCTCGGGGAAGTCGACGCTCGCGCGTCTCATCAACGGCCTGGTGCTGCCCGTGACCGGCTCGGTCGAGGTCGACGGCCTCGACACGCAGCGCCAGGGAGCGCAGGTGCGCCGCAAGGTCGGCTACCTGTTCACGGACGCCTCGGCGCAGCTGATCATGCCGACCGCGGTCGAGGACGTCGCGCTGTCGCTGCGCCGCGTCATCAAGAACCGCAAGGAGAGGGACGATGCGGCGCTCGCCGCGCTCAAGGAGATCGGCCTCGCCTCGAAGGCGGACGTCTCGGTGAACGCGCTGTCGGGCGGGCAGCGCCAGCTGCTCGCGCTCGCGGGCGTGCTCGCGTGCACCCCGTCGATCGTGGTCGCCGACGAGCCCACCACGCTGCTGGACCTGCGCTGGCGCGCGCATGTGGGCGCGCTGCTGCGCTCGCTCCCCCTCCAGGTCATCGAGGTCACGCACGACCTCGACTCGGCGGCGCGTGCCGAGCGCACGCTCGTGGTGGACCTGGGCCGCGTGGTCTTCGACGGCGACCCCAAGGAGGCCGTGCAGCTCTACCGCGACCTCATGTTCGGCCGCGCATCGCAGGGTGCCACCGCGTGATCACCCTCCTGGGCATCTACCGTCCCGCGCGGACGCCTCTGCACCTCGCGCCCGCGTGGTTCAAGATGCTCATGCTGCTGGGGATCTCGATCGCGAGCCTCGCGATCTCGGACCCCGTCACGAGCCTCGGCATCCTCGCCGCGAGCCTGCTGCTGCTGGCCTCGACCAAGCCGCCGCTCAAGGCGACGCTCAAGGGGATGGCCCTCATCACCGTGCTCGCCGTCATGGCCGCCGGGTTCCAGATCTGGCTGGGCGACTACGTACGCGCGCTCGACCTCGCGGGCGACCTCATCGCGATCTCGGCGCTCGCCCTCGCGGTCACCTCATCGACGTCGATGGCGCAGATGATGGACCTGGTGGTCGCGCTCGCGCGACCCATCCGTTGGATCCTGCCGCCCGAGACGCTCGGACTGCTGGTGGCCCTCACGCTCCGCGCGATCCCCGAGGCTGCGCAGATCCTCACCGAGTCGCGCGTCGCGGCCCGCGCGCGCGGCCTCGAGCGGGATCCGCGCGCGATCCTCATCCCGTCCGGCGCCCGCACCGTGGGCTTCGCCCTCCAGCTGGGTCAGGCGCTGCATGCGCGCGGCATCGCGGAGCACGGGCGGTCCTCGCGCCGCGACCCGGCCCCCGAACGCGACGCCGAGACCGAGGCGCCCGCTCCGCTGCTCGCCGAGCCGCCCGTGCGCGAGATGCCGTCGGAGGAGATCCCCGAGGTGCCCAAGCTCAGCCGCCGCGAGCGGCGTCGCCAGGGCTAGCCGGGCACGTCCGCCGGGACGCTAGCCGTCGAGCATCGCCACGAGCGTGGTGGTCGTGTTCCAGTTGCGGATGGTCATCACCTGGTAGAACGGCGTGGACATCACCTTGTTCAGGCGGCTCCTGGTGCGCTGCGCGCTGAGGCGCCGGAAGTAGACCACGCCCTTGCCCGCCCATCCGGCGTCGACCCCCTCGCGCATCTCGAAGGCCGCGAAGGCCTCGTCGACGTCGACCCCGGCACGCAGGAACGCCACGTCGGAGTGGTAGAGGTCCGGCTCGGTCCCGAACCCGGCCGGCGCATCGTCCATCGCCGCCCGCAGGCGAGCGGCCGCGACGCCCACCACGACCGTCTGGACCGCGAACTCCTCGCGCAGGACCTCCTCCACGAGGGCCTCCACCGCGGCCTCGTCGAGCTCCGGCGCGGTCAGCAGCACGTTGCCGGACTGGATGTAGGTGCGCGCGGGCACGCCGCGGGACTCGAGGGTCTCGCGCAGCCGAGCCATCGCGACGGGGTTCTTGCCGCCCACGTTGATGCCGCGGATGAGCGCGACGTGGGTCGCAAGCGTGTCAGCCACGGGGCAGCACCGTGAGGACGCGCATCACGTGGGTGCGGAACTCCTCCATGAACGTCTCGAGGAAGGCGGCGATCTTCGGGTCCGTCACCTCGCCCTCCTCCGTGATCAGGCCCGGCGTGAACGTGATGTAGGCCTCCGGCGCGGTCATCTGGCGCACGTTGCAGAAGCTCAGCACGGCCCTCAGGCTCTGCTGGCCCACCGCCGTACCGATGCGCCCGGGCGACGCCCCGATGATCGCGGCCGGCAGATGGTGGAACGAGTTCTGGCCGGACGGGCGCGACGCCCAGTCGAGCGCGTTCTTGAGCCCGCCCGGGATCGACCGGTTGTACTCGGGCGTCACGAACAACAGCGCGTCCGATGCGGCGATGGCGTCCTTGAGCGCGACCGCCACCGGCGGGAAGTCCGCGTCGTGGTCGGGGCTGTACAGCGGGAGGTCGCGGATGGGGATCTCGGTGAACTCGAGCTCCTCGGGCGCGAGCCGGATGAGCGCCCTGCTCAGCAGGCGGTTGATGGACGTCGACGACAGGCTGCCGACGAAGTATCCGACCTTGTAGACCATGCAGGGGGCTCCTCGGTGCGGGTGCGGGACCCGTTCATCGTCACACCGGCGGCGAGCCGCCGCAACGCAGCAGCCCGGGTCCTCCCAGCCGTCGCGGGGACCCCGCGGAGCGTTACGATCAGCCGAGGATGCCGGGCGCTGCGGGAGGAAGTCACATGAAGGACACGGTCGTCTTCAGCGGGAGCGCGCACCGCGCGCTCGCGGCGGACATCTGCTCGTACCTCGGGGTCGAGCTCTCCGCGGCGGACATCACGCGCTTCAGCAACGACTGCCTGCAGGTCCAGCTGCAGGCGAACTGCCGGCAGCGCGACGTCTACATCGTGCAGCCGCTCGTGCCTCCGACGCAGGAGGCCCTCATGGAGATGCTGCTCATGCTCGACGCGGCCCGGGGCGCCTCCGCCGCGCAGATCACCGCGGTGATCCCCCACTACGCCTACGCGCGCTCCGACAAGAAGGACGCGTCGCGGATCTCGATCGGCGGCCGCCTGGTGGCCGACATGCTCGTCGCGGCGGGAGCCGACCGCGTCCTCACGATGACCCTGCACGCGCCGCAGGTCCACGGCTTCTTCTCGGTCCCGGTCGACCACCTCACCGCGCTCGGGGTGCTCGCGGACCACTTCCGCGGGCAGGACCTCACGGACGCCGTGGTGGTCTCCCCCGACTTCGGCAACGCGAAGACGGCGAACCAGTTCGCACGCCTCCTGGGCCTTCCCGTGGCCGCCGGCAGCAAGCGGCGCCTCGGGGACGACACGGTGGTGATCGATCAGATCGTCGGCGACGTCCACGGCAAGCGCGCCATCATCCTGGACGACGAGATCGCGACCGGCGGGTCCATCATCGAGCTGCTCCACAAGCTCGAGGAGGAGGGCTGCTCCGAGGCGGCGGTGGCGACCACGCACGGCCTGTTCGTGGGCAAGGCGGTCGAGCGGCTCCGCGGCAACCGCATGGTGAGCGAGGTGGTCACCACCGACACCGTGCCCAGCCCCGCGGACTGGCCCGAGCTCACGGTGCTGTCGGTGGCGGAGCTGTTCGCCGAGGCGATGCGCCGCATCCACGGCGGCGAGTCCGTGAGCAGCCTGTTCGACGGGGTCGACCCCACGCACGCCTCGCCGCGGCCTCGCAAGACCACGGTCTGAACGCCGGGTCCAGGGACGCCGAGAGCCTCCTCCCCCGCTGCCGGGGAAGGAGGCTCTCGCGTGGTCCGTGTCTCAGACGTTGAAGCCGAGCGCGCGGAGCTGCTCGCGGCCGTCGTCCGTGATCTTGTCCGGGCCCCACGGCGGCATCCACACCCAGTTGATGCGGAAGCCGTCCACCAGCCCGGCAAGAGCCTGGCCCGCCTGATCCTCGATGACGTCCGTCAGCGGGCACGCCGCGGACGTGAGCGTCATGTCGATCACCGCGTGGCGGTTCTCATCGAGCATCACGCCGTAGACCAGACCCAGGTCCACGACGTTGATGCCGAGCTCGGGGTCGATGACGTCGCGGAGAGCCTCCTCGACGTCGGCCGCGTTGGCGACCGCCTTGGTCTCCTCTGTCATGCCGTTCCTCCTTCCGCACCCGCGGACGATGCGCCGCGGGCCTGGATGAGCGCGTCCTGCAGGGCCATCCAGCCCAGCAGCGCGCACTTGATGCGTGCAGGATACTTGCCCACCCCCACGAAGGCGGTAGCGTCGCCGAGCAGGTCCTCGCGCTCCTCGTCGAGGTGCTCGCCCTTCGACTGCATGAGCGCGCGGAACGCCTCGAACGTCTGGTCCGCGGTCGCGAGGGACTCGCCCTCGAGCAGCTCCGAGAGCACCGAGATGGACGCCTGCGAGATCGAGCAGCCCTGGCCCTCCCACGCGATGCGCGCGAGGGTGTCGCCCTCCACACCCACCCGCAGGGTGACCTCGTCGCCGCACGTAGTGTTGACCTGGTGGGACTCGCCGCGGTGCGGTAGGTCGATCTCGACCAGGCCGCGACCGTGCCCCTCGCGGGCGTGGTCCATGATGACCTGCTGGTACATCGACTCGAGGCTCATGCAGCAACTCCGAAGAACTCGCGGACGGCCGCCAGCGCCTCGATGAAGGCGTGGGCGTCGTCCTCGGTGGTGTAGACGTGCGCGGAGGCGCGGGTGGAGCCCGTCACCCCCAGGCGACGATGCAGGGGCTGGGCGCAATGGTGGCCGACGCGCACAGTGATGCCGCGGTCGTCGAGCACCTGGCCCACGTCGTGGGCGTGGACGCCGTCGACCACCACGGCCGCGAGGCCGAGGACGTCGATGGCGGCCGGGTCACCCACCGCTCCGAGCAGGCGAACACCGGGCATCTCCACCGCGCCCTCGCGCAGGATCTGCGCGATGCGAGCCTCGTGACGCGCGACGTTCTCCATCCCCAGGTCCATGAGGTAGCGCGCCGCTGCCGCCATGCCGACCGCCTGCGCGACCGGCTGTGTGCCGGGCTCGAAGCGCTGCGGCGCCTCGAGCCACGTGGTGCTCTCCATGGTGACCACGCGGATCGCGCTGCCGCCGAACTGCGACGGCGGCAGGGCGTCGAGGATCTCCTTGCGGCCCCACAGCGCGCCGATCCCGGTGGGCCCGAGCATCTTGTGCCCGGAGAAGGCCATGAGGTCCACGCCGAGCTCCGCGACGTTCACGGGCAGATGCGGCACCGACTGGCAGCCGTCCAGGACCGTGATCGCGCCCACCTCGCGGGCACGATGCACGATCGCCTCGACGTCCGTGACGGCACCCGTGACGTTGCTCGCGTGGCTGAACGCCACCACGCGCGTCGCGGGCGTGATGACCGCCTCGACCTCGTCGTACCGCAGGCCTCCCGCATCGTCCACGGGGATCCAGGCGAGCTCGGCGCCCGTGCGGGCGGCGAGCTGCTGCCACGGGATGAGGTTCGCGTGGTGCTCGAGCTCGGTGACCACGATGCGGTCACCGGGGCCCAGGCGGAAGCGCTCGGCCTCGGCGCCGCCGGCGCCCAGCGACGCCTGCAGCATGCCGTTCGCCACGAGGTTGATCGCCGCCGTGGCGCCGGAGGTCCACACGACCTCGTCGCTGGACGCGCCGATCAGCTCGGCGACGTCCGCGCGCGCGGACTCGAACGCCTCGGTCGCCTCCTCCGCGAGGATGTGCGCGCCGCGTGCGACCGCGCCGTTGTGCTCACGGTAGAAGGCGTCCTCGGCCTCGAGCACGGCGCGCGGCTTCTGCGCGGTCGCACCCGAGTCGAGGTACACGAGCGACCTCCCGTTCCTCACCGTGCGGGCGAGGAGCGGGAAGTCGTCGCGCAGATCGGGGAGCATGCTCAGGCGTCCGCCAGGTAGCGGTCGTAGCCCTCGGCCTCGAGACGCTCGGCGAGCTCGGGGCCGCCCTCCTCGGCCACGCGGCCGTTGACGAACACGTGCACGTAGTCCGGCTTGATGTAGCGGAGGATGCGCGTGTAGTGCGTGATGAGCATGACGCCCAGGCCCGTGTTGTCCTTGGCGCGGTTGACGCCCTCGGAGACGATGCGCAGCGCGTCGACGTCGAGGCCCGAGTCGGTCTCGTCGAGGATCGAGATCTTGGGCTGGAGCAGCTCCATCTGGAGGATCTCGTGGCGCTTCTTCTCACCGCCCGAGAAGCCCTCGTTGACGCCGCGCTCACCGAACGCGGGGTCCATGCGGAGGTTCTCCATGGCGACCTTGACGTCCTTGACCCACGTGCGGAGCTTGGGGGCCTCGCCGTCGATCGCGGTCTTGGCGGTGCGCAGGAAGTTCGACACCGAGACGCCGGGGACCTCGACCGGGTACTGCATCGCGAGGAAGAGCCCGGCCTTGGCGCGCTCGTCGACCGACATCTCGAGGACGTCCTCGCCGTCGAGCGTCACGGTGCCCTCGGTGATCTCGTACTTGGGGTGGCCGGCGATCGAGTAGGCCAGCGTCGACTTGCCCGAGCCGTTGGGGCCCATGATGGCGTGCGTCTCGCCCGAGTTGATGGTCAGGTCGACGCCCTTGAGGATCTCCTTGGTGCCCTCGGGGGTCTCGACGGTGACGTGGAGGTTGCGGATCTCCAGGGTGCTCATGCGTTCTCCTTCTGAGAATTCTTGGGTGCGTCCACGTCGACGAGCACATGCTCGCCGTCGACGCGGACGGGGTAGGTCTTGACGGGGGTGATGGCGGGAAGCTCGTCCGGCTCGCCGGTGCGGACGTCGAAGCGGGAGCCGTGGCCCCAGCACTCGACGAAGCAGCCTTCGACGTCGCCGTCGGACAGCGACACCTCGCCATGCGTGCAGATGTCGTCGATCGCGTAGAAGTCGCCGTCGTCCGTGCGCACGATGGCGACGGGGACATCGGCGCCGTTCGCGAGCGTGAGCTCGGCGAGCATGGCGGAACCCGGCTTCAGGTCACCCACCATGCACGCGAGCTGCTCACTCATCGCCGAGCTCCTCCTCGACGTGCGCGATCTCGAGGTCGATCTGGCGCATGAGGGACTCCTCGACCGCCGGCACACCGATCTCGTGGATGAGGTCGGCGAAGAAGCCGCGGACCACGAGCTTGCGGGCCTGCTCCTCCGAGATGCCGCGCGAGCGCAGGTAGAACATCTGCTCCTCGTCGAAGCGGCCGGTGGCGGACGCGTGGCCCGCGCCCTCGATCTCGCCGGTCTCGATCTCGAGGTTCGGCACCGAGTCCGCGCGCGCGCCGTCCGTGAGGACCAGGTTGCGGTTGAGCTCGTAGGTGTCGGTGCCCTCGGCCGCGGCACGGATGAGGACGTCGCCGATCCACACGGAGTGGGCGGTCTTGCCGGCCAGCGCACCCTTGTAGGTCACGCGCGACGTGCACTTGGGAACCGCGTGGTCGACGAAGAGCTGGTGCTCCTGGTGCTGACCCGAGTCCGCGAAGTAGAGCCCGAACAGGTCGACGCTCGCTCCCTCGCCCGCGAACGCGGCCGAGGTGTTGAGGCGCACGACCTTGCCGCCGAGCGTCACGACCGTGCCGCGCAGGCGCGAGTCGCGGCCCAGGCGGGCGACGACCTCGCCGGCGTGGATCGCGTCCTCGTCCCACTGCTGGAGCAGCACGAGGTTGAGGCCCGCGTTGTCCTGGAGGTCCACGGACACGAGCTCCGAGTAGTGGGCCGTGCCGGTCCGACGGATCACCACGGTCGCCTCGGCGCTCTGGCCGAGCTCCACGAGCAGGTGCCCGCGGACCTCGCCGCCGACGCCCGTGAGGTCGATCGTGATGGGCTCCTCGACCACGGTGTTCGCCGCGACGGTGAGCGCCATGGCGCCGCCAGCGTGCTTGACCGCGACGGCCGAGGCGCGGTCGCCGGGCGCGCGCACGGTGCGAGCCTGCGCATCGTCCGCCGCGACCTCGGTGAGGGTCACGCCGGCGGGGAGCTCGCTCGTGGCCCACTCGAGGTGGCTCTCGGCGGCCTCGTCGGCGAACAGGGTCTTGAGGTCGCGCACCGGCGAGAACCGCCAGTTCTCCTCGCGTCCCGTGGGCACGGGGAAGGCATCGACGTCGAAGGAGACGATGCGGTCCGCGCGGGACTTGTCGGGGATGACGCCGTGCGAGTGCGCAGTGTCAGCGGTGGCCTGGGTGTGATCGGTGACGGTCAACCGACGGATCCTTCCATCTGGAGCTCGATGAGGCGGTTCAGCTCGAGGGCGTACTCCATGGGGAGCTCGCGCGCGATGGGCTCGACGAAGCCACGCACGATCATCGCCATGGCCTCCGACTCCTCGAGACCGCGGGACATGAGGTAGAACAGCTGGTCCTCGGACACCTTCGAGACGGACGCCTCGTGGCCCATGTGGACGTCGTCCTCGCGGACGTCGACGTACGGGTAGGTGTCGGAGCGGCTGATCTGGTCGACGAGCAGCGCGTCGCACAGCACGTTCGACTTGGAGTTCTTCGCGCCCTCGAGGACCTGCACGAGGCCGCGGTACGAGGTGCGGCCGCCGCCACGGGCGACGGACTTCGAGATGATCGAGGACGAGGTGTTCGGGGCGGCGTGCACCATCTTGGCGCCCGCGTCCTGGTGCTGGCCCTCACCCGCGAAGGCGATGGACAGCGTCTCGCCCTTGGCGTGCTCGCCGAGCATGAAGATCGCCGGGTACTTCATGGTGACCTTCGAGCCGATGTTGCCGTCGACCCACTCCATGGTGGCGCCCTCGGCCGCGGTCGCACGCTTGGTGACCAGGTTGTACACGTTGTTCGACCAGTTCTGGATGGTCGTGTAGCGCACGCGGGCGTTCTTCTTCACGATGATCTCGACCACGGCCGAGTGCAGCGAGTCGCTCGAGTAGATCGGCGCGGTGCAGCCCTCGACGTAGTGCACGTACGAGCCCTCGTCCGCGATGATCAGCGTGCGCTCGAACTGGCCCATGTTCTCCGTGTTGATGCGGAAGTAGGCCTGGAGCGGGATCTCGACGTGGACGCCCGGCGGGACGTAGACGAACGAGCCGCCCGACCACACGGCGGTGTTGAGCGCCGCGAACTTGTTGTCGCCCACGGGGATGACGGTGCCGAAGTACTCCTCGAACAGCTCCGGGTGCTCCTTGAGCGCCGTGTCGGTGTCGAGGAAGATCACGCCCTGGGCCTCGAGGTCCTCGCGGATCTGGTGGTAGACCACCTCGGACTCGTACTGCGCGGCGACGCCGGCGACGAGGCGCTGCTTCTCCGCCTCGGGGATGCCGAGCTTGTCGTACGTGTTCTTGATGTCCTCCGGCAGCTCCTCCCACGAGGTCGCCTGCTTCTCGGTGGAGCGCACGAAGTACTTGATGTTGTCGAAGTCGATGCCGGTGAGGTCGGAGCCCCAGTTCGGCAGCGGCTTCTTGCCGAAGAGCTTCAGGCCCTTGAGACGCAGGTCGAGCATCCACTCGGGCTCGTTCTTCAGCGCCGAGATCTCGCGGACGACGGCCTCGTTGAGGCCGCGCTTGGCGATCGCGCCGGCCTCGTCGGAGTCATGCCATCCGAACTGGTAGTTGCCGATCGAGGCGATCGCCTCGTCCTGCGTCATGGGCTCGGTCGGAGCACTCATGCTCATCCTTCCTTACGGGTGGGGGTGGTGAGCGGGATCGTGGTGGTGCAGACATGCGCGCCGCCCGCGAGGGTCGACAGCCGCTGCACGTGCACGTCGAGGACCCTCGAGAACGCGCGGGCCTCGGCCTCGCACCACTCGGGGGTCTTCTCCGCGATGGACTGGACGGGGCAGTGCCCCTGGCAGAGCTGGACGGTGATACCGCCCGGCCCGGGACGGACAGATGCGGCGAAGCCGCGCTCGCCGAGGGCCGCGGCGAGCTCCTCGACCTTGGTGGCCATGGGGGCGTCGGGATCGACGGCGCCGGACACCGCCTCCTCGAGCTCCTTGGCCTTGGACTCGACGAAGGCCTCGAGACCGCCCGCATCGCGCAGGAAGGCGACCGCGTCGACGGCGACGTCCTGGTACGCGGTGGCCAGCGCGCGCTGACCCTCGCCCGTGGCCACGAACGACCGCGCGGGGCGGCCGCGGCCGCGCACGTGCTGGCCCGGCGGCTCGTGGTCGACGATGTGGCCCTCGTCCTCGAGCGCGGACAGGTGGCGGCGGACGCCCGCGGGGGTCACGCCGAGCTCGGTCGCGAGCGCGGCGGCGGTGATGGGGCCCGCGGTCGCGATGAGGCTCAGCACCCTGTCACGCGTGGTGTCGACATGCATGCGGCGACCTCTCCTCACGTCCACAGCCGGCCGCCCATGCGGCCGCGCTCCATTTAGGAAACATTTTGATTCATTAAAAAGAAGGCCGCAAGGAAGGGGGACCTAACCCTTCCCGGATCGCCCGCGCCCCACGGTTCTCAACGCCCGCGGCGGTCCCGTTGTGCCCGCGTGGGGCATCCGATCCTACGCGTCGCGCACCCCGCGTCGGCACCGCTGCGCGCGCACCTAGACTTGCCCGGTGAGCACGACCGAGCAGCATCCCTCCCCCTCCCCCACCCGCGCGAGCCGCCTGCGCGTCATCGCCGCGGCGATCGGCGACCTCATCGGCCGCCACACCCGCGGCCTCACGCTCGCGAACATCGCGGCGCAGGCGGGGATCATCGTCACCGGCGGGGCCGTCCGCCTCACCGGATCCGGCCTCGGCTGCTCGACGTGGCCGCAGTGCGAGCCGGGACAGTTCACCCCGACGGCCTTCGGCGAGACCTCGGTCCACCCGTACATCGAGTTCGGCAACCGCACGCTCACGTTCGTGCTGCTCGTGGTGGCGGTGCTCATGGCGATCGGTGTCTGTCGCACGCGCCCCGACCTCAAGTGGTGGGGGCTCGTGCCCGCGCTCGGCGTGCTGGGCCAGGCCGTGGTCGGCGGCATCACGGTGCTGGTGGAGCTCCACCCGCTCGTGGTCGCGCCGCACATGCTGCTGAGCCTCGGCCTCGTCTGGTACTCCGTCCGCTTCGCGCTGCGCTATCGCGGCGCGCGCGGGCGCATCGGCGTCAACCTTGCCCCCGAGCGCTGGGTCTCCTCGGGGCTGCTCGTGGTGCTGCTCGTCCTCGGCGCCCTCACCACCGGCGCCGGTCCCCACTCGGGCGATGCCGAGGCGACCGAGCGCCTCGCGCTCGACCCGGCGCTCATCGCCCGCGCGCACGCGCTGTCCGTGTGGGCCTTCGTGGCGCTGCTCGCGTGGATCGGCTGGCGGATCCGCCGCGACCACAGCGCAGGCGAGCGTGACGAGGCTCGCCGCGCGTACTGGGTGCTCGTGGGCGTCACGCTCGCGCAGGGGCTCATCGGCTACGTCCAGTACTTCACCGGCCTCCCGGCGCTCATCGTCGGCGCTCACCTGCTGGGAGCCGCGGTGCTCACGGCGGCGCACTCGGCGTTCTTCCTGCTCGACAAGCGCGAGACGCTCGCGTGAGCACCGGAGACGAGGTCACCCTCGCGCGCGTCGAGGACGCGGCCCGCGCCCTCGCGGGCATCGCGCAGCGCACACCGGTGGACCACGCCTCCTACTTCTCCGAGCTGCTGGGCGCGCCCGTCCACCTCAAGCTCGAGAACCTCCAGCGCACCGGCTCGTTCAAGCTGCGCGGCGCCACCTACCGCCTGTCGCGGCTGAGCGCGGAGGAGCGTGCGCGCGGCGTCGTCGCCGCCTCCGCCGGCAACCACGCGCAGGGCGTCGCGTTCGCGGCGCAGCAGCTGGGCGTGGACGCGACCATCTTCATGCCGCTCGGCGCCCCCGTGCCCAAGCTGCTCGCGACCAAGGGCTACGGCGCGACCGTGGTGACCGATGGCGCGACCGTCGAGGAGTGCCTCGCCCTCGCGGCCGAGCACGCGGCGCGCACGGGCGCCGTGCTGATCCACCCGTTCGACCATCCCGACGTGATCGCGGGTCAGGGGACGATCGGCCTCGAGATCCTCGCGGACGTCCCCGACGCGCAGACGCTCGTGGTGCCGATCGGCGGCGGCGGCCTCATCGCGGGCGTCGCGGTGGCGGCCAAGGCGGTCGCTGCGCGGGAGGGGCGCGACATCCGCATCGTCGGCGTCCAGGCGGCCGCGACGGCGGCGTTCCCGCCCTCGCTCGCCGCAGGCCGCCCCGTGACCGTCGAGCGTGGCGGCACCATCGCGGACGGGATCGCGGTCGTACGACCGGGCGAGATCACCTTCCCGCTGGTGCGCGACCTGGTCGACGAGGTCGTCACGGTCGAGGAGGACCAGCTCGCGCGCGCCGTGCTCACGCTGCTCGAGCGCACCAAGCTGGTGGTCGAGCCCGCGGGTGCGGCGCCGATCGCGGCGATCCTCGCGGGGCTCGTCGAGCCGTCCGGCCCCACGGTCGCCCTCGTCTCTGGCGGCAATATCGATCCCCTGCTGCTCCAGCGCATCGTCGCCCACGGCCTGGTCGCCTCGGGGCGATACATGACCATCCGGATCCCGCTGCCGGACCGCCCGGGCCAGCTCGCACGCGTGTCGGAGCTGCTCGCCGGAGTAGGCGCGAACGTGATCGAGGTCCTCCACACGCGGCACGACCTGGGGCTGACGCTCAACGACGTGGTGCTCCAGGTGAGCGTCGAGACGCGCGGCCCGAACCATCAGGCGGAGACGCTCGACGCGTTGCGCGAAGCCGGCTACGAGCCCGAGGTCGTCGCGGGCTGATCCCTCGCGCGGCTCCGCCACACGGATTCTCGCCTCCGCCACACAGCTTCCGGCGTGTCGCCGGCGTGTCGCCGCGAAGCAGGCTCGCATCGCTCCCAATCGGCAGCCCGTGTGTGGCGGAGCCGCAGCGGGCGGACAGCGGTCAGTCGAGCAGCGAAGGCGGCCGACGCCACGGCGCGTCCGCGGGACGCAGCAGCTCCCACCCCGAGCGCCGGGCCGCGTCGAGTGCGAGGGCGCCGGCGACGATGGTCGGGCTCTGCACCTCGCCGGCCCAGATCGAGTCGAGCACATCGGACAGAGGGACCCAGCGTCCCTCCATGTCCCGCTCCTCCTCGTGCCGCGCGTGACGCTCCGCGTCGGGCACCACGGTGATGTCGCGCGCGAGGAAGATCCGGATCCCCTCGGAGGACCCTCCGGGCGAGGTCATGAAGTCGACGAGCGTGTCCCAGCGCCCGGCGCGGAGGTCGGCCTCCTCGTAGAGCTCGCGCGCGGCGGCGTCCACGGGCGGCTCGGCCGCCACGTCGAGGAGGCCGGCAGGCGGCTCCCAGGTCTCCGCGCGCACCGCGTGGCGGTACTGGCGGACCAGGAAGACCTCTCCGGCCTCATTGAGCGCCATCACCGCGACGGCGCCCGTGTGGTGGATGTAGTCGCGCGTCACGACGCCCGACTCCCCCAGATCGACGACGTCCGAGCGCACGTCCCACACCTTGCCCGCGAAGGACAGGGCGCTCTCGCGCACGGGCCGTGCGCCCGGAACGTCGGCGATCATCAGACGGTGGCGGCGTCCGCAGGCGCCGTCGCGGCCTCCTGGCGGTCGATGGCGGCACCGATGAGGCCCGCGAACAGCGGGTGCGCCTTGGTCGGGCGCGACAGGAACTCGGGGTGCGCCTGCGTGGCGACGTAGTACGGGTGCACGTCGGCCGGGAGCTCGACGAACTCGACGAGCGAGCGGTCGGGGCTCTCGCCCGAGACCACCAGGCCGGCCTCCTCAAGCTGCGCGCGGTACGCGTTGTTGACCTCGTAGCGGTGGCGGTGACGCTCGCCCACGGTGGTCTTGCCGTACGTGGCGGCCGTCACCGAGCCCTCCTTGAGGACGGCCTGGTACTCGCCCAGGCGCATCGTGCCGCCCAGGTCGCCCTTGCCCTCGACGATGTGGAGCTGCTCCTCCATCGTCGCGACCACGGGGTGCGGGGTCTCGGGGTCGAACTCCGAGCTCGACGCGCCCTCGAGGCCGAGGATGTTGCGCGCGTACTCCATCACCATGGTCTGCATGCCGAGGCAGATGCCCAGCGTGGGCACCTTGTTCTCGCGGGCCCAGCGCAGCGCGCCGATCTTCCCGTCGACGCCGCGCACGCCGAAGCCGCCCGGCACCAGCACGCCGTCGACACCGCCCAGCGCCTCCTGGGCGCCCTGCGGGGTCTGGCAGCGGTCCGACGCGACCCAGCGGATGCGCACCTTCGCGTTGTGGTGGAAGCCACCCGCGCGCAGCGCCTCGCTCACGGACAGGTAGGCGTCAGGAAGGTCGATGTACTTGCCGACGAGTGCGATCTCGACATCCTTGGCGGGCTTGTGCACGCGCTTGAGGACGTCGTTCCAGGCGCCCCACTCGACGTCGTGGAACGGCAGGTCGAGGCGGCGCACCACGTAGGCGTCGAGGCCCTCGGCGTGGAGCACCTTCGGGATGTCGTAGATGCTCGGGGCGTCGATCGCGTTGACCACGGCGCCGGGCTCCACGTCGCACATGAGCGCGACCTTGTTCTTGACCGACGTGGGCACCTCGCGGTCGGAGCGCAGCACGAGCGCGTCGGGCTGGATGCCGATCGAGCGCAGCGCGGCGACGGAGTGCTGCGTGGGCTTGGTCTTCTGCTCTCCGGAGGGGCCGATGTACGGCACCAGCGAGACGTGCAGGAAGAACACGTTGTCGCGGCCCACGTCGTGGCGGACCTGGCGCGCGGCCTCGAGGAACGGCTGCGACTCGATGTCGCCGACCGTGCCGCCGATCTCGGTGATGATGACGTCCACCGAGGGGCCGGCCTGCTGGCGCATGCGGCGCTTGATCTCGTCGGTGATGTGCGGGATCACCTGGACGGTGTCGCCCAGGTACTCGCCGCGACGCTCCTTGGCGATCACCTGCGAGTACACCTGGCCGGTGGTGACGTTCGACGCGGCGGACAGCTCGACGTCGAGGAAGCGCTCGTAGTGACCGATGTCGAGGTCGGTCTCGGCGCCGTCGTCGGTGACGAAGACCTCACCGTGCTGGAAGGGGTTCATCGTCCCCGGGTCCACGTTGAGGTAGGGGTCCAACTTCTGCATCGTCACGCGCAGGCCGCGCGAGCGGAGAAGCCGTCCGAGAGAGGAGGCCGTCAAGCCCTTCCCGAGGGAGGACACCACCCCTCCGGTGACGAAGATGTGACGGGTGACATGGTCCGTGCCGGACGAGAATCGCGTTCGCTCCACGGGCTTCAACTCTAACAGCCGAATCGGACCGCCGCGGCTCAGGAAACGCCGAGAAGTCCCGGGACCTCTCCGTCCGCGTAGTGCGGACGAGCTCCCTGGAGCGTCTCCGCGATGGTCGCGACGGCCGTGACCGAACCCACGGTCCACTCGGACGATGCGACCGTCGCGACATCATCGCGCCTGGTCTCCGCGCCGAGCGCCGCGGGCGCACCGACCACCGTCACGGGCGCGTCGTAGGCCGCGAAGGCCTCCACGATCGCCGCGGTCGCATCCCGGTCCCCCGCGATGATCACCACCGCATCGGCGGAATCGGCGGGGTCGCCCTCGGCGAGATCGGCCTGGGCCAGCAGGTCCCACAGCACCGCGCCGCGGTCGGTGCCGGCGGCGGCGACGGCGCTGCGGTCGGCGCCGGTGGGCGCTGCGGAGGTCGCGCCCTGGACGAAGGCGTGAGCGAGCAGCACCTCGGCGCTGGCCGCCTCCACGCCCACGAGCGACGGCGCGACCTGCTCCGCGAGAGCCGAGCGGAACTCGCTGGTGCGAGAGTCCTGCCAGGCGTCCCCCAGGCTCACGCTTCCGGCACGGTCGGCGCCGGCGAGCGGGAGCCGCGCGGCCACGGCGTCGCGCGCCTCGGCCGGCGCGCCCGGAGCGGAGACGAGCACCACGGCGGTGCCGGGGAGCAGGTCGATCAGCAGCGTCGGCGCCGTCGCGTCCACGTAGTCGACCGCGGCGGCGGCACGGGCGTCCGCCGCCGTGACCTCCTCCTGGGCCAGCACCAGATCGGCCTCGAGCGCGTCGATCCTGTCGCCCGTCTGCCCGAGCAGGGCCGCACGCAGCGGCCCGGAGCCCAGCACCACGCCCACCGCCAGCACCGCGACCCCGGCCGCGGCGGAGACGAGCCTGGTACGGCCGTCGCTCATCGGCCGCCGCCGAGCGTGTCCGCGAGCCAGGTCCACGCCGACTCGATCGCATCGTGCCCCTCGGCCGTGCCCCACGCCGCGAGCAGCAGCGCGCCGAGCGCGAGCCCGAAGGCGCCCCACGACATCACCGCGCTGTAGCGGTGGCGGTACACCGCCCCGAGCACGCTGGCGTCCACCACCGAACCGCTCGCGACCAGGCGCGACAGCAGCGCGCCCGCGCCCGCGGTGGAGCGGTCGGAGACGTACTCGAGCAGGCCCTCGCGCGCGCCGGCGAGGATCACCACGGATGCGCCGGCCGCGTGAGCGGCGAGCAGCGCGACGTCCTCGCTCGCCAGCCCGGCCTCGCACCAGTCGTGCGTGAGGCCGATCGCGAGCGCGCGGGCGCGGCCCGCGTCCCGGCCCTCGCCGTCGTGCACCACCACCTGCGAGGCGCGCCGCAGCGCGTCCTCGCTCACGCCGTCGACGTCGCCCAGGACGATGCGCGGGTTGAGCCCCGCGGCACGCGCCGCATCGGCCCCCTCGCCGACGCCGATGACGATCGGCCGGCGCTCCCGCGCGAAACGCGCCAGCACCTCGTCGGAGCCGGTGAAGCGCGACGTCACCACCACGACGGGGCGACCCTCGATGGGCAGCCGCAGCTCGGGCAGCCCGATCCCGTCGAGCAGCAGGTCGGCATCCTGATCGAGCAGGTCGAGCGCCGTCGCGGTGAAGGAGGCGACATGGACGTGCAGGTCCTCGTCGGCCGCGCGCACGCGCGCGGTCACGGTCTCGAGCGTCAGCCGCGTGCCCTCGAGCGAGGATCCGCCGCCCGCGGAGATCGTGCCGCCCTCGACGGTGACCGCGGCGCCGTCGCGGATCGCGAGCGCCGCCGGGCCCGCGGACTCGACCACGGGGATCCCCGCCTCGAGCAGCACGAGCGCGCCGGTGGTCGGGAGCCGTCCCGAGATGCAGGACTGCGCGTTCACCACGGCGACCGGCCGCCGCTCCGCGAGCGCGGCCGCCGCACCCTTGTCCAGGTCGAGCGCATCCACGATGGCCACGTCACCCGGCTGGAGCCGGCGCGCGAGCGCACGGGGCGAGGAGTCGACGCGGGCGGGGCCCGAGATGAGGGTGGCGGCGGCGGTCATGGCGGCTATGGTGCCACGCGCGAGGCCTCCAGCAGCTCACGTGCGTGGGCGAGTGCGGTCTTCGAGTCCTCATGGCCCGAGAGGAGCCTCGCGAGCTCCTCCACGCGGGCCTCTCCGTCGACCTGGTGGACCTGGGATCGCGTCACCGCACCGTCGGAGGCCTTGGCCACCACGATGTGCCTGTCGGCGTGCGCGGCGACCTGCGCGAGGTGCGTCACGACGAGCACCTGATGGGTGCGCGCGAGCTCCGCGAGCCGCCGGCCGATCGCGATCGCCGCCTTGCCGCCCACGCCGGCGTCGACCTCGTCGAACACGAACGTGTGCCCGGGTGCCGCCGCGTGGCGGGCGAGGGAGACCTCGATGGCGAGCATGATGCGCGAGAGCTCGCCGCCCGAGGCGGCCTCCGCGACGGGACGATGCGGCGCGCCGGGGTGCGAGGCGAGCGTCATCGAGACCTCGTCCGCACCGGAATGACGGAGCTCGGCGCGCGCGACCTCGACCGCGAAGCTCGCGTCCGGCATGGCGAGACCCGCGAGCTCGGCGTCGACGTCCGCGGCGAGGCGCGCGGCCGCCTCCCTCCGGCTCGCCGTGAGGTCCTCCGCGAGTGCCTCGACCGCGGACGCCGCCTGATCGACGGCCTCCCGGCGTGCCGCGAGCGTCTGGTCCCACGTGTCGTCCTCGAGCACCGCCGCCGCCGCGCGCTCCCGATACGCGAGCACGCCGTCGAGGTCGGCGCCGATGCGGCGCATGAGCGCGCTCAGCTCCGCACGGCGCTGCTGGATCTGATCGAGCCGCGCGGGATCCGCCTCCATGCGGTCCAGGTACGACGCGAGCTCGTGGCCGATGTCCGCGGCCGCGTACGCGACGTCACCGAGCCTCTTCTCGAGCTCCTCGAGAGCGGGATCGTGGCGCGCGGCGTCGGCGAGCGCGCGGCGCGCCGCGTCGGCGGCGACCACGAGCGTGAGCTCCGCGTCGCCGTCGATCGCCGCCATGGCGCCGGCCACGCCGGTCCGGACCGCCTCGGAGTTCTCGAGCACCTCGGCCTCGGCCTTGAGGCGGGCGTCCTCCCCCGCCTCAGGCACCACGGCGTCGATGGCCTCGAGGTCGTCGCGCATGCGTGCGGCCTCGAGGCGCGCGAGCTCGGCACCGGACTCCATGCGTTCGAGCTCGTCCTGGGCCTGCCGCCAGGCCCACCACGCGCCCTGGTAGCGCTCGAGCAGCACGCCGTGGTCGGCGTAGCCGTCGAGGATCGCGCGCTGCTCCGCCGACGAGCGCAGCCGCGCCTGGTCGCTCTGCCCGTGGACCGTGACCCAGTGCACGGCGACCTCGGCCAGCACCGACTGCGGGACCGCTCGCCCGCCGATGACCGTGCGCGAGCGCGTGGTCGCCCCCACGCTCCGGCTCACGATCACGGTGCCGTCGTCGTCGAAGGCCGCGCCGGCCTCCTCGAGCCGCTCCGCCGGCCACGATCCGGGCGCGACGTCGACCACGGCCTCCGCCACCGCGGCATCGGCCCCCGTGCGGACGGTCGCGCGCACCGACTTCGAGCCCATGATGAGCCCGAGCCCCGTGAGCACCATGGTCTTGCCCGCGCCCGTCTCGCCGGTCACGCAGGTGAGCCCGGGGCCCAGGTCGACGCGTGCGGACTCGATCACGCCCAGGTTCTCGATCGCGAGCTCGTGGAGCATTCAGATCCCCGCGCCCGTGTCGGAGATGGGGCGCTCGCCGCGGAATCCGTCGACCGGGAGGGCAAACTTCTGCACCAGGCGCTCGCTGAAGGGCGCATCGGACATGCGTGCGAGCCGCACAGCCCGCGCGCCGCGTCGCACCTCGATCCTGCTGCCGCGCTCCACGTCGATCGCGCGGGCACCGTCGAGGACCACCTGCCCGTCGCTCGCCGAGCGGTCCAGGATCTCGATCCTGACCTCCGATCGCGGCCCCACCACGAGCGGTCGCGAGAACAGCGCGTGCGCCGCGAGCGGGACCACGAGCAGCGCGTCGACATCCGGCCACAGGATGGGCCCGCCGGCGCTGAACGCATGCGCGGTCGAGCCGGTCGCCGACGCCACGACAACGCCGTCGCAGCCGAAGGTCGACAGCGGCCGATCGTCGATGTCGAGCGCGACCTCGATGGTCGTCCGGAGGTTCGCGCGCTCGACCGTGACGTCGTTGAGCGCCCAGCCCTGCGTCCGGCGCCCGTCGGGCAGCGTGACCAGCACGTCGAGCGTGCCGCGCTCCTCGATCTCGTACTCCCCCGCCGCGAGCCGGCGGGCGGCGTGCGCGACGTCGTCCCGCTCGAGCTCCGCGAGGAAGCCGACGTGCCCCAGGTTGACGCCGAGCAGCGGGATCCCCGTGCCTCGCGTCATGTCCGCCGCGTGAAGGATGGTGCCGTCACCGCCCAGGACGAGAGCGGCCTCGACCGGCGCGTCGACGCCCGCCTCGAAGTCGGTGCACGTCACGATGCCCTCGGCCTCGAGCGCGGCCGCGGCAAGGCTCGCGGCCTCCTGCGCCTCGGGACGATGCGGGTGCACCACGAGCAGGATCCTGCGGGTCATGGTGCTCCTCCCGTCTCCTCCTGGATCGCGGCCCTGACCTGGGCTTCCGTCAACGCGTCCGGCCTGCGACCGGCGCCGCCACCAGCCTGCCACGCGCGAGAGGCCCACACGAAGAACTCCACGTTGCCGCGGGGCCCCGGGAGCGTCGAGCGCGCGATGCGGTGCACGTCGAGCCCGGCGCCCATCATGGCCGAGGCCACCGACATCACGGCGCTGGCGCGATCGTGGAGGTCGGTCACGACGCCGCCGCGGCCGAGCCTCTCGCGCCCCACCTCGAACTGCGGCTTGACCATGAGCAGCACGTCCGCATCGTCCGCGATCACGCGCGTGAGCGGCGCGATGAGCAGCGTCAGCGAGATGAAGGAGACGTCTGCGACCACCAGGTCCGGCGCGTCCCCGCCAAGGTCGGCGGGCACGATCTCGCGCGCGTTGAGCCCTTCGCGTGCGCGCACGCGCGGGTCCGCGGCGATGGCCTCCGCGAGCTGGTCGTGGCCGACGTCGATCGCGTGGACACGCGCGGCCCCGCGCTCGAGCAGCACCTGCGTGAACCCGCCCGTCGACGCGCCGACGTCGAGGCAGGTGCGTCCCTCGACAGCGATCTCGGGGCACGCCTCGAGCGCGCCGATGAGCTTGTGGGCCGCGCGCGAGACGTAGCCGTCATCGCCCGCGACCTCGAGACGCGCGTCGTCGCCCACGTCGAGGGACGCCTTGGCGGCGGCCGCTCCGTCGACAGTCACCGCACCGGCGGCGATCAGCTCCTGCGCGCGGGTGCGCGACGAGACCAGCCCGCGCGCGACGAGCGCGCGGTCCAGCCGCATGCTCAGCGCGACTCGTCGCGAAGGCGCGTCGAGAGCGCCTCCTGCACCTTGTCGAAGAACTCGGCCTGCTGCTCGAGGTCCTCCGGGAGCTCGGTGACGGCCTTGAGAGCCTCGCGCACCTCGGCCGGGTACTCGAGCTGTCCCTTGAAGTCGCGGGTGTTGTTGAGGTCAGCCATGGGTCAGGAGGCTAACCGAAGTGAGGGAGCGTGTCGACATCGAGACGCTCACCCGCGTCCACGGCCGCCCACGACGCCGCGCACGCCGCGCGAACGCGGTCGATGCGGCTGCCGCCGTCGACGGTGAGGTGCCCGTCCGTGACCCGCGCACGCGCCTGGCCCACGTGCCACCACTGCTCCGCAAGCTGCGGCTCGGGGTGCGCGTCGGCGAGCGTCGAGAGGTCCTCGCCGATGAACGAGGGACGCTCCCCCGGGACCGCCAGCACCGCGTCGCGCGCGGTCGAGACTCCGGTGAGCACCAGCAGCCCGGGCACCTCTGCCGCGCGAGCGCCCTTGAGGTCGGTGTCGAGGCGGTCGCCGATCATCAGAGGGCGGGCCGACCCGGCCTTGCGCGCGGCCAGGTGCAGCATCGCGGGCTCGGGCTTGCCGGCAGCGAGCGGATCCACCCCGGTCGCGGTGCGGACCACGCCCACGAGCGACCCGTTGCCCGGCGCGAACCCGCGCTCGGTGGGCAGCGTGAGGTCGAGGTTCGTCGCGAAGTAGCGCGCGCCGGCGTTGATCGCATAGGTCGCCTCGGCGAGCTCCTTCCACCCCAGGTTCGGGGCGAAGCCCTGGATGACCGCCGCCGGGTGCTCCTCCGCCGAGTCGACGATGACGAAGCCCTTCGCGTGCACCGCGGTGTAGAGGCCCGCGCCGCCCACGACCAGGACCTTCTGGCCCGCGGGCACGTGCTCGGCGAGGAGCTCGGCTCCCGCCTGCGCGGCGGTCATGACCTCGGCGGCGTCGCATGGGATGCCGACCTCGGCGAGGTGCTCCGCGACGGTCTCCGGCTCGCGCGACGCGTTGTTCGTGACGAACACGACGCCCATGCCGGCGGAGCGCGCGGCCGCTAGGGCCGGGGGCGCCGAGGGGATCGCGTGCGGGCCCTTGTACGCGACGCCGTCGAGGTCGACGAGCGCGACGTCGAACGTGTCCTGGAGCGCCGCCTCGGTGCCGAGCAGGCCGACCGTCATGCCTTGTCCTCGCCTGCCTGGTCCTCGGCGACCTCGTCCTCGGCGACCTCGTGGAGGTCGTCCTCGTCGTCGTACGCGAGATCCTCGTCGTCGGCGTCCTCGTCCTCGTCGTCCGACGGCTCGGGCTCCGGCTCGGGAAGCTCGGCGGTGTCGTACAGCACGATGTCCTCCTCCGCCTCCTCCTCGACGGGCTCGGGCAGCGCGGCCTCGAGCTCGTCCGCCTCCGCGTCGCGGCCGAGGGTGCGGAGCACGGCGACGCGCGCCTCGTCCGCGCGGACCTGGAGCTCCTGGTTCTTGGTCTCGATGCGCGTGAGCACCAGCAGGGCGGCCTCCGGGTCGCCCATGTCGAGGCGCGCTCCGGCGATGACGATCTGCATCTCGACGGCCGAGTCGTGCGGGAGCAGCTTCGCGTCGGGCTCATCGGCGATCGCGAGGGCACGCTCGGGGCGCCCGAGGCCGCGCTCGCAGTCCGCCATCAGCGGGAGGTGCTCGATCGAGCCGCCGAGGCGGCGCACGGTGCGGAGCTCGCGCAGCGCCTCCGCGTACCGGCCCGTCGCGTACGCCGTGAGCGCCGCGGCCTCGCGGACCACGTCGACGCGGCCGCCGCGCTGGAGCGCCACCTGGGCGTGCCGGTAGGCGAGCTCGGGATCGATGTCGACGAGGTTGCCCGCCATGATGAGGTGACGGCCCACGTCCTCCGCGTTGTCCTTGCTCAGCGTGCGCAGGCGCGCGCGCACCGCGCGGTCGAGCTGGCCGTACTCGATCTCCTCGGGCACCTCGGGCGCCTCGACGATGTGCGACTTGGTGAGCGGGACACCGGCGACGCGTGCCGTGCGCTCCTCGGACTCGGGACGCTCGCGACCGCCGCGGTCAGGACGCGCGCCGGGTCGGCCGGAGCCGCGCGGGGCGCGGTCCCGATCGCGGTCACCGTCGAACGAGCGACGCGGACGGTCGTCGTAGGAACGCTGCGGACGATCACCATCGCGACGCGGACCACGGTCACCGTCGAACGAGCGACGCGGGCGGTCGTCGTAGGAACGCTGCGGACGGTCACCATCGCGACGCGGACCACGGTCACCGTCGAAGGAACGACGGGGACGGTCGTCGTACGAGCGCTGCGGACGGTCACCATCGCGACGCGGACCACGGTCACCGTCGAACGAGCGACGCGGACGGTCGTCGTACGAGCGCTGCGGGCGGTCGCCATCGCGACGCGGACCACGGTCACCGTCGAAGGAACGACGGGGA
Source organism: Demequina subtropica (assembly GCF_000971235.1). Taxonomy (GTDB): domain Bacteria; phylum Actinomycetota; class Actinomycetes; order Actinomycetales; family Demequinaceae; genus Demequina; species Demequina subtropica. The sequence goes on from NZ_BBMB01000013.1 coordinate 154,628, forward strand.
CGGTCATCGTCACGGCGCGGACGGTCGTTGTCGAACGAACGACGCGGACGGTCCTGACGATCGCCATCGAAGGAACGGCGCGGACGGTCGTCGTACGAACGCTGCGGACGGTCACCATCGCGACGCGGGCCACGGTCACCGTCGAAGGAACGACGGGGACGGTCATCGTCACGGCGCGGACGGTCGTTGTCGAACGAACGACGCGGACGGTCCTGACGATCGCCGTCGAACGAGCGACGGGGACGGTCGTCGTACGAGCGCTGCGGACGGTTACCATCGCGACGCGGACCACGGTCGCCATCGAAGGAACGACGGGGACGGTCGTCCCGGCCGTCGTAGGAGCGACGCGGACGGTCGTTGTCGTACGACTCACGGGGTCCGCGGTCGCCGTCGAAAGAACGGCGCGGACGGTCACCGTCGAAGTCACGGCGCGGGCCGCGGTCGTCGTTGAAGTTGCGACGAGGGCGGTCCGAGTTCGCGGGGCGCGACGGACGGTCGCCGTCGAAACGGCGCTGCGGACGGTCGCCGTCGCGGCGGGGACGATCGTTGTCGTACGAACGACGAGGACGGTCCTGACGGTCGCCATCGAAGGAACGACGGGGACGGTCATCGTCACGACGCGGACGATCGTTGTCGTACGAGCGGCGCGGACGGTCCTGACGGTCGCCATCGAAGCTGCGGCGAGGACGGTCATCGTCACGACGCGGACCACGGTCACCGTCGAAGCTGCGGCGCGGACGGTCGTCGTAGGAGCGCTGCGGACGGTCGCCGTCACGACGCGGACGGTCCTGACGGTCACCCTCGCGACGGGGACGGTCACCGCCAGACTGCTTCCGGGGGTTGATGCCGGGGCGCGAGTCGTAGCTCGCGCGGCGCTCGTCGCGCTCGTCCCTGTCGTTCATGATGCTCCTGTCCAGTTGTGCGGACGCTCCCGCCATTCTTGCGCGCCTGGGCGCGAAGAACCGGGTGAGTACGTCCCGAATAAGTCTCTCTTATGCGTGGTCGCGGCGTCCCGAGCGGACAAGACACGGGACAATGGCGGCGATGACTTCCACCGACACGTCCCTGCTCGCCCGCCTTCCGGAGACGGCGCCCGGCGCTGTTCCCGATCCTGATGCGCTCTACGAGGCATTCGCCTCGTGGGCGGCGGACCGCGACCTTCCATTGTACACGCACCAGGAAGAAGCGCTGATCGAGCTCGTCTCGGGCTCGCATGTCATCCTTGCGACCCCGACCGGCTCCGGGAAATCCCTCGTCGCCGCCGGCGCCCACTTCGCCGCCTTGGCCGCGCATCGTGCGGGGACCGGTGGCCGTACCTTCTACACGGCCCCGCTCAAGGCGCTCGTCTCGGAGAAGTTCTTCGCGCTCATCGAGATGTTCGGCTCCGAGAACGTCGGCATGATGACCGGGGACAGCGCGGTCAACGCGGATGCACCGATCATCTGCTGCACCGCCGAGATCCTCGCCAACCTCGCGCTCCGCGACGGCACGGCGACGGACGCCGCGCTCGTGGTCATGGACGAGTTCCACTTCTACTCCGACCCCCAACGAGGCTGGGCGTGGCAGGTGCCGCTGCTCGAGCTGCCGCACACGCAGTTCGTCCTGATGTCGGCGACGCTCGGGGACACAGACTGGCTCGTCGCCGACCTCGAGCGGCGCTCCGAGCGCGCGGTCGCGCAGGTGACGAGCGCCCACCGACCCGTGCCGCTGACGTTCGAGTACATGCTGGAGCCGCTCCCCGAGGTGGTCGAGCGGGTCGTGCAGACCGGCCGGGCACCCGTGTACATCGTCCACTTCACCCAGAAGGACGCGGTCGAGCGTGCGCAGTCGCTGCTCAGCATGAACGTCGCGACCCGGTCGGAGCGCGACGCGATCGCCGCGGCCCTGGACGGCGTGCGCTTCGGCACGGGCTTCGGCAAGACGCTGAGCCGCTTCCTGCGTGCGGGAGTAGGCGTGCACCACGCGGGCATGCTGCCCAAGTACCGACGCATCGTCGAGCGTCTCACGCAGCAGGGCCTGCTCAAGGTGGTCTGCGGCACCGACACCCTCGGCGTCGGCATCAACGTCCCCATCCGCACGGTGCTGTTCACCTCGCTGGTGAAGTACGACGGCGAGCGCATGCGTCACCTCACCGCACGTGAGTTCCACCAGATCGCGGGTCGCGCCGGACGCGCCGGCTACGACACCGAGGGCGTGTGCCTGGTGATGGCCCCGGATCACGTGATCGAGAACCGAAAGGCGCTCCTCAAGGCCGGCGACGACGTCAAGAAGCAGCGCAAGATCGTGCGGAAGAAGGCGCCGCAGGGTCACGTGAACTGGACGGACGCGACCTTCGAGCGTCTCCGCTACGCCGACCCGGAGCCGCTCACCTCGAGCTTCGCGGTCACCCATGCGATGGTCCTCAACATCCTCGCGCGGGGCAGGGACGATGCACGCAGCGGCCGGGAGCCCCAGGACCCGGTGGTCGCGATGCGGGACCTGCTCGCCGCGGTCCACGAGACGCCCGCGCAGCGGTCGGCTCATGCCCGGCAGGCGCTCCGCATCTACTGGTCGTTGCGCAAGGCCGGGGTGGTCGAGCATGTCCGCGTCCCCGACCCGTCGCATCCGCGAGGGGCGCGCCCGTCGGCGCGGCTCACGGTGGATGTGCCCCGGAACTTCGCGCTCAACCAGCCGCTGTCCCCCTTCGCGCTCGCCGCGATGGACCTCCTCAACGTCGAGTCGCCGGATCACGCGCTCGATGTCGTCTCGGTGATCGAGGCGACTCTGTCGGATCCACGCCAGCTGCTGGTCGCGCAGCAGTTCAGGGCTCGCGGTGAGGCGGTCGCGGCGATGAAGGCGGAGGGTCTCGACTACGAGGAGCGGCTGGACGCGCTCGAGGACGTCACCTGGCCGAGGCCCCTCGCGGAGCTCCTCGAGCCTGCGTTCGCGATGTACCGCACCTCCAACCCGTGGATCATGGGCGCGGAGCTCTCCCCCAAGTCGGTGGTCCGCGACATGCTGGAGAAGGCGATGACCTTCGGCGAGCTGGTCTCGACCTACGGGCTCGAGCGCACCGAGGGCATCGCGCTGCGCTACCTCGCGGAGGCGTACCGGGCGATGCGCCAGACCGTGCCGGAGGACCACCGCACGGACGAGGTCGCCGAGATCACCGACTGGCTGGGAGAGGTGGTGCGCTCGACCGACTCGTCGCTCCTCGACGAGTGGGAGCGCCTCGCGAACCCGGACGCGCTGCTCGACGACGCGGATCCCGCCGCGCCGGACACGACCGGGACCGTCCGCGGCCCCGTACGGCCGCTCAGCGGCAATCCGCGAGTGCTCCGCCGCCTCATCCGCAACGCGATGTTCCGTCGCATCGAGCTCGCCGCGCGCGAGGACTACGCCGCGCTGGGCGCCCTCGACGGCGCTGCCGGCTGGAATGCCGCTGCCTGGGAGGACGCACTCGACCCGCTGTTCGACCTGCACGGGGACGATGCCGTGGGCATCGGCCCGAACGCCCGCTCGGCCGCGCTGCTCACCATCGTCGAGGCGGGGGCGAGCGGCGAGGACGGACGCGGACGCGCGGCCCTCGCCGCGGCGGGGCACGATGCGGCGCCGGCAGGCACGTGGATCGTGCGCCAGGTGATCGACGACCCCGCGGGCGATCACGACTGGGCGATCGTCGCCGCAGTCGATCTCGACGCGAGCGACGAGGCCGGCGGGGTGGTGCTGGAGCTGCTCGCGGTGGGCGACTCCTAGGCGATCGCGGAGGCGCGTCCACGCCGCGAGTCGATGATGACCTTCCCCATCGGCATCATCGACACCGGGATCAGCTTGAGGTTCGCCCAGGCGAGCGGGATACCGATGATGGTGATCGCGAGGGTGAACGCGGTGATCACGTGCGCGATGGACAGGATCACGCCGAACGGGATCCAGAGGATGTTTCCCAGGAGAGACCAGCCGCCGGCACTCGGATCCGCGACCACCTCTCTTCCGAACGGCCACACGGCGTAGTTGCCGATCCGGAAGCAGGCGATGCCCGCCGGGATGCCGATGATGGTGAGACAGGCGAGGAGTCCTACGAGCATGTAGGAGAACCACAGACCGATCCCCGCGAAGAAGAACCAGATGATGTTGAGGATGGTGCGCATACCTCAGCGTATGTCCATCCTGCGGCGTCGGCCCAGGGCAGGTGTCAACCGTGCCGGCGTGACTCGCCGGGAACGCTCGAGCCAGGCCGAGAGCCCTCACTCGCAAGGTAGATGATCGGTCCGAGCACCGGGAGGCAGAGGATCACCGCGAACCAGAGCAGCTGGGACATGGCGCCCGACGCCGGTGCCCGCCACCAGGCCAACAAGGCGGCGACGAACAGTGCGAGCGAGACCAGAGCTCCCACGCCCCACAGGAGGTCGTAGCCGGCGGGCAGGATCGCATCGGCTCCATCGATCACGCGGTGGCTCCTCTCGACTGACGTGGCCCTTGCGGCAAAGCGCCCGCCCGAGCCTAAAGGTCAACGCAGCCAGATTCTACCTGGGG
>NZ_BBMB01000012.1 GCF_000971235.1 Demequina subtropica
GCTCCGAACCGGGGTCGGGTTGGGCTGGTGCGACGCGCTGTCGACCCCGCTGTCGGCCGGACAGGTCCGCCGCCTGGCCGTGGACGCACAGATGCTGCCCGTCATGCTCGGCACCGGCTCCCAAGCCCTCGATGTGGGCTACGCCCTACGGTTCTTCACCCCCGCCCAGCGGATCGCGTTGGCCGAACGTGACGGCGGGTGCGCGTTCTGCCACGTCCCCGTGTCGTTCTGCGACGCCCACCACATCGTCGAGGTCTCCCGCGGCGGCCGCACCGACCTGTCCAACGGGGTCCTGCTCTGCACGAGGTGTCACCACCGCATCCACGACGAGCACTGGCAGGTCCGCGCCACCGCCACCGAGGTGTGGTTCATCCCACCCGCCAACGTCGATCCCACCCGCACGCCCCGCCAAGGCGGCAAAGCCGCCCTCCACGTCGACCTACCCCAACCCGCACCCGCCACCGCCAGCCCGCCCACCTGACCACCACGCCCCAACGGCGCCACCACCCCGGGTGAGCGCCACCGAGGCACGCCCGAGCCCAGGAGGCACCTGGTGAGACTAGAAGCCGCTCGTACCCGAACCCGCGGCGTTGGCAGCGCCGACCATGGCGACCAGCGCCACCGCGTCCGGCGCCAGCATCAGCGTCCCGAGACCGCCGTCCGCCCCCTCGACCGCCACGTTGCCGAACACCCCGACCACGCGACCCTCGAGCGGCACCTCCATCGAGGAGCCCGACAGGTTGGCGTGCACCCGGACCGGTCCGTGCATCGTCAGCTGCCGGGGTGCGAGCTCCGACGCTCCCGCCGGATGCGCGGCCCACGCCTCATCAGGCAGCGTGAGGTGCCGGGCCTCGATCACCTCGGCCATCCACGCCTCGACCCGGGCGTTCGCAGCCGACCCAGCCGCCACACCCGAGCCCAGCTTCGACCGCAGGAACGTCTGCCGGTCCTGCGGGTCGGGGACGGAGACGGAACCCCCGTACAGCTCCTCCCAACCGTGGCCCGCGAACTCGTGCATGCGGCCCTCGGACACGGCGGACCCGAGGGGCTCGTCGTGGTCGGTGAAGAACATGAACGGCCTGGTCTCGCCGTACTCCTCGCCCATGAACAGCATCGGCGTGAAGGGGGACAAGAGCACCAGGGCGAGCGACGCGGCCTGCGCGCCGGGGGAGAGACGCGACGCCGGACGGTCGCCCAGCGCCCGGTTGCCCACCTGGTCGTGGTTCGAGGCGAACACCACGAACCGCCGCCGGTCCACCGCGTCCGGCACGGGTGCGCCCCAGTCCTTGCCGCGGAAGGAGGAGAACCCGCCGTCGTGCACGAACACCGAGCGGTACGCCTTGTCGAGCGCCGCGAGAGACCCGAAGTCGCCGTAGTACCCGTGCGTCTCCCCGGTGAGGTACGCGTGGAGGGCGTGGTGCACATCGTCCGCCCACTGGGCCGTCATGCCGAGCCCGCCCTCGGCGGTCGGCGTCACCATCACGGCGTCGTTGAGGTCGGACTCCGCCACCAGGGACAGCGGCCGGCCCACCCGATCCGAGAGAGCCCCGACCGTGTCAGAGAGCTCCGCCAGGATGTGGCGGGGCGAGTCGTCGACCAGGGCGTGCACCGCGTCGAGCCGCAGCGCATCGAGGTGGAAGTCCTCGAACCACCGCACCGCGTTGTCGACGATGAACGAGCGCATCCCGGCCGCGCCGTCCTGGTCCAGGTTCACCGCCCAGCCCCATGGGGTCTCGTGAGCGTCGGTGAAGTACGGGCCGAACTGCGCGAGGTAGTTCCCGTCTGGACCCAGGTGGTTGTAGACCATGTCGAGGCACACGCCCAGGCCGATGCCGTGCGCCCGGTCCACGAACCGCTGGAGCGCCGCCGGGCCCCCGTACGCGTCGTGCACGGAGTACAGCGCCACGCCGTCATAGCCCCACCCGCGCGAGCCCGGGAAGGCTGCAAGGGGCATGAGCTCCACCATCTCGACGCCGCGCGAGGCCAGGTCGCGCAGCTGGCGCTCGTCGATCGCGTCGAGAGTACCGCGCGGCGTGAAGGTTCCCACGTGAAGCTCGTAGGTGACCGCGCCCAAGGCGGAACGGCCCGCCCAGTCGGCGTCGGTCCAGGTGAAGCTGCCCGTGTCGAACACCCGCGACGGCCCGTGCACGCCATGCGGCTGCCACGCGCTGCGCGGATCGGGGAAGGGTCCCGCGCCATCGACCGCGAAGGCGTAGTCCGTCCCGTCCGCGAGCGCCGGGCCTTCCCACCACCCGTCCCCATCCGGGTGCATGACATCGACCACCGCGGCATCCGCCGGCCCGACCAGCACCTCGACGCGCGACGCCACGGGCGCCCAGACCCGCACCGGCGCGCTCATGCCCGCTCCAGGAGAGCCACGGGGTGCGAGCGCAGCAGCTGCGCGATCGGCACCGCCCCGCCCTCGATGGTGTGCCGGCCGATCACGTCCCGCCAGCGGCCCTCGGGCAGCTGCACCGTGTGCTCGCCCCACCCTCCGAGCCTCTCGAGCTCCAGGCCCGCCCGGGTCGCGACCGTCACGGCGACAGGCTCGTCGCCGTCGGTGCGAGCGAACACCACCGCATGGCCGGACGACGCGGCGAGCGGCACATAGCCTGCATCGTCGCCGACGAAGGCGTCAGGGTGGGACCGCCGCAGCCGCAGGGCGGCCGCGGTCACGAGCATCTTCTCCTCGGCGAGGCCGCGCGGCCTCGCCTTGCCGAGGGCGCGCTCGAGCATGTCGGCGCGCACCTCGTAGTCGACCGGACGGCGGTTGTCGGGGTCCACCAGGCTCGGCGCGAGCGACTCGGTGCCCTGGTAGACGTCAGGGACGCCGGGCATCGTGAGCTGCAGCAGCTTCTGCCCGAGGATCGCGGCACGCGTGCCGGTGGCGGTCGCGCGATGCCAGCCCTCGATCGCCTCGCGGACCGCGGGGTCGGCGTGGGTGGTCTGCGCGAACCAGAGCACCTGCGACTCGTAGGTCTCGTTCACGGAGGTCCACGTGGTGTGCGACTTCGCCTCGCGCATCGCCTTGATGAGGTAGCCCTCGAGCCGGTCCCACTCCATGAAGCCGTCCTCGTCGGACGTGCCGACCAGCGTCTGCCACCAGAGGTTCTCGGTGCGCCCGTCGAGCTCGGCCGGCCGCATGTCCTCCGTCGCCTCGCGGAGGCGCTGCACCAGCTCGTCCCACTGGTCCGCGGCCTCCGAGAGCACGCCGAGCCGCGCGCGCACGTCCTCGGACCGCTTGGTGTCATGGGTCGACAGGCACGTCATCGCGTGCGGGAAGAGCTGCTGCTGCTCGATCGCCCAGGCATGGAAGGCCGCCGGCGGCATCGCGAAGCGTCCCGCGGGCGAGCCCACCTCGCACAGGGGGAGGAGGTGGGTCCATCGGTAGTAGGCCGTGTCCTCGACGCCCTTCGCCATGACCGCGCCGCAGGCCTGCTGGAACCGCATGACGAGCTCGCGGCGCTTCGCGTCCGCGGTGCGTCCCGCGGAGCCGACCTCGGCGCCCTTGAGCAGGTCCACCACGACGTCGAGCGTCTCGTGGCGCTCGGGATCCAGCAGTCGCCGCGCGCGGTCGGCGGCGTGGTCGATCGCCTCGAGCGATCCGGGTCGCGGCGCGACGTCGGGGACCACGTACGCGCGGTAGCGGTCGAACGTCACGAGCATGGTGCGGAGGCAGTCGTACAGCGCGCGCCACGTGTGGTCGCGCAGCCGCACGTCGGTGGTGCAGACCGTGTGGGCGATCGTCGCGAGACGATGGACCTCGCTCGACAACGACTCCTTCACGATCTCGCGCTTGGCCGCGTCGATGAGGTCGGGGAGCTCGCCCATCGCGTCCCCGGTGACGCGGTGCAGGGTCCCGGCCAGGGGAGCCGCGCCCGAGGGGTCGCGCAGCAGCGCGCCCACACGCCACGAGGCGTCGTAGCCCGTGGTGCCCGCGCACTTCCAGCTGGTGGAGAGGCGCTCCTCGTCCTCGAGGATCTTCTCGACGACGATCCAGGCCCCCGCGGTCGCCTCCGAGAGCCGCGCGATGTACCCCTCCGGGTCGGCAAGGCCGTCGGGGTGGTCGATCCGCAGGCCCTGCAGCGTGCCGTCCTTCACCAGGGAGACGATGCGCGCGTGCGTCGCGTCGAAGACGTCCTCGTCCTCGACCCGCACCGCCACCAGCGAGCCCACGTCGAAGAAGCGACGGTAGTTGAGCTCCTCGTTCGCGACGCGCCAGTACGCGAGGCGGTAGTGCTGCTCCTCGACCAGCGACGCGAGCGGCAGGTGCTCGGTGCCCTCCCGGATGGGGAACACGTGGTCCCAGTACCGCAGCACGGGCACCTCGCCCCGGTCCTCGAGGCCCGGGATCACCATGTGGTCCACGGTGAGCTCGCCCGCCGCGAGGATCGTGCCGATGCGCTGACCCAGCACCGGCATCAGCACGGGCTCGCCGGACTCCCAGTCGACGTCGAACCAGTGCGCGAAGAGCGAGTCGTGGCCGTGCTCGAGCACGTCCCACAGCGCCTTGTTGTGGAACGCGGGGGTGGGGACCGCCATGTGGTTGGGCACCACGTCCGCGATCAGGCCGATGCCCCGCTCGCCGGCCTGCCACGAGAGGTCGCGAAGGCCCTCCTCGCCGCCGAGCACCTGGTCGATGCGCGAGTGGTCGACCACGTCGTAGAAGTGCGTCGAGCCCGGGGCCGCGGTGAGCACGGGGGAGAGGTAGAGGTGCGTGACGCCCAGCGCCGCGAAGTAGTCGAGCCGGGCCGCGGCGTCGGCGAACGTGAAGTCCGCGCTCAGCTGCAGCCGATACGTCGACACCGGGACCGGCGCACCCGCGCGCTGACCCGGCCTCTTCCTGCTCCTCGTCCGTTCGTGCGTGCCGTCTGCCATAGAGAGAATCAGCCTCCTCAGGTGATGTCCATCATGACAGACACGACCTGAGGAGGCTGGTATTCCCTTGGCGCGGCCTTTACTTCGCGGTGACCGTGATCTCGACGGGGATGTTGCCGCGCGTCGCGTTGGAGTACGGGCACATCTCCTCGGCCTTCTCGGCCACGCGGTCCGCGGTGTCCTGGTCGACACCGACGACGGTCACGTGCAGGCGAACGCCCAGCCCGAAGCGGTTGAGCGCGATGGGGCCGATGCCCACGCGCGCCGTGACCTCGGAGGACTCGAGCTTCACCTTCATGAGCTTGGCCGCGCTCTGGAACGCCGAGTTGAAGCACGCCGCGAAGCCCGAGGCGAAGAGCTGCTCGGGGTTGGTCTTCTTCGGCTTGGTGAGGGGGTTCGGCGTCACCAGGTCGAGGTCGAGCAGGCCGTCGCTGGTCGCGACGCGGCCGTTGCGGCCGTCGCCCGTCGCGGTCGCCTCGGCCGTGTAGAAGGCCTTGGGCCGCTTGGGCGCCTTGTCGTGGTGCACGCCCTCGCCGGGCGTGATGTCGACCTCGGTGGTGGTGGGCTCGGTCATGGCTGCTCCTCGGTCTCTCGGCGTAGAGTTACTAGTACGTCTACATCAGGCTACACCGAGATGCGGGATGATCGAGTCCCGGACCCGATCGGTCCCGGAGGCAGAGAAGAGGGATCCACGTGAGCACCACGGCCATCAAGGCCCCGGCCAGGCGAGGGCCCGCGGTCCGCGAGGCCATCGTCGACGCCGCCGCGGCGCTCTTCGCCGAGCACGGCATCCGGGCGATCAGCGCCGATCGCATCCTCGCGGAGGCGCGCTTCTCCAAGGTGACCTTCTACCGGCACTTCCCGACCAAGGACGATGTGGTGGTCGCCTACCTCGAGCGCGAGCTCGCGTACGTACGGGACGTGCTGGGGAAGGCCGAGGGCGCCGACTTCACCGTCGACGAGATCGCCGCCGCGCTCACCGAGCAGATGTGCCGGCCCCACTTCCGTGGGTGCCCCTTCATCAACGCCGCGGCGGAGTATCCCGACCCCGCGCACCCCGTCCGCAGGCTCGTCGCGTCCTTCCGCGCGCTCATGACCGCCGCGATCGAGCGGTGGCTGGCCACGGCGGGGCTCGACGCGGCGTCGGCGTCCTCCGCGGCCACCCAGGTGATGATGCTCCGCGACGGCGCGCTCGTCGCCGGCTACCTCGACCAGGACCCGGACCGCGTCGCGGCGGGCCTCGCGGACGCGATCCGCGCCATCCTGGACCGCACGCCGTGACGGATGCGTGGCAGATCCGCGACTGGCGCGTCCGCGTCGCGGACCTGTACGCCCGCGTGCGCCTCGAGGCGGACCCGCGGGCGGCGCATCGTGCCTGGGTGGACGGCCGCGCCGCGCTGCTGCGCGAGCATCCCGCGAGCCCCGTCCCCGAGGCCGCCCGCGCATCGTTCATCCCGGATGTCGCGCCCTACGACGCGTCATTCCGGTTCGTGGTGCCCGTGGACGCGGCGCCGCCCGAGCGTCGCGAGGTTCCCACGGCGACCGACGGCATGGTCCCCTTCGCGCGCCTTGGCCGCGTCGAGCTCCCCGGGCTGGGCGGGCTCGACGTGTGGTGGCTCGACTCGTACGGCGGGGGGATCTTCCTCCCGCTGCGCGACGCCTCTCCGCGCACCTACGGCGGCGGGCGCTACGTGCTCGACACCGTCAAGGGAGCGGACCTGGGCGGCACGCCCGAGGCGCTGGTGATCGACCTCAACTTCGCGTACCAGCCGTCGTGCGCGTACTCCTCCGACTGGGTCTGCCCGCTGCCCGGCCCGGGCAACACGCTCGACGTGGCCGTCGAGGCGGGGGAGAGGTACCGCCCCGTCGAGGGTTGACGGATCAGGACGCCTCGACGTTCATCCGCAGCAGCTCGATCACCGTCCGCGGGTGGTAGGTCGAGAACCGGTCCGCGACCAGCGCCATCGTCGCGCCCGAGGCGGGGTCGGTCAGGGTGAGCAGGATGTCGGTGAGCCTTCCCTTGACCGCGACCTCGAGCTGGGACCGGTCGAAGGTGCCCATGAGGTAGGCCTGCTCGGGATGCGGCGCGAAGAAGCCGTGGGGAAGCCCGAGGAGGTGCAGCCGCGTGGGCGTCACCGCGAGGCACACGTGCGGCGGCAGGTGCGCGCGGTCCGCCGCGAGGTCGGCGCCCAGGTCCGCGCCGGCCTCCACCGTCTCGGGGCGGCCGTCGGCGTCGAGCGGGACGCGGTGGTCGGCGCGGTCGTTCCAGATCGGGTCGTCGAGCGCGGACTCCGGCATGAACTCCGCGACATCCGTGATGGTGTCGTCGCCGGTCACGGTCCGCGCGGCGGTCATGAGGCGTTCCTCGCGTGACATGGCGGCCTCCTCCCGGGCGGCATGGCATCGTCGCCCGCATTCCACCGTACGCGCGCCGCGGACGCCGTGCCGGGCGGGGAAGCACGAAGGCCCCCGGGGGATCCCGGGGGCCTTGCGATGTGGTGGGCGATACTGGGATCGAACCAGTGACCTCTTCCGTGTCAGGGAAGCGCGCTACCGCTGCGCCAATCGCCCGTCTTCTCCAGACGGAGCAATCGCCGGGCTCCCAGGGGGAGACCGGCGATCCTTGGAGCGGACGACGGGACTCGAACCCGCGACCCTCACCTTGGCAAGGTGATGCTCTACCAACTGAGCCACGTCCGCGTTGCCGGGGCAGAAGCCCCGGACTTCATGAGGATCCCGAAGGAACCTCGTGGTGGGCGATACTGGGATCGAACCAGTGACCTCTTCCGTGTCAGGGAAGCGCGCTACCGCTGCGCCAATCGCCCGAGGTGGAGATGGGATTCGAACCCACGTATACGGCTTTGCAGGCCGCTGCCTCGCCTCTCGGCCACTCCACCGTAGTGCCGTAACCTAGGGCTACGACGCTCCGAGCGGACGACGGGACTCGAACCCGCGACCCTCACCTTGGCAAGGTGATGCTCTACCAACTGAGCCACGTCCGCATGTCTGGGCTGTTGCCCTGACGAGAGATAGACCTTAGCGGATGTCTGGCCTCGAAACCAAATCGGCTCCGCGTCCCGCGTGTCGCCGCGACCGCGCTGAACGGGCGCCGAACGGGAGCCGTGCGGGCGGGCGCCGTCGGCTCCCGCCAGTAGCGTTGTCGCCATGACACGGGAGGACGATGCGCGCCGCGCCGGGAGCGCCGCGTTCCGTGGTGTGCGGGCGTGGGAGCCCGTCGAGCACGTGGCGCTCGACCGGGCGGGCGAGCGCATCGCCGCCGGCGGGTTCTGGGTGGTCGTCGCTACCTTCGAGGGTCGGCTCGATGCCTGGCGCATGGCCCGCGTCGAGAGGGACGATGCCCGCCCCGAGCCTGCGCCGAAGCCCGGCCGCGACTGGCGCGGCCCCGAGGCGCACTCCTGGAGCACCTCACTCGACGAGGCCGCGTACCGGGCAGGCGTCGAGCGCATCCGGGGCGACATCCGCGAGGGCGACGTCTACCAGGTCAACCTCTGCCGCATGCTCGAGGCCCCGCTGCCGGCGCCCGAGCCCGGGCCGGACGCCGTCGCGCTCGCGCACCGTCTCGCGACGGGCAACCCCGCGCGCCACGCCGCCCGCATCGTGATCCCGCGCGCGGACGCGTGGCCCGGCGCGTGGGTCGTGTCCGCCTCGCCCGAGCTCTACCTCCGCATCGATGGCACACGGGTGCTGTCGAGCCCGATCAAGGGCACGGCGGCGCCGGGGGAGGCGATGCTGCCCAAGGACGAGGCGGAGAACATCATGATCACCGACCTGATCCGCAACGACGTGTCGCACGTCGCGCTGCCCGGATCCGTGACCGTCCCCGAGTTCCTGGGCCTCCACGAGCTTCCCGGGCTGGTGCACCTGCAGTCCACCGTCGCCGCGACGCTCGCTCCCGACTACGACTGGACTCCGGCCCTCTGGCCGGCGCTGCTCGACGGCACCTTCCCGCCCGGGTCCGTCAGCGGGGCCCCGAAGTCGTCCGCGCTGCGCATCATCGAACGCGAGGAGCCCGGCGTCCGCGGGGCGTACTGCGGGGGCATCGGATGGATCGACGCGGACCGCCGCGAGGCCGAGCTCGCCGTCGGCATCCGCACCTTCGAATGGGTCCCGGACCAGGGGGGACGCCTCCGGTTCGGGACCGGTGCGGGCATTACGTGGGGTTCCGACCCTTATGGGGAGTGGGCGGAGACGGAGCTCAAGGCGCGTCGCTTGATAGCGCTTGCCTCGGCCCCCAGAATGGCGACATGACAACAGTGGTGTGGGCTGGGGGGCTCCTGCGCGGCGAGGATGATCCGATCATCACCGCAGGTGACCACGGGTGGACAGTCGGCGACGGCGTCTTCGAGACCCTCGAGGTGGTGGACGGTCGCGCCTTCGGGCTCAGGCGGCACCTGCGCCGCCTCGCGTACTCCGCGGCCCGCATGGGCATGCGGGAGATCGACCACGAGGCCGTGCGGGAGGCGGTCGGCGAGGTCCTCGGCGCTGCGCAGGGGCTCCGTCGGCTGCGCATCACCGTGTCGAGCGGGCCGGGACCTGGCCCTCTCGCCCGAGGGGAGGGTCCGCACACCATCGTGGTGACGGCGAACGACTCCCCGCCTCCCGCCTCGTGCCACGCCGTCCGCGTCCCGTGGCGCAGGAACGAGCGCTCCGCGCTCGCGGGCGTGAAGAGCACGTCCTACGCCGAGAACGTGGTGATGATGGAGTTCGCCCGCTCGCGTGGGGGCGACGAGGCCATCCTCGCGAACACGCACGGGCACCTGTGCGAGGGCGCGACCTCGAACATCCTCATCGAGCGCGGAGGCGAGGTCCTGACCCCGCCGCTCGCGTCGGGATGCCTCCCCGGCATCGTCCGCGGGCTCGCCCTCGAGTGGGGGGCCGATGCGGGGCTGCCCATCCGCGCGGCCGCGCCGGGGGAGCTCGAGATGAGCGTGCTCGACGAGGTGGTCGCGGGGGAGTCCTTCGCGGCCGTCACGTCCTCGACGCGCCGGATCCAGCCGCTCGCGTCGCTCGACAGGGCGCCGGTCGAGCACGGCCCGCTGCTCCTGCAGCTGGGCACGATTTTCGAGGAGCGCGCCGCCGCGGACAGCGACCCTGCACCGAAGCACTCCAAATAGCCGCTATAGTTGTCGTCGCACCGCAGAGCGGGGCACAACTGAAGACGGGCGATTGGCGCAGGGGTAGCGCGCTTCCTTCACACGGAAGAGGTCACTGGTTCGATCCCAGTATCGCCCACCATGACGAAGGGCCGTCCGGATCTCCGGACGGCCCTTCGGCGTTTCCCCTGGCTGTGGTCAGTCGCCGGTCGACGCGGTGGTCGCCGGCTCCTCGGACGAGGGCGAGGCTGCGGACGACGTGCCGGCCGCGCGGGCACCGCGCGCTCGCCGGGCCCGGATCACCGCGAGCGCCACCGCGCCGAGGACGGCCGCCGCGACGAGCCACGGCAGCAGCACGCCGGTCACCACGAGCACGCCCCCGAGGAAGCTCACCAGGCCGTTCCAGCCGGACTCGAGGCCGCTCCAGAAGCTCCGCGGCGAGTCGTCGACCTCGACCACGGGCTCGGTGGTGAGCGAGAGGTCGATGGTGGACATCGACACCTGGTCGTCGAGGCCCCGCTGCCGCGCCTCGAGGCTCTCGAGCTCCGCCTGCCTGCTGTCGAGCTCGTCCTCGAGCGTGATGATGTCCTTGATGTCCTCGGCATCGGCCAGGAGTCCCTCGATGCGCGCGGTCGAGGCGCGCAGCGTGGAGATCTGGGCCTCGAGGTCCGTGACCTGCGTGGTGACGTCGGCGGTGTCGGTCGAGAACTCGTCCACGGTGCCGAGCGTGCGCAGGTGGTCGACGACGGAGTCGAAGCTGCTGGCGGGCACACGCAGCGTGAGCTGGGCGCTGCCCCGCTCGTAGGGCCCGTCGGCGGTCTCGCTGCGGGCATCGATCCGGCCGTCGGCGTCCTCGACGATCTCCACCGCGGCGTCGGCCGCCGCGATCGGATCCTCGACCGTCATGTACATCCAGCCGGTCACGATGAGCGAGCGGTCGTCGGTCCGGATCTCGCCCGCGCCGTCGGTGCCCATGTCCTCCTCGGCGACCGCGGCGTCGGCACCGGCGTAGCCGTACTCCTCGCCTCCGCTCGTCGACTCGTCGGCACCGGACGTGCAGCCGGCGAGCGCCCAGGCGAGGGCGAGGATCGAGGCCGCGACGGCGCCTCGGCGGGTGGTGCGGGGCCTTGCTGCGGCGTGGATGCTCATGGCGCTCATGCTAGGGAGACGTCGGGGGTCGCGGAAGCGTTGGTGATCAACCTGTGACCCGGCTGTGACCAGGCGTGATGTTCCCTTGCGAGGGATGCGCCGGTGCCAGGCGCCGTCCATGCCCCAGAATCGGAGACAGGCGGAGGCGAGGGGCGGGATATGGGCGAGCAGACGGCGGTGGTTCAGCGCCGCGAGGTGTCTCCCGTCGAGCTCCTGTTCGATCTCGCGTACGTGCTGGCGATGATCCAGCTCACCCATCACCTCGTCGGCCACCTCGGCTGGCGCGCGGGGGCCGAGACGGCGGTGATGCTCGTCGCGGTCTACTCGGTGTGGACCTTCACCTCGTTCCACCTCACCCTGCGCGATGTCGAGCGGCGCTCGACGCGCGCGGTCACCATCGTCGTGATGGGACTGGCGCTCGTGATGAACGGTGCGATCGGCGTCGCGTTCGAGGAGGGCGGGTGGCTGTTCGTCATCCCCCTGGTGCTGGCTGGCGCCGTGCCGAGCGCGATCTCCGCGGTGCGGGAGCAGCAGTCGTTCTTCCGTAGCCACAGCCGCAACATGCTCGTCTGGGTCGCCGCCTCCGCGCCGTTCTGGCTCGTGGGCGCGGCGATGGAGCCCGAGGTCCGGCTCTGGTGGTGGATCGCGGCGGCCACGATCGACGTCGCGGGGGTGTTCAGCGCTCATCCCGTGCCGCGCCACGTCCTGGAGCCGACGGCGGTCGACTACGACGCCCCGCACATGTTCGAGCGCATGCGGCTGTTCCTGCTCATCCTGCTGGGCGAGACGATCCTCGGCATCGGCGGTGCCATCGCGGATGCGGGACCCGAGCCGGTGGTGGTCGCGGGGGTGCTCGGCGCCTTCGTCGCGGTGGTCTGCCTCTGGTACTCCTACTTCGGCGGCGCCGAGGATCTGGTGGTCGCCGAGGCGCGGGGCACGCGCGACCCGATCGGCACGGTGCATCGCGGCATCGTGGTCCTGCTCTTCGTCATGGCGGGGCTGATCCTGTTGGCGGCGGGCGCGGACCTGGTGGTGGCCCATGTCGAGGACGAGCACGCGGGCGTCGACGGCGCGCTGCTGCTCATCGGCCCCGCGGTCTTCCTCGCCGCCCAGGCGGCGTACGTCATCGGTGCGGGCATGACACGGTGGCGCGTGCGGATCGTCGGCGCGATGCTGCTGGTGGCCGGCTCGGCCGTGGCGCCGTCGCTGCCCCCGCTCGCCGCGGTGGCGCTGCTGGACCTGATCCTGGTGCCCATCGTCGTGGGCGCGAACTGGCGCGACGCGGGCGAGCCCACGCGCGCCGGCGGCGACAGCTAGAAGGGCCGCCCATGCGCGGCGGTTCCGTCGCCGCAGTACCGTGAGGCGTGAGGCTCTTCATCGGGATCATGACCCCCGACATCGTCGACGACGCCCTCGACGATGCTCTCGGCGCGACGCTGCGCGGCCGCGCCCGCGACGCGGGGCTCGATCGCTGGACGCCGCGCGAGGAGCGTCACCTCACGCTCAGGTTCATCGGCGAGACCGACGCCGAGGCCGCGGTGACGCGCGCGGCGGCCCACGCGGCCGCGTCGTTCGCCGCGATGCGGATGCTCCTGGGCGCCCAGGCCGCTCCGCTGACCGCTCGTGTGGTCGCGGTCCCGGTGGCCGGTGCCGAGCACATGGCGGCGGCGGTCGACGCGGCGCTCGCGGACGAGGGCTTCGCTCCGCGCGACCGGCTCTTCACGGGACACGTGACGGTGGCGCGCGCGAGCCATCACCTGCGCGTCGCCGCCGTCGAGCAGGCCCTGCACCACCCGCCGCTGGCGGTGCCGTGGCAGGCGGAGGGGATCGAGGTGATCGCGAGCTCGTCCGACGGCCCCCACCGCTACGTGGTGCGCACGACGCATCGCCTGCTGGGCGCGGCGGCGTGACGGTTGGCGATCCCGCGCGCGGGTCGCTACCGTCCCCGTAAGGATCGACGGGAGAGCCGCATGGACGACGCACGCGAGGGCGCTGAACGGGGCTCGACCGACCCGGGCGGTGTGCCGTCCGTCCCCGACCCGCGCGTCGCGCGATCCGTCCCCGAGGAGCTCGACGAGTTCCAGCGGGGCGAGTACCGCCCCGAGTACCGGGTGGACCTCGAGCGCATCCGCTTCTCGCCGTACTTCTCGCGCCTGTCGGCCGTGACCCAGGTGATCTCGCAGTCGGGCGCGGGCCTCGCGGTGCACAACCGCCTCACCCATTCGGTGAAGGTCACCGCGGTGGCGCGCTCGATCGCGGTGTCGCTCAACGGCGACTGGGGCGAGCGCGGCGCCCTCGTGCGGGACCTCGGCGGCTGCGACCCCGTGGTGGTGCAGGCGGCCGCGGCGGCCCACGACCTCGGCCACCCTCCGTTCGGCCACCTGGGGGAGCAGACGCTGGACCGGCTCGCGAGGGAGCGCTTCGGTCTCGAGGAGGGCTTCGAGGGCAACGCCCAGACGTTCCGCATCCTCACGCGGCTCGACGAGTACGACCGCGCCGGGTCGGGGCTCAACCTCACGCGCGCGGTGCGGGCGGCGGTGCTCAAGTACCCGTGGACGCGCGAGCAGGGCGAGGGGTGGAGCGGGGGAGCGGACACCCCGCGAGGCCTCTCGCCGCGCCGCCCCGGGGAGGGCGCGCGCAAGTTCTCGGCGTACACGCTGGACCTCGACGACATGCTCGACGCCCGCCACGCCTACCCCGAGATCGCGCGCCGCCAGCAGACCGTGGAGTGCTCGGTCATGGACATCGCGGACGACATCGCGTACTCGCTCCACGACCTCGACGACTTCTACCGCGCGGACCTCCTCAACCAGGCCGCCGTCTCCGCGGAGTTCCGCACGTGGAGCCGCGACCGCGCCGCGCTCGCGGCCACGCCGCTCGAGCAGCTGCATCGCGCGCGCCGGACGCCCGGGCACGGGCTCGAGCTGCTGCGCCGGCGGCTGGTCGCGCGTGATCCCTGGGTCGCTCAGGACGATGCTTTCGCCGAGTCGGTCGCGCGCGTCGCCGACGAGGTGGTGGACGGCCTGCTCTCCGTGCCCTACGACGGCTCGCTCGCCGCGGACCGCGCGCTCGCGGTCTTCATGGCGGGCTGGATCGCGCGCCTCCAGCACTCGATCGTGGTGACGCGCGACCCCGACATCCGCTCGGGGCACGTGAGCCTCGATGCGGCCGCCTTCCACGACGTCGCGGTGCTCAAGTTCCTCCAGGAGCGGTTCGTGCTCCACCGCCCCGACCTCGCGGTGTACCAGCGGGGCCAGGCGAGCGTGATCGAGCGGCTCGTCACGAGCTTCGCGGCGTGGCTCGACGACGACGACGATGTCCGGCGTGCGCCCCGGCGCCTGCTCGACCTGGTCGAGCTCGCGGCGGAGGACTACCTCGCGGTGCGGGACCGGACCCCCGAGCTGCTCCCCACCACCGACGCCCAGGCGCTGCATCGCTACGCGACCGGGCGCGGGATCGTCGACTATGTCGCGTCGCTCACCGATGCACAGGCGATGTCCGTCGCGAACCTCGTCTCCGGCGCCTCCGAGCGTCTGTGGGACGGGGGACAGGGGCTCTGATGCACGTGCGCGCGGCGACTCGGGCCGCGATGGCTCGGTAGCATCGTCTCCGTACCATCCACACCCGAGGAGTGACCCTGTGCCCAGCGTGAATGCGACCATCGACGGCGTCGAGCGAGAGCTCGAGGCGGGCACGACGGGCGCCGACCTGTTCGCCGACCGCAAGGACGTGGTCGTCATGCGCGTGGACGGCGCGCTGTGGGACCTCGCGCGCGAGGTGCCGGCGGGCGCGACCGTCGAGGCCGTGCCGGTCACCGAGCCCGACGGGCTCATGGTGCTGCGCCACTCGACCGCGCACGTGCTCGCGCAGGCCGTGCAGCAGGTCAACCCGGACGCGAAGCTCGGCGTGGGCCCGCCCATCGAGAACGGCTTCTACTACGACTTCGACGTCGAGACCCCCTTCACCCCCGAGGACCTCAAGGCCCTCGAGAAGGCGATGCAGCGCATCGTCAAGGAGGGCCAGGCCTTCGTGCGCCGCGAGGTGACCAAGGAGGAGGCTCTCGCGGAGCTCTCCCACGAGCCCTACAAGTGCGAGCTGCTCACGCACGACACCGAGGGTGCCGAGGGCGCCTCGGTGGAGATCGGCGAGGGCGACATCACCATCTACGACAACGTGCGCCGCAACGGCGAGCGCGCATGGGGCGACCTGTGCCGCGGCCCGCACGTCCCGAGCACCCGCGTCCTGCAGAACGGCTGGTCGCTCATGCGCTCCGCCGCCGCGTACTGGAAGGGCTCCGAGAAGAACCCCCAGCTCCAGCGCGTCTACGGCACCGCGTGGCCCACCAAGGACGAGCTCAACGCGTACAAGGAGCGCCTTGCCGAGGCCGAGCGCCGCGACCACCGCAAGCTCGGCGCCGAGATGGACCTGTTCTCCTTCCCGGATGAGATCGGCTCAGGCCTCGCGGTCTTCCACCCCAAGGGCGGCATCGTCCGCATGGAGATGGAGGAGTACTCGCGCCGTCGTCACATCGAGGAGGGCTACGAGTTCGTCTACACGCCCCACGCGACCAAGGGGAAGCTCTTCGAGGTCTCGGGCCACCTCGACTGGTACAAGGACGGCATGTACCCCGCGATGCACCTCGACGAGGAGCGCGACGCGGACGGCAACGTCACCAAGCAGGGCCAGGACTACTACCTCAAGCCCATGAACTGCCCGATGCACAACCTGGTCTTCGACTCGCGCGGCCGCTCGTACCGCGAGCTGCCGCTGCGCCTGTTCGAGTTCGGCACCGTGTACCGCTACGAGAAGTCCGGCGTGGTCCACGGCATGACCCGCGCGCGCGGCTTCACGCAGGACGACGCCCACATCTACTGCACCCGCGAGCAGATGAAGGACGAGCTCACCAAGACCCTCGAGTTCGTGCTCGGCCTCCTCAAGGACTACGGACTCGAGGACTTCTACCTCGAGCTCTCGACCAAGAACCCCGAGAAGTCGGTCGGCTCGGACGAGGTGTGGGAGGAGGCCACCGAGACGCTGCGCGAGGTCGCCGTCGCCTCCGGCCTCGAGCTGGTCCCGGACCCGGGCGGCGCCGCGTTCTACGGCCCCAAGATCTCGGTCCAGACCCGCGACGCGATCGGCCGCACGTGGCAGATGTCGACCATCCAGCTCGACTTCAACCTGCCCGAGCGCTTCGAGCTCGAGTACACGGCCCCCGACGGCTCGCGCCAGCGTCCCGTGATGATCCACCGCGCGCTCTTCGGCTCGATCGAGCGCTTCTTCGCGATCCTCACCGAGCACTACGCGGGACAGTTCCCCGTGTGGCTCGCGCCGGTCCAGGTGCGTGCGATCCCCGTCGCCGAGCCCTTCAACGACTACCTCGCCGAGGTGTGCGCGAAGCTGCGCGCCGAGGGCGTGCGCGTCGAGCTCGACGACTCGGACGAGCGGTTCCCCAAGAAGATCCGCACCGCCTCCAAGGAGAAGGTGCCGTTCGTGCTCATCGCCGGCGGCGACGACGCGGACGCGAACGCGGTCTCGTTCCGCTACCGCGACGGCAGCCAGGACAACCAGGTGCCGGTCGACGAGGCGGTGCGCCGCATCGTCGAGGCCGTGCGCACCAAGGCGCAGGTCTGACGATGCCCGACCAGGTGGACGCCGAGACGATGGGGGGTGTCCCCGACGGGCTCGAGCGCCTGTGGACACCGCATCGTCTCGCGTACATCGAGGGCGACAAGCCGAAGGGCGCCGATGCCGGCTGCCCGCTGTGCAAGAAGGCGGGGTCGGACGACCGCGAGCACCTCGTGGTCCACCGGGGCGAGCACTGCTACGTGGTGCTCAACCTGTACCCGTACAACCCCGGCCACCTCATGATCTGCCCGTACCGCCACATCGCCTGGTACACGGAGTGCACCGACGCGGAGCGGGACGAGATGTCGACGCTCACCCAGCAGGCCATGCGGGTGCTCGCGAAGGTGAGCGGACCGCGCGGCTACAACATCGGGATCAACCAGGGAGAGGCGGGTGGCGCCGGGATCTCGGCGCACCTGCATCAGCACGTGGTGCCGCGGTGGGAGGGGGACACCAACTTCCTCCCGATCATCGCGCAGACCAAGGCCGTGCCCCAGCTCCTGGACGACACATGGCGGCGCGTGAGCGACGCCTGGAGAGAGGACCACTAGATGCTCGGCAGGCTCCGGCCGTACATGGCCGCCCTGTGGCAGGCGCCCGCGCGCTTCCTGCTGTCGAAGGGGATCCACCCGAACGTCATGACCGTGCTCGGCACGGTGGGCGTGGTGCTCGGCGCCGTGCTGTTCTTCCCGCACCAGGGCATCTGGTTCTTCTGGGGCACGATGTTCATCACCTTCTTCGTGGTGACGGACATGCTGGACGGCACGATGGCCCGCCTCGGCGGCAAGAGCTCGCGCCTGGGCGCGTTCCTCGACTCGACCTTGGACCGCGTGGCCGATGCCGCGATCTTCGGCACCCTCGCGTGGGTGTTCATCGACATCGACCGAGCGACCGCGCTGGGCGCGCTGCTGTGCCTCGCGATCGGGTCGCTGGTGCCCTATGCGCGTGCCAAGGCCGAGGGCATGGGCGTCGCCGCCAACTTCGGGCTCGCGGAGCGCTCGGACCGCCTGGTGATCTCGCTCGTCGCGACGGGCTTCTACGGGCTCGGGCTGTTCCCGCTGTGGGTGCTCACGGGCGCGCTGTGGTTGCTCACCGTGCTCGCGACCATCACGGTGGGCCAGCGCATCTGGGCCGTGGTGCGCCAGGCGCGCCTCCACCCCGAGTGGAACGCGCGGCTCGAGGGCCAGCCCCAGCCGTACCCGCACGAATGAACGCCTTCCTGCTCGCGTTCCGCGCCTCGCGGTACGCGCCGATCTCGCTCACGCGCGGCCTCCTGTGGTCCGGCACGATGCTCCAATGGGCCCGGCGCTCCAAGCCGGCCCGCCGCCTCGAGGACAACCTGCATCGCGTCACCGGTCTCGAGGGCGATGCGCTGCGGCGGCTGTCGCGTCGGGGCATGGCCTCCACCGCGCGCTACTACTCCGAGACGTTCGAGCTGGGCCGCATGACCCCGGCGACCGTGGACTCGCGCGTGCGCGTCGAGGATCCGCACGGGGCCCTGGAGCGCATCGATGCCGAGGGCCGCGCCGTGCTGGTCCTCTCGCACTCCGGCAACTGGGACCTCATCGGGGCGTACGCCTGCCGCCACATCGCGAAGGTGACCTCGGTGGCCGAGGTGCTCAAGCCGCGCGAGGTGTTCGACGAGTTCGTCGCGCTGCGCGAGAAGGTCGGCATGCGCATCCTGGGGCACGAGGGCGGCTCCACGTTCCGCGAGCTCATCCGGATCGGTCGGAAGGAGGGCGGGATCCTGTGCCTGCTCGCCGACCGCGACCTCTCGGGCTCGGGCGTCGAGGTCGAGATGTGGGGCCAGGGGGTCAAGGTCGCGCCCGGCCCGGCGGCCCTGGCCGTCGCGATCGGCGCGCCCCTGATCCCGGTCCACGTCCGCTACGAGAGGCTTCACGGCCGCGCGCGGTGGCGGGCGCGCTCCCGCTGGGGCTGCGTGCTGCGCTTCGGCCCGCAGATCGAGCCGGGCGACGCGCCGGAGGACGACCGCGTCGGGCACCTCAGCCGTGCCTGGGTACAGTTCATGTCCGAGGCCATCCGGGAGCATCCCGAGGATTGGCACATGCTCCAGCGGTTCGGATGGACGGAGACCTAAGAGGTGAGGATCGGCATCGTCTGCCCGTACTCGCTCGACCGGCCCGGCGGCGTCCAGCTGCATGTGCTCGACCTCGCGAAGGCGCTCATGGCGCGCGGGCACGATGTGAGCGTGCTGGCGCCAGCCGCTGAGGACACCCCGGTACCCGCCTACGTCTCGAGCGCCGGGCGCTCGGTCCCCATCCGCTACAACGGCTCGACCGCGCGGCTGACGTTTGGCCTCATGGCCGCCAGCCGCGTCCGCGAGTGGCTCAAGCTGGGGCACTTCGACGTGGTGCACCTTCACGAGCCCGGGGCGCCGTCGCTCAGCGTCATCGCGATGTGGGCGAGGGTGGGGCCCACGGTCGCGACCTTCCACTCGTCGCAGTCGGAGTCGCTTGCCATGAGGCTCGGCAAGCCGTGGATCAAGCCGGGCTACGAGGAGCTCGACGCGCGCATCGCCGTGTCGCCCTCGGCCGCCGCCACCATCCGCGACCACCTGCGCGTGCAGGCGACCCACATCATCCCCAACGGCGTCGACACCGCGCGCTACGTCGAGGCCACGTCGGACCCGCGCTGGGAGGGGCGTGAGGACGCGCCGACCATCGGGATCCTGGGACGCCTCGACGAGCCGCGCAAGGGGCTCGAGACGCTGCTGGGCGCGATCCCCGCGGTGCGCGCCCGGCATCCGCACGCGCGGTTCCTGGTCGCCGGCCGCTTCCCCGACCACATCGCCGCGAAGGCGGCACGCGCCGGCGCCGAGGTCGTGGGCGAGCTCGACGAGGAGCAGAAGGCGAGCTTCATGGCGTCGGTGGACATCTACTGCGCGCCCAACCTGGGCGGCGAGAGCTTCGGCATCGTGCTCGTCGAGGCGATGGCCGCCGGAGCCGCCGTGGTGGCCTCCGACCTGCAGGCGTTCATGGACGTCTCCACCATGGCGGACGGAGGCAACGCCGCCGCGCACCACAAGGTCGGCGACGCCCAGGCGCTCGCCGCGGAGATCAACGCGCTGCTGGACGATCCCGCCGCGCGCGCCGAGCTCGCGGACCGCGGACGCGAGTGCGCCGCGGCCTTCGACTGGTCCAATGTCGCGCCTCGCGTCGAGGAGACGTATCGCGACGCCATTAGGATGGACGCCGAGTTCCATCCCCATCCGACGAAGGACGTCACATCGCCATGAGCACCATCGAAGAGACCACGAAGCCCCAGGTAGGCACCGACCTCGTGAAGCGCGGCATGGCCGAGATGCTCAAGGGCGGCGTCATCATGGACGTGGTCACCCCTGAGCAGGCGAAGATCGCCGAGGACGCCGGCGCCGTCGCCGTCATGGCGCTCGAGCGTGTGCCCGCGGACATCCGCGCCCAGGGCGGCGTGTCCCGCATGAGCGACCCCGACATGATCCAGGGCATCATCGAGGCCGTCTCGATCCCCGTCATGGCGAAGGCCCGCATCGGCCACTTCGTCGAGGCGCAGGTCCTCGAGAGCCTGGGCGTGGACTACATCGACGAGTCCGAGGTCCTCACGCCGGCCGACTACACGCACCACATCGACAAGTGGAACTACACCGTTCCGTTCGTGTGCGGTGCCACCAACCTGGGCGAGGCGCTCCGTCGCATCTCCGAGGGTGCGGCGATGATCCGCTCGAAGGGTGAGGCAGGCACGGGCGACGTCTCGAACGCCACCACCCACATGCGCAAGATCCGCGCCGAGATCAAGGCCCTCACCGCGATGCCCGAGGACGAGCTCTACGTGGCCGCCAAGGAGCTCCAGGCGCCGCTGCCGCTGGTCCAGGAGATCGCCAAGACGGGCAAGCTCCCCGTGGTGCTCTTCACCGCGGGCGGCATCGCCACGCCGGCGGACGCCGCGATGATGATGCAGCTGGGCGCCGAGGGCGTGTTCGTCGGCTCCGGCATCTTCAAGTCGGGCAACCCCGCGCAGCGCGCCGCGGCCATCGTCAAGGCCACCACGTTCTACGACGACCCGTCGGTCATCGCGGACGTGTCGCGCGGCCTCGGCGAGGCGATGGTCGGCATCAACGTCGAAGAGGTCCCCGAGCCGCACCGCCTCGCCGAGCGCGGCTGGTAAGCGGGTCTCGCACGCGTATGGGCGCCGCGTCGGAGGATCGCATCCACCGTCGCGGCGCCCGCGTGCTGCTCGTCGACCACACCGGCGACGAGCCTCGCCTCCTCATGGTGAGGGGGCACGATCCCCACGCGACCGAGCGCTTCTTCTGGTTCACGCCGGGAGGCGGGCTCGAGGCGGGGGAGACGATGCGCGACGCGGCGGTCCGCGAGCTGGCGGAGGAGACGGGGCACGTCCTCGAGACCCACGAGCTGGTCGGACCGGTGTGGCGCCGCACCGCGGTCTTCGACTTCGCGTCGAGGCCGTACACGCAGTTCGAGGAGATCTTCGTGGGGCTGCTGTCGCACGCCGAGACGCGGGCGCGGACGGCAGCGGAATGGACGGCGGTCGAGGTCGAGACCATCGACGAGGTCGCCTGGCTCACCGAGCGCGAGCTGCGGGAGGCCGAGATCGAGGTCTTCCCCGCGCCGCTGCGTGACGACTGGACGTGGTTCCTCCGGTGGGACGGCGTCACACGGGACTTGGGAGAGGTGGACGAATGAGCACCGTCGGCGTGCTGGCCCTGCAGGGAGACGTGCGCGAGCACCTGGCCGCGGCGACGCGGGTGGGCGCGGAAGCGGTGGGGGTGCGCCGCCTCGGGGAGCTCGAGGCCGTCGACGCGCTCATCATCCCCGGCGGCGAGTCGACCACCATCGACAAGCTCCTCCGCGCCTTCGACCTGTTCGCGCCCCTGAAGGAACGCATCCACGCCGGGATGCCCGTGATGGGTTCCTGCGCGGGCATGATCATGCTCGCGACGGATCTGGTGGGCGGCATCCACGACCAGCAGAGCCTGGCCGCCATCCCGATGACGGTGCGCCGCAACGCCTTCGGCCGCCAGGTCGACTCCGCCGAGACCGAGCTGGTGTGGGAGCCCGACGGCTCCGCCATGCACGCGACGTTCATCCGGGCTCCGTGGGTGGAGTCGTGCGCGCCGGAGGTGGAGGTCCTTGCGACCGCAGCCGGCCCCGACGGCACCCGTCACCCGGTGGCCGTGCGTCATGGGAACGCGATCGCCACGAGCTTCCACCCGGAGATCGCAGCCCCGGGCGCCGTCCACGACGACCGCGTCCACCGCCTGCTGCTCGACCTCGTCTGAGCCCTTCCGCCTCCTGGCGGGACCTGGGTGCTGGATCCGACCCGGATCCGACCCTCGTGTCCCGCTGCGGGACGATCAGCCCTCGATGCCGGGCGGCTCCTCGCCGGTCACGCCGTCGATCACCTGACGGTCGCCCAGGTCCGCCTCGAGCTCGACCTTGAGGCTGTCCAGGCAGGCGTCCCCGGGATCGCGCTTGGTCGAGGTCACGGTGATGGTCACGGTGCTCTCCGTCTCGACGATCTCCGCCACCGGATCCCCGTTGCAGGTGTCGATGTGGACGACCTGCACGTCGCCGCCGTTCGACCAGCCCACGATCGGCACGGGTCCGCGCGTCTCGGTCGGCTCGGATGCGTCGCACCCTGCGAGGACGAGCAGGGACCCGACGAGGAGGATCGCGCGCGGCAGCGTCATGGCCAGACGCTACCGCGTACGGCCAGCCGCCGCATCGTCCCTTCCCGCTGGCACTACACTGGACGGGATTCCAGACCGCCATTCGACGAGGAGCACACGTGTCCGGGCATTCCAAGTGGGCGACGACCAAGCACAAGAAGGCCGCGATCGACGCCAAGCGCGGCAAGCTGTTCGCCAAGCTCATCAAGAACATCGAGGTCGCGGCGCGTGTGGGCGGCGGCGACCCCGCGGGCAACCCGACGCTGTTCGACGCGATCCAGAAGGCGAAGAAGTCGTCGGTCCCGAACGACAACATCGACCGCGCCGTCAAGCGTGGCTCCGGTGAGGACGCGGACGGCGTCAACTACGAGACGATCATGTACGAGGGCTACGGCCCCAACGGCGTCGCGATCCTCATCGAGTGCCTCACGGACAACCGCAACCGTGCGGCGACCGAGGTGCGCGTGGCGCTCACCCGCAACAACGGCACGCTCGCCGACCCGGGCTCGGTGTCGTACCTGTTCTCGCGCAAGGGCCAGGTGATCGTGTCCAGCGAGGGCGACGTCACCGAGGACGCGCTCATGGAGGCGACGCTCGAGGCCGGCGCGGAGGAGATCAACGACCTCGGCGACGTGTTCGAGATCATCTCCGAGGCTACCGACTTCGTCGCGGTCCGCTCCGCGCTGCAGGAGGCGGGCATCGACTACGAGAGCGCCGAGGCCACGTTCATGCCCTCGATGAAGGTCGAGCTCGACGTCGACGGCGCCCGCAAGATGCTGCGCCTCATCGACGCCCTCGAGGACTCGGACGACGTCCAGAACGTCTACGCGAACTTCGACGCGTCGGACGAGGTGCTCGAGGCCGCGCAGGCCTAGCGGCACCCGGCGGACGCACGATGCGCATCCTGGGGGTCGACCCCGGCCTCACCAGGTGCGGCATCGGCGTCGTCGAGTCCGGCGCCGCGCGGCGCGTGTCGATGCTCGACGTCCGCGTCGCGACGTCCCCGTCGACCCACGAGACCCCCAGGCGCCTCGCGCAGATCGCGACGGTCCTCGAGGCGATGCTCGACGAGCATCAGCCCGAGGCCGTCGCGATGGAGCGCATCTTCGCGCGCTCCGACGTCTCGACCATCATGGGCACGGCCCAGGTGTCGGGCGTCATCATGCTCGCGGCCGAGCGGCGCGGGCTCCCGCTCACGCTCTATACGCCGTCCGAGGTCAAGGCCGCGGTCACGGGCAACGGCCGCGCCGACAAGGCGCAGGTGACCTTCATGGTGACGCGCCTGCTCGGTCTCGACGAGGCCCCGCGGCCCGCCGATGCGGCGGACGCCCTCGCGATCGCGATCGCGCATGCCTGGAAGGGCGGGGCCGCGCCCACGGGCTCGGGTGCCACCACGCCCGCGCAGCGGCGCTGGGCCGAGGCGGAGAAGGCGGCGCGGCGTCGCGGGTGAAGTCGCACCCATCGGCTAGCCTGTTCGCACAGGTGTTCGAAAGGGGTACGGCGTGATCGCACAGCTCAGGGGGAGCGTGGCCCACGCTGGCGCGACCGCTCTGGTCCTCGACGTGGCGGGTGTGGGGTACCGCGTGCTCGCGACCCCCGCGGCGCTCGCCGAGCTGCGCACGGGTCAGGACGCCACGCTGCACACCCACATGGTGGTCCGCGAGGACTCGATGACGCTGTTTGGCTTCCTCACGGCGGGGGAGAGGGACACCTTCGAGCAGCTGCAGAGCGTCCAGGGCGTCGGCGCGAAGCTCGCCCTCGCGATGCTCGCGGTGCACTCGCCGGAAGCGCTCGCCGCCGCCGTCGCCGCGGGCGATCAGAAGGCGCTCACCAAGGTTCCGGGCATCGGCCCCAAGGTCGCGTCGCGCCTGCTTCTCGAGCTGGGCGGCAAGCTGGTGCTGCCGGAGGACGCCCCGGGCGCCCCCGCGGCCGATGCGCGCGGCGAGGTGGTCGAGGCGCTCGTGGGGCTCGGCTACCCGCTCAAGACGGCGCAGGCCGCGGTCGACGCGGTCGCCGAGGAGCCCATCGCGGCCGGCGAGACCGGCTCCACGCTGCGCGCGGCGCTCAAGCACCTCGGAGGCACGCGTGGATGACGAGGCCCGGGTGGTGAGCCCCGACGCGGACGCGATCGAGCGCTCGAACGAGGCCGCGCTGCGGCCCTCGAACCTCGACGAGTTCGTGGGCCAGCGCGTGGTGCGCGAGCAGCTGTCGCTGGTGCTCAGCGCCGCCACCGGGCGCGGCACCCCGCCCGACCACGTGCTGCTGTCCGGCCCTCCCGGACTGGGCAAGACCACGCTCGCGATGATCATCGCGCAGGAGCTGGGGAGCGCGCTCCGGCTGACGTCAGGCCCCGCGATCCAGCACGCGGGCGACCTCGCCGCGATCCTCTCGTCGCTCGACGAGGGCGACGTGCTGTTCCTGGACGAGATCCACCGCCTCGCGCGTCCGGCCGAGGAGATGCTCTACCTCGCTATGGAGGACTTCCGCGTCGACGTGGTGGTGGGCAAGGGCGCGGGAGCCACATCGATCCCCCTGAGCCTCCCGCCGTTCACCGTGGTCGGCGCGACCACGCGCGCGGGCCTGCTCCCGGCGCCGCTGCGCGACCGCTTCGGCTTCACCGGCCACCTGGACTTCTACGAGGACGACGAGCTCAAGGCGATCGTCGTACGCTCGGCGGGCCGTCTGGGGGTGTCGATCTCGCACGACGCGGCGCATGAGATCGCCTCGCGATCCCGCGGGACCCCGCGCATCGCCAACCGCCTGCTGCGCCGCGTGAGGGACTGGGCGCAGGTCCACGGCTCCGGTCGCGCCGACATGGTCGCGGCGCGCGAGGCGCTGGCGGTGTACGAGGTCGACGAGCGCGGCCTCGACCGGCTCGACCGTGCGGTTCTCCGCGCGCTGTGCACGCGCTTCGCGGGCGGCCCGGTGGGGCTGTCGACCTTGGCCGTGACCGTGGGCGAGGAGACCGAGACGGTCGAGACCGTGGCGGAGCCGTTCCTGGTCCGCGAGGGCCTCATGTCGCGCACGCCGCGCGGGCGCATCGCGACCGCGGACGCGTGGCGCCACCTGGGCCTCACCCCGCCGGCGGACGCGATCGGCGGCGAGGCCGGCGGGCGGCTCTTCGACTGAATCGGCCGGCGCGCGTGGCCCCGTGCAAGCGTCCTTGAGCCCGACACCGCGTGCCGTGTTCGACTGAGGGCCCCGGACCCGCCTAGAATCGCCCGGGGCTCAAGCGAGCCGAGACCGTGAGGAATCCTGTGGCACGTGTGAAGAACGAGGCGCGTCGTGCGCTGACCTGGCTGGGCGCGATCGTCGTCGGCCTGTATGGAATGTTGGCCGTCGGAGTGGTGACGGGCGGTGCGTCCTGGACGCCCGACCTCGCGCTCGACCTCGCCGGCGGACGCGAGATCGTGCTCGCGCCCGTGCTGACCGAGGGCAGCGAGGAGACGATCACCCAGACCGACCTGGACCAGGCCGTGGAGATCATCCGCCGACGCATCGACGCGTCCGGTGTCTCTGAGGCGGAGATCAGCACGCAGGGCCAGAACATCGTGGTCGCGCTGCCAGGCAACCCGTCCGAGGAGACCGTCGACCTGGTGCGCCAGAGCGCGCAGCTCCAGTTCCGTCCCGTGCTCGAGATCGGGTACAGCGACCTGACCACCGACACGTCGGCGACGCCGGAGCCCAGCGCGACCGCCTCCGACGAGGCGACGGACGAGTCGTCCGCCGAGCCGACCGCCGAGGCGACTGCCGAGGCCACCGCGGAGCCGTCGGCCGACGAGAGCGCCGCTCCCGCCGCCACGGACGAGGCGACCGCGGAGCCGTCCGCCGAGGCGACGGACGAGTCGTCCGCCGAGGCCTCCACCGAGCCCGCGGAGGGCACCGACGCCTCGTCGCTCGAGTGGATCACCGATGACGTCCAGGCGAAGTACGACGCGCTCGACTGCACGAAGGCCGCGAACCTCGCGGGCGTCACGCCCGGCGACCCGACCAAGGCCGACGCGGTCTGCGACCAGGACGGCTACGTCAAGTACATCCTCGGCCCCGTCGAGATGGACGGTACCGACATCGCCACCGCGACGTCGGGCCCGGAGTACAACACGCAGGGCAACCTGACGGGCCGCTACGAGGTCCGCATGGAGTTCACGAGCGACGGCGGCGACACGTTCGCCGGCATCACCGGCCGCATCAAGGACCTCGAGTCGCCGCGCAACCAGTTCGCGATGGTGCTCGACGGCGTCGTGATCTCGGCCCCCTCGGTCTCCACCACCATCACGGGCGGCCAGGCGTCGATCACCGGTGAAGGCATCACGCAGGAGTCCGCCGCACAGCTGGCCAACCAGCTGAAGTTCGGCGCGCTCCCGATGACGCTCGAGGTGCAGTCGGAGCAGCAGATCTCCGCGACGCTCGGCGCCGACCAGCTCCAGAAGGGCCTCATCGCGGGCCTCATCGGTCTGGTGCTCGTGGTGATCTACTCGCTCATCCAGTACCGCGCGCTCGGCCTGGTGACGGTCGGGTCGCTCGTGATCGCGGGCGGCATCACGTACGGCCTCATCGCGGTCCTGTCCTGGACCATCGGCTACCGCCTCTCGCTCGCCGGTGTCGCGGGTCTGATCGTCGCGATCGGTGTGACGGCGGACTCGTTCATCGTCTACTTCGAGCGCGTCCGAGACGAGCTCCGCGAGGGCCGCAGCCTCCAGTCGGCGATCGATCACGGCTGGCGTCGCGCCCGCCGCACGATCCTCGCGTCCGACGCGATCAACATCCTCGCCGCGGTGGTGCTCTACGTGCTCGCGGTGGGCGGCGTCCGAGGCTTCGCGTTCACGCTCGGCCTCACGACGCTCGTGGACATCCTCGTGGTGTTCCTGTTCACCCACCCGGTGCTCATGCTCCTGGCCAAGGTCCCGTTCTTCGCGCACGGTCACCCGTGGTCCGGTCTCGATCCCCGCCAGCTGGGCCGCGACACGATGTACAAGGGCCGCGGCCGCGTGGTCCGCACCGACCAGCCGACGCTCGCCGAGCGCAAGGCCGCCGCCGCGATCGCCGCCGCGAAGGGCGATGCCCCGGAGGCCGATGCGGACGATGCCGAGCCCGCCGACGCCAACCCCGCGGGGGAGGAGAACCGATGAAGCTCAACCTGGCGCAGTGGGGCAACAAGCTCCACTCGGGTGAGAAGACCTACCCGATCGTCCAGCAGCGCAAGCGCTGGTTCCTCGTCTCGGGCGTGCTCGTCGCGCTGTCCCTGCTGCTGCTCTTCACCAAGGGCCTCAACATGGGCATCGACTTCACCGGCGGCACCGAGTTCCGTGTCACCGACACCGCGATCACGGAGCCCGAGGAGGCCCGCGCGGTGATCGAGGAGCTCGCTCCCGGCGAGACCGCCCGCGTCACCATCCTGGGCGACAACGACGTCCGTATCCAGATCGGCGTGCTCGACGAGGACACCGCCACGGAGACCGCGCGCGAGATCACCACGCAGCTCGCCGAGGCCTACGACGTCCCCGAGGCGCAGGTCAGCTTCACGCAGATCGGCCCCACGTGGGGCGCGTCCGTGGGCAAGGCCGCGGTGCAGTCGCTCGTGGTCTTCCTGGTGCTCGTCTCGATCGTCATGGCGCTGTACTTCCGCGCGTGGCGCATGTCCGCCGCGGCGCTCGTCGCCCTCGCGCACGACCTCATCATCACGGTGGGCGTGTACGCGGCGACCGGCATCGAGGTCACGCCGGCGTCAGTGATCGGATTCCTCACCATCCTGGGCTACTCGCTCTACGACACGGTGGTGGTGTTCGACAAGGTCCGCGAGAACACCGCGAACCTCACGTCGCAGCACCGGTACACGTACGACGAGCTCGCGAACCTGGGTCTCAACCAGACCCTCGTGCGCTCCATCAACACCTCCGTGGTGGCGCTGCTGCCCGTGAGCGCGATCCTCTTCATCGGCTCGTTCCTGCTCGGCGCGGGCACGCTGCTCGACATCTCGCTCGCGCTGTTCGTCGGCATGGCGGTCGGCACCTACTCGTCGATCTTCGTCGCCACGCCGGTCGAGGTCGCGCTGCGCGACAAGGAGGAGCGCATCGCGTCGCACACCGCCAAGGTGCTCGAGCTGCGTGCGTCCGGCGAGACCGATGTCGCGATCTCCGAGGACGGCGAGGTCCGCGTGGGCGCCGTGAACAAGGGCAGCCACCAGGGCACGGCGGCGCAGCCCAAGCGCAAGAACCGCAAGCACTGACGGGAACCCGTCCCGAGGGGGACGATGCGCGGAAGCCTTCCGTGCATCGTCCCCCTCGGTCTTTACCAGGGAGAGCATTCAGGACGTCCGCGCGCGGATAGACTGTCGGTCTACCAGCCACGGAGGTGCGTGTGACGGAGACCCGTCCCTCGACCGGGACGCTCGGGCTCGGGTTCCTCCGCCGGGGGAGCCGGGAGTCGAGCGCGATCGACGGCGTGCTCGACACGTATCGGCGCATGTACCCGCGCGGACGGACCGGCCTGATCGAGCGCGCCTACAAGGTGGCCGAGGAGGCGCACCGCGAGCAGAAGCGCAAGAGCGGCGAGCCCTACATCACGCACCCCATCGCGGTCGCCCAGATCATCGCCGACCTGGGCATGCCGGACTCGGTGATCGCCGCGGCGCTCCTCCACGACGTGGTCGAGGACACGGACTATCCGCTCGAGCGCATGGAGGCCGAGTTCGGCGGCGAGGTCGCGATGATCGTCGACGGCGTCACCAAGCTCGACAAGGTCAAGTACGGCGACGCGGCCCAGGCCGAGACGGTCCGCAAGATGGTCGTCGCGATGGCCAAGGACATCCGCGTGCTGCTGCTCAAGCTGTGCGACCGGCTGCACAACGCGCGCACGTGGAAGTACGTCGCTCCCGAGTCCGCGCGCAAGAAGGCGCAGGAGACGCTCGAGATCTACGCGCCGCTCGCGCACCGCATGGGGCTCAACGCGATCAAGTGGGAGCTCGAGGACCTCAGCTTCCAGACGCTGTACCCGAAGATCTACCAGGAGATCGTCGACGTCGTCACCGACCGGGCGCCCGAGCGCGAGAAGTACCTCGCCCAGGTGCGGGCGGAGATCGAGAAGGACCTGCGCGGGATGCGCATCAAGGCGGAGATCACGGGCCGCCCCAAGCACTACTACTCCGTCTACCAGAAGATGATCGTGCGGGGCCGCGACCTCAACGACATCTACGACCTCGTGGGGATCCGCATCTTGGTCGAGACGGTGCGCGACTGCTATGCGGTCCTGGGCGCGATGCATGCCCGGTACCAGCCCGTCCCGGGCCGGTTCAAGGACTACATCGCGATGCCCAAGTTCAACCTGTACCAGTCGCTGCACACCACGGTGATCGGTCCCACGGGCAAGCCCGTCGAGCTGCAGATCCGCACGTACGACATGCACCGTCGGGCCGAGTACGGCCTCGCGGCGCATTGGCGCTACAAGGAGAACGCGAAGACCGGCGAGCAGTCGCGCGGCAGCCAGGGCGACATGGGCTGGCTGCGTCAGATCGCCGACTGGCAGCAGGAGACGGCCGACCCGACCGAGTTCCTCGACAGCCTGCGCGGCGAGATCTCGCGGGCCGAGGTCTATGTGTTCACGCCGCGCGGCAAGCTCCTGTCGCTGCCCCAGGGCGCGACCCCCGTCGACTTCGCCTACGCGGTCCACACCGAGGTGGGCCACAAGACCATCGGCGCGAAGGTCAACGGCCGCCTGGTCCCGCTCGACTCGACGCTCGAGAACGGCGACACGGTCGAGGTCCTCACCACGTCGGACGAGAACGCCCATCCCAAGCGGGACTGGCTCGAGTTCGTCCAGTCGACGCGCGCCAAGAACAAGATCCGCCAGTGGTTCACGCGCGAGCGGCGCGAGGAGTCGATCGAGACCGGCCGCGACATGCTCGCCCGCGCGATCCGTCGCCAGCAGCTGCCGATGCAGCGCCTGATGTCCCGGCCCACGCTCCTCGCCCTCGCGAAGGAGATGCACTACGAGGACGTCGACTCGCTCTACGCCGCCATCGGCGAGCACAAGGAGCAGGCGGCCGACGTGGTGACCCGCATGGTCGAGGCCGTGGGCGGCCAGGAGGGCGCGGACGAGGACCTCACCGAGATCACCCGTCCCGGCCTGCCCGCGCAGCGGACCCCGTCGCGCCGCGGCGATCCTGGGGTGGCGGTCCACGGGCTGACCGACGTCGTGGTCAAGCTCGCGCGCTGCTGCACCCCGGTGCCGGGGGACCCCATCCAGGGCTTCGTCACGCGCGGCTCGGGCGTCTCGGTGCATCGTGCCGACTGCGAGAACCTCGCGCAGCTCCGGGCGCAGAACGAGCGTCTCATCGACGTCGAGTGGACCGGTCACAACGCCGGGACGTTCCTGGTGCAGATCGAGGTCGAGGCGCTCGACCGCAACCGGCTGCTCTCGGACGTGACGCAGGTGCTGTCCGACCACCACGTCAACATCCTGTCCGCGAACGTGTCGACCAACCGCGAGCGGGTCGCGATGTCGAGCTTCCAGTTCGAGATGGCCGACCCCTCGCACCTCGGCGCGATCCTCAGCGCGGTGCGGCGCATCGACGGCGTCTACGACGCGCGGAGGGTCACGGGGGCCAAGCGCCCCTGAGCGCCTGAACCAGGGAGACGAGCCGCACGTAGCCCGCTCCTGTGGGAGCCTCCCGCTCGAGCTCCACGAGCAGGGTGCGCGTCCGTATCCGCCCGGACGCGAGGCCGGCGCCGACAGCCCGCAGCGCCGGCTCGGGCGGCTCCCACCTCAGCGCGTCGAGGCACGCCCGCGCCGGCGCGGCCACCCGCAGCGGGCCGATGCGGACGGCGTGCGTGGCGGTGCGGCCCGAGTGGAGCTCGACCAGGCACCCGGCCGGGCGGTAGAGGCCGCGTGCCCCGACCGCATGCCAGGTGGAGGGTGGCGCCGGCAGCCATCCGTGCGTCCAGAGCGCCGCGAGCCCCGTGAGGACGGTGTGCGCGGGCACGCGGGGCGCGGCGACGATCGCGCGGAGCCCGGGGGAGTCGGGGATGTCCCGGGGGCGTGCGGTGCCGCGGATGGCGACCGCGAGGGCGCCGTCGCGCAGCAGCCGCGCATACGCGAGCGGTCCGACATCGTCGGGGTGCACCAGGATCACCGGTCCAGGGTGCCGTGCGCCGTGCCCGACGCGCGACCGGGCTGTGGACTGCCGCCGCGCACCGCCCCGCCCCGGCTGACAGTTCCAACGGATCTCGCGGCGACACGCCCCCTCGCGACCGATAACAGGCGCGACACGCCGGCAGGCCGGGATCAGCTCCGTTGGGAGTGTCGAGGGGGCAAGCACGAGCGCCCCGCCACCTTGCGGTGACGGGGCGCTCGTGACGGCTGCGGCTAGAGCGACTGGATCTGCTTGAGCCACGCCTTGCGTGCCTCGAGCGACTCCTCGAGCTTCGCGGTGCCCTTGCCCTTGGCCTTGGCCTCCGCGATCTCCGCCTCGAGCGCTTCGATGGCCGAGAGCAGCTGCGCGGCGGCGCCGGTGGCACGCGCCTCGAGCTCCGGGTTGCGCGAGTTCCACTCGGCGTCCTCGGCATCGCGCACGGCCTTCTCGACGACGCCCATGCGCTTGGTCAGGCGCGCGACGTCGGCGCGCGGCACGCGGCCGGCCGCCTCGAAGCGGTCCTGGATGGGACGCAGCGCCTGCTTGGTCGCGGCGAGGTCCTTGATCGGCAGCAGCGCCTCGGCCTCGACCACGGCGGCCTCCTTGGCCTCGACGTTGCCCGACAGGGCCTCGTCCTCGGCGTCGGCGGCGCCCCGGCGAGCCTCGAAGAAGGCATCCTGGGCGGCCTGGAACCGCTTCCACAGCGCATCGTCCACCGAGCGTCGGCCGCGACCCGCGGTGCGCCACTCGTTCATGAGATCGCGGAAGCCGCGCGCGCCGCGGTCCCAGTCCGTGGTCTGCGAGAGCTCCTCGGCACGAGCGACCAGCGTCTCCTTGCGACCCGCGACATCCGCGTTCGAACGGTCGAGCTCGGCGAAGTGGTGCTTGCGCGCCTTCTCGAAGGCGGACCTTGCGTGCGTGAACCGCGCCCACAGCGCGCGCTCGACGTCCTTGGGGATACGCGCGCCGGAGCGCTGCGCCTCCTTCCACTGGTCGAGCAGGCCGCGCAGCGTCGCGGTGTCGTTCTTCCAGTGGACCTGGTCCTCGGGCTTGGCCGCGAGGGCCTCGGCCGTGACGACGATCTCCTCGCGCGCGGCGACGGCGGCCTCGCGGGCCACGCGGCGCTCCTCCTGGATGCGCGTGCGGACGTCCTCCGCCTCGGCCTTCACGGCGGCGTAGCGCTCGACGAGCGTGTCGAGGTCGCCGACCACGCTCGGGGGAGTGAGGATCGCCTCGATCGAGGCGATCGACTCGTCGATGTCCTTGGGAGCGAGCTCCGCCGAGGCCAGGCGAGCGTGGAAGCGCTCGACGGAGGCCTCGAGCTCGAAGAACGCGTGCGCATAGGCGTGCAGCGCGTCGTCGTCGGCCGCGGGGCCTACCTCGACGCGCTCCTCGGCGACGATGACGTACGCCTTGCCCTCCTCGACGAGGCCGTGCGCGAGCGCCTCCTCGAAGCGCTCCTGGGGCACCTCGGCCGCGACGGGCACGGGCACCACCGTGTGCGTCGCCTGCTTGGCGACGGCGACGGGGGAGGGGGTCTTGAAGGAGCCGGGCTTGGGTGCGCGAGGCTTCGGGGCCTTGGCCGGCTTCACGGCGGGCGCCTCGGCCTCGGGGGCCGCTGCGGTCTCCTCCGTGGTCTCCTCGGCGGGCGCCTCGGTTGCCGGTTCTGCGGCGGGCTCGGGGGTGGGCTGGGACTCGGCCGCGGGGGCCTCGGTGTGCGGCGCCGAAGCGTCGGACGACTCGGTCATGAGACGGATACCTCGTTCACGATGACGGACTTGGCCGGGGTGCCATCGGTGTCCCCGGTGATGGTGCCTGCATTGGCAACAGAGACCACCCTATCGGTCCCCGCAGTCAGATGACCGAGCACGGTGTAGCCGCCGGCCGAGTCGGACGGGATGGTGGAGTCCTCGTAGACGATGAAGAACTGGCTTCCCATCGACTCCCCGTTGCCGCTCACGCGCGCCATGGCGATGGTGCCCGCGGGGTAGAGGTCGTCCGCCGGGGCGTTCTCGATGGGGCCGTAGCGATAGGCGGGGCCGCCCGTGCCGAGGCCGGTGGGATCGCCGCACTGCAGCACGTAGATGCCGGCGGTGGTGAGGCGGTGGCAGCTGGTGCCGTCGAAGTAGCCGTCCTCGGCGAGCTTGATGAAGCTGGCGACGGCCTGAGGTGCGGCGGCGCCGTCGAGCTCCATCACCAGGTCGCCCTGGTTGGTGCCCATGGTGACGGTCCAGGTGCGGTCCTCGGCGTAGGACGGGTCCGGCGGCTCGGGGGAGGCGGCCCAGCCCGAGGCGATCTCGACGTCGAAGTCGTCGGCCGCGTCGCTGGAGCCGTCCGTGGACCCGGTCGAGGCAGTCGCGGTCGCGGCCGGCGTCGTGGCGGCCGCGGCACCGGTGTCCGCGTCGTCGTCCTGGAGGGCGAGCAGCAGCACCGTGAGTCCGCCGCCGAGCACGAGCGCGGCGAGCGTGATCACCGCGGTCAGGCGGATGACGTGCTGCTGACGGCGTCGCTTCGCTGCGACGCGCTCCTCGTAGGCGTGCTGGCGCTTGGCCGCCTGGGCCTTGGCCTGCTTCTTGGTGGTCATGCGTGGTTCTCCCGATCGGCGTGGTGCCAGGTCAGTCTAGGGCGGGCCGATGCGGAACAATGGCGGGCATGGCACGCGTACAACCGCTCTCCGGATTCCCCGAATGGTCCCCGCAGGAACGCCTTGTCGAGGCGCATGTGCTCGCGACCCTGCGTGAGGTCTTCGCGCTGCATGGCTTCGGCGAGATCGAGACGCGTGCCGTCGAGCCCGTCGAGCGGCTCGCGGGCGACTCGGACGCGTCGAAGGAGATCTACGCGATCGGGCGCCTCAACGCGGAGGAGGGCGGCGACCGCCGCGCCAAGGAGGCGAAGCTGGGCCTCCACTTCGACCTCACGGTGCCGTTCGCCCGCTACGTCGAGGAGAACCAGGGCCACCTGCAGTTCCCGTTCCGCCGCTGCCAGATCCAGAAGGTGTGGCGAGGGGAGCGTCCGCAGGAGGGCCGCTTCCGCGAGTTCTATCAGGCCGACATCGACGTCGTCGGGCGGGACACCCTCCCCGAGCACCTCGAGGCCGAGGTGGCGATCGTCATGGCGCGCGCCCTGCGTGCGCTGCCGCTGCCTCCCGCGCGCATGCACCTCAACAACCGCGGCCTGGTCGAGGGCTTCTACCGGGGCGTCGGCATCCTCGACATCGCCGGCGCGCTGCGCAGCGTCGACAAGCTCGACAAGATCGGCCCCGACGGCGTGCGCGAGGAGCTGCACGGCAAGGGCGTGAGCGCCGCGGCGGTCGACGCGATCCTCGAGCTCGCCGCGATCCAGACCCCGGACGGCTCGTTCGTCGACCTGGTCGAGGCGCTGTGGGACCACAGCCCGATCGTGGACGATGCGGACGAGGCCCGCGCGCAGTTCGACCGCGGCGCCCGTTCGCTCGCGGTGCTGGTCGACGCGGTCAACGCCGCCGTGCCGGAGACCGCGATCGCGGACCTGCGCATCGCGCGCGGCCTCGACTACTACACGGGCGCGGTCTACGAGACGGTGCTCGAGGGGCACGAGGACCTCGGCTCGATCTGCTCGGGCGGGCGCTACGACTCGCTCGTCGCGGGCGGCGGCTTCCCGGGCGTCGGCATGTCGATCGGCGTGAGCCGGCTGGTGAGCCGCATGCTCGGTGCCGGGATCGCGACGGCCTCGCGTTCCGTGCCCCAGGCCGTGCTCGTCGCCGTGACGGACGAGGAGCACCGCGGCGCATCGTCCGCGATCGCCGACCGCCTGCGCGCGCGTGGGATCGCGACGGAGGTCTCGCCCAACGCCGCGAAGTTCGGCAAGCAGATCCAGTACGCCGATCGCCGGGGGATCCCGTTCGTGTGGTTCCCGGGGGCGGGCGACGGCACGTCGCCCGACGGCGAGGTCAAGGACATCCGCTCGGGCGAGCAGATCCCCGCCAACGCCGACACGTGGGCACCCCCGACCGAGGACCTGAAGCCGCGCATCGTCCGCGGCTAGACTGGTACCCGCTCTTCACCCAGACGCGCGCACCCTGCGCGAACGAAAGGCACAACCTTGCTCCGCACGCACCTTGCTGGAAACCTGCGCGCCGCCGACGCGGGCGCGACCGTCACCCTCGCCGGGTGGGTGGGCCGTCGCCGCGATCACGGAGGCGTCGCCTTCATCGACCTGCGCGACGCGTCCGGTCTCGCGCAGATCGTGCTGCGTGAGGACATCGCGCACGCGCTGCGCACCGAGTACGTCATCCAGGTCACCGGCGAGGTCCGGCTGCGTCCCGAGGGCTCGGCGAACCCGAACATGGCGTCCGGCGAGATCGAGGTCGACGTCAAGGACGTCGTGATCCTCAACGAGTCCGCGCCGACGCCCTTCCCGATCGACGAGCACGTCACCGTGGGCGAGGAGGCGCGCCTCAAGCACCGCTACCTCGACCTGCGCCGCCCGCAGCCGCGCGCGAACATCGTGCTGCGCTCCGAGGTCAACAAGGCCGCCCGCCGCGTCCTCGAGCGCCACGACTTCCTCGAGATCGAGACGCCGACCCTCACGCGCTCGACCCCCGAGGGTGCCCGCGACTTCCTGGTGCCCGCGCGCCTGTCGCCCGGCTCCTGGTACGCCCTCCCGCAGTCGCCGCAGCTGTTCAAGCAGCTGCTCATGGTGTCGGGCATGGAGCGCTACTACCAGATCGCTCGCTGCTACCGCGACGAGGACTTCCGCGCGGACCGCCAGCCCGAGTTCACGCAGCTCGACATCGAGATGAGCTTCGTCGACCAGGACGACGTCATCGCGCTGGGCGAGGAGCTCGTCAAGGAGCTGTGGTCGCTCATCGGCTACGAGGTCTCGCTTCCCATCCCGCGCCTCACGTACGCGGAGGCGATGGCGCGCTTCGGCTCCGACAAGCCCGACCTGCGCTTCGGCCTCGAGCTCACGGAGCTCACCGCGTACTTCAAGGAGACGCCGTTCCGCGTGTTCCAGGCGGAGTACGTGGGCGCGGTGGTCATGCCGGGCGGCGCCTCGCAGCCCCGCAAGGTGCTCGACGCGTGGCAGGAGTGGGCCAAGCAGCGCGGCGCCAAGGGCCTCGCGTACGTGCTGGTCCAGGAGGACGGCACGCTGGGCGGCCCCGTCGCCAAGAACCTGTCGGAGGCCGAGCTCGCGGGCCTCGCCGAGGCCGTCGGCGCGAACCCCGGCGACTGCATCTTCTTCGCGGCCGGCAAGACCGGCCCGTCGCGCGCGCTCCTCGGTGCGGCCCGCAATGAGATCGCGAAGCGCGTCGGCCTGATCGACGAGGACCGCTTCGAGTTCTGCTGGGTGGTCGACGCCCCGCTGTTCAAGCCGGTCGACGTGGACGATGACGACGTCGCCCTGGGGACCTCGGCCTGGACCGCGGTGCACCACGCGTTCACGAGCCCCAAGCCCGAGTTCATGGTCACGTTCGACACGGACCCGGGACCGGCCACGGCCTACGCGTACGACATCGTCTGCAACGGAAACGAGATCGGCGGCGGCTCGATCCGTATCCACCGCC
This sequence comes from Demequina subtropica, assembly GCF_000971235.1. Taxonomy (GTDB): domain Bacteria; phylum Actinomycetota; class Actinomycetes; order Actinomycetales; family Demequinaceae; genus Demequina; species Demequina subtropica. The sequence goes on from NZ_BBMB01000012.1 coordinate 37,125, forward strand.
AGGACGTCCAGCAGCGGGTGTTCAACGTCATGGGCATCGGCGCCGAGGAGGCGCAGGAGAAGTTCGGCTTCCTGCTCGACGCGTTCCAGTTCGGCGCCCCGCCGCACGGCGGCATTGCGCTCGGCTGGGACCGCGTGACGGCGCTGCTCGCCAAGGCGGACTCCATCCGTGACGTCATCGCCTTCCCGAAGTCGGGCGGCGGCTACGACCCGCTGACGCAGGCCCCGGCGCCCATCACCCCGGAGCAGCGCTCCGAGGCCGGCGTGGACTTCGTCCCCGAGGACGAGGAGCCGGCCGAGGCCTGAGCGCCCGCCGCATCGCGCTGAACGAGGGCGGGATCCCCATGGGGGGTCCCGCCCTCGTCGTCTCGGCGCGTGCCGGCTCAGACCGGTGCGGCGCGCTCGGGAACGGTCGCTCCCGCCGGGACGATGCGGGACTCCGCAGGTTTGGAGGAGGGCGAGGGCCGCGACGCCCAGAGCACACCGGCTACCACGAGCACGCCGCCCGCGAGCTCGCCCCACCCAGGCGCCTCGCCGAGCGCGAGCCACGCGGTGACGATGCCGACCACCGGCACCAGCATCGAGAACGGCGCGACGGTGGAGGCCGGATACCGGGCCATGAGCCACACCCAGATGCCCGAGCCGACGAGCGTCCCGAGCAGGATCGTGTAGGCGAGCCCGAGCCACGCGGGGATCGCGGCGACGCTGAGCGAGGACAGGAGCGCGTCGCCGATCCGGGCCGGGCCCTCGACCGCGAGCGACAGCGCGAGCATGGGCAGCGGCGGCACGACCGACATCCAGAGGACCAGGTGAAGGGGCCGTTCTGCCCGCGCCTGGCGGCTCGCGAGGTTGCCGAGCGCCCAGCCGAGCGCGCCGAGCAGCACCAGCAGGAACGGCACGACGGGCGCGGATGTGCCGTAGCTGACTCCGACCGCCGCGAGCCCGGCGACCGCGACCGCGACGCCTGCGATGCGGCGCCCGCCCAGCCGCTCCCGCAGCAGGAGCGCGCCGAGCACCACCGTGAAGGGCGCCGAGGCCTGCAGCACCAGCGACGCGAGCCCGGTGGGGAAGCCCGCGTGCATGCCCAGGTACAGGAACAGGAACTGGAGCGTGCCGAACCCGAGCCCGTAGCCGAGCAGCCATCGCAGCGGCACACGGGGCCGGGGAACGAGCAGCACGGTCGGGATCGCGATGAGCGCGAACCGCACGGCGACGAGGAGGAGCGGAGGGAACACCTCGAGCGACGCATGGATCGCGACGAAGTTCACGCCCCACAGGACGGCGACCAGGACGGCGAGCGCGACGTGGCGGATGGGCATGACGCCAGTCTGGTCCGGCGCGTCATGAAGAACCAGCGCATGCTTCTGAACCGACCGTTTAGGATGCCTACATGGAAGTCCGCCACCTCGAGCTGCTGCGCGACCTGCGGGAGCGGGGCACTCTGGGCGCGGTCGCCGCGGCCACCTACCGGACGCCGTCCGCGCTGTCCCAGCAGCTGAGGACGGCGGAGCGTGAGCTCGGCGTGCAGCTCGTCGAGCCCGTGTCCCGGGGACTGAGACTCACGTGGGCGGGGGAGATCCTCGCCGATGGCGCGGACGATGTGCTGGCGGCCCTCGCGCGCGTGGAGGCGTCGCTCGACGCCGGGCGCGGCGAGCCGAGCGGCACGGTCCGCATCGGTACCTTGCCGAGCGCCGGCGCCGCCTTGCTGCCAGGGCTGATGGCGAGGCTCGTGGGCACGCGCATCGCGATCGAGCTCGAGGACTTCGACCTCGCGGAGGCCGACTACGCGGGTCGGACGCTCGACGACGACCTGGTGATCGCGCACAGCCTCAGCGCGGACGTGCCGGCCGGTGCCGAGGGGCTGTTCTCCCAAGTGGTCGCTCGCGAGCCCATCGACGTGGCGGTGCCCGCCGACCACCCGCTCGCCTCGCGCGCCGTCCTCGCGCCTGACGACGTCGTCGCGTACCGCTGGATCGCGGTGCCGCGCGGCTACCCGTTCGCCACCGTGCTCGAGAGCATCGAGGGGTCCACCGGCGCGACGCTCGAGCGCATCGTCGAGATCAGGGACAACAGGCTGGTCGAATCGCTCGTGAGCAGGGGGCTGGGGCTCGCGCTGCTGCCGCGGTTCTCGACGCCGGCCTCACCGGCCTACCGCCTCATCCCCCTCACCGGGGTGCGGGCGGTGCGGAGCATCGTGGCCATCGGGCGTCCCGAGCGGGTCGCCCGCCACGCGGTGCGGGCGGTGATGGACGTCCTCGCGGACGTGGGGAAGTCCCTCGGGTGAGAGGCCGCCGTCAGCGGGTGGCGGGCACGTGCGCAGGATCCTCGGCGGACCCGGCCTGTGTGCGCGGCTCGGGCGCGGGCCACCGCCCGATGGCGAGCGCGCCGCACGCGAGCGCGCCCGCGAGGGCGCCGAAGCCGACCGCGAGCGAGGTGGCTCCCGCGACGGCGCCGAGCGCCGCCGTGCAGACGAGCGCCGCCGACTGGAGCGCCATGGACTGCACGGACAGCAGGGTGGCACGCTCCGCGGAGCCGACCTCGCCGTGGAGCAGGGACGCCGTCAGCGGCCCGCTCACGCCGAGCAGAAGGTAGAAGGCGACGAAGGCCGCCGCGGCCGCACCCGCGAGCGGCAGGGCGACGCAGGCGAGCGCGATGGCGGCACCCGCGATGGAGAGCGCGGCCGCCCTCGCATCGTGACGGAAGAGGCGCGACGCTGCGGGCGCGAGCGCCGCGCCGGCCGACGAGCCGAGGAACCCCGCGGTGACCAGCACGGCGTACGGGCCCGCGGCCGCGGCCTCGCCGCCGAGCAGCGCCGACGCGCGAGCGGGCGCGAGCAGCTCGATCCCGGCGAGCGCCACCCCGAGCGCCCCGGTGAACGCGAGCAGGCGGCGGATGCGGGCGGATCCACCCGCGACTCGCAGCCCCCGTGCCACGGTGGCAGGCACCTCGCGCGCGCTGGCGCGGGAGCCGGCGACGATGCGCGCGAGGGCGCCGCGCTGCTGGGGCGCGGCGAGGCCGGGCCGGCGGTCCGGGACCTCGTCGACCCAGGCGAGCGTCACGGCGATCTGCACGAGCGACAGCACGGCGCGGAGGAAGAAGGGGACGGACAGCGCGACGAGGCCCGCGCCCGACGTCGGCCCCGGCACGATCGCGACCGCCGCGCCCGCGGCAAGGGCCCCGACGGCGAGCGAGCCGGACTCCGCGACGGCGGCACGCGACAGTCCCGGCGTGAGGTCCGCATCGGGGTCGACCGCGTGGACGCGGTCCACGTACCAGGCCTCGAGCGGACCCGAGTCGAGCGCGCGGGCGAGGCCCATGAGCACGAACGCGACCGCGAACCACGCCGCGCTGTTCGCGAACGCGACGAGCGTCGAGCCCAGCGCGCTCACCAGCGACGAGGCGACGATCACGCCCCTGCGCCCGACGACGTCGGCGAGGCCGCCGGTGGGCAGCTCGAGGAGCAGCGTCGACGCGCTGAACAGCGCCGTCAGGAGGCCGATGGTGGTGAGGGACATCCCGCGGGTGCTCAGCAGGAGCACGATCAGCGGGGCGACGAGGCCCGTCGGGAGCCAGCGCAGCGCGGTGAGCGTGACGTAGCGGCGGCGGAGCCGAACGAGGTCCTGGCTCATGCGCGGGGATCCTCGCCCGGGTAGGCGTAGGCGAAGTACCGGACCGCGCGCGCCCCGTCGGGACGGGCGGCGGGATCGTGATCACGGTCGACGTAGGGCGCGAAGAGGCGCAGCATGGCCGACTTGAGCGCGACCAGCTCCGCGGGTGTCATCCACGCGACCACGTCGGTGGACATGTCTGCCGCGCGCCAGACCGCCGCCTCGTGGTCGCGGCGGGAGCGGTAGGCGCGCCACGCCTCGAAGCGGTAGTCCTCGATCACGCTGGACAGCGCGGCTGCGGCGACCTCATGCGCCGTCCCGGCCGCGCCGCTGCTGTCCCACGAGATCCCTTCGGAGCGCGCGCGCCACGGACGCTCGCGACCCTTGCCCCCCTCCGCGGGGAGCACATGCCCGTACTTGGCGAGCTGGCGCAGGTGGTAGGAGCAGTTCGCCGGGGTCTGGCCCAGGCGCTCCGCGCACTGGGATGCCGTGAGGGGACCCTCGGAGAGCAGGTCGAGCAGCGCGAACCGCACGGGATGCGCGAGGGCGCGCAGCTCGCGCGGGTCGGTGATCTCGCGGACCGGCCAGGGTGCCGCCTCGTTCTCGGGGTTCTCCACGAAATCGAAAGTACTCTTTCGAAAGAAACCTTGCAACGCGGGAGTGGGCGCGACGCAGGCGTCAGTGGCGGAGCCCGAGCCGCGCGTGCAGCCGGCGCAGGGGAGCGGGCGCCCACCAGTTCCAGTCGCCCAGCAGCGTCATCGTCGCGGGGACCAGCAGCATGCGCACCACGGTGGCGTCGAGGATGACGGCGACCGCGAGCCCGACGCCCACCTCCTTGATCATGAGCAGGTCGCCCAGCGCGAAGCCCAGGAAGACGAGCACCACGACCGCCGCCGCGGACGTGATGATGCGGCCCGAGCGCTGGAGGCCCTTGCGCACCGCGGCATCGTTGTCGTCGCCCGCGTCCACGTACTCCTTGACGCGCGCGAGCAGGAAGACCTCGTAGTCCATCGCGAGCCCGAAGCCGAACGCCGCGATAATGACCGCGACGTACGTCTCGATACCCCCGGTCGATGTGAACCCCAGGGTGGCCTCCAGATGGCCCTCGCCGAAGATCCATGTCACCACGCCGAGCGTCGCGAGCAGGGACAGCGAGTTGATCACCAGGGTCTTGACGGGCACGAGCAGGGACCCGGTCATGAGGAACAGCAGCACCAGCGTCGCGACGACGACCAGGCCGCCCGCGAGCAGTGCGCCCTCGACGATCGCGGCGAGGAAGTCGATCTGCGTCGCGGCGACGCCGCCGACCTTGAGCTCCACGGGCTCCTCGAGCAGGCGGATGTCCTCGACCGCCCGTACGGCCTCGGGACCCGACGGGTCGGTCGCGTCGAGCCGCACGCCGACGAAGGTCTCGCCGTCGACCGTCTCCGGCGCGTCGAGCGCCCGCACGCCCTCGACCTCCGCGACCTGGTCGAGGAAGCCGGTCAGGTCCGCGGGGTCCGCCAGCGTGTGGATCGTGATGGCGGGCTCGCCGAGGTCCGGGAATCCCTCGCGGAACGCCTCGACGAAGTCGCGCCGCTCGTTCCCGGCGGGCAACGCCTCGATGTCGGAGTTGCGCAGCGTGATGCCGAGCACCGGGGTCGCCAGCAGAAGCAGCAGCGCGGTCGCGGCGCTGACGACGAGCCAGGGGCGACGTTGCCCCCATGCGGCGAGCCTCGAGAACGCGCCGTCGTCGCGGTCGACATCGGCGGTGGTGGCGATGACGCGCCGAAGCCCGGGCACGCGCGACAGGACGCTCGGTCCCGTGATGCGCGGAGCGAGCAGGTAGAGGACCGCAGGGACGATGGTGAGGGCCGCGACCATCGCGGTGAGCACCACGCCGACCGCGGCGCCGCCCATGCCCTTCATGATCACCGGCGCGAACAGCAGCAGCCCGCCGACCGCGATCGTCACGATGAGCGCGGAGAAGGTCACGGTCCGCCCGGCCGTCGCCATCGTCGCCTCGAGCGCGTCCGTCCGGGTGGCGCGGGGCTCGCCTCCGCGCCGATGCAGCTCCTCCCGGAAGCGGGACACGATCAGCAGCCCGTAGTCGATCGACAGCCCGATGCCGAGCACCGTCACCACGTTGACCGCGCTCTGGTCCAGGTCCAGCGCGAAGGAGAATCCGTACAGCACCGCGAGTCCGCCGGCGATCGACGCGACCGCGCCCGTCAGAGGCGTGGCGGCGGCGAGGAATCCCCCGAACACGAACACCATGACGATGAGCGCGGCGGGCAGGGAGATCATCTCGCCTGTGCGGAGATCGTGTTCGAGCTGGCGCGTGAAGTCGTCGAACACCAGGGGGTTCGACGAGGTGTCCGCCACCGCGTCCGGTTGGGTGGCGCGCATGTCCGCGACCGCGTCGTCGACGATGCGCGCGACCTCCTGGTGGAGCGGCAGAGGGTCTGCGTCGCCCAGATCCGTGAACCCCACGTCGATGAGGAAGCCCGTGCCGTCGATATCGACCAGCTCGGTCGCGAGGTCGCGCGTCGCGCCGTCATGGGCGGCCGCGGGGTCGAAGGCGGGGCCCGGCACGGCGCCGAACGGGGAGGCCGCCACCGTCACGCCGTCGATCTCCGCGATGCGCGCGACCGCCGCCTGCGTGGCGTCCTGGACCGCCGCATCGTCCAGCGCGACCTGCCGGACATAGGCAGTCGCTCCCGGACCCTGCGACTCGTCGGCGGTGCGGAGCCGTGCCTGGTAGACGGCCCACGAGTCGGAGCCCTCGACGAGCGGCGGGCCGGTGGTGACCCGCTGGAACAGGCCCTCGCCGTTCACGCCGATCGTCGCGAGCGCGTACAGCGCGAGCGTGCCGATCACCGCGAGCACCACGACGAGACGCGGCGCCCGCGCGATGAGCCGTCCGACCCGCGCGAATCCCCCCACGCGTCCAGGCTACGAGGCGTGCGATGCGTCCGGGGAGGCGACGGCGGGAGCGGGCCGTTGCTCGGCAGAGCAGGAAGTGTTTGTTACTCTGCTCGCGTTCGCCGGACGTGCGCCGCGGCGAAGGCGCCCGGTGGGCGGACCGAGAACGAGTCGACCGCCATCTAAGGGCCACCCGCGCATGTCCGTCCCCACCGCCTCCGCGCGCCCCTTGCGCGCGAGCGACACGATGCTGGCCGTCGCCGCGGCGGTGACGCTCGCACAGTCCGGGGGCGAATGCCGCGCCCGTCGTCTCGAGCGCGACGCTTCCGACCGCAGCTGTCTCGTCGTCGCTGCTGGGCAACGAGATCACGTCGCTCTGGGTGGACGTCGAGGAGTGCATCTTCCGTGCCGGGTCCGCGACCAGCACCAAGGAGGTCGCGATCGGCTACAAGCGGGCTCGCGTCACGGCGACCGGCAACGGCCGCTCCGGGTGGATCGAGTTTTCGATCGGCGGCGTCAAGGGCCGGATGCCGCGGAGGTTCCTCACCGCGATCAAGCCCACGCCCGACCCGACCCGGGTCTGGACCACGGAGGACAGCCTGGCGCTGCGCTCGGGCCCCGGCAACAACTACGCCGTCAAGAAGACCGTGCCCGCCGGCACCAAGGGTGTGTTCCAGAACATCCGCCGCAACGGTTGGCGGCTCATCAAGTTCGGCGACACCTACGCGTGGACCTTCCGCAAGAAGGTGAGCGTCGGCGGCTTCTACGACCGCGACGCCATCCTCTCCCTCGCGCACTCGCAGGTCGGCTACCGCGAGCCCGCGTGGCAGACCAACAAGTTCAACACCTGGATCGGCGGCTCCAACGCCTGGTGCAGCGTGTTCGTCTCCTGGGTCTTCGACCACACGGACTTCGCCGCCGGCGTGCCCAAGCGCGATCGCTTCAAGGACTATGTTGCGGACCTCCGCAAGGCGGGAGTCCTCGACACCACCCCCAAGGCGAGCGAGCTGCAGAAGGGCGATGTGGTCCTGGTCGACTTGTACCCGTACGACGGCCCGACGCACACCGGAATCGTGGACCACGTCGCCGGCGACTACGTGTGGCTCGTCGAGGGCAACACGCTCTCGGGCACCGGCGACAAGACCCGCGGCGTGTTCTACCGCAAGCGCGCGCTCGTCAACATCAACGCCGTGTACGACCCGTGGGACTACGCCTGGGAGACCCGCTGACCGTCGCCCGGTCGGGCGGCGTCGGACCCAGCATCTACGCTGGCCCTCGTGGATCTGTTCGACGCCGCCCGCACCGCCGCCTCGGGTGTCCCTGAGGCGCTGGGGAACGCGCCCCTCGCGGTGCGCATGCGTCCCCGCACCCTCGACGAGGTGGTCGGGCAGCAGCACCTCCTGACCGAGGGATCGCCCCTGCGGCGGCTCATCGGCGACGACGCCCCCGCGACGAGCGTGGTGCTGTGGGGACCGCCCGGCACGGGCAAGACCACGCTCGCCTACCTCGTCGCGGGCAACCGTCGCTTCGTCGAGCTGTCCGCGGTGACCGCCGGCGTCAAGGATGTCCGCGCCGTCGTCGACGACTCGAAGCGCCGCATCGCGACGGGGGAGCGCGAGACCGTCCTCTTCGTCGACGAGATCCACCGCTTCACGCGGTCGCAGCAGGACGCCCTGCTCCCCGCGGTGGAGAACCGCTGGGTGACGCTCATCGGCGCGACCACCGAGAACCCGTCGTTCTCGGTGGTGGGCCCGCTGCTGTCGCGATCGCTGCTGCTGGTGCTGCAGCCGCTCGCCTCGACGGATATCGCGGCGGTCCTCGCCCGCGCCGTCGAGGACCCGCGCGGCCTGGGCGCCTCGGTCTCCCTCGAGGACGATGCGCGCGACCACATCCTGCGCGTCGCCGGCGCCGACGCGCGCAAGGCGCTGACGCTGCTCGAGTCGATCGCGCAGGCGGCAGGCCCCGAGCGCACGGTCACGGCGGCGCTGGCGGAGGCGACCATGGACGCCGCCCTCGTCGCCTACGACAAGTCGGGGGACCAGCACTACGACGTCATCAGCGCGTTCATCAAGTCGGTGCGCGGCTCCGACGTCGACGCGGCGCTCCACTACCTGGCGCGCATGGTGGTGGCAGGCGAGGACCCCCGGTTCATCGCACGGCGGCTCGTCATCCTCGCGGCCGAGGACATCGGCATGGCGGACCCGCAGGGTCTCGTGATCGCGCAGGCGGCCGCCGACGCGGTGAGCTTCATCGGCATGCCCGAGGGCCGCATCGTCCTCGCAGAGGCGACGACCTACCTCGCGAGCGCACCCAAGTCGAACCGCTCCTACCGGGCGATCGACGCGGCCATCGCCGACGTGCGCGCAGGCCGGGCCGGCGTGGTCCCCGAGCATCTGCGCGATGCCCACTACTCCGGCGCGGCGCGTATCGGCCACGGCAAGGATTACCAGTACTCTCATGACGCGCCGCATGGTGTGGCCGCGCAGGAGTACCTGCCGGAGACGCTGCGCGGCGCGCGGTACTACGAGCCCACGGAGCACGGCTATGAGCGCACGCTCACCGAGCGCCTACGGGCCATCCGGGGGATGCTCGGCCGCTGATCCTCGCGGTGGTAGGTCGCGACGACGCCGTGGCCGACTGAGGGGACACTCCGCATGCACCATTCCTCGACCCACCGCCACCTGCGCGGGTGGGCGGCCACGGCCGTCACCGTCGCCCTGACCACGGCCGGGCTGTCGACCGCGCAAGCCGCGGACGACGGCATCGAGACCGTCGAGGGGCATGTGGTCCGCGTCCTGTCCGAGGTGCTCGTGCCGGACACGGCGGGGGAGGTCGAGGAGACGTTCATCGTCGACTCCGCCACGGACGAGATGATCCCGGTGACGCTCCCCGACGGCGCCGACGTCGACTCGAGCGCGACGGTGCTCGCGGACATCGACACCGCGACGGGGACGGTCGTCGACCTCGAGACCGTCCCGCAGGCGCGCGTCCTGGAGTCGCAGGGCACCGGCGCGCACACGGCCTACGTCCTCGCCGTCGGCGACGATGTGGGCAACCCCGCCGTCGCGCTCGACGATGCGATCGCGGACCTCACCGATGCGGCGGACTACTGGGTCGCGCAGTCGCGCGGTGCGATCCCGTCCTTCGGCATCGGCGCGTCCGCGACCGTCACCTGGACCTCCGCCTGCCTGTCGTACACGCGCCTGTGGACGGAGGCCAAGGCGCAGTTCCCGGGGATCGACTTCGACCTGGGCACCAACCACCTGGTGGTGTACACGCCGGCGACGTGCAGCTACTCGTACGCGGGAGTGGCGACCGTCCCCTACGGGGACACGCTGTGGGGCGGTCTCATCCACATCGCTGAGCCCGGCATCACCGTGACCGCGCACGAGCTGGGCCACAACATGGGGCTCGGCCACGCGAACCTGCAGGTCGACGTCGCGCCGGGGGAGACCGAGGTGCTCGAGTACTACGGCGTCTTCAGCCTCCAGGGCGCCGCCTTCGACGGCTACGACGCGCCGACCCTCGACGCGGCCTGGCGCGACTACCTCGAGCTGGACGGCCACATCTCGCAGACGCGGGCCGCGACCATCGACCGGGACCTCCCGGACTCCTTCTCCGTCACGCTGTCCGACGTCTCGCTCACGAGCGGCACCACCGCGGTCAAGCTGACCGACGCCCTCACCGGCGAGGAGACGTTCATCGAGTACCGGTCCGGCGTGGGCGCCGATGCGGACGCGTTCTACGCGGACGAGTACCCCTACCTCGGGGCGGTCGACGGCCTGGACCAGACGCACTACCTCGACTACACGCCGGGCGTGGTGATCTCGCAGCTCGACCGCGACCTGGGCGAGCTGACCTTCCTGACCAACGAGGCGGAGGACCCGTGGGACACCGCGTCGCTCCTCGCCTCGGAGACCTACACGCACCCCGACGGCAGCTTCGCGGTCACCGTGACCTCGTTGGACGCGTCCACGGCGGTGGTGAGCGTCCAGGTGGGCGAGGTCGCGGGCGTCTCCGCGACCACCACCACCGTCTCGGTGCCCGCCGTCTACCAGGGCACCGCCCCGAAGGCCAGCATCACGGTCGCCGCCGACACCACCGTGAGCGGCAAGGTCGCCGTCTACGTCGACGGCGCGAAGTACCGGACCGTGGCGCTCGACACCACGGGCGGGGCCTCGGTCGCGCTGTCCTCGAGCCTCGCCGTCGGATCCCACACGGTCCGGGCCGTCTACGTGGGCAGCGCCGCGTTCGGCGTGTCCGAGAGCACATCGACCGTGAAGGTGAAGGCCAAGATCGCCAGCACCACGAGCGCCACCGCCTCCACGCGGGTCTTCGGCAAGGCGATCCCCGTGGTGGTGTCGGTGCCCGCTGCCAAGGGCCACGGCGGCAAGGCCACGGTGACCTTCGGCTCCGGCCGCTGGACCGCGTCGGTGTCGCCGAGCACCGGCAAGGCCACGCTCTGGATGCCCAAGAACTGGAAGCCGGGCACCCGGACCCTCACGGTCACGTATGCCGGCACCGCCGCGGTCAAGGCGTCCACGACCACCGTCAAGGCGGTGACCAAGAAGGCCACGCCGTCCGTGAAGATCACCAGCGCCGGCAACATCGGCCTGGGCAAGCGCGCGACCCTCAAGGTCGCGGTCACGGGGCCGCTCACCGCCAACGAGGCGGGGACCCTGCGGGCGTACGTCAACGGCAAGGCCGTATCCTCGACGGTGACGCTCACCCGGTCGGGATCGTCGTACGTCGCCTCCTTCAAGACCTACCAGCTTCCGAAGGGCCAGATCACGCTGAAGTACGTGTCCAAGAACGCGTTCGTCACGTCGCGGACCGTGGGCACCAAGTACGTCGTGAGGTAGCGCGCGCCGCGGCGTGTCGTTCGCTGGTGACGAGCCAGGGGCTTTGCTACACTTGTTCAGCCCTCGCGGACGGTTGGCTGCTGTCGCCGCGAACTCAGCACATATCGATCATTTCCTCGGACGCATCCGCGCGCCCGGGGAGCTGTGAAGGAAATCATGACCTCTGTTCAGAAGGCACGTCGTCAGGTCCGCCTGTCGCGCAGCCTCGGGATCGCCCTGACCCCGAAGGCCGTCAAGCACTTCGAGAAGCGCCCGTACCCCCCGGGCGAGCACGGCCGCACCGCCCGCCGCAAGGAGAGCGACTACGCCGTGCGTCTGCGCGAGAAGCAGCGTCTTCGCGCGCAGTACGGCCTTCGCGAGAAGCAGATGACCTCGACCTACGCCGAGGCCAAGAAGGAGACCGGTCTGACCGGTGAGAACTTCGTCGAGCTTCTCGAGATGCGTCTCGACGCCCTGGTGCTCCGTGCCGGCTTCGGCCGCACGATCCTCCAGGCCCGTCAGTCGGTCCTGCACCGCCACATCCTCGTGGACGGCAAGATCGTCGACCGCCCCTCGTTCCGCGTGAAGCCGGGCCAGACCATCCAGGTCAAGCCCAAGGCCGTCACCATGGAGCCCTACATGGCCGCCGCCGCCGGTGCTCACCGCGACGTGCTGCCCCAGGTGCCCGAGTACCTCAACGTCACGCTTGAGAAGCTCACCGCCACGCTGGTCCGCCGCCCGAAGCGCGCCGAGGTCCCCGTGACCTGCGACGTGCAGCTGGTCGTCGAGTACTACGCTCGCTAAAGCGCACCGGTGAGGCCCTCGCGGGCCCACCAGCAGTGGCCGCGGTGCGCCGCCCCTCGGGGTGGTGCACCGCGGCTTTTCTGCACGATGCAGGGTGGACCAGGCGCGCATCGCGCCACGGGTCCCGGACACGAGAAGGACTGAGAACCAAGCATGCAGACCTCTGAGATCGCCAAGCGGTGGGTCGACTACTTCGAGAAGAACGACCACCACATCGCGCCGAGCGCCTCGCTCGTGTCGCCCGATCCGTCGCTGCTGTTCACCGTCGCCGGCATGGTGCCGTTCATCCCGTACATCATCGGGACCGACACCTCCCCGCACCCGCGCATCGCCTCGGTCCAGAAGTGCATCCGCACCAAGGACATCGAGGAGGTCGGCAAGACCACACGCCACGGCACCTTCTTCCAGATGCTGGGCAACTTCTCCTTCGGCGACTACTTCAAGGAAGGCGCGATCAACTACGCCTTCGAGTTCCTCACCGGCCCCGAGTCCGAGGGCAACCTCGGCTTCGATCCCGAGCGCTTCTGGGTCACCATCTGGAACGAGGACGAGGAGGCGTTCAGCCACCTCACGAACATCGGCGTCGACAAGTCGCGCATCGTCAAGCTGACGCGCGAGGAGAACTTCTGGGACACCGGCCAGCCCGGCCCCGCCGGTCCGTGCGCCGAGTGGCACTACGACCGCGGACCCGAGTTCGGTCCCGAGGCGGTCGGCGGCACCGTGGATCCGGGCGGCGACCGCTACCTCGAGGTGTGGAACCTCGTGTTCGATCAGTTCCTGCGCGGCGAGGGCGCCGGCAAGGACTACCCGCTCATCCGCGAGCTCGACCAGAAGGCCATCGACACCGGCGCCGGCCTCGAGCGTCTCGCGTACCTCAAGCAGGGGGTCGCGAACATGTACGAGATCGACGAGGTGTTCCCCGTCATCGCGAAGGCGCAGGAGCTCTCGGGCCGCATGTACGGCGCCGACGAGACCGACGACGTGCGCATGCGCGTGATCGCCGACCACGTCCGCTCGTCGCTCATGCTCATCGGCGACGGCGTGACCCCGGGCAACGAGGGCCGCGGCTACGTGCTGCGACGCCTCATCCGCCGCTCGGTGCGCGCGATGCGCCTCATGGGCGTCGAGGACCGCGCGCTGCCTGAGCTGCTGCCCGTGTCGCTCGACGCGATGAGCGCGAGCTACCCCGAGCTCGAGGCGAACCGCGCCCGCATCGAGGCGGTCGCGTACACCGAGGAGGACGCGTTCCGTCGCACCCTCGCCTCGGGCACCACCATCTTCGACGTCGCCGTGTCGAAGGCGAAGGACGCCGGCGCCAAGGCGCTGTCCGGATCCGACGCGTTCACGCTGCACGACACCTACGGCTTCCCGATCGACATCACCCTCGAGATGGCGGCCGAGCAGGGCATCCAGGTCGACGAGGCGAAGTTCCGCGAGCTCATGAAGGAGCAGAAGGAGCGCGCCCGCGCCGACGCGAAGGCCAAGAAGGGCGGCCACGCGGACGTGGGCGTCTACAACGGCATCAAGGAGGCGCAGGGGCTCACCGAGTTCCGTGCCTACCAGGAGCTCAACACCGCCACCGAGATCACCGCGCTGATCAAGGACGGCATGTCCGTGCCCGTCGCGTCCGAGGGCGAGACCGTCGAGGTCGTGCTCCCGCAGACCCCGTTCTACGCGGAGTCCGGCGGCCAGGAGGCCGACTCGGGCGTGATCCGCTCGGCTCACGGCACGCTCGAGGTCATCGACGTCCAGCGCCCGGTCAAGGGGCTCATCGTCCACACGTGCAACGTGGTCGAGGGTCAGGTGGCCCAGGGCGACCAGGTCTCGGCCGAGGTCGACCCCGAGTGGCGTCGCGGCGCCCGCCAGGCGCACTCCGGCACGCACATCCTCCACGCCGCGCTGCGCGAGGTGCTCGGCCCGGACGCGCTCCAGTCGGGCTCCTACAACAAGCCCGGCTACCTGCGCCTCGACTTCTCGTGGCCCTCGGCGCTGTCCGTCGAGACCCGCTCCGAGATCGAGGAGGTCACCAACCGGGCCATCCGCGCGGACCACACGGTCTCGGCCCAGCACATGACGCTGCCCGAGGCCAAGGAGTGGGGCGCGGTCGCGCTGTTCGGCGAGACCTACGACGAGACGGTGCGCGTCATCGAGATCGGCGGTCCCTGGTCGCGCGAGCTCTGCGGAGGCACGCATGTCGAGCACTCGAGCCAGGTCGGGCTCGTGGCGCTGTCGACCGAGTCCTCCGTGGGCTCAGGCTCGCGCCGCATCGAGGCCTTCGTGGGAATCGAGGCGTTCCAGAAGCTGGCGGCCGAGCGTGCGCTCGTGTCCGAGCTCACCTCGACGCTCAAGGTGCAGCCGGGCGAGCTCAAGGGCCGCGTCGAGAAGGTGCTCGAGCGCCTCGCCGAGGCGGAGAAGCAGCTCGCGGGCTACCGTCAGCAGGCGATGCAGCAGGTGGCCGCGGGCCTCGTCGACCGCGCGGTGGACGTGGCGGGCATCCGCGTCGTCACCCACGTCTCGGAGAACGCCGCCGACGCCGACGACCTCCGCAGCGTGGTCACCGACGTGCGCGCCCGCCTGGGCGAGTCCGCCCCGTCCGTGGTCGCTGTCGCGGCGGAGATCAATGGCCGCCCCCAGATCGTGATCGCCACCAACCAGGGTGCGCGCGATGCGGGCCTCAGGGCGGGCGACCTGGTCAAGGCCGCATCGTCCATCCTCGGCGGTGGCGGCGGCGGCAAGCCGGACCTCGCCCAGGGTGGTGGCCAGGACGCGACGCAGATCCCTGCGGCGCTCGAGGCCGTCGCCGCGACCGTGGCGGCGCGTGCTTAAGGGCGCACGCCTCGGGGTCGACGTCGGCACCGTCCGCATCGGCGTGGCGGCGTCCGACCCCGACGGCCTCATGGCGTTCCCCGTCGACACCGTGCAGCGGGGCGACGGGGACGCCGAGGCCGTGGCGCGCCTGGCCGAGGAGCGTGGTGCCGTCACCGTGTTCGTCGGCCTGCCGCGCAAGCTCTCCGGGCAGGAGGGCACCAGCGCCGAGGACGCCCGCGCGTTCGCGGCCAGGCTTGCGGAACTCACCTCCACGAGCATTCGTTTGATCGACGAGCGGTTCTCGACCGCGACCGCCTCGCAGGCCATGCGCAGCGCGGGTCGCAACGCCAAGAAGCAGCGGCAGGTCATCGACCAGGCCGCCGCCGTGGTGATCCTTGAGAACGCCTTGGATGTTGACAGGAACGGTAATCTCGACACGGTGACGATCGAGGTTCCGCGCAAGGGGAATGATGACTGACCTTTTCGAGGCCGAGGCGACGACGACGACCTCGCTTGACCTCCGCCGCCTTCAGCGCAGCAAGCGCCGCGCGGCGCGGCGACGAATGACGTTGCTCGTGACCGCCGTGGCGGTGGTGGTGCTCACCATCGGCGGCTCGGTCGCGTACAGCTTCCTCCAGGGCTTCGAGTCCACGGAGGAGGCGATCCAGGACTACGAGGGTGCCGGCCAGGGCAACATCCAGGTGGTGATCCCCGAGGGCGCCACCGGCACCGACATGGCTGCGACGCTCCTCGAGGACGGCGTCATCGCGTCGACGGAAGCGTTCATGGAGGCCTGGAACGCGAACCCCGACGCGTCCTCGGTGCAGCCCGGCTACTACTACATGCACAAGGAGATGAAGGCCGAGTACGCGCTGGACGCGCTGCTCGACCCCTCCAACAAGGACGTGCGCACCATCACCGCGGTGGAGGGCAAGTCGCTCGACTACTACAAGCAGGCGATCGCCAACCTCACGGGCGCCTCGCAGGACGAGGTCCAGGCCGCGATGGACAACACCGAGGCGCTGGGCCTGCCCGAGGAGGCGAACGGCAACCTCGAGGGATGGCTCTTCCCCGACACGTACACCTTCGATCCGGGCGTCACGCCGCAGGAGGTGCTCACGGCGATGGTGCAGCGGACCATCAACGTGCTCGACAAGCACAACGTCAAGCCCGAGGACCGTGAGCGGGTGCTCACGGTCGCGTCGCTGGTCGAGCGCGAGGCGAAGAAGGACGAGGACCGCGCCAAGATCGCGTCGGTCATCTACAACCGCGTCGACGCGGACATGAAGCTGGAGCTCGACTCCACGGTGAAGTACCTGTCGCCCACGGAGGGCGTGTGGACCACCGACGAGGAGCGCGCGATCGACAGCCCGTACAACACGTACATGTACCCGGGCCTGCCCCCGGGCCCGATCGCGGGCGCTGGCGAGAAGTCGATCGAGGCGGCGATCAACCCGGCGGAGACCGACTACCTGTTCTTCGTCACGGTGAACCTCAAGACCGGTGAGACCAAGTACGCGACGGAGTACGCGGACCACCTCGCAAACGTCCAGGAGCTCCGGGACTGGGCCGCCGCCAACTCGACCTCCACCGACGAGTGAGCCCGGCGCGCCGGGCCGGCGTGCTCGGTCACCCGATCTCGCATTCGCTGTCACCGGTGCTGCATCGCGCGGCATACCGCGAGCTCGGGATCGACTGGGAGTACGACGCGCACGACGTGCCGGCAGGGGGCCTCGCGGGCTTCCTCGCGGACCTCGATGGCTCGTGGGCGGGGCTCTCGCTCACCATGCCTCTCAAGGTCGAGGCGATCCCGCTCATGGACTTCGTCGAGTCGATGGCCAAGCTGGTGGGCGCGATCAACACGGTGCTCGTGCAGGACCTCGGCGGGGTGCGGCAGCTCACGGGCGCGAACACCGACGTGTGGGGCATCCAGTCCGCCCTCCGTGAGGCCGGACTCGACCGCGCGTCGAGCGGGCTCATCGTCGGCGGGGGAGCGACCGCGACCTCCGCGATGGCCGCGCTCGGCGCCATGGGTGTCGAGGCGCCGCTGGTCGCGGTGCGCCACCGCGGCCGCGCGGGAGGGCTCCTGCGGGCGGCGACGAAGATGGGCGTGCGCCCGCACTTCATCGCGCTCGAGGACGTGCCCGGCGCTGCTGCCGAGGTCGAGGCGGCCGTCTCGACGGTCCCCGCCGAGGTGGGCGCGGAGCTCGGCGCCGCGCTGACGCGGGTGCGCGACGACGCGTGCCTGCTCGACGCGGTCTACGACCCGCTGGTGACGCCGCTGGGAACGGCATGGGCGCGTGCGGGCGGCGTGCGCATCGGCGGCGAGCGCATGCTTCTGCACCAGGCGGGGGAGCAGGTGCGGCTCATGACCGGGCGGCAGGCGCCGCTCGACGCCATGGGTGACGCTCTGGCGCTCGCCCTGCGCGCCGCGTGAGATAAGCAACACTCAACCTCACGCGTGAAGTGCCGATGGTAACTTCGCACGGTTATCTTCACGCGTAGGGAGCACGGATGAAGCAACTGGGAAGCATCCTGCTCGAGGACGGCACGCTCACCGAGGACCAGCTCGTCGACGCGATCGACGCGCAGCAGCAGCGGGGACAGTCGCTCGGGCGCACGCTGGTCGAGCTCGGGTACATCTCCGAGGGGCAGCTGGTGCGGGCGCTCGCGCAGCAGGTCGGGATGGAGTTCGTCGAGCTCGCCGAGTACCCCGTCGACCGCACCGCCGTCGCGATGGTCCCCGAGGCCGTGTGCCGCCGCCACCACGCGCTCCCTCTCGCGGTGGGCGACGGCATGATGAAGGTCGCGATGTCGAACCCCGGCAACGTGGTCGCGGTCGACGACATCGGCACCATCACGCGCCTGCGCGTGGTCCCGGTCGTCGCGGCGCACGACGACCTGCAGCAGGCGATCGACCGCTACTGCCGGTCGGACCAGGAGCTCCAGAACCTCCAAGGCGAGATCAGCGACGAGCCCGACGGCGTGGACCTGTCCGACATGGGCGCGGTCATCGAGGACGACGCTCCCATCGTCAGGTTCGTCAACCTGCTCATCACGCAGGCGATCCAGGACCGTGCCTCCGACATCCACATCGAGCCGGCCGAGGCGGATGTGCGCGTGCGCTACCGCATCGACGGCGTGCTCCACGAGATGCAGCGCGCGCCGAAGGCGACGCAGAACGGCATGATCTCGCGCATCAAGATCATGTCCGACATGGACATCGCGGAGCGGCGCAAGCCGCAGGACGGCCGTCTCTCCGTCAACCACCAGGGCCGCAAGATCGACCTTCGTGTCGCGTGCCTGCCCACCGTGTGGGGCGAGAAGATCGTCATGCGTGTGCTCGACAACTCGACGGCGACGATGGCGCTCGAGGACCTGGGCCTGCGCGAGCAGAACCAGGCGCTCTACCGCGACTCGTACACCAAGCCCTACGGCATGATCCTGGTGACCGGGCCGACGGGTTCGGGCAAGTCGACCACGCTCTACGCGACGCTCAACCAGGTGTCGCGCCCCGAGATCAACGTGATCACCGTCGAGGACCCGGTCGAGTACCGCATCCCCGGCATCAACCAGGTTCAGGTCAACCCCAAGGCGGGACTCACGTTCTCGGGCGCGCTGCGCTCGATCCTGCGTGCCGACCCGGACGTGGTGCTGCTCGGTGAGATCCGTGACGGCGAGACCGCCCAGATCGCGATCGAGGCCGCGCTCACCGGTCATCTGGTGCTGTCGACGCTCCACACGAACGACGCGCCGTCCGCCATCACGCGACTCACCGAGATGGACATCGAGCCGTTCCTGGTGGGCTCCGCTGTCGACTGCGTGGTCGCGCAGCGACTCGCGCGCCGGCTGTGCCCGAAGTGCAAGGAGGAGTACACGCCCACCGAGCACGAGCTGGCGCGCTTCTCCTGGGAGGGCGCGGGCGTGCCCACGCTCATGAAGCCGGTCGGGTGCTCGAACTGCTCGCACACCGGCTACCGGGGCCGCCTCGCGCTTCACGAGATCATGCCGGTCAACGAGGAGATCGAGCGCCTCGCGGTCGCGCGGGCCTCGTCGGCGGAGATCTCCCTGGCAGCCCGCGATGCGGGCATGCAGACGCTTATCGAGGACGGCTGGGCCAAGGTCATGGACGGGTCCACCTCGGTGGAGGAGCTCCTGCGCGTTGTGAAATAACTCACAGCGCGTGCGGGAGGTTCCCAAGAAAATGTTAAAGCACGGCGTGAAATAATCCGATTGTGAAGTGAGCGCCGGTAGTCTCCGGAGCGATCAAGGGAGAGGGCCCGATGGACGGATCGATGCCAGACCGACAGTCCTGGCCTGTGCCGCAGCCTCAGACGCCGCCGCAGGTGTCGCTGCACGGCGCGGGACAGCAGCCGGCCCGCGCGCCGTTCCTGGCCGAGCGTCGGGGGACCGGGGCCGATGTCTCGCAGCCCGCGCCGCCCACTGGTGCACCCGTCCCGGGCGCCGCGCCCGCCTCGTTCGTGCCGCAGGCTCCCGCAGCCCCGGCCGCCGCCCCGCAGGGATCGTTCTCGCCGCAGGCTCCGGCCGCATCGTTCGCGCCCCAGCAGCCCGCATCGTTCACCTCGCAGGCACCCGCCGCGTCGCAGCCCGCACCCGCAAGCCCGGCGCAGGCCTTCGAGCAGGCCGCGCAGGCCCAGCTCGGCCAGCAGACCTTCGCGCCGGCCCCGGCGCAGCAGCAGGCACCCGCCGCGCCCGAGGCGCCGGCCCAGCCCGCCGCGCCCGCCCGTCAGGCGGCCCCCGCGACCTCCGCCGGCGGCAACCGCATCGGCATGGCGAGCCAGCGCGAGGACTCGGACCTTGACCTCCAGCTCGCGCTGCGCGAGATGATGCGCCTCGGCGCCTCCGACCTCCACATCACCACTGGCGCGCCGCCGATGGTGCGCCTCGACGGCGGCCTCACGCCCATCCCGAACATGGAGCGGCTGACGCCCGCGAGCATCCAGCGCTCGCTCTACTCGATCCTCACGCAGAAGCAGCGCGAGGTCTTCGAAGAGCACCTCGAGCTCGACTTCTCGTACGCCCTGGTGGGGGAGGGGCGCTTCCGCGTCAACCTGTACCAGCAGCGCGACTCGCTCGGCGCCGCCTTCCGTGTGATCCCCTACGAGATCAAGGCGCTCGAGGCGCTCGGCGTCCCGCCGGCCGTCGGCAGCCTCGCGGGCAAGCACCGCGGCCTCGTGCTGGTGACCGGTCCCACGGGCTCGGGCAAGTCGACCACGCTGGCCTCGCTCATCGACCTGGTCAACCGCAACCGTGCGGCGCACATCATGACCGTCGAGGACCCGATCGAGTTCCTGCACAAGCACAAGAAGTCGCTGATCAACCAGCGCGAGGTGGGCGCCGACACGCACTCGTTCGGCAACGCCCTCAAGCACGTGCTGCGTCAGGACCCCGACGTCATCCTCGTGGGCGAGATGCGCGACCTCGAGACCATCTCCGTCGCGCTCACCGCGGCCGAGACCGGTCACCTGGTGTTCGCGACGCTGCACACGCAGGACGCGGCGCAGACCATCGACCGCATCATCGACGTGTTCCCCTCGGAGCAGCAGGGCCAGGTGCGCACGCAGCTCGCCACCGCGATCCAGGGCGTGGTCTGCCAGGCGCTCGCCAAGCGTGCCGACGGCGCGGGCCGCGCGGTCGCGACCGAGGTCATGATCGCGACGCCCGCGATCCGCAACCTCATCCGCGAGGGCAAGACGCACCAGATCTACTCGATGATGCAGTCGGGCTCGCGTCAGGGCATGCACACCATGGATCAGCACCTCGCGGAGCTGGTGCGCAGCGGTCGCATCTCCTACGAGTCCGGCCTCGAGCTGTGCCACCACTACGAGGACTTCAACCGCCTGTGCGGCCGCACCGGTGCCGATGCGCAGGGAGGCCAGCACTGATGGCGGCCACCGACATCAAGAAGTTCGACTACGCGGTCCGCGACACCCACGGCAAGATCCAGAAGGGCACCATCGAGGCGCCCTCCGAGGGCGCCGTCGCCCACCGCCTCAAGGAGATGGGCCTCGCGCCGGTCTCGATCACCGAGGTGAAGACCGGCGGTCTCCAGGCCGAGATCAAGATCCCGGGCCTGTCCGACAGGATCAAGCTCAAGGACGTCGCCGTCATGTCGCGCCAGCTCGCGACCATGATCGCCTCGGGCCTGTCCCTGCTGCGCGCGCTCAGCATCCTCGCCGAGCAGACCGAGAACCCCGCGCTCGCACGCGTGCTGCAGGAAGTCCGCAACGACGTCGAGGCCGGCTCGTCGTTCTCGGCCTCGCTGTCCAAGCACGACAAGGCGTTCCCGCCGCTCATGGTCAACATGGTGCGCGCCGGCGAGGTGGGCGGATTCCTCGACGACGTCCTCGAGTCCGTGGCCGCGAACTTCGAGGCCGAGGTCAAGCTGCGCGGCAAGGTCAAGTCGGCGATGACCTACCCGGTGGTGGTGTTCGTCATCGCCATCCTCGCCGTGATTGGGATGCTGCTGTTCATCGTCCCGGTGTTTGCGACCATGTTCGCGGACCTGGGAGGCGAGCTGCCGTTCCTTACCCGGATCCTGGTGATGATGTCCGACGGCCTCAAGATCGGCATCGTCCCTCTGATCGTGGGCATCATCGCGCTCAACGTGTTCTGGACCAAGAACAAGAACAGGGTTGAGTTCCGCGAGAAGGTGGAGCCCGTCTACCTCCGGCTCCCGGTGTTCGGGCAGCTGATCCAGAAGATCGCGATCGCGCGCTTCACCCGCAACCTGGGCGCCATGGTCCGCTCGGGCGTCCCGATCCTTCAGGCCCTCGACATCGTGGGCCAGGCGAGCGGCAACATCGTGATCGAGCGCGCGGCCAAGGACGTGCGCGAGTCGGTGCGCACCGGAAACTCACTCGCCAAGCCGCTCGCGCAGCACGAGGTATTCCCGCCCATGGTGGTCCAGATGATGGCCGTCGGCGAGGACACGGGCGCGCTCGACACGATGCTCGACAAGGTCGCGGACTTCTACGACCAGGAGGTCGAGGCGACCACGGAGGCGCTCACGTCGCTCATCGAGCCGCTCATGATCGCGGTGCTCGGCGGGATCATCGGCTTCATGGTCATCGGTCTGTACATGCCGATCTTCTCGGTGTTCTCGCTGGTCGAATAACAACACAAAGGCTTCTCCCCGGCGGACGTCTGAGGCGCTCACCGGGGCAGGAGGGACACACCACCTGGGTGTCCTTGACTCATCACAACGAAAATGAAAGGGAGGCAGCGAAATGATCGCTCGCATCCGCAAGGCCCAGGAGACCGAGGGCTTCACCCTCATCGAGCTCCTCGTCGTCATGATCATCATCGGCATCCTCGCCGCGGTCGCCATCCCGATCTTCCTCTCGCAGCGCGAGAAGGCGGAGGACTCGGCCGCCAAGGCCGACGTGTCGACCCTCGGCAAGGAGATCGCGACGTACTACGTCGACGGCACCGGCACGCCGACCGTGGCGCAGGACGCGACGTCGGGCAAGTACACGCTGACCGGCACCGCCACCGGTGCCACTGCCAAGCCGATTGGCAACTCTTCCGCGAACGTCCTGCTCGGTGACGCTGTCGAGCAGCGTGGTACGGGCACGGCCATCGACTCCACCAACTGGTGCATCGATGTCACCAACCCCAAGGGTGACAAGGCCGTCGTGGGCTACCGCTACTCGGCACAGGGCGGTCTCGAAGAGGGCGCCTGCGCCTAAGAAGGCATGACTGGTCGTTGGTGGTGGGGCGCACGTGCGCCCCACCACCAACGACCGAGGCTAGAAGAGCTGAGGATTGAGATATCGTGACGATGCGCCTGCGACGCCACCTGCTGGACTCGCGTGACGAAGGATTCACGCTGGTCGAGCTGGTTGTCGCCATGTTCATCATCGCGATCGTGCTCGTCTCCCTGATCGGAGTCCAGCTCTCGTCGATGGTCACCATCAGCAACGCGACCAAGCGCCAGCAGGCGACTGCCTACGCCAACCAGGCGATGGAGACCTTGCGTGCAATGCCGTGGGACACCCTTAACAAGGGGAACGTGCCCGGATTCCAGTCGGTGTCGGGGAACTTGGACCCTTACTACAGCGGTAGCAACTCGGCTGGCACCGTCACGGTCGACGGCGAAACGTACACGGTCCGCCTCGCGACCTCGAACACACAGAACCTCGCGTCCCCGCGGCCGCCGTTGTTCGACGCGACGGGCAAGAACGTCGTGATCAGCACTGATCCCGCGATCCCTGGGTTCACCTTCACCACCCGCGCGTACATCGTCGATTCGCTCGCAGGGACTCAGGCATCCGTGGGCTTGCTCGTCATCGTCTCGTGGCAGGACCAGAAGACGGGCGAGAGAGACGACCTGGCGCTTCGCTCATCTGCATTCCCCGGCTCCGAGGGCTGCGGGAAGCTCGAGGAGCTTCCGTACCTGGTCTCGTGCCAGGACCGGTTCACGTTCGCGGCGTCGTCCGGCAGCGTCACCACCTCCCTGAGCTCTACCGAGACGGATTCGACCATGCAGATCGAGCTCCTGGAGGGCTCGGGCTTGCGTGAGCTGGCTGTAACATCGGGCCTGGTATCCGCGTCGGGCGAGTCGGTGCAGGTGACTTCGACGGAAGGCAAGGCTCGGCGCGGAGGCGTCGTGTCCACGCAGCTGCCCGCGACGGCTGCGGACCCGGGCACCACCACCGAGACCGGGTTCTCCGAGACCGCGACGGAGGCGTCCAACAACTTCGCCCTCGCCAATGGCGCTCCGGTTGACGATCAGAGCCTGGTGAGCGCCGCCGGGAGCTCCCAGCAGTCGCTGAGCGTGGGCAGCTGGGTGCTGAAGGCCAAGGGCGACGACGTCCGTTCGGGGACGTCGCGGTCCTCGACCACGCAATCCTGCTTTGCGAGCGGCCTCTACGCTGGCTCGCCTTGCTCCTACACCGACCTGAGCGGCGCGGGAGACCTCGAGATGAGCGTCTCCGTCGCATCGAACACGATGTACCCGGTGGTGCGTCGAGGCACAGCCGCCTCGACCGCGGGCGGCGGCCGGTTCACCACCTCGGTGCCCGGCACCGCCTTCGGGTGCCAGACGCTGAGCTCGTCGGGGTGCACCTCGGCTTCGGGCACGTTCAAGGAGACGCAGCTGGGGATCGGCTATCTGGCGGGAGGTTGGGGCGGCGGCAGCGACTACCTGGTCGAGGTCAGCTACCAGGACTCGGTGCTCGGACAGAGAGGCGCCTCCCAGATGGCGGTCGCGCCGACCGTCACGCGCTCGGCGACGGTGAAGCTCTCGAGCGGTTCGCCCATCTCCATCGGCGCCTCCTCATCGGGCGTGATCGCGACCGGCGCGCCCGTAACCTGGAGCCCGACGGGCGGAGTCGTGGTCACTGCGACCGCCGCCGTGTCCGCGACTCCGGCCTCGACCACGCAGGTCGGGGAGGATCCCGTCGTCGACTGCTCTACTGACGTGTGCGCCGTCACCGCGAACGCAGGCTCGATCACCGTGAGCGTCAAGTACCAGGTGGTCACGTCGACCGGATCCTGGGACATGTATCAGAACACGGTGATCGCAGGGTCCTCCGTGAGCGCGTCCTACGAGCGGAGGAACGGATGAGGCGGCAGCGCCAGGCGGCGCGTCGCCTCCTGCGCGACGACAGCGGCATGACCCTGACCGAGCTGCTGGTCGCCATGATGATCTTCGGCGTGCTCATGGCGATCGTGATGGCGGTGATGATCCAGCTCATGCAGCTGTCGAAGGACAACATGGGTCGCGTGAGCGCTGCAGAGAACGCTCGCCTCGGCGTGTCCCAGATCGACAGGCAGGTCCGTTCGGGGAACGTGATCCTTGATCCTGCACTCGAGTCCCTCGCTGGCTCGGGCGTGGACCCCTACTACTCGTTGCGTATCTTCACGCAGGCGGACGGTGACTCCCGGTGCGTCCAATGGCGTGTCATCGACGCCGACGGCGACGGCTCCGGCGAGCTTCAGTATCGCGAGTGGGATCCTTCGTACCCGGTCGTGGTCGATGTCCAGCCCTGGGGTGTCGTCGCACATGACGTCGTCCTCGGCACGGGCACCACGCCGGACCCGACGGACCCCGCGACGTGGCCGCCGTTCTGGAAGGACACGACGACGATGGTCGCCGCCGGAAGCACCCCGGCCCAGAACGTGCGCATCACGCTCCATGTCAAGAACGACGAGATGCGGGACTCGGCCAAGCCGGTCACCGTCTCGACGGTGGTGACGGGCCGCAACACGGTCCTCGGCTACTCCGAGTCCAACTGCTCCGTCATCCCGGCACCGTAGGAGGCACCGCATGCTCAACCGAATCCGTGATGACCGTGGATCCGCTCTGGTCGCGGCGGTCGCCGTCGCCCTAATCGGCGTCGCCATCAGCATCGTGGTGGTCGCACAGGCGATCATGCTGACGAACGACTCCGCGCGGGACTCCGTCCGGACCAGCGCCGTGCACGGCGCAGAAGCCGCGCTCGACACTGTCATCGAAATGCTCGCCGTTCAGAACCCGTGCCCGACGGTGACGTTCACAGACGTCGCCCAGGGGACCAACTCGGTGGATGTCACCGTGTCGATCGAGTATCGGGACCAGAGCGGCGCGGACCTGACTACGTGCACCAGCGGCCAGATCGTCGGTACGCCGTACAGCGCGATGATCAAGGCAACGGCGACGCCGACCCACGAGGTCAACGGGATCGAGCCGGTGCGGTCGGTCGAGGCGGCCGTCTCGCTGGTCCCGCGCGCGGGTCACTCTGCGGCGATCTACAGCGCTACAGCGCCGTCGACAGGCGCCGGATTCAGCCTCGACCCGTTCATCCCGACCGATACCGCGAACGTCTGGGTCGACAGCGGGGACTTCGTGAGTAACACGAATGTGCAGATCGACGGTGACCTGACCGCGGTCCAAGGCTCAATCACGCTCAACGGCGAGAGTTGGGCCGAGGGCCACGTCTGGGCGCAGAACAACGTCAAGATCGTCTCGACGGCCTCTCACGCCCGCACAGGTGACGGGCTCACGGCGCGCACGGGCAACCTTTCCATCTCGAACGCCTCCCAGGTGTTCAACGGCAATATCTACGTCGGGGGGTCCGCGTCCGGCTGGGGCTACACATCGGGCACGATGGTGGTGAACAATGGGTCGGTCTTCCTGAACGACGCGAGCATCGCCAATCTCTCGCCGATCGGCATCCCTGTGGTGGGCATCGTCCCGTCGGACTGGGCGGGCTTCACGTTCAAGGCGCGTGGTCTCGCGGATGGGAACGCGACCACGTACGGCGGTGCGAACTCCTTCAAGAACGACATCATTAGCGGAACTTCCGGCGGCATCAACCAGTACCAGCGGAGCCAGCTCGACGGCTGTACCGTCGCGAACTGGATGGCCGACTCTCAGGTCGGTGGGTTCGCCGAGATCAGCCTGCCTCCGTTCACCGCCTACGACCTCACGGGCTACACCAACTCATCCCAGAAGTGCACGACGCTCACCCTTCAGAACGTCCGCTTCAAGCTCACCGGCGATGTCGTGTTCTTCGTGAAGAACGTCTCGGCCAACAACCCCGTGCAGGTCGTGAGCGCGGACGGCCTCGAGCACAACATCTGGTTCATCTCGCCCAATGACGATCATGCCTCGATGCAGTCGGTGGGGTACTCGGACTCTGGCGCCGCTATCACGTTCCACTCGGGTACGAACCTCTTCCAGGATCCCATCAAGGTGTTCCTGTATACGCCTGGCACCCTGAGCTTCCAGAACTCGGTCCTGACGAACGGCCAGATGTACGGCGGCACGGTCAACATCGGTCCCAATCAAGACTTCTCGTACTATCCCGTAGGAATCCCGGGCGTGGATCTGACGACCACGCACGCGACCGGTTCCGACGTGACGATCGAGTACAAGCGCGAGGACCGGTAGGTGGCATTGCTGATCAGCCTCGCGGGAGTGCTCGGGCTCCTCTGCGGGTCGTTCGCCAACGTGCTCATCGCGCGCGTCCCCGCACGTGAACCGTGGGCGAACGAGCGCAGCCGATGCCCGCGGTGCGGGCACGAACTGGCGTGGTACGACAACATCCCAGTGCTGTCGTGGCTGTGGCTGCGGCGGCGGTGCCGCTACTGCGCGGCTCCCATCCCGGCGCGCTACCCGATCGTCGAGCTCGCCACCGCAGCGCTCTTCGCGGCGGTCGTCGCCGTCCACGGGGCGAGCTGGCTAACCGCCGGCCTGCTCTACCTGGCGCTCGCGTCGGTCGCGCTGGTCGTGATCGATCTCGATGTTCAGCGTCTCCCGAACGGACTGGTGCTGCCCGCTATCCCGGCGGTGCTCGGCGCTGTCGCGGCGCAGGCGAGCGCGGATGGTGACTGGTGGATGCTCGCCCGCGCCGCGCTCGGAGGGTTGGTGCTCGGTGGGTTCTACTTCGTGCTCTGGCTCATCTACCCCAAGGGCCTGGGTTTCGGGGACGTCAAGGCGGCGTCGCTGCTCGGCACGGCGCTCGGTGCGGTGGGGTGGGACGCCCTCGCCGTCGGGGGCATCCTTGGACCGCTCATCGGCGGGATCGCCGGCACCGTGGCGATCGTCCGCCATCGCGCCGTCGCAGGTGTGCGCATCCCCTACGGGCCGTGGCTGATCGCCGGGGCGTGGGTGGGCCTGCTCGCCGGTCCGGAGATCTGGACGTCCTACATGAATGTGGCCCTTGGTGCTTGAGCATCCGGGGTTCGTGACCGATAGGGAAGACAACGTGGCTCGAGAAGAGGGAGTGCCGTGGCAGTCAAGAGGATAGGCCTCGACATCGGCAGCACCGAGGTGCGCCTCGCCGAGGTGGAGTTTGCTGGCAAGGGCCCCCACGCGGGTGGCAAGGGCACGCTGACCGCGTTTGCGCGCGTGCCGCTGCCGTCGGGTGCGGTCCAGCAGGCTGAGGTCGTCGATGTATCGACCGTAGGTGCCGCCATCAAGAAGGCTTATCACGCCGGCGGCTTCAGCACCAAGGACGTGGTGGTCGGCGTGGACACGCCTGCGGTGGTGGTGCGCGAGCTCGAGCTGCCGGAGATGCCCCTTCAGCAGTTGCGCAGCTCGCTCCCGTTCCAGGTGCAGGAGATGCTGCCGATGTCCGCGGACGAGGCGCTGCTCGATTTCTACCCGACGGGCCAGCGTGACACCGACAACGCGTCGCTGCTTCGAGGGATCCTGGTCGCGGCGCCCAAGGCGCTTGTCGCGCAGAACGTTCTGGCCGTGGAGAACGCCGGGCTGCGTCCCGTGCAGGTGGACCTCGGCGCTTTCGCTCTCCTTCGGGCGCAGATGACCGATACCCTCGCAAATCAGGTGGTCGCCTTCGTCGACATCGGCGCGCGCACCACCACGGTGGCGATCGCGGCACAGGGCTCGCCGCGACTCGTACGTATGCTCGCGGATGGTGGGCAGAGCATCACCTCGGCGATTGTGACGACGGCCAAGGTGGACGCGGTGCAGGCCGAGCAGCTCAAGCAGCAGCTGGGAAGTGCGCCCGCGGATGTGCGAGAGGCTGTCGATTCGGCACTGCGTGGCCTGGTCGAGGGCATCCGCAACACGTTTGTCTACTACGCCAGCTCGAACCCGGGCTCGGCGATCGATCAGGTGGTGATCACCGGAGGTGGCGCCTACACGCCCGGCCTCGGCCAGGGCCTTGCGAGCGCGAGCCGCCTCCGAGTGACATACGGCAACGCCTTCGCACGCGTGGCGGCCGGCAAGAAGGTGTCGCGCGAGACCCTGAGCGGTCTCGAGTCCATGGTGCCGATCGCGGTCGGCCTTGCGTTCGGGGAGGTCTCGTGAATCCGGTACCTGAGTCCGTCAAGGCGCCGCAGGCGCCGCAGGTCAACCTGCTTCCGCCCGAGATCGAGGCGCGTCGCACGCAGGGCCGAGCGAAGGGCCTGTTGGCATTCGCGCTCTTGGCTCTGGCCGTGGTGCTCGGCGCGGCGTGGTTCTGGTTCCACAGCGAGCGAGTCGCTGCGGAGGATGCCCTCGCCGCGGAAGAGGCGCGCACCCCTGAACTGCAAGCCGAGCTGGCCTCTTACGACTACATCAACGGCGTCGCAGCGGACTACAAGAACGCCCTGCTGGCGCGCGCGTGGGCCGGCGCGACCGACGTCGAGTGGGCGGCTCAGGTCGACGCGCTTATGGAGGTGTTCCCGAAGGGCGTCGCGCTGACCTCCATGCAGGTGACTCCCGCCACTCCCTACGGCGCGGTCGCGGATGACGGCACCGTGTTCGCACAGTCCGATATGGGTGCGATCACTTTCGCCGGAAGTTCCTCGGAGCCGGTGGACGTCGCCGACCTGATCGAGCAGATCGACGGTCTCCCCGGTTTCACTGGGACGTGGATCGATACCGAGACGATCGCCAGCGTCGAAGGTCAGAATGACCCGTACTACGAGTATTCCGGATCGGTCAGGGTGACGTACAACGTCCTCTCCAACCGGCTGGAGACCGAGCAGACCAAGGCAGACCCGGATGTTCTTGCCGCTATCTCGGGGGAGGACAACTGATGAAGGCTCAGCAGAGCACGGGCGTATGGATGCTCGCCGGCACCATCGTCGCGGTTATCATGGCGGCGCTTGCTTGGTTCCTCCTCATCTCGCCCGAGGTGGACGCAGCGGCGGAAGCCAACGATCTCGCGGCCACGGCTGCTGACCATAACGACCTGATCGAGCTTCAAATC
This sequence comes from Demequina subtropica, assembly GCF_000971235.1. GTDB lineage: Bacteria > Actinomycetota > Actinomycetes > Actinomycetales > Demequinaceae > Demequina > Demequina subtropica. Next base: position 66,758 of record NZ_BBMB01000012.1, read on the forward strand.
GCTCAGATGGCGGCTCTCGAGAACGACGTTCCCGATTGGCGGGAGCAGATGGCGAAGATCGCTATGGACATGCCGCCGACGCCGGAGTCGGACGCGGTATACCGCCTCATCGCCGAGACGATGGCGAGCCTCGACCTTCCGGTGGTCCAGCTCGGCATCGGCAAAGCGACCACGGTCGATCCGGGCGCGCTCACCGAGACAGAGCTGCCCACGATCGCCGAGGCTCAGGGTGAGGACCCCGACGCTCCCGCCAGCCCGGAGCCGACGCCCAGCCCCGAGGCCACGGTCGATGCCACCGACGATGCAGGCGCGACCGACGATGGGTCCGGCACCTCGACGGACGAAACGTCGGACGGCGCCAGCGCCGGCACTCCCACTTCGGAGGTCCTATTCGAAGGGCTTCAGGGAATGGCGGTGACGATCACCACCGAGGGCGACCATGCGACGCTCCTCGAGCTGCTGTACACGTTGTCGACGCAGAAGGACCGCTTCTTTACGGTCACGGGCCTCTCCATCCAGCAGGCCTCCGAGATCGACGAGACCCCGGGGCGCCCGGCCCTCACCCGGGACGACTGGACGGTGACGATCACCGGGCTAGTGTTCTCGCTGGTGGATGACACGTTGTCCTACCCGGCCGACGAGGATGGCGAGGTGGCTTCGTACTCGAAGGGCTCGAAGACGGCGAATGTGTTCGAGCCGCTGCCCCAGAGCGTGGGCAAGGGCGAGTGATTTCACCCGTGTGACCCGTGTGTGATATCGCGAGGGGCCGTCCATCCGGGCGGCCCCTCGCGGCGTCCCAGGACGCCGCCGATCTCACCATCCGGACCGGGTGTCCAGTCGTGGAAGAATGACGGCCATGCTCAGATGGCTCACCGCAGGCGAATCCCACGGCCCCGCGCTGGTCGGCACCCTCGAGGGTCTCCCGGCCGGCGTCGAGATCACCAGCAGCGAGGTCCAGGCGGCCCTCGCGCGCAGGCGCCTCGGCGCTGGGCGCGGCGCGCGCATGCAGTTCGAGCAGGACCAGGTCACCTTCCTCGGCGGCGTGCGACACGGGATCTCCCAGGGTGGACCCGTCGCGATCATGGTGGGCAACACCGAGTGGCCCAAGTGGGAGACGGTGATGTCCGCGGACCCCGTCGACCCCGAGGAGCTCACGGGCGCCCGCGCGGCCGCGCTGACGCGACCGCGCCCGGGTCACGCGGACCTGGTCGGCATGACCAAGTACGGCTTCGACGACGCTCGCCCGGTCCTGGAGCGTGCGAGCGCCCGTGAGACCGCCGCCCGCGTCGCGCTCGGGCAGGTGGCGGAGAACTTCCTTGCGCAGGCCGCCGGCATCCGCCTCGTCGCGCACACGGTCCAGGTGGGCGCGGTGGCCGTGCCGGACGATGCGCCCCTCCCGCCCGCGGACGCCACCCCGGGCCTCGACGCGGATCCCATCCGCTGCTTCCACGCCGAGACGTCGCGGGCCATGCTCGAGGAGATCGACGACTGCCAGAAGGCCGGCGACACGCTCGGCGGCGTGGTCGAGGTGGTCGCCTACGGCGTCCCCGTCGGGCTCGGCAGCCACGTCCACTGGGACCGCCGTCTCGACGCGCGCCTCGCTGCCGCGCTCATGGGCATCCAGGCCATCAAGGGCGTCGAGGTGGGCGACGGCTTCCGCACCGCCGCGCGCCGCGGCTCTCAGGCGCACGACGAGATCGAGTACGGCGAGGACGGCGTGACGCGCCGCACCAACCGCGCCGGCGGAGTCGAGGGCGGCATGACCAACGGCGAGCCGCTCCGTGTGCGCGCCGCGATGAAGCCCATCAGCACGGTCCCGCGCGCGCTCGACACCATCGACACCGCGACCGGCGAGGCCGCGAAGGCCATCCACCAGCGCTCCGACGTGTGCGCGGTCGCCCCGGCGGCGGTGGTCGCGCAGGCGATGGTGGCGCTCACGCTCGCCGACTCGCTGCTCGAGAAGTTCGGCGGCGACTCCGTGGCCGAGGTCGCGCGCAACATCGAGTCCTACGTCGCCGCGATCCCGGAGCACCTGCGCTGATGGCTCCGCGCGCCGTCCTCATCGGCCCGCCCGGCTCGGGCAAGTCGACCATCGCGGCCAAGCTCGCCGCGCTGTGGGGCGCGGAGCGCCGCGACACGGATGCCGATGTCGAGGCGCGCGCGGGGAAGGCCATCGCCGACCTCTTCCTCGAGGAAGGCGAGGCGCACTTCCGCGAGCTGGAGCGCGAGGCCGTCGCGGCTGCCCTGGTGGAGCACGACGGCGTGCTGGCGCTCGGCGGCGGCGCGATCCTCGCGCCCGAGACGCAGGCGCTGCTCGAGGCGTACGCCCGCGACGGGGGAGCGGTGGTCTTCCTGGACGTGTCCCTGGCTGCGGCGGCTCCCCGCGTGGGGCTCAACGCCTCGCGCCCGCTCCTGGTGGGCAACCCCCGGGCGCAGTGGGTGGCGCTCATGGAGGCGCGCCGGCCCGTCTACGAGCGCCTCGCCACTGTCACCGTCCTCACCGACAGATCGACTCCGGCACAGGTCGCCGCGCAGATCGACGAGGCACTGAAGGAGCGCGCATGACCGTCGCCCACACCATCGCCGTCGCCACCGCGTCGCCGTACACCGTCACGGTGGGCGAGCACCTGCTTCCCGACGTGGCTGGGGCTGTCCCCGAGACCGCGTCGCGCGTCCTCATCGTGTCCGCCGCGCCGCTGCGCTCCCAGGTGGACGCGCTGCATCGTCTCCTCGAGGATCGGGGCCTCACCGTCGTGGTCGCCGAGGTCCCGGACGCGGAGGCGGGCAAGACCGCCGAGGTCCTCGCGTTCTGCTGGCAGGTGCTCGGCAAGTCCGACTTCACCCGCAGCGACATCGTCATCGGCCTCGGCGGAGGAGCGGTCACCGACCTCGCCGGCTTCGTCGCCGCGACCTGGCTCCGGGGTGTGGGGGTCATCCAGGTGCCCACCACGTTGCTGGCGATGGTCGACGCCGCCGTGGGCGGCAAGACGGGCATCAACACCACCGAGGGCAAGAACCTCGTGGGCGCGTTCCACGAGCCGCTGTCGGTGTGGTGCGACGTGCGGGTGCTCGATGCGCTGCCCCGCCACGACATCGTCGCCGGCCTCGCCGAGGTGGTGAAGTGCGGCTTCATCAAGGACCTCGAGATCCTGCGGATCGTCGAGGACAACCTCGCCCTCCTCAGGGCGGACGATGCGCAGAGCGGCTCGCGCGCCGACGGCCAGGAGAGCGCCGCGGGGCTGGGGATCGAGGCACGGGCGGTGCTCACCGAGCTCATCGCGCGTGCAGTGCAGGTCAAGGCCGATGTGGTCGCCGCCGACCTGAAGGAGTCGTTCCTCCGCGAGATCCTCAACTACGGCCACACCTTCGGTCACGCGATCGAGTACACGGAGCGCTACCAGTGGCGGCACGGCGCCGCCGTCTCGGTGGGCATGGTCTTCGCCGCCGAGCTCGCGCATCTGGCCGGCAGGCTGACGGAGGCCGAGGTCGAGCGGCACCGCATCATCCTCGCGGGGCTGGGCCTGCCGACTTCTTACCCGGGCCACCGGTGGGACGCGCTGCTCACGGCCATGCGCCGCGACAAGAAGACGCGAGGCGACCTGTTGCGCTTCGTGGTCCTCGCGGGCATTGGCAACCCGGTGCGTCTCGAGGGTCCCGATCCCGCCCTGGTCCAGGCCGCCTACGCGGCCGTGTCCTCCTGACGGCCGCATCGTCCCCGGATACGCTGAGCCGCATGAACGTCCTGGTCGTCAACGGTCCCAACCTCCGCAGGCTCGGCACGCGCGAGCCCGAGAAGTACGGCACCACCACGCATGACGAGCTCGCGGTGCTCGCGACCCAGTGGGGCGCGGACCTGCACCTCGAGGTCGAGGTGCGACAGTCGGACGACGAGGCAGACCTGGTGCACTGGATGCACGAGGCCGTGGACGCGGGCTGGCACGTGGTGCTCAACCCCGCCGCGTTCACGCACTACAGCTACGCGCTGCGCGACGCGTGCGCGCTCGTGAGCTCCGCGGGGCTCGCGCTGGTCGAGGTGCACCTCACCAACCCGCATGCGCGCGAGGAGTTCCGGCACACCAGCGTCATCAGCGGCGTGGCGAGCGGGACCATCGCGGGCTTCGGCGTCGAGGGCTACCGGCTCGCGCTCGAGGCCGTCTCGCGGCGCGTCGGCTAGAATCGTCTGCGGACTATTCCCAGACATCTGTGTAAGGACACCCCTGTGGCGACTTCGAACGACATCAAGAACGGCTCCGTGCTCAACCTCGACGGCAACCTTTGGTCCGTCATCGAGTTCCAGCACGTGAAGCCTGGCAAGGGCGGCGCCTTCGTCCGCACCAAGCTGAAGAACGTGCTGACGGGCAAGGTGGTCGACAAGACCTTCAACGCCGGCGCCAAGGTCGAGTTCGAGACCGTCGACCGTCGCGACATGCAGTACCTGTACTTCGACGGCACGTCCTACATCTTCATGGACCCGCAGACGTTCGACCAGATCCCCGTCTCCGAGGCGGTCATGGGCGACGCGACCGACTACCTGCTCGAGAACGAGTCGGCGGTCATCGGCTCCAACAACGGCAACCCGATCTTCCTCGAGCTCCCCGGCTCCGTGGTCCTCGAGGTCACCTACACCGAGCCCGGCCTTCAGGGCGACCGCTCGTCGGGCGGCACCAAGCCCGCGACGCTCCAGACCGGCAAGGAGATCCAGGTCCCGCTGTTCCTCGAGGTGGGCACCAAGGTCAAGGTCAACACGCAGACCGGCGAGTACCAGTCGCGCGTCAACGACTGATGTCCGCCCGGACCAAGGCGCGCAAGCGCGCGCTCGACATCCTCTTCGAGGCCGACCAGAAGGGCGCCAACGTCCTCTCGGTCCTCGAGGAGCGGCTGCGCGTCCCCGGCCGCGAGGCGGGTCTGCCGCCCTACGCCGAGGAGATCGTCCGTGGCGTGGTGCAGTGGTGGGTCGAGCTCAACACGATCATCCAGGACGCCTCTCCCGAGTGGACCCTGCCGCGCATGCCCGCGGTGGACCGCGCGCTGCTGCGCATCGCGGCGTGGGAGATCCTGTGCAACGACGAGGTCGACGTGGCCGTCGCGATCGACGAGGCCGTGACCATCGCGGCGGAGCTCTCGACGGACGACTCCCCGGGCTTCGTCAACGGCGTGCTCGGCACCATCGCGCGCGAGGCGCCGGCGCTGTCGCGAGGCGAGTAGCTCCCAGAGAAGCGGCTCGCGCCTGAAGGCGCGGGCCGCTTCTTCTTGCCCCTGTGGATAACTATCCGAATTGTCGGTTCGCTGTCGGTGGGTGGTGATGGACTGGTGCCATGACCAGGACGGACACCGTCGCAGACCTTGAGGGTCTGCGCGCGCGCCTCGATGTGTGCGGCGCGGCCGAGGACTGGGAGATCGACAACCTGATCCGCGACCTTGTCGACGTCAGACGAGCAGCCGACCTGATGCTCGCCGAGGCCGCCGGCCGTACGGGCGCGCGCTCCGGTCCCGGCAACGGCGGGATGGCGCGTCGCCAGGGGCACCGCAGCATCGACCACTACCTCGCGAGCCGGACCGGCGGCACGGTCGCGGAGGCCGAGCGGCTGCGCCTGCTCGGCGCCGCCTTGCTTGCGGAGGGGGACGATGCCGCGGCCGGGGCCCCCGTCCTTCCTCACCTCACGTGGGTGGCGCGGCAGCGAGAGCTGAGCGTGGACGCGTTCTTCCTTCTCCGTGACGTGCTCATGCGTCATCCGGACGCCTTGGAGGCGGTCGGCGCGACGGTGGACGATGCGCTGCGCGAGGTTCCGCTGGCAAGGGTGCCTCTCGCGCGGCTCGAGCAGGTGACCGTCGACAAGGCGCGGGGTGCCGCTCTCAGCTCCGTCCGCACGCTGGTCGCACAGGTCGAGGTCGGGCTCACGCCCGTTCCCGATGCCGAAGACGGCTACGAGGCGCTGACGCGGCAGCGCTTGGCCTTCTTCCGGGAGGAGCGCAGCGGAATGATCCGCTTGACCGCCCTCCTCGACCCGTTGACGGCCGCGCACCTGATGGCGGCCACGGACGGCTACCTCAAGAAGGCATTCCTCGCCCGCAAGGACGGGGGAGCAGGGGAGGATGACCGCACCCCCGCGCAGATGCGCGCAGACGCATTCGGATGGCTGGGGCGCCACGCCGCCGCATGCGAGCAGCCGCACGAATCGGTGGCCACGGTGGTCAATGTCCGCATGTCGCTCGAGAGCCTCCAGGCGCTCGCCGGTCAGGCGGGCATCGACGGCATCACGCGGAGCTTGCCGGTGGGAGCGTTGCGACGCGAGCTTGCGGAGGCCGGCTTCATCCCGACCGTGGTGGGCGGTGATTCCGAGGTGCTGGACCAGGGACGCATGGAACGTCTGTTCACGCTGCCCCAGCGCCGCGCGATCGGGGAGCGGGACCGCGGCTGCGGCAAGTGCGGCCTCCAGCCGAGCATGTGCCACACGCATCACGTCATGAATTGGCGGCACGGGGGAGCGACGGACCTCAAGAACGGGCTCATGCTGTGCGCGTACCACCACCACTGGCTGCATGAGGAGAAGTGGCAGGTGGTGAGGCGAGGCGGCCTGCCCTGGTTCGTGCCGCCGGCGTCGGTGGACCCGCAACGTCGGCCCCAACCGGGTCACCTTGCCCAGAGCACGCTCACCGACTCCGACCTGCAGGCGATGAGCCGACAGGGGCCGTGGTGAGGGCGGTTGTCGCGGGAGCCCGAGGCCGTGGCATCCGGTAGGCTGACCAGCGCACACCCAGACATCCTTTAATGACCGTCCTGTGAGGCGGGGAAGGGGGTCGCCAGGTGACTGGCACCATCATGGGGGCGGCGGACATCTCGCGCGCTCTCACACGCATCGCCCACGAGATCGTGGAGCGCAACGACGGAGCCCTCGACGTGGTGCTCCTCGGGATCCCGAGCCGCGGGCTGCCGCTCGCGCATCGTCTCGCGCAGCGCATCGCGGAGATCGAGCCCGGCTTCGACGCCGACGTCGCCACGGGCGCGCTCGACATCACGATGTACCGCGACGACCTCTTCAAGAACCCCACGCGCGCCATCGGCACCACCACGGTGCCCGAGGCCGGCATCGACGATGCCGTGGTGGTCCTGGTCGACGACGTCTTCCACACGGGCCGCACCATCCGCGCCGCCCTCGACGCGATCCGCGACCTCGGCCGCCCGCGCGCCGTGCAGCTGGCGACGCTGGTCGACCGCGGCCACCGCGAGCTGCCCATCAGGGCCGACTACGTGGGCAAGAACATCCCCACCTCCCGCTCCGAGCGCGTCGACGTCCACGTCGAGGAGCTCGACGGCGAGGACGCCGTGATCCTGCGCAAGGGGGAGTGACGATGCGCCACCTTCTCAGCACGCAGGACCTCTCGCGTGACGACGCGATCCTCATCCTCGACACCGCTGCCCAGATGGCGGCGACCCAGGAGCGCGAGGTCCGCAAGCTCCCCACGCTGCGCGGCAAGACCGTGGTCAACCTCTTCTTCGAGGACTCGACCCGCACCCGCATCTCCTTCGAGGCCGCGGCCAAGCGCCTCAGCGCTGACGTCATCAACTTCTCCGCCAAGGGCAGCTCGGTGAGCAAGGGCGAGTCCCTCAAGGACACCGCGCTCACGCTCCAGGCCATGGGCGCGGACGCCGTGGTGGTCCGCCACTGGGCCTCCGGAGCGGCCTACCAGCTCGCGCACGGCGGCTGGCTGCACGGCAGCGTGCTCAACGCGGGCGACGGCACCCACCAGCACCCCACGCAGTCGCTGCTCGACGCCTTCACGATGCGCCGCCACCTGGTCTCCGACCCCACCGGCGCGGACCTCGCGGGCCTCACCGTCGCGATCGTCGGCGACGTGCTCCACAGCCGCGTCGCGCGCTCCAACGTGCACCTGCTGCACACGCTCGGCGCGAAGGTGGTGCTCGTGGCGCCGGCCACGCTGGTCCCGGTCGGGATCGACCCGTGGCCGTGCGACGTGGTCCACACGCTCGACCAGGCGCTCGAGGCGTACGACATCGACGCGCTCATGATGCTGCGCGTCCAGCGCGAGCGCATGACCGGCGGAGGCTCGGCGTTCTTCCCGAGCCCCGCCGAGTACACGCGGCTGTTCGGCCTCGACGGCGACCGCATGCGCCGCCTGCCCGACCACGCCATCGTCATGCACCCCGGCCCCATGAACCGGGGCCTCGAGATCTCGGCCGAGGCCGCCGACTCGCCCCGCTCCGTCATCGTGGAGCAGGTCGCGAACGGCGTCGCCGTCCGCATGGCCGCCCTGTACCTGCTGCTTGCCGGAGAGGAGGGCGCCCAGTGAGCCGCCCCATCGTCATCGAGAACGCGTCGCTGTACGGCGACACCACCGCCAGCCTCCTCATCGAGGACGGCGTCATCACGGCGGTGGGGGAGGTGACCGCCCCCGAAGGTGCCGTGGTCGTCGACGCCACCGGCCTGGTCGCCCTCCCGGGCCTCGTGGACCTGCACACGCATCTGCGCGAGCCCGGTCGTGAGGACGCCGAGACCATCGAGACCGGCTCGCGCGCCGCCGCGCGCGGCGGCTGGACCGCCGTCTTCGCGATGGCCAACACCAACCCCGTCGCGGACACCGCCGGCGTGGTCGAGCAGGTGTGGAGCCGGGGGCGCGAGATCGGCCTGGTCGACGTCTTCCCGGTCGGCGCCGTCACGGTCGGCCTCAAGGGCGAGCACCTGTCCGAGATGGGCGCCATGGCGCACTCGAAGGCGAATGTCCGCCTGTTCTCCGACGACGGCGTGTGCGTCTACGACCCCGTGATCATGCGCCGCGCCCTCGAGTACGTGAAGACCTTCGACGGTGCGATCGTCCAGCACGCGCAGGACCTCCGCCTCACGGAGGGCTCGCAGATGCACGAGGGCGAGGTGAGCGCCGAGCTGGGTCTCGCCGGCTGGCCCGCCGTGGCCGAGGAGTCGATCGTCGCGCGCGACGCCCTGCTCGCCGAGCACGTGGGCTCGCGCGTCCACGTCCAGCACCTCTCGACCGCCGGTTCCGTGGAGATCATCCGCTGGGCCAAGGCACGCGGCATCAGCGTGACCGCCGAGGCCACGCCGCACCACCTGCTCCTCACCGACGAGTCCGCGCGGACCTACGACCCGCTGTTCAAGGTCAACCCGCCGCTGCGCACGCAGTCCGACGTCGACGCGCTCCGTGCCGCGGTCGCGGACGGCACCATCGACATCATCGCGACCGACCACGCGCCGCACGCGGCCGAGGACAAGGACTGCGAGTGGGCCGCCGCCTCGTTCGGCATGCTCGGCCTCGAGACCGCGCTCGGCGTCATCCAGAAGGCGCTCGTCGACACCGGAGCGCTCACGTGGCGCGACGTCGCGCGCCTCATGTCGGAGAACCCCGCCCGCATCGGCAAGGTCGAGGACCAGCACGGCCGCCCGCTCGCCGAGGGCGAGCCGGCCAACATCACCCTCGTGGACCCGAACGAGGCCTGGACCGTCGACGGCGCCCAGCTGGCCTCGCGCGCCTCCAACACCCCGTACGGTGGCATGGAGCTCCCGGGCCGCGCCGTGGCCACCCTGCTGCGCGGCGAGCCCACCCACCTCAGCCCCCGTTTCGAAGGAGCGTTCGCGTGACCGATGCGACCCGCGCCGTCCTCGTCCTCGAGGACGGCCAGACGTTCGAGGGCCGCGCCTACGGCGCGGTCGGCGAGACGCTCGGCGAGATCGTCTTCAACACCGGCATGACCGGATACCAGGAGACCCTCACCGACCCGAGCTATCACAAGCAGATCGTCGTGATGACGGCCCCGCACATCGGCAACACCGGGGTCAACGACGAGGACGACGAGTCGCGCCAGTACTGGGTCGCCGGCTACGTGGTCCGCGACCCCGCCCGTCGCCCCTCGAACTGGCGCGCGCAGCGCAGCCTCGACGAGGACCTCGTGGCGCAGGGAGTGGTGGGCATCTCGGGCATCGACACCCGTCAGCTCACCCGCGTCCTCCGCACCGCCGGCGTGATGCGCGCCGGCATCTTCTCGGGCGACGCCCTCGCCTCGGACGATGCGCTGCTCGCCCGAGTGCGCGAGTCCGCGCAGATGAAGGGCGCGCACCTCGCGGACGAGGTCTCGGTCACGGAGCCCTACGAGGTCCCCGCGATCGGCGAGGAGCAGGCCCACGTGGTGGCCGTCGACCTCGGAATCAAGGCGATGACGCCGCACCAGATGGCGCAGCGCGGCATCCGCGTCACGGTGGTGCCCTCGCGCATGCCGGCCGCGGAGATCCTCGCGATGAGCCCTGACGGGGTGTTCTTCTCCAACGGCCCCGGCGACCCGGGCGCGGCGGACGCGACCGTCGCGACGCTGCGCGAGATCCTCGACGCCAAGGTGCCGTTCTTCGGCATCTGCTTCGGCAACCAGATCCTCGGCCGCGCCCTCGGTTACGGCACGTACAAGCTGGCCTTCGGCCACCGCGGCATCAACCAGCCGGTGATGGACCGCACCACGGGCAAGGTCGAGGTCACCGCGCACAACCACGGCTTCGCCGTGGATGCGCCGCTCGAGGGGGAGTCGGACTCCCCGAACGGCTACGGCAAGGTGCTCGTGAGCCACGTGTGCCTCAACGACGACGTGGTCGAGGGCCTCGAGTGCCGCGACATCCCCGCGTTCTCGGTCCAGTACCACCCCGAGGCCGCGGCGGGTCCGCACGACGCCTCGTACCTCTTCGACCGCTTCCTCGACCTCATGAAGGGCCGCAATGCCTAAGCGCGACGACATCAAGTCCGTCCTGGTCATCGGGTCCGGCCCGATCGTCATCGGCCAGGCCTGCGAGTTCGACTACTCCGGCACCCAGGCGTGCCGCGTCCTCAAGTCCGAGGGCATCCGCGTCATCCTCATCAACTCCAACCCGGCCACCATCATGACCGACCCGGAGTTCGCCGACGCGACCTACGTCGAGCCCATCACCACCGAGGTGATCGAGCGCGTCATCGCGAAGGAGCGCCCCGACGCGCTGCTGCCGACCCTGGGCGGTCAGACCGCGCTCAACGCCGCGATCGACGCGGCCGAGGCAGGCATCCTCGACAAGTACGACGTCGAGCTCATCGGCGCGAACCTCGAGGCGATCCACCTGGGCGAGAACCGCGAGCTCTTCAAGGGCGTGGTGGAGCGCTGCGGCGCTGACTCCGCGGCCTCGGTGATCTGCCACACGATGGACGAGTGCCTCGCCGCCGCGGAGCAGCTGAAGTACCCCGTGGTCGTGCGTCCGTCCTTCACGATGGGCGGGCTGGGCTCGGGCTTCGCCTACGACGAGGCGGACCTGCGCCGCATCGCCGGCGCAGGGCTTCACTATTCGCCGACCACCGAGGTGCTCCTCGAGGAGTCCATCCTCGGCTGGAAGGAGTTCGAGCTCGAGCTCATGCGCGACAAGCACGACAACGTGGTGGTCGTCTGCTCGATCGAGAACGTCGACCCCGTGGGCGTCCACACCGGCGATTCGGTCACCGTCGCCCCCGCGCTCACGCTCACCGACCGCGAGTACCAGCGCATGCGCGACATCGGCATCGCGATCATCCGCGAGGTCGGCGTCGACACGGGCGGCTGCAACGTGCAGTTCGCGATCCACCCGGACACCGGCCGCATCATCGTCATCGAGATGAACCCCCGCGTGTCGCGCTCGTCGGCGCTGGCCTCGAAGGCCACGGGCTTCCCGATCGCGAAGATCGCCGCGCGCCTCGCGATCGGCTACTCGCTCGACGAGATCCCGAACGACATCACGGGCTCCACGCCCGCGAGCTTCGAGCCCACGCTCGACTACATCGTGGTCAAGGTGCCCCGCTTCGCGTTCGAGAAGTTCCCGGCCGCGGACCCCGTGCTCACCACCACCATGAAGTCCGTGGGCGAGGCGATGAGCCTGGGCCGCAGCTTCACCGAGGCGCTCGGCAAGGCGCTGCGCTCGATCGACAAGAAGGGCGCCAACTTCCACTGGGACGGCCCCGTCCCGGCGGGGGAGGAGCTCGAGGAGCTGCTGCGCGCGATCGAGATCCCGACGGAGAAGCGCTTCATCCAGGTCCAGCAGTGCCTGCGCGCGGTCGAGGCCGGCACGATCACGCTCGAGCGCGTGTTCGACGCCTGCAAGATCGACCCGTGGTTCCTCGACCAGATGCTCCTCATGAACGAGGTCGCCACCAAGGTCGCCGCCGCGCGCACCCTCGACGCAGACCTGCTGCGCGAGGCCAAGGGCCACGGCCTCGCCGACCAGCAGATCGCGGACCTCCGCGGCCTCAAGGTCAACGAGGTCTTCCAGATCCGCAAGGCGCTCGGCGTGCTGCCCGTGTTCAAGACCGTGGACACGTGCGCCGCCGAGTTCGAGGCCCGCACGCCGTACCACTACAGCTCGTACGACGCCGAGACCGAGGTCCAGCCGCGCGACCGCGAGGCCGTCATCATCCTCGGCTCGGGCCCCAACCGCATCGGCCAGGGCATCGAGTTCGACTACTCGTGCGTGCACGCGGCACTGACGCTCAAGGACCGCTACGAGACCATCATGGTCAACTGCAACCCCGAGACCGTCTCGACCGACTACGACACGGCCAACCGCCTCTACTTCGAGCCGCTGACGTTCGAGGACGTCATGGCCGTCTACGAGGCCGAGCTCGCGGTGGGCCCCGTGAAGGGCATGTTCGTCCAGCTGGGCGGGCAGACCCCGCTGTCGCTCGCGCAGCGCCTCGCCGACGCGGGTGTGCCGATCCTGGGCACCAGCCCCGAGGCGATCGACAACGCCGAGGACCGCGCCGCCTTCGGCCGCGTCCTCGACCACGCGAAGCTGCCCGCCCCGGCCTACGGCACCGCGCACGGCATCGAGCAGGCCATCGAGATCGCCGAGTCCATCGGCTACCCGGTGCTCGTCCGCCCGAGCTATGTGCTCGGCGGCCGCGGCATGGAGATCGTCTACGACCGCGCGCAGCTCGAGGACTACGGCACGCGCATGGACTCGGTCGGCGACCACGCCACCGATGCTCCGCTGCTCGTGGACCGCTTCCTCGACGACGCGATCGAGATCGACGTCGACGCGCTGTTCGACGGCGAGGAGATGTTCCTCGGCGGCGTGATGGAGCACATCGAGGAGGCCGGCATCCACTCGGGCGACTCGGCGTGCGTGCTGCCGCCGTTCTCGCTGAGCAAGGCCGAGCTCGAGCGCATCCGCACCTCGACCGAGGCCCTCGCGCGCGGTATCGGCGTGCGCGGTCTCATGAACGTCCAGTACGCGCTCGTGAGCGACGTGCTCTACGTCCTCGAGGCGAACCCGCGCGCCTCGCGCACGGTCCCGTTCGTCGCCAAGGCCACGGGCATCCCGCTCGCGAAGGCGGCGTCGGAGGTCATGGCGGGCGCGACCATCGCGGAGCTCAAGGCCAGCGGCATGCTGCCCGAGCGCGATGCGGCGAGCGTCGACATGAACCAGCGCGTGGCCGTCAAGGAGGCCGTGCTGCCCTTCAAGCGCTTCCGTACGCACGAGGGCATCGCGGTCGACTCCGTGCTCGGCCCCGAGATGCGCTCGACGGGCGAGGTCATGGGCTTCGACGAGACCTTCCCGCTCGCGTTCGCGAAGTCGCAGTCGGCGGCCTTCGGCGGCCTGCCGACCGGCGGCAAGGTCTTCGTGTCGACCGCGGACCGCGACAAGCGATCGATCACGTTCCCGGTGGCGCGCCTGCGCCAGCTCGGCTTCGAGATCCTCGCGACCGCGGGCACCGCGCAGGTGCTCCAGCGCATGGGCATCCCGTCGACCGTCGTGAGGAAGCACTCGGAGGGCCGTGGCCCGAACGGCGAGCCCACCATCGTCGACGTGATCCACGAGGGCGGTGTCGATCTCATCATCAACACGCCGTCCGGTCAGGGCGCGCGTGCGGACGGCTACGAGATCCGCGCCGCGGCCACCGCCGCGGACATCGCGATCGTCACGACGACCCAGCAGCTCTCGGCCGCGGTGCTCGCGATCGAGGCCCTTCAGGCCGGGCCCTTCGAGGTGCTCAGCCTTCAGGACGCCGCGCGCGCCTGACACCCTCGCGTCGCATCGTCCCCTCGCCGGGGACGATGCGACGCGCCCGGGGCGCGCCCGCGCGCCCGTCCAACATCGCAGGTAGTGTTGCTATGGCTGCACATTCAGGGCAGCTCACAAGGAGGTAGGGATGGCGTTCGGCGCCCGTCTCGCGGCCGCGATGGACCAGTACGGTCCGCTCTGCGTGGGGATCGATCCCCACCCGGGTCTGCTCGCGGCGTGGGGCATGGAGGACACGGCGCAGTCGCTCGCCGATTTCGGCGATGCGGTGCTCGAGGCGGCAGCCGGGGCATGCGCGGCGGTCAAGCCCAACGCGGCGTTCTTCGAGCGCCACGGCTCGGCCGGGGTCGCGGCCCTCGAGCATGTGCTGGGGCGCGCCCGCGAGCTCGGCATCCTCACGGTGCTCGACGCGAAGCGCGGCGACATCGGCTCGACGATGCAGGGCTACGCGGACTCGTACCTGAGGCCAGGTGCCCCGCTCGAGGCCGATTCGCTCACCGTCTCGCCCTACCTGGGCTTCGGTTCGCTGAAGCCCGCGCTCGACCTTGCCGCGGAGCACGGCAAGGGCATCTTCGTGCTGGCGCTCACCTCGAACCCCGAGGGACCTGAGGTCCAGCACGCGATCGCGCCGGACGGCCGAGCCGTCGCGGCCGTGGTCGCCGACGAGGCGGCCGCGCTGAACATCGATGCCAGCCCCATGGGAGACGTCGGCCTGGTGGTCGGCGCGACCGTGGGGGACGCCGTCCAGCGGCTCGGCATCGATCTGGACCGGGTCAATGGTCCCATCCTGTCCCCTGGAGTGGGTGCTCAAGGGGCGGGTGCGGCGGAATTGTCCCTGGTCTTCGGGAACGCGCGGGGTCGCGTGCTCGTCAACCAGTCGAGGGGCGTGCTTCAGGCCGGCCCCGTCGTCGAGAAGCTGCGCGAGGCCACCATCGAGGCATCGTCCGCAGCGAGGAGCATCCTGCGCTAGTCGCAGGCCGACTTTGGAGGGAGAGGCCATGGCCACCCCGGAACTTACCGATGAGCAGCGCGCGGCAGCGCTGGTGAAGGCGACCGCCGTGCGGTCCGCACGACGTGTCTTCAAGGAGGAGCTCACGCGTGGGGAGATGTCCCTCGCGGAGGCGATCCGGCGTGCGAAGGCGGACGAGGCCCTCGCCGGCATCCGCGTGCGCGACCTGCTGCAGTGCCTTCCCGGCATCGGCCCCAAGCGCGCGCAGCTCGTGATGGAGGAGATCGGCATCTCGCTGGCCCGCCGCATCCGCGGCCTGGGTCAGCACCAGGTCGACGCGCTCGTCGAACGCGAGCGTCGATGAGCCGACTCATCGTCCTTGCCGGCCCGACGGCGGTCGGCAAGGGCACCGTCGTGCGCACGTTGCGCGACATGGCACCCGAGGTCTACATCTCCGTCTCCGCGACCACTCGCGACCCGCGCCCGGGCGAGGTGGACGGAGTCCACTACCACTTCATCTCGCGCGACGACTTCGAGCGTCGCATCGCGGCGGGGGAGTTCCTCGAGCACGCCGTGGTCCATGGTCAGAACCGCTACGGCACGCTGAGGGGTCCCGTCGACGAGCGCCTCGCCCAGGGTGAACCGGTGCTCCTGGAGATCGACCTCCAGGGCGCGCGGCAGGTCAAGGAGACGATGCCGGACGCGCACTTCGTCTTCCTCGCGCCGCCGTCGTGGGACGAGCTCGTGAACCGGCTCGTCGGCCGCGGCACCGAGGACGCGGACGAGCGCGAGCGTCGTCTCGCCACCGCGAGGGACGAGATGGCGGCCGTCGAGGAGTTCGACCAGGTCATCGTCAACGACACGGTCGAGCGCGCCGCGGCGGAGCTCCTGTCGGTGGTCCGCGGGACCCGGTAGACTGTCCCGAGTCTTTTTGTGAAATCTGAGGAGTGAACGTGGCCGGAACCGTTGCCAACCCCATCGGCATCACCAACCCGCCGATCGACGAGCTGCTCGCCAAGGTGGACTCGAAGTACGCCCTGGTGATCTACGCGTCCAAGCGCGCCCGCCAGATCAACTCGTACTACGAGGCGCTGGGCGAGGGCCACTTCGAGAACGTGGGCCCGCTCGTCGAGGCCGACACCACCGACAAGCCGCTGTCGGTCGCGCTGCGCGAGCTCAACCAGGGCGACCTGCTGGAGCTCGGCGACTCCGGCGAGCAGGAGTAACCCACCCCGTGCGCGTCCTCCTGGGCGTCACCGGCGGGGTCGCGGCGTACAAGGCCGCCATCGTGCTGAGACGGCTCAAGGAGGACGGTCACACCGTCCGCGTGGTCCCCACGGCTGCCTCGTTGCAGTTCGTGGGGCGCGCGACGTGGGAGGCGTTGTCGGGCCTCCCCGCCACGACGGACACCTTCGACAACGTCCCCGCGGTCGAGCACGTGCGGCTCGGCCAGCAGGCGGACCTCGTGCTGGTCGCGCCCGCGACCGCCGACTTCCTCGCGCAGCTCGCCCACGGCGAGGCTCGCGACCTCCTGGGCAACGCCCTGCTCGCGACGCGGGCCCCCGTGGTGGTGGCGCCCGCGATGCACACCGAGATGTGGGAGCAGGCCTCGACGCAGGCCAACGTCGCGACGCTGCGCTCCCGTGGGATCACGGTCATCGAACCCGCGGTCGGTCGGCTCACGGGTCCCGACTCGGGACCCGGGCGCCTTCCCGAGCCCGAGGACATCGTCGCGGCGGCCTACGCCGTGGTCGGCGGGGGACCCGTGCCCGCCGGCTCATCGTCCGCCCCTTGGGGC
This sequence comes from Demequina subtropica, assembly GCF_000971235.1. Classification (GTDB taxonomy): domain Bacteria; phylum Actinomycetota; class Actinomycetes; order Actinomycetales; family Demequinaceae; genus Demequina; species Demequina subtropica. Next base: position 83,532 of record NZ_BBMB01000012.1, read on the forward strand.
GACCTCGCCGGCGTGCGCGTCATCATCTCCGCCGGGGGGACGCGCGAGCCGATCGACGCCGTCAGGTACCTGGGCAACCGGTCCTCGGGCCATCAGGGCTTCGCGCTGGCGGAGGCGGCGCGGGAACGCGGCGCGGACGTGACGGTGGTCGCGGCGAACGTGACGCTCCCGCTGAGCGAGGGCGTCGCGCGCATCGACGTCGAGACGAGCGTGGAGCTCGCCGATGCCGTGCGCGAGGCCGCCGCCGAGGCGGATGTGGTGATCATGGCCGCGGCGGTCGCCGACTTCCGACCGCGCGAGGCCTCCACCACCAAGATCAAGAAGGACGGCAGCGGGACGCTGTCGCTCGAGCTCGTCGAGACCGAGGACATCCTCCGGTCCCTGGTGCTCGCGCAGGTGCCCGGCCGCACGGTCGTGGGCTTCGCCGCGGAGACGGGCGACGATGCCGCCTCCGCCCTCGAGCACGCGCGCGCCAAGGCGCGGCGCAAGGGAGCCGACCTGCTCGTCTTCAACCCCGTGGGCGGCGGCCGCGGCTTCGGCGACGTCCCGAACGAGCTGACGATGCTCGACGCGTCGGGCGAGGAGCTCGCCCGGGCGGCGGGCAGCAAGCTCGCCGTGGCGCATGCGGTGCTCGACGCGGTGGCGCGGCTCCGAGGCTGAGCGTCTCCCCGGGGCTATGATCCCGGCATCTACCTGGGGGAGCAGCGATGATCCATGGACAGCAGCCTGCCGCGCATCACGGCGAGGGCGCCCTCGACCCGGCGTTCGCCGCGCTGACCGCCGGAGGCGACGGACTCGACGACGTCCGTCCGCACCGCACGTGGATCGCATTCGTCACGATGGCGGTGGTGGTCCTGGGCGCGCTCCTGGGCTGGCGGCTGATCACGGGCGGCGAGGCGGACGCGCGCGCCGAGGCGGCATCCGATGGCATCGTCCTCGTCGCGCCCGAGAGCGCCCGGGTCCAGATCGACGCGGTGGGGGACGGGTACCACGTGTGCGTCTACACGGGCACGGGCGACTCCGGAGACTTCGCCGAGACCGACGACCTCTGCGAGATCGGCCCGTACACGTACCGCGTGGTCCCGACCACGGCGAGCGAGGCAGCGAGCTGGGACGCGTACCCCGATGCGGTGGATGGGCTCACCCTGCGCTGGGACCCGGAGGCCGTGCCCGACCCGCTCCTCGTGGTCGACACGGGCGACAGGGTCTGGCGCGTGGCGTCCGAGACGCGTGACGACGACGCGGCCGGGAGCTTCTCGCTGCTCCTGGGCACGGTCACCTTCGAGGCGGCCGGGTAGTCGCACCCCGCCATTACGATGTCCCGCATGACCTCCCTCAGGCTGTTCACCTCCGAGTCCGTGACCGAGGGTCACCCCGACAAGATCTGCGACCAGGTCTCCGACGCGATCCTGGACGAGATGCTCCGTCAGGACCCGCTGTCGCGCGTCGCGGTCGAGACCATGGTGACCACGGGGCTCGTGCACGTCGCCGGTGAGGTCACCACCGAGGCGTATGTCGACATCCCTGGAACCATCCGCGGCGTGGTCAACGACATCGGCTACACGTCGTCCCATGTGGGCTTCGACGGCGACTCGTGCGGCGTCTCGGTGTCGATCGGCGAGCAGTCGCCCGACATCTGGATGGGCGTGGGCAACGCGACGGACTCGGCGGACCACGAGCTCGGCGCGGGCGACCAGGGCCTGATGTTCGGCTACGCGTGCCAGGACACCCCCGAGCTCATGCCGCTGCCCATCCACATGGCGCACGCCCTTACCGGGCGCCTCGCGGAGGTGCGCCGCTCCGGGGAGGTCGCCGGGCTGCGTCCCGACGGCAAGGCGCAGGTGACCATCGGCTACGACGGCGAGCGCGCCGTCTCGGTGGACACGGTCGTCGTGTCGACCCAGCACGCGGAGGAGTTCGCCACCGCGGACCTGCGGGCCGCCGTCGAGGAGCTGGTGATCGCCCCGGTCCTCGCACGCTACGAGCTCGACGCCTCCGCGCACCGCTCGCTCATCAACCCCACCGGTCGTTTCGAGATCGGCGGGCCCAAGGGTGACGCGGGCCTCACGGGCCGGAAGATCATCGTCGACACCTACGGCGGCATGGCGCGCCACGGCGGCGGCGCGTTCTCCGGCAAGGACCCGTCGAAGGTCGACCGCTCGGCCGCGTACGCGATGCGCTGGGTCGCCAAGAACGTGGTGGCCGCCGGTCTGGCCGACCGCTGCGAGGTCCAGGTCGCGTACGCGATCGGCACCGCGCATCCCGTGGGCCTGTACGTGGAGACCTTCGGGACCGCGACGGTGGCAGAGGACCGCATCGTCGCCGCGATCCGCGACGTCTTCGACCTGCGTCCCGGCGCGATCATCGAGGCGCTCGACCTGCGCCGCCCGATCTACCGCCAGACGGCCGCGTACGGGCACTTCGGCCGCGAGCTGCCCGACTTCACGTGGGAGCGCACCGACCGCGCCGCCGATCTCGCGAGCGCGGCGCGATAGCCGCGCTGCTGCCCCGCACTGTCGCGCGCGTCTGCGTCGACAGCGAGCTGCCGCACCTCGACAGGCCCTTCGACTACGAGGTGCCGGAGAAGCTGCTCGCCACCGTCGCCGTGGGCTCGCGCGTGCGCGTGCGCTTCAGCGGGCGCCTGCTCAACGGCGTGGTGATCGCGCTGGACGACGACAGCGACTTCGAGGGCACGCTTCTTCCGCTCCACTCCGCCTCGGCGGTTCCCTCGTACACGCCGGAGTCCATCGTCTTCGCGGAGCAGGTGGCCCGGCGCTACGGCGGCAGCCTGTGGGACGTGCTCCGCCTCATGGCCCCGCCTCGGGTCGCCGGGGTCGAGAAGCGCGACTGGTCCACGGTGGAGCACGACGAGCAGGCCTTCGCCGAGGCTCACGCGACGCTCGCGCCCGCCGCGGCGCAGGTCTCCCTTCCCGACGATGCCGTCGCGCGAGGCGCCCGGATCGTCTGGGAGGCGGTGCCCGACCCGTCCCGCCGCCACGGGCTGCCGATCGACGCACTGCTCGCGCCCGCCGTGGCCGTGGCCTCACGAGGCCTGTCGTCGCTGGTGATCCTTCCCGACGCGCGCGCGGTCGCGGCGGCCTCCGACGCGTTGGAGCGCGCGGGGCTCGCACGCTGGACTGCCCGCTCGGGCGGTCACTTCGCGGTGCTCCACGCGGACGACGGCTCGTCCGTCCGGTTCGGCTCCTATCTCGCGGCCCTCCAGGGCCACGCGCGCATCGTGCTCGGGACACGCCCGGTCGCCCTCCAGCCGGTGCCGGCGCTCGGGCTGATCGTCATGTGGGACGAGGCCTCGCCGGTCTACGACGATCCCCACGCGCCGTATCCGCACGCGCGCACGCTGGCCGCGATGCGGGCGGACGAGGCCGGCGCCGGCGTGCTCCTCGCCTCGTACGCGCCGAGCGTCGAGGCGATGTCGCTGGTCGCGCACGGCTGGGCCGAGCGTGCGGGCGTGCCGCGCGGCGAGGTGCGCAGCGCGACGCCCCTGGTCACCGTGGTGGACGATGCGCGGCGGGAGGCCGAGGGCGCCTCGGGCTGGCACTGGATGCCGGCCTCGGTGTGGCGCCGGGCGCGCGCGGCGCTCGAGCACGGGCCCGTCGGCATCATGGTCCCGCGCGCCGGCTACGTGCGGGCCACGGCCTGCGCCCGATGCGGCGAGTGGGCCGCGTGCCCGACCTGCGACGGGCCCCTGCGCCGGGACTCCGCCGCCGACCCGCTGCGGTGCGGCGAGTGCGGCGCCGAGCATCCGCACTGGCACTGCTCCCAGTGCGGCTCGCCGGCGACCAAGCAGCTGCGGCAGGGCGTCGAGCGGATCGCGGAGCAGGTCACCGCGATGGCGCCCGGGGTCCCGGTGACCCTGTCCGCCGGCGCGGTCGGCACCGTGCCCGACGGTCAGGTCTCGGAGGGGATCGTCGTCGCCACCCCGGGGGCCCTGCCGGCGGTCGTCGGCGGCTACGCGCGCATCGTCATCGTCGGCGCGGACGTACCGGCGGGAGGCGCGCTCGGCGCGGAGCTCCAGGCGCTGCGCTGGTGGCTGTCGGTCGCGGCGCTCGCGCGCCCTCGCGGCGACGGGGGAGAGGTGCTCGCGGTGGGCGAGCTGCCGCCCGCCGTCCGTGAGGCGCTGGTCGGGTGGTCCGCCGGCGACTCCGCGTGGGAGGCCTACCTCGAGCGTGCCGACCTCGCCCTCCCGCCGTACCGGCGCGCGATCCGGCTCTGGGGGGAGCGGCCCGTGCTGACGCTCGCGCTGTCCGAGACCGTCGAGGGGGAGCGCCTCGAGCGCCACAGGGACGTGGCGGTCGTCGACGCGAAGGGCGGTGTCACGCTGCTGGTGACGCGCAGGGCCGCGCAGGCCGTGGTGGACGTGCTGCGCCGCCGGCAGCAGGAGTTCTCCAAGGCCGGCGACGGCGAGCTGCGCATGCGGGTCGACGCCCCGCTGGAACCCGTGTCCTGAGAGCCGCCCCTAGACTGGTCCGATGCGCCTGATCTTCGCCGGAACGCCCGAGATCGCCGTCCCGACGCTGGCCGCCCTCGAGGATGCGGGCCACGAGATCGTGGCCGTCCTGACCCAACCCGACGCGCGCGGCAAGCGTGGTCGCACGCTCCATCCGTCGCCCGTCAAGGAGTACGCGCTCGAGCGCGGCCTCGACGTATGGACGCCGGAGAAGGCCTCCGCGCCCGAGGTGGTGGCCCGCGTCAAGGAGCTCGAGGTCGACGCCGCCGCGGTGGTGGCGTACGGGCAGATCCTGCGCCCGCGGCTGCTCGAGGCGGTGCGCCTCGCGTGGGTGAACCTGCACTTCTCGGTGCTCCCCACGTGGCGGGGTGCCGCCCCGGTGCAGCGCGCGATCATGGCCGGCGACGAGGTCACGGGCGCGAGCACGTTCGTCATCGAGAAGGGGCTCGACACCGGGCCGGTGATCGGCACGCTGACCGAGCGCATCCGCGTCACCGACACCGCGGGCGACCTCCTCGAGAGGCTCGCCCGGCTCGGCGCGCCGCTCATGGTGCAGTCGCTCGAGGCGCTGGACTCGGGCGTGGCCCGACCCGCCGCGCAGAGCGGCGACGACGTCAGCTACGCGGAGAAGCTCACGCGCGAGGACGCCTATGTCCGCTGGGACCTCGCGGGGCACCTCGTCGACCGCCGCATCCGCGGGTGCACGCCCGCGCCGGGCGCCTGGACCACGCTCCCCGACGGCTCGGTCGCCAAGCTCGGCCCGGTGTCGCCGCGGCCGCAGCGCGCCCGCACCGTTCCGGGGCAGCTCCGCGAGGAGGCAGGCGAGGTGCTCGTCGGCACCGGCACCGAGCCGGTCGCGCTCAGCTGGATCGCTCCCGCGGGCAAGAAGCCGATGGACGCCGCGGCCTGGTGGCGCGGCGCACGCCTGGGCGAGGGCGCCCAGCTGGGGGAGGCATGAGCCGCGCACGGGACGTCGCCTACGACTGCGTGATGGCGGTCTCGACCGAGGGCGCGTACGCGAACCTGCTGCTCCCTTCGCTGCTCGAGAAGGCAGGGCTCGAGGGGCGCGACGCCGGCTTCACCACCGAGCTCGCGTACGGAGCCCTGCGCATGCGCGGGCTGTACGACGCGATCATCGGCAAGGCCTCGGGCCGCGACCCGCGCGACCTCGATCCCGAGGTGCGCGTCGCGCTGTGGCTCGGCACGCATCAGGCGATCGCCATGCGCGTCCCCGCGCATGCCGCCGTGAACGAGACGGTCGACCAGGTCCGCCGCGAGCGCGGTGCGGGTGCCGCCAAGTTCGCCAACGCGATCATGCGCCGCGTGACCGAGCGGGACGCCGAGGGCTGGCTCGCCGCGGTCGCCGCGGGCGACTCGCGCGCGGCGGTCGCCACGCGCCATTCGCACCCGGAGTGGGTGGTGCGGGAGCTCGAGGAGGCGCTCGCCGCCGACGGGCACGGGGGAGAGGTGACCGCGCTCCTCGAGTCGGACAACTCGCCGGCGCGCGTCACGCTCGTGGCGCGACCCGGGCTGATCGACCGCGAGGAGCTGATCCAGCAGGCTGGCGGCGAGGCCGGCGAGTACTCGCCGTACGCGGTGGTGCTGCCCGGCGGGCGTCCCGGCGACCTCGAGGCGGTGGCCGACGCCACCGCGGCGGTGCAGGACGAGGGCAGCCAGGTGGTCGCGGCCGCCCTGGCGTATGCGCAGCCGGTCGAGCCCGGCGAGCGCTGGCTCGATCTGTGCTCGGGTCCGGGAGGCAAGGCGGCGCTGCTCGGTGCGCTCGCCGCGGACGGAGCCGCGACGCTCGACGCGGTCGAGCTGCACCCCCACCGCGCGGACCTGGTGCGCCGCTCGACGCGTGCCGTTCCCGAGGGCGTGGTCACCGTGCATACCGGTGACGGGACCACGTGGGGCGAGGACGAGGCGTACGACCGCATCGTCCTCGACGCGCCGTGCTCGGGGCTGGGCGCGCTGCGTCGCAGGCCCGAGTCGCGCTGGCGGCGCCAGCCCGAGGACCTCCCCGAGCTCGTCGACCTCCAGAAGGCGCTGCTCGCCAACGCCGAGCGGCTGCTCGCCCCGGGCGGGCTGCTCGCCTACATCACGTGCTCGCCGGTCCTCGCCGAGACGCGCGAGATCGTGGCCGGCACCACGCTCCGTCAGCTCGATGCGCGCGACGCGGTCGCCGCGGTGACCGGCACCGTGCCCCGCATGTGGGGCGAGGGGCCGCACGTCCAGCTCTGGACGCACGTGCACGGCACCGACGCGATGTTCCTCGCGCTGCTGGAGAAGCCCCTCAGCTGAGACGCGGATCTGGGCCGCCGCGGTCACGGCTAGGCTCGTCGCATGGCCATCCAGATCGCGCCGAGCATCCTGTCCGCCGACTTCGCGAACCTCGAGCGGGACATCCTCGAGGTCGCCGACGCGGACTGGCTGCACGTCGACGTGATGGACGGGCACTTCGTGCCCAACATGACGCTCGGGCTGCCCGTGGTCGAGCGCATCGCGCAGGTCTCGCCGCTGCCCATCGACGCGCACCTCATGATCGACGACCCCGACCGCTGGGCGCCGCGCTACGCGGAGGCAGGAGCCGCATCGGTGACGTTCCACCTCGAGGCGGCGCGGGACCCGCGCGCGATCGCCGCGGACCTCCACAGCCTGGGCAAGCGGGCCTCGTGCGCCATCAAGCCCGGCACCCCGGTGGAGGACGTGCTGCCGCTCATCGACACGCTCGACATGGTGCTCGTGATGACCGTGGAGCCGGGCTTCGGCGGCCAGTCCTTCATGGCGGACATGGTGCCCAAGCTGACGACGCTGCGGGCAGCCGCCGAGGCCGCCGGGCGGGACCTCCGGCTCCAGACCGACGGCGGCATCGCTCGCGCCACGATCGGCACCGTGGTCGAGGCCGGCTGCGACGTGGTGGTCGCCGGCTCCGCGATCTACGGCGCCCCGGACCGGGCCGGTGAGATCGCCGCGCTGCGCGAGCTCGCGGAGGCGGTGCACCATCACGCGTGAGGCCGCCGGCGCCGACGCGGTGCATCTCGCCCGCGCGGTGGAGCTCGCGGCGCGCGGACCTGCGCACGGCCCCAACCCGCGTGTGGGCTGCGTCATCGTCGCAGCCGACGGCACGATGCTGGGCGAAGGCTGGCATCGCGGCGCGGGGACCCCGCACGCCGAGCCCGCCGCGCTCGCCGATGCGCGCGAGCGCGGGCACGACGTGGCAGGCGCCACCGCGTACGTGACCCTCGAGCCGTGCAGCCACACGGGCCGCACGGGGCCGTGCACCGACGCGCTGGCCGCCGCGGGCATCGCGTCGGTGCGTTTCGCGGTCGAGGACCCCAACCCTCAGGCGGCCGGAGGCGGCGAGGTGCTGCGGGGTCGCGGCATCGACGCCCGCCATGCGGCCTACGCGCCCGCCGCGGCGCTCAACCGGCGCTGGCTCGGCGCGGTCGAGCAGGGCCGCCCCTGGGTGATCGTGAAGTGGGCGCAGACGCTCGACGGCCGCACCGCCGCCCAGGACGGCACCAGCTTCTGGATCACGGGCGAGGAGGCGCGGGCTCACGCCCACGGCGTGCGTGCCGAGGTCGACGCGATCCTGGTGGGCACGGGGACGGTCGTCGTCGACGACCCGTCGCTCTCGGCCCGACCTCCCCACATCGAGGACCCCCACCAGCCGTTGCGCGCGGTGCTCGGGCTACGCGACACGTTCGGGGCCAAGGTGTGGCGCGACGACAACGCGATCGCCATCCGCTCCCACGACCCCCACGAGGCGCTCGCCGCGCTCGCCGCGCGCGAGGTGCGTACCGTGGTGGTCGAGGGAGGGGGCACGGTCACCACCGCGTTCCTGCGCGCGGGCCTCGTCGACGAGGTCCACGCCTACATCGCCCCGGCCATCCTGGGCGCCGGGACATCGGCCGTGGGAGACCTGGGAATCGGGACGATGGGCGGGGCGTTGAGGGGGCGGGACGTGACCGCGACCGCCCTGGGCGTCGATACGCTGGTCACCGCCTTCTTCCAGAGAGGACCGCAGTAGATGTTCACCGGCATCGTCGAGTCGCTCGGCACCGTCACCTCCGTGACCGGCACCGACGCGACCGCACGGCTCACCATCGAGGCCCCCGGCCTCACCGATCTTGTCCACGGCGAGTCGATCGCCGTCCAGGGCGTGTGCCTCACCGTCGCGACGCACGAGGGCAGCACCTGGACCGCTGACGTCATGCGCGTCACGCTCGAGACCACCGCGCTCGGCGACCTCGCGGCGGGCTCGCAGGTCAACCTCGAGCGGGCGACCCCCGCGGGCGGGCGCCTCGGCGGCCACATCATGCAGGGCCACGTGGACGGGGTCGCGACGCTCGTGACGCGCGACTCGCAGCCCGAGTGGACCGACCTCACGTTCGAGATCCCGGCCGAGCTCACCCGCTACGTGGTCCGCAAGGGGTCGATCGCTCTCAACGGCGTGTCCCTCACGGTCGCCGAGATCGACGATGCGCGGGTGACGGTCTCCCTCATCCCGACCACCCTGGCGGAGACGACGTTCGGCTCCATCGAGGTCGGCGCGCGCGCCAACGTCGAGGTCGACGTCGTCGCGAAGTACGTCGAGAAGCTCGTGGCGGCGCACGCATGAGCGTGGACGTGATCGCGCTCGTCGAGCAGGCGCTGGCGGACATGAGGGACGGCAAGCCCGTCCTCGTGTCCGACTCACGCGACCGCGAGGACGAGGCGGACTTCATCATGGCCGCCGAGACCGCGACCGCGGACTGGATCGCCTGGGGCATCCGCCACTCGAGCGGCTACCTGTGCGCGCCCATGCCGACGGAGCGCGCCGACTCGCTCAACCTGCCCCTCATGGTGCCCTCGAGCCAGGACCCGCGCCGCACCGCGTACACGGTCTCGGTCGACGCGGCCGTGGGCGTCACCACCGGCATCTCGGCCGCCGACCGCACCACCACCCTCAAGGTGCTCGCGAACCCGGACGCGACCGCGGAGGACCTCATCCGACCCGGTCACGTGCTGCCGCTGCGCGCGGTGCCCGGGGGCGTCCTGCATCGTCCCGGCCACACCGAGGCGTGCGTGGACCTCGCCCGTCTGGCCGGCCTCGAGCCCGTGGGCGTGATCGGCGAGATGGTCAACGACGACGGCACCATGATGCGCCAGGGCGACGCCTCGGCGATCGCCGCGCGCGACGGGCTGACGTTCCTCACCATCCAGGACCTCATCGAGTACCGGCGAGCGGTGGGCGACCTCGCACCGCCGATCGCCCCCCGCCCCGAGCGCGTGCTGCACCAGGGCGAGGCCCGCCTGCCCACGCGGCATGGCGAGGTCACCATCCACGCCTACCGCGACGCGCGCACCGGCGACGAGCACGTCGCGCTGGTGGTCCCTCCGAAGCCCGGCACCGTCCCGTACGTGCGCGTGCACTCCGAGTGCCTCACCGGCGACGCGTTCGGCTCGCTGCGCTGCGACTGCGGCCCTCAGCTCGACGCCGCGATCGCGCGGATCGTCGAGGACGGGGGAGCGGTGGTGTACCTGCGCGGGCATGAGGGACGCGGCATCGGCATCGCGGCGAAGGTCCAGGCGTACGGCCTCCAGGACCAGGGCTACGACACCGTCGACGCCAACACGCACCTGGGCCTGCCGGTCGACCGCCGCGAGTACGGTGCGGCGGCATCGATCCTTCACGACCTGGGCCTCATGCAGATCCGCCTGCTCACCAACAACCCGGCGAAGGTCGAGGGTCTGCGCGCGTCCGGCATCGAGTGCATCGAGCGCATCCCGCACCGTGTGGGCGCGCATCCGGAGAACGAGAGCTACATCCGCACGAAGGTGCTGCGGATGGGACACCTGTGGGGAGACAACTCATGAGCGGTGCAGGAGCGCCCACCGTCGAGGTCGACGCGTCGGGCATGACGGTCGAGATCGTCGCGTCCTCGTGGCACACCGAGGTCATGGACGGGCTGGTCGCGGGCGCGATCCGGGCCGCCGAGGCCGCGGGCGCCTCGTATCGCGTCACGCGCGTGCCGGGGGCGTTCGAGCTCCCCGTGGTCGCCGAGGCGCTCGCGCGGAAGGGCGCCGATGCGATCGCGTGCCTGGGCGTGGTGATCCGCGGCGGCACCCCGCACTTCGAGTACGTGTGCGACGCGGTCACCCGCGGGCTGACCGATGTGGCGCGCACGCACGCGACGCCGGTCGGCTTCGGCATCCTCACCACGGACGACGACGCGCAGGCGCTCGACCGTGCGGGACTGCCCGGCTCGAGCGAGGACAAGGGCGCCGAGGCGGTCGAGGCCGCCCTCGCGACCGCGGTCGTCCTGCGCGGCCTGTAGGGGCCGCGGCGCCCCCCGATCTGGGGGCTTGCAGCGGACCTGCCTCCGTGGTCGGGTACGCCTGTGGAGACCATGGCGCACGGCGCGGCGGACAACCTCGAGCAGAGGCGGGCGTCGGCGCGCGTGCTGGACATCGCGCACGTCCTCGCGCTCGGCTCCCTGCTGATCGGCATCCTCTACGTGCTCGCGTCGCCCTGGGTCCTGCTGGCGGGCCTGGGCTCCGCCATGACCGAGGGCGGGAACCCGCTGTCGATCGTGGAGCTCGCGGGGTGGGTCGTCATCCCCGGCACGGTCGCGGTGGCGGCGATCGGCTTCTCGATCGCGGCGCACCTGCGACGCGCGCGCTTCGCCGCGGACGAGCTCGCGATGATGCTCGGCGGCTGGACGGCGCGCTCGCTCCTCCTGTCGGTCATCGGGACCGCGCTCATGGGCGTCCCGTGGGCCTGCATGGTCGTCCTCGTGCTCCGCGACGGCCTTCGCTGAACCGCGGCGTCGAGGCCGGTCCGCCACGCCGGGACCGATAGGCTGGCGGACGTGAAGACGTTCGAGAGCCTGTTCGAGGAGTTGCAGCGCCGCGCCGTGGAGCGGCCCGAGGGTTCGAGCACCGTCAAGATGCTCGACAAGGGCGTCCATGCGATCGGGAAGAAGCTGGTCGAGGAGGCCGCCGAGTCCTGGATGGCCTGCGAGCATCAGACGGACGAGGAGGCTGCCGAGGAGATCTCGCAGCTCCTGTACTGGGCCCAGGTGATGATGGTCGCCAAGGGCCTCACGCTCGACGACGTCTACAAGAACCTTTGAGGAGAGAAGTGCTCCGCATCGCCGTGCCCAACAAGGGCTCCCTGTCCGAGCCCGCCGTCCAGCTGCTCAAGGAGGCGGGCTACCAGCAGCGTCGCGATCCCCGCGAGCTGGTGCTGGTCGACGAGCGCAACAACGTCGAGTTCTTCTTCCTGCGCCCGCGCGACGTCGCCGTCTACGTGGGCGCCGGGACCGTGCACGCCGGCATCACGGGACGCGACCTGCTGATCGACTCGGGTGCCGACGCGGTCGAGCACCTCGAGCTCGGCTTCGGCGGCTCGACCTTCCGCTACGCGGCCGAGCCCGGCGTCGCATCGTCCATCGCGGACGTCGACGGCAAGCGGGTCGCGACGTCCTACCCGCGCCTGGTCGAGCAGCACCTCGCCTCGCACGGCGTCACCGCGACCGTGGTGCGCCTCGACGGCGCGGTCGAGTCCTCGGTGCGCCTGGGTGTGGCCGATGTGGTGGCGGACGTCGTGTCGACCGGCACCACGCTGCGGGCTGCGGGCCTCGAGATCTTCGGCGAGCCCATCCTCGGCTCCGAGGCGATCCTCATCCGCGCGCAGGACGCGCCGGTCGAGGACATCGCGATCCTCACGGGCCGCCTCCGCGGCGTGCTCACCGCGCGCAAGTTCGTGCTGGTCGACTACGACGTTCCCGCGGACAAGCTCGACGAGGCCATCGCGGTGAGCCCGGGCTTCGAGGCTCCCACCGTGACGCCCCTGCACGGCTCCGACTGGCACGCGGTCCGCGTGATGATCCCGCGCAAGGAGATGAACCACATCATGGACGCGCTGTACGCCGTGGGCGCGCGCGCGATCCTCACCACCGAGCTGCTCGCGGTCAGGGTCTGATGCCGGTCGAGAAGGCGCAGCGCCTGCTCAACCTCATCATCGGGCTGTCGAGCACGCGTCACCGCCTCACGCGGGACCAGATCCGCGACACCATCGAGGGCTACGAGCCGCTGCCGTACGGCGCGGACGAGGAGGCACGTCGCAAGGCGGACGCGAGCTTCGAGCGCATGTTCGAGCGCGACAAGAAGCAGCTGCGCGAGCTCGGGGTCCCGATCGAGACGGTCGAGGACCCGGTGCACGGGGACGAGATCGGCTACCGCATCCGGCCCGCCGAGGCGGCGATGCCGGCGCTCGACCTCACCGCCGCGGAGCTGGCGGTCGTGTCGATCGCGACCGACTACTGGCGTGGCGCGGTCCTCGGGGGCGATGCGCATCAGACCGTGATGAAGCTCGCCTCGTCGGCGGAGCACGGCCCGCGCGTGGAGCTGCCCTTCGCGGCCCTGCCGGCGGTGGCCAACGATGCGTTCGGGTCGCTCGTCGAGGCGGTCGCGGACCGCCAGACCGTGCGGTTCGAGTACTCCTCGGTGAGCTCGGGCGCGGGGACGCGCACCATCGACCCGTGGCGCGTGGTGCTGCGTGCCGGCATCGCATACGTGATCGGCTTCGACCGGGACCGCGAGGAGCCGCGCACGTTCCGCGTCCAGCGCATCGGCGGCAAGGTACGACCGGTCGGCGAGCCCGGGGCCTACGCGATCCCCAAGGACATCCCGCTGGGCGCGCTCGCCGAGAGCGGCGATGTCGCGACCGCGCGCATCGCCCTGCGGCCCGAGTCCGCCCACGCCCTGCGTCGGCGCGGGACGCCGGTGGGCGCGGAGGAGGGCTGGGAGCTCTACGACGTCGACTACGCGCACGCGGATGCGCTCGTGGCCGAGGTGCTGGCGCTGGCCGGCGGGGCGCGCATCGTCGCCCCCGCGCCGCTCGCCGACGCGGTGATCAAGGCCGCGACCGCGGCGCTGGAGGTGGAGCGTGGCTGAGCAGGCGACCGATCGGCTGGTGCGGATGCTCGGCATCCTCACGTACGTCGAGCGTCACGGCGACACGCCGTTCTCGGAGCTGGCCGAGCACTTCGGCGTCACCGTCGCCCAGGTGCGCAGCGACATCAACGCGCTCTGGGTGGCGTCGGAGCCGGGCGACTCGTGGCTGCCCATCGACTTCTCGGCCGACGCCTTCGACCAGGACATCGCGTCGCTCGTGCGCAACGACGGGGTCACCCAGGTGCGCCTGTCGCCGCGCGAGGCGGTCGCGCTCGTGGGGGCGCTGTCGACGATGCGCGGCGCGGGTGCGCTCCCGGAGGCGGGCACGCAGCTGCTCGAGAAGCTGCGCGATGCTCTCGCGGAGCCCGTCACCGTCGTCGGTGACGATCAGGTCGGGCCGGAGATCCGTGAGCCGCTCGTCGAGGCGATCGACCGCTACCGGCGCGTCGAGATCGAGTACGTCGACGCGATGGACCGGCGCTCGACGCGCGTGGTCGACCCGCACCGCCTCGTGGTCATCGACGGCCACGCCTACCTCGAATGCTTCTGCCGCCGCGCGCAGGACTACCGCGTGCTGCGGCTCGACCGCATCGCCTCGGCGACCGTCCTCGACGGGGCGATCGAGCATCCGCCCACGGACTCCGCGGGCTTCTCGCTCACCCCGGCCTTCCGGGCGACGGTGACCGTCGGGCGTGCGGGCCGCTACGCGGTCGAGGACATGCCGGGCGTGGTCATCGAGGACGCGGACGATGCGGTGGTCGCGACCTTCGACGTGGTCGACGCCGCCTTCGTGGCCGGGCGGCTGCTCGCGGTCGCCCCGCACCTGCGCTCGGTCTCACCTCGGCGACTCGCCGACGCGCTCGAGCGCCAGGCGAAGGCTGTGCTCGACGTCCAGCGATAGACTGGTCATCAGTCACCGCCTCGAAGGAGCACATCGCCTCATGCCTGGTCGCAACGAGCTCATCATCGTCCTCGTCATCATCCTGCTGCTGTTCGGCGCCCCGAAGCTGCCTCAGCTCGCGCGCTCCCTCGGGCAGTCGATGAAGATCCTGAAGGACGAGACGAAGGGCCTGCGCGACGACGAGAAGGCCGACGCGCCCGCCGACGGCACCAAGGAGACCCCGAGCGAGAAGCCCGCGAACTCGTCCTCGGACGAGCCGCGTGACGCCGAGAAGTAGCAGCGCGCGTCGGGGCAACCCCGATGCACGCATGCCCCTCGCCGATCACCTGAGGGAGTTCCGCAAGCGGGTGGTGCTGGCCGCCGCCGGCATCGCCACGGGAATGGTGATCGGCTGGTACCTGTACACCCCGGTGTTCGAGGCGTTGCAGAAGCCTGTCCTGGCGGCCGCGGAACGCGATGACGCCATGGTGACGGTGAACTTCGCCGGCATCGCCACGGCTCTCGACATGCAGATCAAGATGTCGCTCGTGCTGGGCATCGTGGTGAGCGCCCCGTGGTGGCTCTATCAGCTGTGGGCCTTCGTCGCTCCGGGTCTCCACCGGCGTGAGAAGCGCTACACCTTCGCGTTCCTCGGCGCGGCCGTGCCGCTGTTCTTCGGCGGCGTCGCGTTCGGGTGGCTCGTGTTCCCGCGTGCGATCAGCGTCCTCACGGGATTCACGCCTGAGGGCGCCGCGAACTTCCTCGACGCGCAGCTCTTCATGACCTTCGCGATGAGACTCATCCTCGCGTTCGGCCTCGCGTTCGTGTTCCCCGTGGTGATGGTGATGCTCACCTGGACCGGGCTGGTCAAGGGCAGGACCTGGCTGCGTGGATGGCGCTGGGCGGTGTTCCTCATCTTCGTCGCCGCGGCGATGCTGACCCCCACGCCCGACGCGGTGACGATGCTCTTCATGGCCGGTCCGATGGTGCTGCTGTACTTCACCGCGGTCGGCATATGCCTGTTGCGGGACCGCCGCCGGTCGAAGAAGGAGGCCAGCCTCGCGTGAGGACCATCGGCATCATCACGAATCCGACATCGGGGTCGGGACGTGGGGCTCGACGAGGAGCCGAGGCCAAGGCCGCGCTCGCCGCGGGCGGGCATCACCTGATCGACCTGTCGCGTGGCTCGTGGGCCGCGTCGTACGAGGCCGCGATGGCGCATCGTGACGCGCTCGACGCCCTGGTGGTGGTCGGGGGTGACGGCATGGCGCACCTGGGCCTCCAGGTGTGCGCCGAGCATTCGCTGCCGCTCGGCATCGTCGCCGCGGGCTCGGGCGACGACATCGCGGCGGCCGTGGGGCTCCCGCGCCACGACATCGCGGCGTCGGTCGCGCGCATCGAGGAGGGGCTGCGCGGCGCGACGGTCGCTCTCGATGTGGGCAAGGCGGACGGCGCCGCGATCGAGGAGCCGTGCCGGCCCCGCTACTTCGGCGCGGTCCTGTCGGCGGGCCTCGATGCGGCCGTCGCCTCGTACGCCCGCGCGATCACGTTCCCGCGTGGACCGCTCAAGTACAAGGTGGCGACGATGCGGGAGGTGCCGCGCTTCCGCCCCTACGGGGTGCGGATCACGGCAGACGGGCGCGAGTGGACGCAGACGTGCACGCTCGTGGCCGTCGCCAACGCGCGCATCTTCGGCGGCGGGCTCGTGATCTCGCCCGAGTCGCACGTGAGCGACGGTCGGCTCGAGCTGGTGACCGCCGAAGCGATGGGAAAGCGTGACATCGCGCGGCTGTTCGCCAAGCTCAAGGACGGCAGCCACTCGACGGACCCGCTGGTGACCATCCAGCAGGTCGACTCGGTGACCATCGTGCCCGACTCCTCGGGCGCCGCGCTCCCGCCCGCCTTCGCCGACGGCGAGCTGGTCGGCGCGACCCCGCTCACCATCACCGCGGTGCCCGGCGCGGTCACCGTCCTGGGCGGGCTCGCACAGTAGCCTGACGGCATGACCACCCCCGCCGAGCGCTACGCGGCGGCGCGTGCCCGCACGCGTCACGCCGACCTCGTCGAGTTCGAGGAGGCGCTGTCCTTCCCGCTCGACCCCTTCCAGCGCGAGGCGTCCCAGGCGGTCGCGGACGGGCACAGCGTGCTGGTCGCCGCGCCCACCGGCGCCGGCAAGACGCTCGTCGGGGAGTACGCCGTCCGGCACGCGTTCCGCAACGGCGAGAAGGCCTTCTACACCACCCCCATCAAGGCGCTGTCGAACCAGAAGTTCCACGACCTTCAGCGGGCCTACGGAGACGAGAACGTCGGGCTCCTCACCGGCGACACCACCATCAACCCCGACGCGGACATCATCGTGATGACCACCGAGGTGCTCCGCAACATGATCTACGCGGGCTCGAGCACCATCGACCGCCTCGGCGTGGTGGTGCTCGACGAGGTCCACTACCTCGCGGACCGCTTCCGCGGCTCGGTGTGGGAGGAGGTGATCATCCACCTCCCCGAGCGGACGTCGATCATCGCGCTGTCCGCGACCGTGTCCAACGCCGAGGAGTTCGGCGCTTGGCTGCGCGAGGTCCGCGGCGACACCCGCGTGGTGGTCTCGGAGCATCGTCCGGTGCCGCTGTGGCCCCATGTGCTGGTGCGCGAGGGGATCTTCGACCTCTACGCACCGGGCGTCGACCCGCAGGAGCCGGGGCTGACGCCGCGGCTCAACCCCGAGCTCGAGGCGATCGCCAAGCGCTCGCGCCACGAGGGCCCCGGCCGCAGCTCCGGCCGCCCGACCCGGGGCGGCAGGCGTCCCGAGGGCCGCCGCGCGCCGCCGCGCTTCGCGGTGGTCGACGTGCTCGACCAGCAGGCGCTGCTCCCCGCGATCGTCTTCATCTTCTCGCGCGCGGGCTGCGAGGACGCCGCGGACCAGGTACGCGCGGCCGGCATGGTGCTCACCACCGAGGCCGAGCGGCGCGAGATCGCGCACATCGTCGAGCAGCGCTGCGCCTCGATCCCCACCGAGGACCTGGGCGCGCTCGGCTACGCGCACTGGCGCGACAGGCTCGAGGCCGGCATCGCGGCCCACCACGCGGGCATGATCCCGCTGTTCAAGGAGGTGGTCGAGGAGCTCTTCGCCGCCGGCCTCATCAAGGTGGTCTACGCGACCGAGACCCTTGCCCTGGGCATCAACATGCCCGCGCGCTCCGTGGTGCTCGAGAAGCTCGTGAAGTGGGACGGTCAGGGCCACAAGGACCTCACGGCGGGGGAGTACACGCAGCTCACCGGTCGCGCGGGGCGTCGCGGCATCGATGTCGAGGGCCACGCGGTGGTGGTCGAGCACCCCGGCTTCGACGCGACCCAGCTGGGCCGCCTCGCGTCGAGGCGGACCTACCCGCTCATCAGCTCGTTCCAGCCCACGTACAACATGGCGATCAACCTGCTGTCGCAGCTGGGTCTCGAGCGCGCGCGTGAGGTCCTGGAGATGTCTTTCGCCCAGTACCAGGCCGATCAGTCCGTGGTCGGCAAGGCGCGCAAGGCGCGCGAGCTCGAGTCGACGCTCGCGGGCTACGCCAAGGCGGCCGAGTGCGACCGTGGCGACTTCATGGAGTACGCCGCGTTGCGCGAGCGGCTGAACCGCCTCCAGAAGCAGGCCGCGAAGGCGACCACTCGCGCGCGCCAGGAGGCCACCGCATCGTCCCTCGCGGCGCTGCGCATGGGCGACGTGGTGCGTGTCGGAGGTGGCCGCCGGGCGGGCCTCGCGACGGTGGTGCAGCCCGACGACAACCCCGTCGCGCCGCGTCCGCTGGTGGTCACCGAGCACGCGCGCGTGCATCGGCTCGCGGTGTCCGAGCTCCACCACGGGCTCGAGACCGTGGGCGCGGTCAAGGTCCCGCGGCGGTTCGACGCGCGCAACGCGCGCAGCCGGCGCGAGCTCGCCCAGGTGATGGACGATGCGCGGGGCGGCTTCGAGCTGCGGCGCACGCGGCAGCGCAACCCCGAGGCCGCCACGAACGAGGCCGCGGAGCTCGAGGTGCGGCGCCGCATGCGCGAGCACCCGTGCCACCAGTGCCCCGACCGGGAGGCGCACGCCCGGTGGGCCGAGCGCTACCACCGGACGATGCGGGACAAGGACCGCGTGGTCGGCGAGATCCAGCGCGCGACCGGCTCGATCGCGAAGGTCTTCGACCGCCGGCTCGCGATCCTCACCGCGCTCGGGTACGTCGAGGAGGTCGACGGCCGGCCCGTGCCGACGAGCGCGGGCGAGATGATGCGACGCCTCTACGCGGAGAACGACATCGTGATCGCCGAGGCGCTCCGGACCGGGGCATGGGAGGGGCTTCACCCGCCCGCGCTCGCCGCCGCCGTCTCGACGCTCCTGTACCAGGGCCGACGCGAGGACGAGGCACGCGCACCGCACGTGCCGGGCGGCCCCTCGGGCGTGCTGGGAACGGCGCTCAAGGACACCGTGCGGCTGTGGTCGAAGATCGACGACATGCAGCGCGAGAGGGGCCTGCCGGACCTGCCCGCGCCGCACTGGGGGATCGTGGGTCCCATCCACGGCTGGGCGCAGGGCAAGGGGCTCGACGCGGTGCTGCGCGGTCAGGAGCTCGCGCCCGGCGACATGGTGAGGTGGTGCAAGCAGGTGATCGACGCGCTCGACCAGATCGCCGATGTCGCCCCGAGCGCCCACGTCCGGGCCGCGGCCGTGAGCGCGATCAAGGCGATGCGCAGGGGAGTGGTGGCGTATTGATGCCACCCGGCACCCTTAGGCTTGGCAGGTGCTGACCGGACTGAGGAACCTCCTGCTGGCGATCGCCGCGGGAGCCGGTCTCAACCTCGCGTTCCCCGACACGTCCTGGTGGTACCTCGCCCCGGTGTCGGTCGCGGTGCTGTGGTGGGCGCTCGAGCGCGCCGCGGCGTGGAGCGCGCTGGCCATCGGCTGGGCGTACGGCCTCGCGTTCATGCTGCCTCACCTGTGGTGGGCGGACTACGCGGTGGGACCGATCCCGTGGATCGCGCTCAGCGTCGCGGAGGGTCTCGCGTGGGGCCTGCTCGGCATCGGATGGGCCCACGTGCGCCGCTCCGGGATGCTCGACGGGCACCGGTGGGCGGCCGCGCCGACCTTCGCGCTCATCTGGGTGGGCGTGGAGCAGCTGCGGGGCATGGTGCCGTTCGGAGGCTTCCCCTGGGGGCGCATCGGCTACGCGCTCGTCGACGCGCCGGTGGCCAGGCTCGCGTGGCTCGGCGGCGTGCCGCTCGTCTCGTTCGCCGTGGTGCTCGCGGGCGCGCTGCTGGGGCTCGCCTGGGAGTCGGCGCGCACGCGTCACGTGGTGACGGCGGCATCCGCGCCGGTGCTCGCGCTCGCCATCCTCGCTGCGGGTTACCTGGTCCCGCTCGACAGCCAGGCCCAGGCCGGGACGATGCGCGTGGGTGCGGTGCAGGGCAACGTCCCGGACCGCGGTCTCGACTCCTTCTCGCAGGCGCGCGAGGTCACGCAGAACCATCTCGCCGAGACCCTGCGGCTCGCCGCGGACGCCGCGTCCGACCCGGTCGACCTGGTGGTGTGGCCCGAGAACGCCGCGGACATCGATCCGCGCGTCGACGCCGAGACCATGGAGGCGGTGCAGGAGTCGATCGGGGCGACCCGCGCGCCCCTGCTGCTCGGGACGGTCGACTACACGCCCGTCGAGGGGCGCTACAACACCATGCTCGCGTTCGATGCAGCCGGAGCGCTGGTCGACACCTACTCGAAGCAGCGGCCGGCGCCGTTCGCGGAGTACATCCCGCTGAGATCGATCGCGCGCCAGGTCGCGCCCATCGTGGACCAGGTCACGGACATGCTCGCTGGCGTGGGCGTCGCCACCGTCGAGGTGCCCATCGAGTCGCTCGAGAGGTCGGTGCGCATCGCGACCCCGATCTGCTTCGAGGTCGCGTACGACTCGATCGTGCGCGAGGCCGTCGCCGCGGGAGCCGAGCTGCTCGTCGTGCCGACCAACAACGCGACGTTCGGGCGCACCGCCGAGAGCACCCAGCAGCTCCAGATGACGCGCATGCGCGCGATCGAGTCGGGCCGCTGGGCCGTGCAGATCTCGACGGTCGGCGTGAGCGCCGTGGTGGATCCGAGCGGGCACGTGGTCGAGTCCACGGAGCTCTTCGAGGCGGAGCACATGATCGCCCGCGTCGGGCTGCGCACCGAGGTGACCCCCGCCGTGCATGCCGGCTGGTTCATCGGGTGGGCGTTCCTGCTGCTCCCCGTCCTGATCGTCGGCCTCGCCGTGCGCAGCCGCATCGCAAGGAGGTACGACTGGTGACCGCGGCCCTCGTCATCATCCCCACGTACAACGAGCGCGAGTCGCTGCCCCGGCAGCTGGACGCGGTGCTCGCCGCGGCCCCCGACGTCGACGTCCTGGTGGTCGACGACGGCTCGCCGGACGGCACGGGGGAGTGGGCGCAGCAGCGCTCTCTCGCCGACCCGCGGGTGCACGTGCTCCTCCGCGCCGCGAAGAACGGCCTGGGCGCCGCGTACCTCGCGGGCTTCGCGTGGGGCCTCGAGCGCGGGTACCCGGCGCTGTGCGAGATGGACGCGGACGGCTCCCACCGAGCCGTCGACCTGCCTGCCCTGCTCGAGCGATGCGGCAGTGCGGACCTGGTGATCGGCTCGCGGTGGGTCCCCGGCGGCAGCGTGGTGAACTGGCCCTGGCATCGTCGGGTGCTGTCGGTCGGGGCGAACACGTACGTGCGCCTTGCGCTCGGCATCTCCGTGCACGATGCGACGGCCGGCTTCCGGGTCTACCGCGCCGACCTGCTGCGCGGGCTCGGTCTCGCGGACGTCGAGTCTCAGGGGTACTGCTTCCAGGTCGACATGGCGTGGCGAGCGCTGCGGGCGGGTGCGAGCGTCGTCGAGGTGCCCATCACGTTCGTGGAGCGCGAGGCCGGGCAGTCGAAGATGTCCGGCGCCATCATCCGCGAGGCCCTGGTCAAGGTCACCGTGTGGGGCGCCGCGCATCGTCTGCGGCAGCTCGCGGGGCTGTTCCGCCGACGGGCATGACGAAGGGCCCGGCGATCACCGGGCCCTTCGTGACGTTCTCGGCTCAGCGGCGGCTGGCGCGGAGCACCTCGAGCCGCTCCTCGAGCAGCTCCTCAAGCTCCGGGATGGTGCGCCGCTCGAGCAGCATGTCCCAGTGGGTGCGCTGCGGCTTGATGTCCTTCTGCTCGGGCCGGTCGCCGTCGCGCAGGAGCGCGAGCGCTCCGCAGTGGCACTCCCAGGAGAGCGGGACGTCGGCCTCGACGGAGAAGGGCATCGCGAGCACGTGCCCGTTGGGACAGTCGTAGTGCACCTCGACGCGCTCGGCGAGCTCGGCGTGGTGGATCGACTCCATGGACTGGGTGCCCAGTCGCATGCCTCGAAGCGCGCGGTCTGCCATGGCGTCCTCCTTCCGGCAGGTGGGGGTCACCTGCACATGCACAGAACGAACGTTATTGCACAGTTGTTCCGCCGTCGCGGCGAGGACCGGCGGCGAACTGCCTGATCGGGTGGATGACCGGGCCGAAACGGACCGGGGTCTCGATTGGGTGGCCACTGAGTGCCGAAATTGAGGGATTGTGAGATCATCCACGCCGCCGTCACGGCCGTGCGGGCGGGCAGCGGCGCGTGATTTCTGAGGGGTTGTGACAAGCGCCATACCGCGCCTCTGAAAATACCTTGAAATTGCCCCGATAAACTTCTAACACCGCTGGTAAGTCACGCTATTGAAGTGCCGCAAACCGACTTGCGGTGTAGATATCACGGTGATATCCACCAAGGGTTTTCGCGCCTAATCTCGCCGGCATGCCGACGCCGAAAGCCTCCCACCGCACGGGACCCGCGCCCGCAGCCGCGCGTGGCCTGCAGCTCGCTCTCGCCGCGCTGCTCGCGACGCTCCTGACCGTGGTGCTCGCGCCCCCGAGCACCGCCGCGTACGAGCTGGGCGGATCGCCTCATCAGCCCACCGGGACAGCGTCGGCCCGCACCGCGGTCGTCATGGAGGACGCGGCGCGCATGACGCAGCCCCGTAGCTGGGCGACCCAGAAGGGCGCCTACCGCAAGGGCCGCACCCTGACGCTCTCATGCTCCGTGCAGGGCAGCAGCATGTTCGGACGGGGGAGTGCGAACATCCCGGGCGCCTTCAGCCGGCTCTGGTACCGCACGACCGACGGCTACTACGTGGCCGACGTGCACCTCGACACGGGCAGCAACTCGTCCGTCACAAAGTCCTGCACGTCGGTGTCATCGAATATCACCGTGACCACCACCGCGTGGCAGGGGATCACGTCCAAGCGCACTGGGACACGCGTCGCGATCCATACCAAGAACCCGACCAACGGGACTGCGGTGAGGACGCAGCGCGCGAACAGCAGCCGCACGGCTCAGAAGTTCCGCTTCATCCGCGACGAATTCGGCACCTACCGCATCGTCACCGCGTTCAACCCTAACCAGGTCGTCACGGTCGGCGGATCGACGACGAAGTCGACGGCCCGATCCGCGGTCGTCATGCGACGATGGGCGGGCAGCCAGTCGCAGCGATGGGTCGTGCGCCGTGTGGGAACCTCGAAGTATGTGACCCTGCGACCGCGGTCCAACAGCAACCTGTGCCTGACGGTGCCGGCGAACGGCACCGCGCGGCTGACGGTCGACCGGTGCGGACGGGCCGGCCAGCTCCTCGGGCTGAGCGGCACCGGCATCGCTGGCACGCATGCGAAGTCGGTGACGACGTACTACCGCAACACGTACGGCCGTTCGATCGCCGCACCCGACGGCAGCGACCGCGGAATCTGCCGCTCGCTCACCGAGGACTACCTGGCGCGCGTCTACGGCCTGTCCGTGAGCGGACTCGGCGACTACGTGCCGGGCGGCGGCGACGGCGCGGCGGAGCTCAAGCAGCACGGCCTCACGTGGCGCGCGACGTCAGGTACGCGCGGGCTGCGCACCGGCGACATCCTGGTGTTCCGCTCGACCCGCGCGGGTCAGCCGGGCCATGTCGGCATCTGGGTCAACGGTCGGCTTTATGACCAGAACAACCGTTCGCGTGGATACTTCAGCACGGCACGGCTGTCGCCGTACCCGGTTCCCGGGATGAAGCTCGTCGGATACTGGCGGGCCTGAGCCGCCACCTGCGGAGGTCTTCCCGCAACGCCGATAATGCGCATTATGTCATTCTGAGTGCGGATGACGCCGGAAGGGGTGCTCCCCGACCGATCCCTGACAACCGCGTTGACGCCGCGTCAGTCGATCGACGCCCAGACGATGCCGATCGCGATATCGATCGCGCCCAGGATCATCCCGGCCAGCGCCTTGCCCGGGGCGAATCGCTCCCAGTCGCGCTCCGTGCGGCCCCGATAGCCCACGATGATCGCGATGACCCCGAACGGGACGTTGAAGAAGAACAGCCCGATGATGCCGAGCACCAGCGCGTTGAGTCCCACGCTCGGCGCCCTCACGCCGCCGATGCGGCCGGGCTTGGCGGCGGCCGCGGCGTCGCCGTGCTCCTCGGTCGTCGGTGCTTCGTTGCCCATCGACGGCTCCCTCTGCGTTGGATGACGGCCCGCTGCGGCCGGACGCGTGAACGCTACACGGACCAGGACTCCGCGCCGTGTCACGACGCGAAGGCGCACCCCACTCGAACCCATGAGGCTGCGGATCGCTCGAGGAGCACCCCGTGGTGGGGTTCACCCTCATATCTACCAGGGATGTCATAACGGTCCGACGCCTGGGCGGGAGCCCCTCCCCCACGGCCGCCACGCCGCAATCCCGGCGTTATGCCTGGTACGTCGCATGCGGCGGTATCCTGGTCCCACCGGCGCACCCGCGCGCACCACCCTGAGAAGGCTGGAGGAGATGGCGATGACGGTACTCGACGAGGCCCTGGCGGGACCCGATGGAGCCTCTGCGGAGGTGGTCGACCTCGCGTCCCGGTGGCGGGAGCACGATGCGCAGTTCAAGACCGCGCGCTCCCAGGCGCCCCGCACGGACTCGGCCCTGCTCATCGATCGCGGCAGCCGCGTGGTGCTGACCGCGCCGCATGGCACGCGCCACTACCGCGCGGGCGCGATGAAGCAGGCCGACCTCCACACCGCCTCCCTCACGCTGCTCGCCGGCGAGGTCGCGCACGTGTCCGCGGTGGTCTCGGCCGGCGCTCGATCCGAATGGGAGACGTGGGACGAGCGCGACGACGAGTTCAGCCGTCACCTGCGCGAGCTCGGCGATCCTGCGCGCATGCTCATCGACATCCATGGCATGGGCGACCACCATGGACCCGACTTCTGCCTGGGCACGGGGCCTCGACCGGGCGCCCTCGAGGAGGCCGCGGTGGAGATCCTCCGCGCCGAGCTCGCGCCGTTCGAGATCGCGGTCGACTCCCCCTTCGATGCGAGCCCGCACTACACCGTCACGAGCCTGGCCCAGCGCCACCTCGACCTCGCAGGCCTCCAGATCGAGGTGGCGGCGCGCTGGCGCAGCATCCACGACGATGCGGCCGCCCCGGCGGTGGCCGCGCTCACGCGGGCCCTCACGGCGGTCGAGGACCACCTGCGCGCGGCGGCGTGAGCGCTCGCTACCCTGAGACGATGCGCCGCCTCATCCTCGTCGCCGTGACCGCCCTGACCGTCGCCGGCTGCGCGGGCACGCCTGCGTCGGAGCTCGGCCCGGAGGTATCCGAGCGCCTCGACGCGCTCGATGCGGCCGTAGCCGACTGGGCGGACGCATCGTCCCTCGAGGAAGCACAGGGGGCCGCCGAGACCGCCCGGAACCTCGTCGTCGGGCCCGATGGCCCGCTGTACGGGGACGCCGACGGCGACGGGGCCATCGGGGGCGAGTCCGCGCAGGGCCTCCTGCCCGGGTTGGACGGCTCCCCCGGACTCGCGGTCGAGCCCGCGCTCAACGCGTGCGTCGAGCGGGACGTGCTCGGCGGATCCTGGGAGCAGCCTCAGCAGCGGTGGGACGAGGCCCTCGCCGCGATCGACGCGTGGGCGCCGGGCAACAACACGTTCCCGTCGCTCCCCTCGCATCCGCAGCGCACCGTCGGCTGGGCGACGCTCACGCTCGCGACGGAGGACCTCGACGAGGCGCTCGAGTACGCGGGCCACGCGCGGCTGCATGTCGACGTGACGCGAGCCTCCTTCGAGGAGTGCGACTCCTAGCCGACGGCCTTTCCGGCATCGCGTGCCTGGTGCGTTGGTCCCTGGCGCGCGGAAGCGGACATTCGTTATCTTCTGGGCATGCCTCTCGACACCGATCAGGACTCCCCCGCCGATGCCGCTCTGCGGGCGCTCGCCGCATCGGCGGCCGATGCGTCACCCGCCTTGCTGGCGACGCTGGCGGCCGATCCGGAGGCCCGCGTGCGCCACGCGGCCGTGCGCCACCCGGCGCTGCCGCCCCGCGCGATGCTCGAGACCGTGCGCTTCGCCGACGCGGCCACGTGCGAGATGCTCGGAGAGAACCCGGCCGCGCCCGTCGCGATCGTGAGGCTCCTCGCGTCGCACCTTGCGGAGGAGGTGCGGGTCGCGGTCGCGCGGCACCCGCGCCTCGACATCACGACGCTCGAGCGCCTCGCGGCCGATCCCTGCGGCATGGTGCGCGCGGTCGCCGACGCGGTGCTGAGCCGAAGGCTCGCGGGCACCGCGCCGGCCTGAGCCCCAGGGAGGCCGCCGCGTCAGCGGTGCTTGCGGTGATGGTTCTGGATGGCCACCGTCACGGTTCCCCCGATCCCCGCGAGGACGAGGGCGATCATGAGGTAGAAGCCGGGCTCGAAGGAGCCTGCGGCGGCGCTGAGGGTGGATGCGGACGCCAGGGTGACGGTGAACATGAACTCTCCGTTGAGTCGTTCTGCGAGGGTCGATGGATCGCACCGGCCTCGCTGCCAGGTGGGGACCTGACCCCAGCATATGGCCCCAGGAGCGGCCGCTCGAACGCGTGTGACGCGTGTCTCAGGCCTCCGGTGCGTCGTCCTGAATACCAGGGACGATGACGTCGTCGGCGGCCTCGCCCGCGTCCGGGTAGAGCGCGAGCGACAACGCCGCGCCGAGGGCGCCGCCCACCAGCTGCGCCGCGATGAACGGAGCGACGGACCCGGGCGCGATGCCGGCGAAGGTGTCGGAGAACATGCGCCCGAGCGTCACCGCGGGATTGGCGAACGAGGTCGAGCTGGTGAACCAGTACGCGGCCCCGATGTAGGCGCCGACGGCGGGGGCGGCGAGCGCCCCCCTGCCCGTACGCGCGAGCGCGAGGATGACCGTGACGAGCCCGATGGTCGCGACGACCTCGGAGATCAGGTGCGCCGCCGAGGCTCGGTCCGTCGTCGCGAGCGCCGTGGGGACCTCGAACATGACGTTCGCGAGCAGGGCGCCGAGGATGCCTCCCGCGCACTGTGCCGCGGTGTACGCGCCGACCTCCGGGAGGGTCAGCCCTCTCCCCCGCCTGCGACCCACCCACCAGTCGACGAGAGAGACGACCGGGTTGAAGTGCGCGCCCGAGATCGGGCCGAACGCGAGGATCAGGACCGTGAGGCCGAACGCGGTGGCGATGGCGTTCTCGAGCAGCTGGAGCCCGACGTCCTCGGGCGACAGCTGCGCGGCGGCGATGCCCGAGCCCACCACGATCGCGACGAGCGCGGCCGTCCCGACGGACTCGGCCAGCAGGCGGCGGGACAGGGAGGGGTGCGCGGTGCGGGTCACGGCGCCATCCTGGCGTGCCGTGCGCGCGGCGTCAAATACATCTCAACCGCGATTGAGATGACTTGCCGGGGCTCCGCGACGCACCTGCCTGCTGACATGGACGAGGGCGCGCCGTAGCGTGGGGAATGCCGTCGCGACGGCGTGGCGGTGCAGCATCCAGACACCCACAAGGGGGGATCATGACCGACCAGACTCCACCGCCGCCGTACCCGTCGACGCCGCCTGCGTCCCCGCCGCCCTCGGCCGGGGGGTTCTTCGCGGCGCTCTTCGACTTCTCCTTCACCCGCTACGCCACGACGAGCGTGATCAAGGTGATCTACGTCCTCGGGACGGCGTTCTACGCGCTGATGCTGCTGGTGGTCATCATCGCCGCCTTCTCCCAGGACGTCGGCACCGGGATCGGAGCGCTCATCGTCGCACCCATCGGCGCGCTCATCTCCCTGGCGCTGTTCCGCGTAGGCCTCGAGGTCCTGTCCGCGGTGATCTTCATCGCCGAGACGGTGCGGGCCTACGGACGCCGGGACGGCGTGGTGTAGCGCCCCGCATGCGTCGGGGCCGCCTCCCGGGAAGGGAGGCGGCCCCGTGCGCGAGCGATCCTGTCAGCCGGCCGCGATGCCCTCGAGCTGGGTCGCGACTCCGGTCGCCCAATCGCGGACCGCGGTGAAGTCGCGGAAGTCGCCCTTGGGCGGGTTGAGCACCTTGATGAGCGCCTTCTCGCCGACGTTGAGCTTGTCCCAGTCGAGCGCGCCCGGGAAGCGCGCGTGGTCGTGGGCGCCGATGTCCTTGGCGAAGCCGTCGGCCTCGTCGAGAGGCTGCCCGGGCTCGACGACCGTCTCCATGCCCACCGAGAACAGCCACACGTCCTTCTCGCGGAGCTCGTCGAGGTGCTCCTTGACCAGATAGGACGCGTCGCGACGCCACAGCCCGCCATAGACGGCCGAGCCGAGCACGACAGCCTCGTAGTAGTGGATGCCCTGGACGTCGCTCGCGTCCTCGAGGTCGACCTCGAAGCCGTGGCTCTCGATCTCCTCCGCGATCCGCTTCGCGACCTCGCGCGTCGCGCCGTACTTGGAACCGACTGCTACCAGCACCTTCATGGTGACCTCCTCCGGGGTTTGCGGCACCATCGTCCCGTGGCTCTGGGCCGAGCCGACGGGACGATGGTCCCCGACCCTTCGACTATTCGACCACGAGCACCAGGTCGCCGCCCTCGAGGGACTGCGACGTGGGGATGACCACGCGCGAGACGGTGCCGGACACCGACGTCGTGATCGACGACTCCATCTTCATCGCCTCGATCACGGCGACGGTCTGACCCGCCTCCACCTGGTCGCCCTCGGACACCCGCGCGGTCACGAGCCCGGTGAACGGCGATGCGATGTGCCCCGGCCGCGACGGGTCCGCCTTCTCGCGCTGCACCACATCGACCTTCGCGGACAGGTCGCGTACCTGGAGCGGACGGATCGAGCCGTTGAAGTTGAAGATCACGGTGCGCTCGCCGTGCGAGTCGGGCTCGCCGACGGCCTCGATGGCCGCGATGATCTTGACGCCCCGGTGCAGCTCGATGACGGCCTCCTCACCCGAGCCGACCGAGAGGCCGTACAGGTAGTGGAACGTGTCGATCACCGAGATGTCGCCGTACTGGTCGATCGCCTGGTCGAAGTCCTTCGCCGGCCCAGGGAACAGCAGGTGGTTGAGACGTCGGCGACGCGGCTCGCCCTCTTGGGCGAGAAGCTCGCGGTCCTCGTCCGTCAGCTCCGCGATCTTCCGCTCCACGTTGCGACCCTGCAGGGCCTTGGTGCGGAAGGGCTCCGGCCAGCCGCCCGGCGGGTCGCCGAGCTCGCCCGCGAGGAAGCCGATGACCGAGTCGGGGAGGTCGTACTTGTCGGGGTTCTCCTCGAAGTCGGCCGGGTCCGCGTCGTTCGCGACCAGGTGGAGCGCGAGGTCGCCGACGACCTTGGACGAGGGCGTCACCTTGACGAGGTTGCCGAGGATCCGGTTCGCGGCCGCGTACATGTCCTCGATGGCCTCGAACTTGTCGGCGAGGCCCAGCGAGATCGCCTGCTGACGCAGGTTGGAGAGCTGACCGCCCGGGATCTCGTGGTGGTAGACGCGTCCGGTCGGGCCGGGCAGGCCCGACTCGAAGGGCGCGTACAGCTTGCGCACGGACTCCCAGTAGGGCTCGAGGTCCTGCGCCGCGGCCAGCGAGATGCCGGTGTCGCGCGTGGTGTGCTCGAGGGCCGCGATCAGCGCGGACATAGGCGGCTGCGACGTGGTTCCCGACATCGCGGCGTTCGCGACGTCGACGGCGTCGACCCCTGCCTCCGCGGCCGCGAGCAGGGTGCCGATCTGGCCGCCCGCGGTGTCGTGCGTGTGGAGGTGGACGGGCAGGTCGAAGCGCTCGCGCAGCGCCGACACGAGCATGAAGGCCGCTGCGGGACGCAGGAGGCCCGCCATGTCCTTGATCGCGAGCATGTGCGCGCCGGCGTCGACCAGCTGGTCGGCGAGCCGCAGGTAGTAGTCGAGCGTGTAGAGCGACTCGTGCGGCGAGATCATGTTGCCCGTGTAGCACAGCGTCGCCTCGGCGACGGCGGTGCCGGTGCCGCGCACCGCCTCGATCGCGGGGCGCATCTGCTCGACGTCGTTGAGCGCGTCGAAGATGCGGAAGATGTCGATGCCCGTCGCTGCCGCCTCCTCGACGAATGCGACGGCGACCTCGTCCGGGTACGGCGTGTAGCCGACGGTGTTGCGGCCGCGCAGCAGCATCTGGAGCGCGATGTTCGGCATCTTCGCCCGCAGGTCCTCGAGGCGCAGCCACGGGTCCTCCGACAGGAAGCGCATGGCGACGTCGTACGTCGCGCCGCCCCAGCACTCGACCGACAGGAGCTCGGGGGTCATCCGCGCGGTGTGGCCGGCCGCCGCGAGCAGGTCGTACGTGCGCACGCGGGTCGCGAGGAGCGACTGGTGCGCGTCGCGCATCGTCGTCTCGGTGAGCGCGAGCGCGCTCTGCTCGCGCAGCGCGCGGGCGAAGCCCTCGGGGCCGAGCTCGAGCAGCCGCTGACGCGAACCGGCGGGCGCCTCGGCGCCCAGGTCGAGCTGGGGCAGCTTGTCCGCAGGGCGCACGAAGACCTCGGCGTGCTCGCCGTTGGGGCGGTTCACCGTGGTGTGGCCCAGGAAGGCGAGGAGCTTGGTGGAGCGGTCCGGCGTGGTGGCCACATCGAGCAGCTCGGGGTGGCGCTCGATGAAGGCTGTGGTGACGCCGCCCGCCTGGAAGTCGGGGTGCGACAGCACCGCACGCAGGAACTGGATGTTCGACGTGACGCCGCGGATCCGGAACTCGGCGAGCGCGCGAAGCGCGCGGCGCGACGCGGTCGCGAAGTCCTGGCCGCGGCACGTGAGCTTGACCAGCATCGAGTCGAAGTGGCCGGTGATGACGTTGCCCGCCATACCGGTCGCGCCATCGAGGCGGATTCCCGCACCACCCGGCGAGCGGTAGGCGACGATGCGGCCGGTGTCGGGCAGGAAGCCGTTCGCGGGGTCCTCGGTGGTGATGCGCGTCTGGATCGCGAAGCCGCTGACGCGGATGTCCTCCTGACGGATCCGCATGTCCTCGAGCGACTCGCCCGCCGCGATCCGCAGCTGCGAGCTCACCAGGTCGATCCCGGTGACCTCCTCGGTCACCGTGTGCTCGACCTGGATGCGGGGGTTCATCTCGATGAACACGTGCTGACCGGCGCGCTCACCCTCGGTCGCGAGGAGGAACTCGACGGTGCCCGCGTTGACGTAGCCGAGGCTCTGCGCGAACTTCACCGCGTCGGCGCACAGGGCGTCGCGGATCTCGGGGTCCAGCGCGGGCGCCGGGGCGATCTCCACGACCTTCTGGTGGCGGCGCTGGAGCGAGCAGTCGCGCTCGTACAGGTGCACCACGTTGCCCTGGGCGTCCGCCAGGATCTGCACCTCGATGTGGCGCGGGCCGAGCACGGCCTGCTCGAGGAACACGGTCGAGTCGCCGAACGCGTTCTCCGCCTCGCGCATCGCCGCGGACAGCATCTCGACCAGGTCCTCGCGGCGCTCGACGCGGCGCATGCCGCGCCCGCCGCCGCCGGCGACGGCCTTGACGAACACCGGGTAGCCGATGCGGTCGGCCTCGCCGACGAGGAAGTCGACGTCACGCGACGGCTCCGAGGAGTCGAGGACCGGCACGCCGGCCTCGCGCGCGGCCTTGAGCGCGGCGACCTTGTCGCCGGCCTTCGCGAGCACCTCCGGGGGCGGCCCGACGAACGTCA
The DNA here is from genome assembly GCF_000971235.1 of Demequina subtropica. GTDB lineage: Bacteria > Actinomycetota > Actinomycetes > Actinomycetales > Demequinaceae > Demequina > Demequina subtropica. Next base: position 114,808 of record NZ_BBMB01000012.1, read on the forward strand.
CGCCCTCCTCGGCGCAGCGGCGCGCGAACTCGACGTTCTCCGACAGGAACCCGTAGCCGGGGTAGACGGCGTCGGCGCCGGCCTGCTTGGCCACATCGAGGATCGCCTCGATGTCGAGGTAGGCCTTGACCGGGTGGCCCTCCTCGCCGATCTGGTAGGACTCGTCCGCCTTGACGCGGTGCTCGGACATCCGGTCCTCGTAGGGGAACACCGCGACCGTGCCGGCGCCGTTCTCTACTGCAGCGCGGAACGCCCTGACGGCGATCTCTGCACGGTTGGCCACGAGGACTTTGGCGAACATCTGCTTCCCTTCGTCGTTGGGGACATCCTGCCAGGTTTCACGGTGCCAGTCAGCCGCCGTCCAGCAGGTGAGACGGCGCCGTGCCACGGCATGCCGAGGCGCCCGTCAGCAGGACGGGGGACGATGCGGGGCGTCGGGTCAGCCGGCCTGGCTGCGCCGCGCGCGGCGCTCGGCGAGCTCGTCCACATCCGGGGTGCGCGACGCATCGTCCGCGCGGTCGGCGGGCAGCGCGGAGAGCGAGCCCTCGAGCTCGCGCCACACCTTGCCGAGCGCGATGCCGAACACGCCCTGGCCGCCCTGGACCAGGTCGATGACCTCGTCGTCCGAGGTGCACTCGTACACGGAGGCGCCGTCCGACATCAGCGTGATGTGGGACAGGTCCTCGACCCCCCGCTCGCGCAGGTGCTCGACAGCCGTGCGGATCTGCTGCAGGGAGACGCCCGAGTCGAGCAGTCGCTTGACCACGCGCAGGACCAGGATGTCGCGGAAGCCGTAGAGGCGCTGGGTGCCGGAGCCCGTCGCGGAGCGCACGGTCGGCTCGACCAGCCCGGTGCGGGCCCAGTAGTCCAGCTGGCGGTAGGTGATGCCGGCGGCCTTGCAGGCGGTGGGACCGCGGTACCCGGCGTTCTGGTCGAGCGGCGGGAGCCCATCGTCGAAGAGAACGCCCTGGTCGAACCGGGGAGGCATCCGCTGGCCGGGCTCGTCGGTCATCAATCCTCCTAGGTTCAACCTTCACTCAAACGTTAGGGCTGAGAGGGTGCCGGGTCAACGACCGCGAGGCCGTGTCGCGCGACGTTTCCCCTATCCTCCCACCTGGTGGCGGACCACGGCGGAGAACGCGGCGATCGAGGCCTCGCCGAGCTCATGCGCCGCCGCCTCCGCCTCTCCCCCGGCACGCCTCCGCAGGGGCGCGGCGTGCGCCTCCGCGCGGTCCGCCTCGCGGCGCGCGGCGAGCACGAGCGTCCGCAAGGAGCGGACATCCCCGCCCGCCTGGACATAGGCGGAGGCGGCCACCACGACGGGCAGGACCGCCGGCTCGTAGCCGCCGGGCGTCGACGCGGCCACGATGCCGGCGGCCTCGAGCTCGTCGAGCAGCTCCGCCCGGATGCCGCCACGCTCGGCGACCTGCGCGGAGGTGAGGTAGTCGTCGGGCGCCTCGCCGATCTCCGTGAGCGTCACCGGCTCGTGAAGACGGCCCGTGTCGAGGGCGTCGAGCTGCTCGCGGATCGCCGTGAGGGGACGGTAGTGGTCCCTCTGCTGCCGCAGGACGAAGCGGAGGCGCTCGACGTCCGCCGGCGAGTACTGGCGATAGCCCGACGGGGTGCGCTCCGGGCACACGAGCCCATGGGAGTCGAGGAACCTCAGCTTGGACGTGGTGAGCGTCGGGAACTGGGGCTGCACCAGTCCGAGCACATCGCTCACGCGCAGCATCGGCTCATGCGACAGCGCGTGCGGCCATCGACCGACGAGCGCTGCGGCTTCCTCCCGCGGCTCGGGATCGGCGGCGACGGCGGACGGGTGGCGTGCGGCCTGTGCCATCCGTCAGGCCCGCGAGCCCGGGTGGAACGTCAGGCGGTACTTGCCGATCTGCACCTCGTCGCCGGCCTCGAGCTTGCGCTCCGACACGTTCTCACGGTTCACGTAGGTGCCGTTGAGCGAGCCGTGGTCGCGGACGTAGAAGTCGTGCCCGTCGCGGATGAACTGCGCGTGCTCGCGGCTCACGGTGACGTCGTCGAGGAAGATGTCGGAGCTGACCGAGCGGCCGACGGTGGTGACGTCGACGTCGAGGAGGAACCTGGCGCCGAGGTTGGGACCGTGATGGACGATCAGCAGCGCGTGGTCGGGACCCAGGGCCTCGATGGCGACGTTGTCCTGCTGGCTGGGCGCGGCGGGCGCGCCATCCTCGATGGCTGCCGCCGAGTCGAGCGACATCGTGCGCTCTGCGGGGCTCTCGTCATACGTCATGACGCCTCCTTCGGCTCGGACGGTCGCCCCTCATCCTAGGCCCGTCGCGGCCACACGCCTAACGACGCCGCGCACGTCGTGCCAGGACCGTCCTGCCACGCAGATCGCGCACATAGCCGATCCCCGCGTACCAGTAGAGGACCGCCGCGACCGAGGCGCCCACGAGCGCGACGACGCCGACCGCGGGCGTGTCCGGGAAGCTCACCACCTGCAGGTAGGCGAGCGGGAGGAACACGTACAGCATCGCCGTCGCGGTCTTCCCGATGAAGGTCACCTGCGGCGACTCGACATGGTGATGGTGACCGATGAGCAGCCACGTCCCGACCATCACATCGCGAACGAGGAGCACCGCGACCAGCCACCACGGGATGATGTCCCGGAACGCGAGACCCAGCACCACCGCCACCGTCAGCAGCCTGTCGGCGGCGGGATCGAGGAGGCGGCCGAGACGCGTCACCTGTCCCCACCGTCGTGCGAGGAAGCCGTCGAGGAAGTCGGTGACGCCCGCGGCGCCGAGCGCGGCGATCGCCCACGCGTCCCTCTCCGTCGCCAGCAGCGTGCCGAAGACCACGATGAGCACGAGCCGTCCCGCGCTGATCGCGTTGGGGATCGTCCACACCGCGGTCACCGGCACGGGATGGATGGGCCCGGTGTGAGGGTGCTCGATCGCTTCCACGCGCGACAGTCTAGAGGGACGTCAGGAAGGCGAGTCCTGCTCCATCACCTTGTCCACCGTCGCGGCGGCGATCCTGGTGGCCTCGTCCTCGCTCGCGCCACGCGCGATCTCCTTGGCCTTGATCTGCTCGAACTTGTAGTGACGCGTGTCCGTGATCTTGTCGTCGCTCACGATGCACCTCCTGGATCCGAGGGACGTCTCCAGCCTAGGCGCGCCGCCGTCGCGACGCACGACCGAGGGCCTGGTTGACGCGGCGCCGTGCGCTCTACGATGAGGGCATGCACGCCCCTGAGCTCGAGCCTCGAGACGCCGCGCTGTGGCGCGCCGTCACCCTCATGGGCCGACGGCTGGTCGCGGGCCTCGAGCAGCGGCTGCAGGCCTCGGTCGGCATCTCGGTGCCCGATCTCGACATCCTCATGGCGCTCGACGCCGCATCCGAGGGTCGGCTCCGCGCCGGCTCGCTCGGAGAGATGCTCGGCTGGGAGAAGTCGCGCATCTCTCACCACGTCGCTCGCATGGAGGCCCGCGGGCTCGTGAAGCGCGTCACATGCGCGGAGGACCTGCGCGGCACCTGGGTCGAGATCGACTCGGAGGGCCGCGTGGCGCTCATGCGTGCGCTCCCCGTCTTCTCCTCCCACGTCCAGTCCGGCCTCGTGGAGCTGCTGCCCGCCGACGAGGCCGAGGTCGTCGGGCGCGCCGCGCTCCGGATCCTGGACGCCTCGCCCGTGACCGCGTGCCAGGCGGAGATCGACAGGCTCGGCGTCGACCTCGGCCTCCGCGCCGTCGACGGCACCGCCGGATCTCCCCCGGCCGCATCGTCCTGAGCAGCGCGCCGTCCGGCACGCGAGCCGCCAGACCCTAGGGTGGAGCCCATGCCCGACCCCTCCGACCGCACCGCCGACGTCGTCATCATCGGGGCCGGCCAGGCTGGTCTGGCCGTCGCGTACCACCTGGGCCGGCGCGGCCTCGCGCTCGGCACCGACGTGCTGGTGCTGGACCGCGGCCCGGGCCCGGGGGGCGCGTGGCAGCATCGCTGGGAGTCGCTGACGCTGGGAGGGACCCACCACCTCCACGACCTTCCGGGGATGGCCGAGACCGGGCTGTCGTTCGCCTCCGCCCCCGGCGACGTGCCCGCGCGCGCCCTGGTGCCGAGCTACTACAGCACGTACGAGGAGCGTCACGGCATCGACGTGGTGCGCCCCGTCACGGTCACGAGCGTGACCCGCGACGGTGACGGCTACACCGTGAGCGCGGCCCCGGGCTCGGTGCTGGACCGCGTGCGTGCGCGCGTGGTGGTGTCCGCGACGGGGACCTGGACCAGCCCGCGGGTGCCGTTCGTGCCCGGCCGAGAGTCCTTCCAGGGCCGCCAGCTCACCACCGCGGAGTTCACGTCGGCCGACGAGCTCGCCGGCCTGCGCGTCGCGGTGGTCGGCGGAGGGACGTCCGCGCTCACCTTCCTCGACGAGGTCGGCGACGTCGCCGACGAGGTGCTGTGGTTCACGCGGCGACCGCCGACGTTCCACGACGAGGAGGTCGAGCTCTCCCCCGAGCGAGGGCGCGTCGCCGTCGCGATCCAGGACGATGCGGCACGCGCCGGGAGGCCGCTGCCGTCGATCGTCTCGGTGACCGGCCTGCCGAGGTCGGCGCTCGTGCGACGCCTCGAGGCCGCGGGCAGGCTGTCACGCCTGCCGATGTTCGCGCAGATGACCGCCGACGGGGTGGTGACGCGCGACGGTCCCGCGATCGCCCTCGACGCGGTGATCTGGGCGACGGGCTTCCGTCCCGAGATCGCTCACCTGCGGCCCCTGGGCGTGGTGAACGAGGCGGGCGGCATCGTGGTCGAGGACGGGCGCGTGCCCGCGGAGCCGGGCCTCTTCCTCGCGGGATACGGCCCTCAGGCGAGCACGCTGTCCTCCAACCGGGCGGCGCGCGTCACGGCCAAGGCGATCTCGGACCTCCTCGGGCGGTGACGCGCGGCCGCCGGGCTCAGGAGAGCCCGGCCACCACCGCGTCGGCCACGGGCCACGGCGTGCCGAACCGGTGCGCCGTCACCGCCACGGCCTGCTCGCGCACGAACGGCAGCAGCTCGAGCTCGGGGGCCCCGGTGACCGGCGCGTCGTAGACCGCGAGGTCGGGACGCTGCGCGGGCGCGTGACCCACGGCACGCACCCGCATGCCGCCGCCCGCGAGGCGGGCAGCCATCGTCTCCTCGTCCTCGACGGTCCATCGCAGCCCGAGCGCCTCCACCGCGGCGCGGACGCCGGAGGGCGCGGGACCGTCGGCCGAGACCCCGCCCGTGCCGCCCGCGCGGTGACGCGCGACGCACACGCGCAGCAGGGCCTCCTCGTCGACCCCGTCCCAGCGGATCTCGGTCGCGGCGGGGGCGTACCTCAGGACGTTGTGCTCCGACGCGAGCCCGGTGCGGTCGATCGCGGTGCCGTACACCGCGCCCCACGCCTCTGCGTCGGCGGCGGCTGCGGCGCGCACCCATGCGGGCGCCCCCGGAAGGGTCGGAAGGTCGGCGCGTCCGGAGTCCGCGACCTCGGCGCGCTCCCAGCCGGTGAGCGCCATGAGGTAGGACGGGCCGCCGGCCTTCGCCGTCGGTCCGACCACCGAGCGCTTCCACCCGCCGAAGGGCTGTCGCTGCACGATCGCACCGGTGATGCCGCGGTTGACGTAGAGGTTGCCCGCCTCGACCCGAGCGAGCCAGTGGTGGATCTCGGACTCCTCGAGGCTGTGCAGCCCCGCCGTGAGGCCGTAGTCCACCGCGTTCTGCAGCGCGATCGCGTCGTCGAGCGTCTCCGCGGTCATGATGCCCAGCACCGGCCCGAAGCACTCGGTGGCGTGGAACCAGGAACCGGGCCTCACCCCGGTGCGGACCCCGGGCGACCAGGCCTTGCCGTCATCGTCGAGCGCGCGGGGCTCGACGAGCCACCGCTCCCCCGGCTCGAGCGACGTGAGAGCACGCTCGAGCTTGCCGGCGGCGGGCGTGATGAGCGGGCCCATCTGGGTCCGGGGGTCGTCGGCGCGGCCCACGGTGAGGGAGCGCACCGCGTCCTCGAGCTGCGCGAGGAACCGGCGGGACCTGGCGACGGAGCCGACCAGGATCACGAGCGACGCGGCCGAGCACTTCTGACCCGCGTGCCCGAAGGCGGACTGGACCACGTCGCGCACGGCGAGGTCCAGGTCTGCGCTCGGCGTGACGACGATCGCGTTCTTGCCGGAGGTCTCGGCGAACAGCCGCAGGCCCGGCCGGATGCGATGGAACAGCTCCGCGGTCTCGTACGCGCCCGTGAGGATCACCTGGTCGACCCGCGGGTCGACCAGCAGCGCATCGCCCAGCCCTGCCTCGATCCCCGTCTCGTCGATGTCCACCAACCGCAGCGCGTCGCGCGGGATCCCCGCGTCCCACAGGATCTCCGCCAGCAGGGCGCCGCAGCGCGCGGACTGCTCGGCCGGCTTGAGCACCACGGACGATGCGGCGGCCAGGGCCGCGAGCGTCGAGCCCGCGGGGATGGCGACGGGGAAGTTCCATGGCGGCGTCACCACGGTGACGTCGCGGGGCCTGGGCCGCGCTCCTCGGAGGGCGTGGAGCTCGAGCGACCGCTCCGCGTAGTAGTGCGCGAAGTCGACCGCCTCGGACACCTCCGGGTCGGCCTGGTCGATGGTCTTGCCCGCCTCCGCCATCATCACCGCGACAAGGTCTGCCCGGCGCGCCTCGAGCGCGCGGCCCGCAGCGTGAAGGAGGGCCGCGCGGTCCTCGGGGGTGAGCGCCTGCCAACCGGCGGCGCCGGCCTTCGCCGCGGAGACCTCGGCCGCGACGGCGGCCGCGTCCTCGACGCGGGCGGCCGCGAGCGTGGCCTCCCCCGCGTCCGTCGCGGCCGCGGCGGTGCGGACGGCGGCCGCCCAGTCCCGGCTCGCGGGCAACGACGGATCGGTGTCGGGGGCGTTCCCGAAGCCGGGCGCCGCGGTCTGCGTGGCGCCTGCCTGGCGGTACGAGGCCACGGCGGGCTCGGCCGCGCGCTCGAGCGACGCACGGAAGCGACTCTCCTCGCGGGCGAAGGTCTCGGCGTCGTCGAGGTCGTACAGCGCAGACATGAAGTTCGCGGGGCTCGCGACCTCCTCGAGTCGGCGGACCAGGTAGGCCAGCGCGACGTCGAACTCCGTCGGGTGGACCACCGGGGTGTAGAGGCGCAGCGAGCCGGTGTCCTTGGCGACCGCTCGCGCGACGTGCTCGCCCATGCCCAGGAGCATCTCGAAGTCGAGGCCGTCCTCGATCCCGCGGTCGCGCGCGGTGAGCAGCGTGTGGGCGATGTCGAACAGGTTGTGGCCCGCGACGCCCAGGCGGACGTTCGCGATGCGCTCGGGGGTCAGCGCGTGGTCGAGGATGCGCTTGTAGTGGGCGTCCGACTCCTCCTTGGTGCCCCATGTCGCGAGCGGCCAGCCGTGGGTCTCGGCGTCCACGCGCTCCATGGACAGGTTGGCTCCCTTGACCAGGCGCACCTTGATGGGGGCGCCGCCGGCCGCGACCCGCGCGGCCGCCCATCCCTGCAGGCGGTGCATCGCGCCGAGCGAGTCCGGCAGGTAGGCCTGGAGGACGATGCCGGCGCTGAGGTGCTCCAGGCCGGGGCGCTCGAGCAGCCGCGTGAAGACCGCGACCGTGAGGTCGAGGTCCCGGTACTCCTCCATGTCGAGGTTGACGAACGCGCCGTCCTTGCGCGCCGCGAGCTCGTACAGCGGGGCCAGCCGCTCGACCACCGACCCGACCGTGTCCTCGAACGCCCATGGCGAATGCGGCGCGACGGCCGCCGAGACCTTGAGCGAGACGTAGTCGACGTCGTCGCGCTCGAGCAGCGCGAGGGTGCGCTCGAGCCGGCGGTCGGCCTCGGCCGAGCCGAGCACGGCCTCGCCGAGCAGGTTGAGGTTGAGGCGGCTGCCGCGCGAGCGCAGGCGGGCGAGCGCACGGCCCAGTCGGGCCTCCGACGCGTCGACCACGAGGTGCCCGACCATCGCCCGCACGACGCGGCGGCACGTCGCGACCACGAGCCCCGGCAGCACGCGCGAGGCCGCCGCGCCGAGCACGAGCGCGGCGCGCTGGTACGACGGGAGGAACCCGTGGTCGCGCGCGGCCATCCGGCGCAGGCTGGCGGCCGCGACCGCGGTGTCCTCGGGACGGACGATGCCGTCGACGAAGTCGGTGAGGAACGCGAGGCCCTCCGGGTCCCGCAGCATGCGCGCCAGCAGGCGCGCGGAGCCGTCGATCCGGTTGCTGCGCGCCGCCTCGAGCCACGTGCGGACCTGGGCGACGGTGTCGTCGGACGTGTGGGTGCGCTGAGGCGCGACCGGGGACATGGTCATGACGCTCCTTTATTCGCGGATCATTGTGGGCTTCCGCAAGCATCACCACCAGCGCGCTCAACTTACGAAGATACGTAAGCGCTACTTATGCTTGGGGGCATGCTCGATCTCACCCGGCTTGTCGCGCTGCGCGAGCTCGCCCTCCGCGGCACCATCGCGGCCGCCGCCGACGCGTTGGGCTACACGGCCTCGGCCGTCTCCCAGCAGGTGGCTGCGCTCGAACGGGAGGCCGGGGTCCGCCTCACGATCCGCGCGGGCCGGCGGCTCGTGCTGACCCCCGCAGGCGAGCGACTGGTCGCGCGCACCCACGAGCTGCTCGACACGATGGAGATCGCCGAGGCGGAGCTCCACGCGGAGACGGAGGGCGTCGCCGGGACGGTGCGCCTCGCGGTGTTCCAGTCCGCGGCGCTCACACTCGTGACCGGCGCGTTGCTGCGGTTGCGCGAGACCCATCCCGGCATCCGCGTCAAGGTCACCCAGACCGAGCCCGAGGAGGCGTTCGCCGACACGTGGGCACGGGAGTACGACCTGGTGGTGGCGGAGGAGTACCCGCAGCACTCCGCGCCCCACTACCCCGGCGTGGTCCGCCGGCCGCTCGTGAGGGACGAGCTCCTGCTCGCGGTCGGCGGCGAGTGGGCCGGTGCGACGAGCGTGGACGAGCTCGCGACCGCTCCCTGGGTGATGGAGCCGCCCGGCACCGCGACCCGCCACTTCGCGGAGCAGACCTGCCGACTCGCGGGCTTCGAGCCCGACGTGCGCTTCGCCTCGTCCGACCTCCAGGCGCACGTGCAGCTGGTCCAGAAGGGCCTCGCCGTCGCGATCCTGCCCGGGCTCATGGTGGCGTACGCCCGCATCGACGCACGCGTGATCCCGCTCGCGGGCGGTCCCCGACGCACCGTGTTCGCCGCGATGCGCGCGACCTCGCGGCTCGATCCCGCGGTCGAGGCCGTCCGGCTGGCGCTCGAGGCCGAGGGTGGGCTCGCGACCGCCTGAACGCACCCGCTACCGGTCGAGGCAGTCGCGGACCAGCAACGTCGCGCCGACGATGGCGGTGGGCATCGCCAGGAGCGCGCCCAGGGGCAGCAGGAAGACCAGGAAGACCGTCGCGCCGAAGGCGACGACCCGGAGACCGTGCGCGCGCAGCGCCGTGATGCGGTCCCGCCTGGCGACGATCCCCCGCCGCGCCATCGGGTAGGCCGTGAGCTCGATGGCCAGCAGGCGTCCACCGGCAAGAGCGCCGCACGCGAAGGCCGCGACGGAGCCCACGAGCGGCACCAGGCCCACCACGAGGAGCGCCACGGACAGCGCGAGCGAGATCCCCACCGTGACCGCGCCCTCGCGCAGGCCTCGCAGGAGCGAGGCCGTCCAGGGCTCCTCGACGTCCGCGCCCTCGTATCCGAGAGCGGCGTCGACACGTCGTGAGATCGCCTCGAAGAAGGGCTGGCCGATCGCGAGCGTGAGCGTCGCGAAGAGAGCGACGGACACGAGCGCCGAGGCTCCCAGCACCGCGACCGCGGCCGTCGCCGCGACCAGGCCGTGCCACCAGCCGTCCTGGTAGCCCAGGGCATCGGCGAGCCCCGCGCCGACGGCGCGCAGGTTGAGCACGAGCACGCCGAGCGCGAGGCCGAGCCCCGCGGCGACGATGGCACCGGGGAGGACGCCGAGCGCGAGCAGCCGCGGCTCGCGCGCCCAGCCCCTCAGCCCGTCGATGGCGGTGCGGACCCCCGCGGCCACCTCCTGGGCGGCATGAGGGCTGGTGGGCATCGCGGTCACAAGCGCCGATGCTAACGACGCAGCACGCCTGGGGCTACAGTGACGCGCGTCGCACGTCCCGCGACGTCCAGCGAGGAGCCTTGATGCACGATCTGATCCTGCGCCACGTGCGCGTGCGCGGCGTCGACGCGCCCGTGGACATCGCGATCGACCACGGCCGCATCACGAGCGTGGGTGCGGTCGACGGCGCCGGCGCTCAGGAGATCGAGCTCGGCGGCCGCACGGTGGTGCCCGGGCTCTGGGACGCCCACGTGCACTTCTCCCAGTGGGTCCGCACCCGTGGACGCCTGGACGTCTCCGGTGCTGGATCGGTCGACGAGGTCGCCGTGCTCGTACGGGCGGCGGAGCCCGCGGGGATGCTGGTCGGCTTCGGGTTCCGGTGGGCGACGTGGGGCGCCGAGCCGACCGCCGAGGCGCTCGACCGGGCGCGCCCGGCACCCACGGTCCTGCTGAGCGGGGACCTGCACACCTCGTGGGTCAACACGGCGGCGGCACGCGCGCTGGGATGCGCACCCGGGCTGCTCCGTGAGGACGAGGCGTTCGCGGTGCAGGTCGCCCTCGGCGCGCTCCCCCTGCCCGACGCGGAGGTGGCTGCCGCCGTGCAGGCCGCGGCCGCCCGGGGCGTCGTCGGCATCGTCGACCTCGAGATGGACGATGCGCTCGCGACGTGGGGGGCGCGCATCGCGCGCGGCATCGACGGGCTGCGCGTGGATGCGGGCTTCTATGCGCCGCTGCTCGACGCGCGCGTCGAGGCGCGGGCGGTGAGCGGGACGACCGTCGACGGCACCCGCGGGCTGCTGCGCCACGGGCCGCTCAAGATCATCACCGACGGCTCGCTCAACACCCGCACCGCCCACTGCGTCGATCCGTACCCCGGCGGCGGGCACGGCGTCCAGAACGTGCCGGCGGCGGAGCTGGCGGAGCTCATGCGCAGGGCGGCGGGAGCCGGCATCGCGTGCGCGATCCACGCGATCGGCGACCGCGCCAACGACATCGCGCTCGGGGCGTTCGAGGAGTCCGGCGCGCGCGGCAGCATCGAGCACGCGCAGCTCCTCGGCCCGGGCGACGCGGACCGGTTCGCCCGGCTCGGGGTGGTCGCCAGCGTCCAGCCCGAGCACGCGCTCGACGACCGCGATGTGGCGGACGTGCTCTGGGAGGGGCGCACGCACCGCGCGTTCCCGCTGCGCGACCTCATCGATGCCGGTGCACGGCTCGCGCTCGGGTCGGACGCGCCTGTCGCCCCTCTCGACCCGTGGATCGCGATCGCGGCCGCCGTGCATCGGACGCGGGACGCCCGTCCCGGCTGGCACCCCGAGCAGGCGATCACGCTCGACGAGGCGATCGCCGCGAGCACCCGGTCGCGCGTGGCGCCCGGCGAGCCCGCCGACCTCGCGGTGCTCGACGCCGACCCGCGTGGGGGTGGCCCGGCGGCGCTGCGCGCGCTCCCGGCCGCCCTGACGCTCATGGGCGGCCGGGTCACGCACGCGGCGCTCTAGCTCACGCGACGAGCGTGGCGCTCTCCAGGGAGATGTCCACGCCCGCGAGCGCCTTCGACACGGGGCAGCCGTCCTTCGCGTCCTCGGCGAACCGCGAGAACTCGAGCTGGTCGATGCCGTCGACCTTCGCGTGCACGGTCAGCATGCTTGACTTGACGCCCACCCCGGCCTCGAACTTGACCTCGGCGTCGACCTTCACCCAGTGCGGAGGGGTGCCGTTCTGCTCGAGCGCGAACGAGAGCGCCATGGAGTAGCACGAGGCGTGCGCCGCGGCCAGGAGCTCCTCGGGCGTGGTCACGCCGTCCTCGCCCTCCGAGCGCGCCTTCCAGTTGACGTCGAAGCTGCCGTTGCCCGACTCGAGGTGGGCCTTGCCCTGCCCCGTCGTGAGCCCGCTGTACCACTCCGCCTTCGCCTTGCTCGAGACCTCCATGGCTCCTCCTTCGCTCGATGCTTCGCCGGCGGGCATCGCCGCCGGTCCCAGGTGGACGTCCCACCTCCAAGGTCCACGTTACGGCCCTGTAAAACCTTCCCGCATGCCCTTGCGCGTCCCGTTCCCCGGTGGGAGCGTCTGCACCAGTTGGACGATCGTCCAAGTCCGTCGATGAGCAAGGAGGGGTCATGCGCATACCCCCGTCGTGCGTGGTGGTCACCGGGGCGAGCTCGGGCTTCGGCGCCGAGTTCGCCCGCAGGTTCGCCGCGGCAGGCTCCGACGTGGTGCTCGTGGCGCGCCGCCTCGACAGGCTCGAGAGCCTCGCGGCCGAGATCGAGAGCGCGCACGACGTCCGCGCCACGCCCGTCGCCGCGGACCTCTCGCTCCCGGGAGCCGCCGGGGCGCTGATCGACGAGCTCGTCGCGCAGGACCTCCACGTCGACGGGCTCGTCGCGAACGCGGGACTCGGGATCGAAGGACCCTTCGCCGATGCCGACCCGGACCGCATCCACCAGCTCCTCGCGGTCAACGTGATCGCCGTGACAGAGCTGGCGCGGCTCCTCCTGCCGCGGCTGCTGGGATCTCGCGCGGGCGTGCTCGTGACGGTGACCAGCACCGCCGCGTACCAGGCCATCCCCACGATGGCCCTCTACGCGGCATCCAAGGCCTACGTCCGCTCGCTGACCGAGGCGCTCTGGCACGAGTCGCGCGGCTCCGGGCTGCGCGTGCTCGCGATCGCGCCCGGCCCGTCGGAGACGGAGTTCTTCGCCGCCGCAGGCTCCGAGCGGTTCAAGGTGGGCCAGATGGTCGGGATCGCCGCGGTGGTCGACCTCGCGCTGCGCGAGCTCGACCGAGGCGCGCCGCGGCCCTCGAGGATCGTCGGCTGGCGCAACGCGATCCAGTCGCATGCCGCGCGCGTGGCGCCGGCGCGGGTCTCGCTCGCGGTCGCGGCCAAGGCGACTGGCGGTGCGCGGTGACCCGCATGCCCGTGGAGGACAGGCGCGAGGCTCTCGTCGCCGCGGCCCTCGCCGTGGTCGAGCGGGACGGCCTCGGAGGCGCGTCCGCCCGCGCCGTCGTCGCGGAGGCGGGCATGCCGCTCGGCGCCCTGCACTACGCGTTCCCCTCCCTCGACCACCTGCTCGCGGCGACGCTCGACGCGGTCACGGACCAGGAGCGGCTCGCCGCCGAGGCCCCGATCAGCGCGGGCGTCGACGGCGGCCTCGAGGCGACGCTCGCGGCCGGCCTGGACGCCTACGTCTCGCTCCTGGTCGCGCGGCCCGCGCGCGAGCTCGCCTATCTCGAGCTGATGCTCCATGCCTCGCGGGACAGGCTCGACCTCCCGCCGGCGCCGGGTCGCTACGAGCGGTCCTACGCGGTCGTGGCCGCCCTCCTCGAGGAGGCCGCGGCCGCGACCGGGCACCGCTGGGCCGCGCCGCCCCTCACCCTCGCGCGTCACGCCGTCGCGATGCTCGACGGCATCACCACCACGTGGCTGGCCGACCACGACGAGCCCGCGGCGCGCGCCACCGTGCGCTTCCTCGCCGCGTCCCTGGCCGCCCAATCCACCAAGGAGGACTGATGCTCACCGAGACCGATCCCGCGGTGCTTGCCCGGGTCAACATGCATGCCGTGCTCGGCGCGCTCACGGTGCTCGCCGAGCGCGCGCCCGAGGCCGCGCCGCTGCTCGCCCGGGTCGACCGCCCGACCGTGCTCCGCCTGCGCGTCCCGGGGGTCCCGGCGCACTCGCTGCGGTTCTGCGAGGACGGGGTCGAGGCCGGCGAGCGCGGGGGCGAGCGCGTGGTGACGCTCATGCTCCGCTCCCCCGCGCACCTCAACGCCATGGTCGACGGGGACGCCCAGCCGTTCCCGGTGGCCGGCCTCGGAGGGCTGCGCTTCCTGACCCAGGTGTTCGCTCCCCTCGCGGACCTGCTGGGGCGCTACCTCAAGCCCTCCGAGGCGGACCTCGAGGACCCCGCCTTCCGCGGCATCAGCGCGCTGCTCACGCTGCATGTCGCGATCGCCGCGGTCGCGCAGGTGGCCAACGAGGACCGCTCCGGCAGGCTCTCCGCCTCGCTCATCCCCGACGGGCAGATCGGGGTCGAGGTGGGCGAGGACATCGATCTGCGTCTCCACGCGCGCGCCAGCACGCTGACGTTCGACGCGACCCCCGCATCGTCCCCCGCCCGGGCGGTCCTGGCCTTCCGCGACCTGGACGTCGCGGGCGACGTGCTCGCCGGACGCGCGAGCGCGCTGTCCTGCATCGGCGACGGCTCGATGGCGATGCGCGGCTTCATCCCCATGATCGACAACGTGAGCCGGATCCTCGACCGCGTCGGCTGCTACCTCGGAGACTGACCCATGACCACGACCGCCACCACGCCGTTCACCTACGCCAAGAGCCTCGAGGCCTTCGACCGCGCGCGCCGCGTCATCCCCGCGGGCATCCCCGGGCACCAGGGCCCCACCGAGGGCTGCTACATCCCGCGCGACGCGTTCCCGCTGTTCAGCTCGCGCGCCGAGGGCACGCGCTTCTGGGACCTCGACGGCAACGAGTACCTCGACTACATGTGCGGCTACGGCCCGAACGTGCTCGGCTACGGCGATCCCGTGGTCGACGAGGCGGCGCGGCGGCAGGCCGCCCTCGAGGACGTGGTCACCATCCCCTCGACCGTGATGGTCGACCTCGCGGAGCTGCTGGTCGACACCGTCGCGAGCGCCGACTGGGCCTTCTTCGCGAAGAACGGCGGGGACACCACCACGCTGGCGGTGATGACCGCACGCGCGGCGACGATGCGCAAGAAGGTCGTGTTCGTGAAGGGGTACTACCACGGCGTCGCACCGTGGACGCAGAAGCTCGACTACCCCGGCGTGCTCGAGGAGGACATCGCGCACAACCTCTCCGTTCCGTGGAACGACCTGGGGGCGCTCGAGGCGCTGCTCCGGGAGCACCGGGGGGAGGTCGCCGCATTCATCTCGACCCCGTACATGCACGGCAACTTCGTCGACAACGAGCTGCCGGCACCGGGGTACTGGGAGGGCGTGCGCCGCCTGTGCGACGAGCACGGCGTGGTCCTCATCATGGACGATGTGCGGGCCGGCTGGAGGCTCGACCTCGCCGGCTCGGACCACCACTACGGCATCGAGGCCGATCTGCTGTGCTTCTGCAAGGCGATCGGCAACGGCTACAACCTCGCCGCGCTGACCGGCCGCGAGAGCCTGCGGGAGACCGTGGCGTCGCTCACCTACACCGGCTCGTACTGGATGAGCGCGGTGCCGTTCGCGGCGTCGATCGCGACCATCACGCGGCTCAAGGAGCTCGACGCCCCCGCCATGTTCCGCTCGCTCGGCACCGAGCTCACCAGCGGGCTGGTGGAGGCGGCCTCCGGGCACGGGCTCACCCTCGTGGCCTCGGGCGAGCCCGCGCTCTTCTACCTGCGGCTCGCGGACGACGACTCGCTCATGCTCCACCAACGCTGGGTGGCGGAGTGCGTGCGGCGGGGCGTCTGGTTCACATCGCACCACAACCACTTCCTCAACGCGGCGCTCACGCGCGGGGACATCCGCCGGACCATCGAGATCGCCGACGAGGCCTTCGGGATCGTCGCGGCGGGATAGGGCACCATGGCCGACCTCGTCCCCACCCCCATCGCGCTACGCACCGAGCGCCTCGGCGTCAGCGCGGTCTACGCCGCCCATGGCCTCAGCTACGCGACGATCGTCACGGCTCTGCCCCAGTTCCAGGAGCGGTACGCGCTCTCCGAGGACACGGTGTCGCTCGTCACGCTGACCGTGGTGATCGGAGCAGCTCTCGGCTCGGTGATCGCGGACCGCGTGGCCGTGAGGCTCGGGTCCCGTGCGGGCGTGGTGCTGGGCCTCACCCTCCAGGGCCTCGGCCTGCTCACCGTCGCGCTGCACGTGCCGTTCGCGGCCTTCTGGGTCACCATGGCCCTGTACGGCGCGGGGCTCGGGTGCATCGACGCCTCCGCCGCGATGCAGGGATCGCTGGTCCAGCGCCGGCTGGGCACCTCGGTGATGGCGTCCTTCTTCGCGGCCAACACCGCGGCCGCCATGATCGGGGCGCTCGCGATGTCTGCCAGCGCCTTGACCCCTCTCGGCGCGTCTCTCGCGCTCGGGATCGCGGGCCTCCTGGCCGGGGCGGTGGCGGTCGCTTCTCCACGGCTGCTCGACCCCGCGCGCGAGCGCGACGTCGAGCCCGGGGCCGCCCGCTCGCCGCTGCCGCGGCGTGGCGTCGCGGTGGTCGGCTTCGTGGTCTTCGCGGCCTTCGCCGCGGACTCGACGGTGGCCACGTGGTCGTCCGGGCACCTCCACGACGGCCTCCACGCCCCGGACGCGGTGGTGCCGCTCGGCTACGCGGCGTACGCGGGGGCCACCCTGGTGACCCGGCTCCTCGCGGACCGCGTGGTGCGCCGGTTCGGTCGCGGCCACCTCGCGGTCGCCACCGTGGTGATCGCCGCGGCCGGCCTCGTGATCGCCGGCGTGGTGCCGGCGGTGTGGTCGGCGCTGATCGGCTTCGCGCTCGCGGGGCTCGGCGTGGGGGCGCTCGTGCCTCTCGCGTTCTCGGCGGCCGGGGACCTCGACCACCGTCGCTCCGACGAGGTGATCGCTCGCGTCAACCTGTTCAACTACCCCGGCGCGGTCATCGGCGCCGTGCTCCCCGGGTTCCTGGCGACCGGATCGGGCTACGGGGCATCGTTCCTGCTCGCGGCCGTCCTGCTGCTGCCCGCGCTCGCCGCGGTGCGGCTGTTCCGCACGCACGACGAGGAGCGGGTCGGGGTCCGCGCGGGAGACGGAGTCAGCGGGTAGCGGGGACCGCGCAGGAGCTCTCGCGACGGACGCGCGCGAGGAAGGCCCAGGCCAGCAGGGCGATCGCGCCTGCCGCGAGGTAGGGCTGGATCGGCTCGAAGAACTGGATGGCGCCCGTGTACCCGAGCGCCACGAGCACGAGCTTGTTGCAGACGGGGCATCCGACGGCGAAGAAGGTCACGAACGCGCCTGCCGCGCCGATGCGGCCCTCACGCTCGACGCGGGCCTCCTCGGGTGTCGCGACGTACGTGGCCGTCACGAGGCCCGAGAGCACCGCGGTGGCCGCGAGCGCCCAGTACGACCAGGGCGTCGGCGGGATCTCCCGTCCGAACACGGGGTTGTCGATCAGGTCGGTCGGCAGGGCGATCAGCAGGTAGGTGGCCACGGCCGTGCCCAGCGCGACCAGCCAGCGTCGTGCGGGCCATGCGGCGAGCGAGGAGAGGACGTCCATGCGGGAACGATACCCCATGGGGTATCAGCCGACGGGATGCTCCAGCAGCCGCCTCAGCGTCACCACCACACCGTGATCGACGTTCGACGGGGCGATGTACCGTGCCCGCGCCGCCACGTCGGGATGCGCGTTCGCCATCGCGAACGACAGCTCCGCGGTGCCCATCATCTCGAGGTCGTTGAGGTAGTCGCCGAACACCACGGTCTGAGCCGGCGTCACGCCGAGCGACCCTTGCAGAGCGCGCACCGCGACGCCCTTGTCGACGCCCGGCGCCATGAGGTCGATCCAATGCCTGTCCGACACGACCACCTGGAGCTCGTCCGCGAGGTGCGCGAGCGCCGGGTAGGCGTCGTGCGCCGCATCGCCGAAGTCGTAGACCGCGACCTTGAGGACGGCGTCCTCCACCGCCGTGAGATCGTCCACCACCTCGAGGGCCGCGTAGTACGGCTCGACCTTGCTCATGAAGGCGGCATCGTCACGCTCGACATACGCGGACCGCAGCCCGCACACGACCGTGCCGACGTCGAACCCCGCGATCGCGTGACCGCGCACCGCCGCGACGATGCGGTTCATGGCCCCCGCAGGAAGGGGCGAGCACGACACGACCTCGCCCCCGTCGACCACGAGCGAGCCGTTCTCCGCGATGACCACGAGCGACTCGCCCAGACGCGCGAACTGCTGCGCCAGGGTC
Organism: Demequina subtropica; assembly: GCF_000971235.1. Lineage (GTDB taxonomy): Bacteria > Actinomycetota > Actinomycetes > Actinomycetales > Demequinaceae > Demequina > Demequina subtropica. Next base: position 132,773 of record NZ_BBMB01000012.1, read on the forward strand.
GCGTGCTGCCGCCCGGACGCCGGCGCGAAGACGATGCCGCGCTCCCGCATCACGGCGACGAGGGGCCACAGCGCGTCGGGGATGCGCTTGGCCGCATCCAGCAGGGTCCCGTCCATGTCGCACACCACCAGGCGGATGTCGTGACGCCCGGAAGGCACATGGAACGCGTCGGTGGGGGTCATCGTGCCTCCTGGTCTCGGCCCCATCCAGCGTAGCGGGGCGCTCCGGCGGCCCGTGTCCCGCCAGCAAGCGGCAAAGGCGTGGTCAAGGAAGCGGCCGGATCGACGCTAGATTCTGGCCAGGGGCGGGGCAGCCCCGGGGAGCACGGGGGGATCATGGACGCGCCGGTCATCGGGGTCACGTCGTACGTCGAGGAGTCGAGCACGGGCATCTGGCATGACCAGCATGCGGTCTGGCTCCCCGACGCGTACATCGCGCCGCTCCGCGCCGCGGGAGCCATCATCGCGGTGCTGCCCGAGCAGGACCCGGCGCTCGCCGCGGACACGTTGGCGCGGGTCGACGCGCTGTACCTCACGGGCGGCTACGACGTGGATCCCACGGCGTACGGCGCGGAGGCCCACGGCGAGACCGACGCGCCGCGCACGGCGCGGGACGCCTGGGAGGTCGCGCTGGTCGAGGCCGCCTGCGAGGCCGGGATGCCCGTGCTCGGCGTGTGCCGCGGCGCGCAGGTGATGAACGTCGCCCGCGGCGGCACTCTCCACCAGCACGTCCCCGACGTGGTCGGCCACGACGAGTACCAGATGGGCGACGCGATCTTCCGCGAGCTCGGCGTGAGCGTGCTGCCCGACACGCTCCTCGCGTCCCTGCATCCCCTCGAGCGCGAGGTCCCCATGTACCACCACCAGGCGATCGACGTCGTCGGCGACGGGCTCGTGGTGTCCGCGCGCAGCGTCCACGGCCTCGTCGAGGCGGTCGAGGACCCCGACCGGGCGTTCTGCCTGGGCATCCAGTGGCATCCGGAGCTCGACGGCCTCACCGCGGTGTGGGAGGCCTTCGCGGCCGCAGCCCGCGCCTACGCCACCCGCTGAGCACGGGCCGCTCGCGGGATCAGAGCGCGAGCGCGATCCTCACCGCGGCATCGAACTGCGACTCGCGCTCGTCCGACGTCATGCTCTCCCCCGTCAGCAGGTGGTCCGAGACGGTGACCACTGCGAGGGTGCGGATCCGCTCGGCCGCCCCCACGGCGTAGAGCGCCGCGGCCTCCATCTCGACCGCGAGCGTGCCGTGCGCGGTCAGCGCCGCCGAGAGCTCGGGACGCTCGAGGTAGAAGTGGTCGGACGTGAAGACCGTCCCCGCGTGCACCGTCGCGTCGCCGCCGAGCCGTGACGCCTCCGCGACAGCGGCGCTCGCCAGGGCGAAGTCCGGCACGTGGCTGAACCTCACGCCGGGGATCCGGCTCGCGGTCATGCTCGAGTCCGTGTGCGCGCCTGTCGCGATGATCACGTCCCGCACGCCCACCGCCGTGCTCATGCCGCCGGCCGTGCCGACGCGCACGATCTGCGTGACGCCGTACTCGCGGGCGAGCTCCGTCGCGTAGATCGTGATCGACGGCGCGCCCATGCCGGATGCCATCGCGGTGACCCGCCGGCCCTCCCAGGTGCCGGTGAAGCCCAGGATGCCGCGGACATCGGTGACCAGCTCGGCATCGTCGAGGTACTCCGTCGCGATCCGCTCGGCGCGCCGGGGGTCGCCCGGCATGATGACGCGATCGGCGATCTGGCCGCGCTCGGCGCGGATATGGGGCGTAGGCATGCCCCTCACCCTAGCGGCGGGCCTCGTCCCGGCTCACGCGTCCCGCAGCGCGAGGAACGCGTCGACATCCGCGGCCGTCGGGATCGACTGCGCCGATCCGGGGCGCTGCAGCGCCAGCGCGGCCGCAGCCGCGGCTCGAGCCGCCGACGCATCGATCCCCTCCCCTGCGGCCATGCCCCAGGCGAACGTGCCGCAGAAGGTGTCCGTCACCGCGGAGCTGTCGAGGGCGTGCGCGACGATCGCCGGGAGCATCCGCACCCCGTCCGCGTCGGCGAGCGTCGTGGTGCGGTCGGCCCCGAGCACCACGGCGCCTGGGACGCGTTCCGCGAGGCCGGCGGCGAGGGCCTCGGCCGAGGCGCCGTCCAGCCCCGTCATCGCCGCCGCCTGGACCTCGTCCGCGATCACCACGTCGACGAGCCCCAGCAGCGCCTCGGCCTCGTCGGCGGCGGGCACCGCGTTGAGCACCACCGTGCCGCCCTCTCCCTTGACGATCGCGGCGGCGGCACGGGAGCCGGCGACAGGGACCTCGAGCTGCACGAGCAGCACCCCCGTGTGCGCGAGCACATGGCGCGCACGATCCGACAGCACATCGAGCGTGGCGTTCGCCCCGGGGATCTCGATCACGGTGATCTGACCCTCGGCGTCGAGCGCGATCATCGCGGCACCGGTCGCGCCCTCGACCTCGTCCACGCACGGCTCCACGCCGGCCTCGGCCAGGCACCGCACCAGCATCGCGCCGTGGTCGTCGAGACCCACGGCGCCGATGAAGGTGGTGCGCGCCCCCATGCGTGCCGCGGCGACCGCCTGGTTGAGGCCGATGCCGCCGGGGCCCACCTCGAGATCATGGGCCACCGTGGCCGTGCCGCGGTGCGGCGGCCGGTCCACCAGGACGCGGATGTCCGCGTTGGCGCTGCCGAGCACCGTCACATCGCGATCCACGCGGCCTCCTGTGGTGTGGTCACGCCTCGTCGCGTGAATGCCCGCCGGTCGTGCTCCTCTGGACACTATGAGGCGGGGCGCGGGCACGCAACGCGGCACACCGATGCGAGCCGACGGCCCGTCGCCGGGATACTGGGCGCGTGACCACGCTGCGCTCCGTCCTCTCCCCGCTCCCGCCTGCTCCCGACAGCCCGGCTGTCGCGCTCCTGCTCCACGGCTTCGGCTCCCACGAGCACGATCTGCCCGGGATCGCACGCTGGCTGCCCGCGGGCCTGCCCTGGGCCTCGCTGCGGGCTCCGCTCGAGATGGGCTACGGCGCCGCTGCGTGGTTCCCGCTCTCCCCCGACGGCGCCATGGATCAGGACGCCATCGCCGCGGGCACGGATGCGGTGTGGGACTGGGTGGATGCGCACCTGGGCGCCCGGACGAGCATCGTCCCCGTCGGCTTCTCGCAGGGCGGGCTGATGGCGCTTCAGCTGCTGCGGACCCGTCCCGATCGCGTCGCGGCGCCCGTGGTGCTCGCCGGCTTCGTCCCCGTCGAGCCCCAGGCGGCCGACGCGACGCTCGCCGCCACCCGCCCCGCCGTGTTCTGGGGCCGCGGCGACGCGGACCCGGTGATCTGGCCTGACGCGCTGGCGCGCACGCGGGACTTCCTCGCGGCGCACGCGACCGCTGAGACGCACGTCTATCCCGGGCTCGGGCACTCGATCACCGAGGAGGAGATGGAGGACGTGCGCGCGTTCCTCGAGGCACAGCTGCGCCCTTGACGGACGTCGCGTGCGGCGTTCCCATGGTGGGGACGGGAGGAGCCGTATGTCCCCACACGCGCATGCCCCGGCGGACGAGTGGGCCGAGCACGTGCTCACCGCCGCGTTGGGAGCGATGGACACCCTCGCGATCCACCTGGGCGACAGGCTCGGGTGGTACAGGGCGCTCGCAAGCGACGGCCCGATCACGCCGGACGCGCTCGCCGAGCGGACAGGGACCCACCCGCGCTACGCGCGCGAATGGCTCGCGCACCAGGCGGCCGCAGGGTTCGTCGTCGAGGCGGAGATCGACGGCGCGCCGGTGTACTCGCTGCCCGCAGGAGCGGCCGAGGCGCTCACCGACGGCGGCTCGCTCGTCTACGTCGCACCGATCGCGCGCATGCTCGCTGCCGCGGCGACCCAGATGCCGGCGTTGATCGAGGCGTACCGGACGGGCGGCGGCGTCAGCTGGGCGCAGCTCGGCGACGATGCGCGCTGGGCGCAGGGCGACGTCAACAGGCCGTGGTTCGAGACGATGCTGGCACCGGCGCTCGCGAGCGTGCCCGACCTGCATGCGGTGCTGTCGCGTCCGGGGGCGCGCATCGCCGATGTCGCGTGCGGAGCCGGGTGGTCCGCCATCGCTCTCGCACGCGCCTACCCGACCGCCATGGTGACCGGCGTCGACGTCGACGAGCCGTCGATCGCTCGCGCCCGCGAGCACGTGACTGCCGCCGGACTCGAGGACCGCGTCACGCTCGTGCACTCCGATGGCGGCGCCTTGGAGGGAACCTTCGACGCGGTCTTCGTGTTCGAGGCGCTGCACGACATGCCGCGGCCGGTCGAGGTGCTCGCGGCGATCCGCGACGCGGTGAAGGCGGACGGCGCGGTGGTCATCATGGACGAGGGCGTCGCGGACCATCCGCCGGAGCCCGGCGACACCGTGGAGCGGCTGATGTACGGCTACAGCGTCCTCATCTGCCTCCCGGACAGCATGGCGAGCACGCCGTCCGCCGCGACGGGCACCGTGATGCGCGCGCCCATGCTGCGGGACTACGCGACGCAGGCGGGGTTCGGCGAGGTCGAGGTCCTCCCCATCGAGGACTTCGCGTTCTTCCGGTTCTACCGGCTGCATCACTGACGGGGCGCGACGGCGTCCAGGTGGGCGAGGAGCCACCCCGCGCCCCTGGTCTCGGCGCCGCCGGCGACCCGTCCCGCGAGTCCCCGGTCCGAGGTCACGACGGTGACGGCGTGCCCGGCGGCTGCGAGTGCCGCCGCCTCGGCCACGATCGCATCGTCCCCGGCGGCTGGCGCGTCGCGCACCTCGACCCCGGTCGCGGCGGGGACGCCGCGAGCTGCGCCCTCGACCACCGCGACGATGCGCGGGTACCAGCGGTCGAGCCCCGGGCCCGCGTCGGGGATGCCCGACGCGGCGAGCACCGAGAGGCGCGCCACGAGCCGCGACGCGGCACCCCTGCGATCGCGCCACCAGCCGTCGGGCACGGATCCCACCACATTGGCCGCGTCCACCACGATCGCGGGGCGATGCGCGAGGGCGCTCCGGAGCGTGGGCCACGACCGGGCGAAGCCCGGGTGGAGGTTACGGCGATCGACCTCGTCCACGGCGATCCAGGCGAGCTCCAGGCTCTCGGTGTCGCCGGCGACCGGGTCGAACGGATCCCGAGCGTGGGCCACCACCGTGGTGTAGGTCCAGACCGCGAGATCGAGCACGTGGACGCCCACCGGGTGCACGGCGGACGCGGGCACCCCCGCCTCCTCGTGGGCCTCGCGGAGCGCCGCGTCCAACGCCTCCTCACCCGCGTGGCGCGCACCGCCCGGGATGCCCCAGGTGCCACCGTGGTGGCTCCACTCCGCACGATGCTGGAGGAGGACGCCACGGTCGGGTGAATGGACGAGCAGACCCGCGGCCCCGAACGCTCCCCAGTAGCGGGTGCCGTCGGGTGCGTACGCCCAGTTGTCGCCCGGGTCGCGATCCGCGGGCAGCGGGGGCGGCCTCACGCGCGCCTCTCGCCGCGCGCCGCCGCGGCGGCGTCCTTCGCCAGCGCGACGTCCCGCGGATCGGAGAGCGCGGCGAGCGCGCGACGCTCGGCGCGCTCCGAGGCGCGGCGCAGCGTCGCGGCCGCCTCCGCGTCGGCGACGCGCGCGAGCCCGCCCAGCGCACGCTGGACGCGGAGCGCGACCTCGACCAGGTGCGCGCCGTCACGCGCGATCGGCCGGATGCCGTCCTCGACCAGGTCGGCGAAGTCGACCTCGGGCACGTGGACGCGGGGATGATCGACGCCGCCCTCCACCTGCGCGCACAGGTGCTCCGTCAGCACCCGCTGGATCGCGTTGAGCACCTCGACGGCGGTGCCCGGATCGTTGGTCGACGGCGACAGCGCGCGACTGCCGATCTCGCCCAGCGCCACGAGCCCGAGCCGCGGGTCCTGGTCGTAGGTGCGATGCCGTGCGACGGTGAAGGCCGCGCGGACCTCGTCGGCCACGGCATCGTCGTGCGCTGCGCTCACCCGGGCCAGGGCCTCGCCGCGTGCGACCGGTGCACCGGCCCGCGCGAGCACGTGCACCGCGCCGCCGGCGCGCTCGGCCGCCGCGTCGAGCGCGACGATGTCGACGTGCGTGACCACACCGGCGCGCTCGGCGAGGACGGGCCACGCGCCCGCGGGGATCGCGACGGCCGCGGCTCCCCCCAGGCGAGGGCGCCTGGCCGCGGCGCCGACGGTCGCGCACGCCGCGTCCTCGACCCGATCGACCACGTCGGCCATGCGGCCGAACGCGACCAGGTGCTGGATCCACCGCAGGAGCGTGACGACCACGCTCGCGACGACGACGAGCGTGCCGGCGTAGAGCACGATGCGGCCGTCGTCCCCGTAGTAGTCCGTGGACAGGGCCGCGATCCCGACGATCGCGAACACGAAGGCACCCAGGAACGTCGACAGGGCCTGCTGAGAGGTCTGGTCCTCGATCAGCAGCTGGGTCGCACGGGGCGTCGCGACCGCGGCGGCCGACGCGTACACCGAGACCATGACCGTGAGCGAGAACGTCGTGACCGCGAGCATCGAGGTCGCAAGGATCTGCAGGAGGGTCTGGACCGAACCCTGCCCGAGGTCGAGCGACACGAGCCCGCCGAGCCGCGAGCCGACCACCCCCGCGAGCAGCGCGAGCAGCACCGCGCCCACCGTGAACAGCGCGAGCCGGAACCACACGCGGCGGCGCAGCGCCGCGATGGTCATCCGCCAGCCTTCTCGACGCACCCGGCCTCCTCATGCCGCCTCGGGACCATCCTGCCCGGGGGTCCGAGGGTTCTGCGCGTTGCCGCGCCGCGTCAGAATGGCTCCATGACCACGCTTCACGACTTCAGCGCCGCCGCGCTCGACGGCACGACCCGCGACCTGGCCGACTACGCCGGCAACGTGGTGCTCGTGGTCAACACCGCATCGAGGTGCGGGCTGACCCCGCAGTTCGAGGGCCTCGAGGCGCTCTACCGCGAGCTCGCACCGGCGGGGCTCGTGGTGCTCGGCTTCCCCTGCAACCAGTTCGCCGGGCAGGAGCCCGGCAGCGCCGAGGAGATCGGAGAGTTCTGCACGCGCAACTACGGCGTGACGTTCCCGATGTTCGCGCGGATCGACGTCAACGGCAGGAACGCTGATCCGATCTACCGGTGGCTCAAGTCGCAGACCCGCTCGATCACGGGCGGCGCGATCAAGTGGAACTTCACCAAGTTCCTGGTGGGCCGCGACGGCCGCGTCATCGCGCGCTTCTCCCCCACCACGGAGCCCGCGGCGCTCGCCGCGGAGATCCGGGACGCGCTCGCGGCCTGAGGCGCATCAGCCGAAGTAGCGCCCCGGACGGTGGTTGATCGCGACCACCAGGTTGAGAAGCACGCCGCCGACGATCGACACGAGCAGGATGCGCCACTCGACCAGCGCGACCGAGGCCGCGATCACGCACGCGTCGAGCGCGAGCTGGACGTAGCCTGCACGCCAGCCGCGGGTCTGCTGGAGCCACTGGGCGAGGATGCCGAAGCCGCCCGCGCTCGCGCCGTGGCGGAACAGGACGATCATGCCGGTGCCGACCGCGAGGCCCGCGAAGATGGCCGCGTACATCGGCTGCAGCGATGACACGTCGATGAAGTGCGGGTGCAGTCCGACGCCGATCGAGATGAGGCCCACCGCGACGAGCGTCTTGACGGTGAAGGCCCAGCCCAGGCGTCGCACCGCGAGCCAGTAGAACGGAAGGTTGATCGCGAAGTAGACCAGGCCCAGCGACCAGCCGGTGACGTAGCTCGTGAGGAACGAGACACCCGCGAGGCCGCCGGTGACGCCGTCGATGGCGCTGAGCAGGTACATGCCCCAGGACATGAGGAACGCGCCCGTGGGGATCGCGAGCACGTCCTCCCACACCGCGTGGGGCTTGATCTCGGCGGGCGGCTCGACGACGGTCACGTTCTTCCTCCTGGGACGATGCGGGGCCGCGTCAGCGCCCGGGTCGCACCGCGACTCGGTCGTCTGCGGCCGCCAAGGAGGGTACCGCATCGTCCGGTCGGGGCCGCGTGACGGCCCACCCGGCGACGGCCGCGGCGACCCCGGGCACGCACAGGGCGAGGCCCAGCCACGTGGGCGCGACGAAGCCGAGCCCGGCGGCGATGACCGCGCCCCCCAGGAACGCGCCCAGGCTGTTGCCGATGTTGAGCGCCGAGTGGTTGAGCGCCGCCGCGATGGTCTGGGAGTCGCCGGCGACGTCCATGAGGCGCGTCTGGATCGCGGGCGAGATCGCTGCGGCGGACGCGCCGACCATGAACAGCCCGATGAGCAGCCCTGGGACGGTGCCGGCCGACAACGCGAGGGCCAGGAGCGATGCCGCGAAGACGCCGAACAGGGTGAAGACCGCGCGGACCGCCCCGTGGTCCGCCATTCGCCCGCCCACCAGGTTGCCGACCGTCATGCCCAGCCCGAGCACGACGAGCGCGAGGGGCACGAACGACTCGGACGCGCCGGTCACCTCGGTCGCGAGGGGCGAGACGTACGAGTAGACAGCGAAGAATCCACCGAAGCCCAGCGAGCCGGTGGCGAGAGCGAGCCATACCGCGGGGCGCCGGAACGCGCCGAGCTCGCGGCGCACCGTCGCGTGGGGGTCGCCGGGCGTCCGCGGCACCCAGAACCCGATCGCGACGGTGGTGAGCGCGAAGATCGCCGCGACGCCCAGGTAGGCGACGCGCCAGCCGGTGTGCTGCCCCAGCCACGTGATGGCAGGGACGCCGACCACGTTGGCGATGGTGAGCCCCGAGAGCACGAAGGCCGCGGCACGGCCCCGCTTGCCCGGCCCGAGCAGGTCGGCGGCGGCGAGCGCCGCGACCCCGAAGTAGGCGCCATGCGGCAGGCCGGCGAGCACGCGGGCCGCGACCACGGTCTCGAACGTCGGAGCGAGCGCCGAGGCGAGGGTGCCCAGCGTGAACGCCGCGGCGAGCGCCGTCAGCAGCGTCTTGCGCGGGAACCGGGCGGCGGCGGCCGCGATGGTGGGCGCGCCGATCACCACGCCCGCGGCGTACGCGGAGATCACGAGGCCCGCCTGGGCGAGCGCACCGTCAGGGTCCTGGGCGTAGAGGTCCGGCAGGAGGTCACGCGCGATGTCAGGCAGGAGCCCCATTGCGACGAACTCGGTGGTGCCGATGCCGAAGCCGCCGCACGCGAGGGCGAGGAGCGCGAGCCGGGTGCGCGCGGGGGTGAGCTGCATGGATGCGCCTTCTTCGATGAGCCGTCGGGGAACCGCTCATCGTCGAGCGCGGGCCAGGACGCGAGGCCCTGTTCGACACCAGTCAACCACCCGCGCACGCCCAGCATTCCGCCGGGACGCGCCTCAGTCGCGCAGCACCTGCGCCGCGAGCCACGGCTCGGGGATCCCGAGCCCCTCGACGAGCGCGAGCGCGTGCGGCCGCAGCTCGCGGCACAGCGCATCGATCTGATCCAAGATCACCTTGGACCGTGCCGTGGTCATGCGGCTGTGCTCGAGGAACCACGCGCGATCGTCCGCGATCGAGCTGAGGGCGTAGAGCGCGCGCACCTTCTCGAGCACCGCTCGCGCCTCCCGGTCCTCGCATGCCGCGACCATGTCGACCAGCGCCGCGAGCGTGACGCGCTCCATGTGGGCGCGAGCGACGAACTGCACATGCGGTCCGAGGCGGTTGAAACCCTCGAACGCGTCGCCCGTGCTCTTGGCAGCCGCGCGCATGCGGCGCGCGAGCGACTCGAGCGCATGGCGCTCGCGCTCCTCGAACATGAGCGCGTGCCAGCCCGCGTCCACGAGCGTGGTCTCCTCGGGGCGCCGGCGCGCCGTGGCCGCGAGCCTGTCGAACAGCAGGCCCGCGGAGGTCCGCTCCATCACCATGCCGCCCACCGCACGCGTGGTGGCCTGGACCACCCCGGAGCGGTCGAGCGCGCTCCACGCCTGCTTGTAGTCCGTGAGCAGCGCCTTGGTCACCAGCTGCATGAGCACGGTGTTGTCGCCCTCGAAGGTGGCGAAGATGTCGACGTCGCCGCGCAGGGCGGTGAGCTCGTTCTCGCTGATGTAGCCGGCGCCGCCGCACGCCTCGCGTGCCTCCTGCACGGCCCGGTTCGCGAACCACGTCTGCATCGACTTCATCCCCGCGGCGAACGTCTCGAGCTCGCGCTGGTCCCGCTCCGTGCTGGGCTCGTCGCCCTGGACGTGCACGAGCGCCTCGATGAGCCGGTTCTGCGCGGCCCCGAGCGCGTACGAGCGTGCGATGAGCGGCAGCAGCCGACGCTGATGGACCACGTAGTCGAGGAGGAGCACGCCGTCGGGCCGGCCCGGGGCGGGGAACTGCCGGCGGCGCAGCGCGTGGCGCGTCGCGATCGAGAGCGCGCGCCGGGCGGCCATGGCCCCGCCGTCGCCGACGCAGACCCGTCCCCGCACGAGCGTGCCGAGCATCGTGAAGAACCGCCGGTTCGGATCCGCGATGGGCGAGGCGTAGACGCCGTCCTCGGTCACGCCGCCGTAGCGGTCGAGGAGCATCCGGCGCGGCACGCGGACGTGGTCGAAGCGGAGCGTGCCGTTGTCGATGCCCAGCAGCCCGCCCTTGTGCCCGTGGTCGCCGGTGGTGACGCCCGGCAGGTCCTCGCCGTCCTCGTCGCGGATCGGCACCAGGATGGTGTGGACGCCGTGGCGCTCGCCATCGACCACGAGCTGGCCGAAGACGGCCGCCATCCGACCGTCGCGCGCGGCGTTGCCGATGTAGGCCTTGGTCGCCGCCTCCGTGGGAGTGTGGACCTCGTACTCGTCGGACTCGGACAGGTACGTGACGGTGGTCTCGAGGCTCGCGACATCGGAGCCGTGGCCGAGCTCGGTCATCGCGAAGCACCCGAGGAGCTCCATCGAGGTCACGCCGGGCAGGAACGTGTCGTGGTGCCACGCCGTGCCCAGGTTGGTGACGGCGCCGCCGAACAGGCCGAACTGCACGCCCGACTTGATGGTCACGGACAGGTCGCACATCGCGAGCGTCTCGAACGTGAGCGCGGCCTCGAGCGGGTCCGCGTGAGCACCCGCGCGCTGCGGCACGCCCGCGGAGCCGAAGCCCGCCGCCTGAAGCTCGAGCAGCCGTGCGAGCGTCCAGTCGCGCGACTCCTCGATGCCCAGCTCGACGGGCCGGAGCGCGCCTTCGGCGGGGAAGGTGGCACGCGCCACGGCCCGTTCGGCGGCATACGGCCCATCGAGCGCGACGCGCAGCGCCGCTCCGACGGTGGTGAGGCGCTCGTGGGCGAGCGGGCTGGGCGTCTGGTCGGTCAACGTCATTGTCAACTCCTTCGGTTCAGGTCGGATCGAGGCCGAGCGCGCCGCTCGGCGCCAGCGCGCCGACGAAGCCGGGCGCGAAGATCGCGGTGATGTGGGCGACCACGTCGGCGCGGGGCGGACGCGGCGAAGCGTCCATCCACTGATCCGCCGCGGCCCTGATGAAGCCCACGAGGCCGTGCCCCCAGATCGATGCCGACGACGCGTCGACGCCCGTGCGCTCGAGGTGGGCGCCGATCGCCTCGGAGACGTGGGTGCCCATGATCGCCGGCAGGTTGCCCGCGGGGTCGGGCGCGCCCGCGGGGGTGGCCACCGGCACGGCGAGCACGAACCGGTAGATGTGGGGGTCGCGCTCGACCAGGCTGAGGTACGCGTCGGCGAGGTCGCCCGCCATGCGCCCGAGGTCCTCGGTGTCGGTGAGCTGGAGCGCGGTCGTCAGCCCGGCGTGGATGTACGCGTGGACCGACTCGACCACGGCGGCATAGAGGCCCGCGCGATCGCCGAAGTGCCGGTAGAGCACGGTCTTCGAGGTGCCCGCACGTGCCGCGATGTCCTCGAGCGCGACGCCCGGCCCGTGGACGCGGATGGCGCGCAACGCGTGGGAGACGAGCTCGCGGCGCCGATCGGCGCGATGCTGCTCCCACCTGGTATCCCGGCCATCGGAGGACATGACACGACTATATCCAGTACCGGAGGTATCTGCTACCGTCAGTATCGGATAACCACCGAATCTCCCGGAGGAGCTATGCACCACAAGGTCGTGGTCGTCGGAGGGAACCGCATCCCCTTCGCGAAGGCGGGCGGACCCTACGCACAGGCGTCCAACCATGACATGCTGACCGCCGCCCTCGACGGGCTCGTCGCACGCACCGGGCTCTCCGGCTCGCGCGTGGGCGAGGTCGCCGGCGGTGCGGTCCTCAAGCACCCCAACGACTTCAACCTCACCCGTGAGGCGGTGCTCAGCTCCGCGCTCTCGCCGCTCACGCCGGCCTGCGATCTCCAGCAGGCGTGCGCGACGGGGCTCGAGACCACCATGTACATCGCCAACAAGATCGCGCTCGGTCAGCTCGACAGCGGGATCGCCGCGGGCGTCGACTCCGCCTCCGACGCCCCGATCACGGTGAGCGACCCGTTGCGCCGGATCCTCCTCGAGGCCAGCCGCGCCCGCAGCGCGAAGCAGCGCATCGCGGCGTTCGCGAAGATCCGCCCCAGCCATCTGGCCCCGCTCGCGCCGCGCGTGGCCGAGCCTCGCACCGGCCTGTCGATGGGTGAGCACCAGGCGCTTACCACGACCCGCTGGGGCATCACGCGCGAGGCGCAGGACGAGCTCGCGGCCGCGAGCCACCACCGTCTGGCCGAGGCCTGGGACCGCGGCTTCTTCGACGACCTCGTGACGCCGTACCTGCGCGTCGCCAAGGACGCGCTGCTGCGCCCCGACACGAGCGTCGAGCGCCTCGCGGCGCTCAAGCCTGCCTTCGGCGGCCCGGACGGCACCATGACCGCGGGCAACTCCACCGCCCTCTCGGACGGGGCCGCCGCCACGCTGCTCGCGACCGAGGAGTGGGCCGCCGAGCACCACCTCACGCCGTGGGCGCGCATCGTCGATGCCGAGGTCGCCGCCGTCGACCACCCGGCTGGGGAGGATCTGCTCCTCGCGCCCGTCGGCGCGACGGGCCGCCTGCTCGCGCGCCAGGGGCTCACGGTCGACGACATCGACCTTTTCGAGATCCACGAGGCGTTCGCGTCGACCGTGCTCGCGACCCTCGAGGCCTGGCAGGACGAGGACTACTGCCGCGACCTGGGGCTCGACGGCGCGATCGGCACGCTCGACCGCGCACGGCTCAACGTCGCGGGCTCGTCGCTCGCGGTCGGCCACCCGTTCGCCGCGACGGGCGCGCGCATCGTGCCGACCCTCGCGAAGCTCCTGCACGAGCGCGGGCCCGGCTCGCGCGGCCTCATCTCGGTATGCGCGGCCGGCGGCCAGGGCGTCGTCGCGATCCTGGAGGCGGTGTGATGGGCGCCCTCGAGAAGGCCTTCTACTCCCCCGTCGGGCGCAAGGTCGCCGCCAAGGCCGGCCTCGCCGAGCCGCCCCGTCTGCGCCGCGGGCGGGAGTTCCCGCGTGGCCCGATCGTGCTCGCACCGCTCGGGCCGTCGACGCTCGTGGAGGAGACGCTCGCGCTCGTGGGGCGCGCCTTCGACGCCCCCGTGGTCGACGCGGGCGAGGACGCCCCCGGCTACGGCGACCGCATCGGCGCGCTCATCGTGGACGCGACCGATGTCGCCGCGGTGGCCGAGCTCGAGGGTCTCCGCGCGGTGCTGCGTCCCGCCGTGCGCGGCGTGGAGCGCGCGGGCCGGATCGTCGTGATGGCCCGTCCGGGCGGCGTCGGCGGCGGATGGGAGGCCGATGCGGTGGCGCGCGCCCTCGACGGGATCAACCGGACGGTCGCCAAGGAGCTGCGCGGCGGCGCGACCTCGACGCTGATCTACGCGCACGAGGGCGTGACCCCGGCGGACCTGGTCTCCACGCTCGGCTTCGTGCTCCAGGGGCGCAGCGCCTTCGTCGACGGCCAGGCGTGGCACGTGCGTCCCGCCGCGACCCCGGAGGCTCCGCTCGCCGAGCGTCCCCTCGAGGGCAAGGTATGCGTGGTGACGGGCGCCGCACGGGGCATCGGGGCCGCCATCGCGCGCACGCTCGCGCGTGACGGCGCGGTCATCGTGGCCGTCGACATCCCCATGGCGGGCGAGGGCCTCGCCGCGGTCGCCAACGAGATCGGCGGGACGGCCCTCCAGCTCGACATCACCGCGGACGATGCGGGCGCCAGGATCGCGGCGCATGTCGCGGCCCGGGGCGAGCGGATCCACGCGATGGTCCACAACGCCGGCATCACGCGCGACAAGATGCTCGTCAACACGGACGCGGGCCGCTGGGGCTCGGTGGTCGACGTCAACCTCGCGGCGCAGATGCGCATCAACGCGGTGCTGCTCGACCCCGCCACGGAGGGCGGCCTCGCGGACGACGGCCGGATCATCGGCGTGGCCTCCACGTCCGGGCTCGCGGGCAACAAGGGGCAGACGAACTACGCGGCCTCGAAGGCCGGCGTGGCGGGCCTCGTCATCGCCATGGCTCCCGACCTCGCGGAGCGGGGCATCACCGTGAACGCGGTCGCCCCGGGCTTCATCGAGACCGACATGACGGCCAAGATCCCGTTCGTCCAGCGCGAGGTCTTCCGTCGCAGCAACAGCCTCAGCCAGGGGGGCAGCCCCGTCGACGTCGCCGAGACCATCGGCTACCTCGTCGACCCCGCCTCGCAGGGCGTCACGGGCCAGGTGGTCCGCGTCTGCGGCCAGAACCTGGTGGGGGCGTGATGCCCGCCGCCGTCGAACGCCCCGTCGAGCGCCTCGACGGGCTGCCGGCGATGGGCGCGTCCTTCGCGCGCGCGCTCGTGCCGTCCCGCAAGGGCGAGGCGAGGGTCCCGTCGCATGCGGTCCGTGTCGAGGGCGTGCGCCAGGACCTCGACAGGCTCGCGGAGTACTCGCGCGTGTGCGGCTACACGCTGCGGAACGCAGTCCCCGCGACCTGGATCCACGTGCTCACGTTCCCGCTCCACGTGAGCCTGCTCGGCGACCGCCGCTCCTCGGTGCGGCTCGTCGGGGCGGTGCACGCGTCCAACTCCATGACGATGCACCGTGCCGTGGCCACCGCGGAGGCGCTCGACCTCGAGGTCCACGCCGAGGGGCTGCGCCCGCACGCCCGCGGCGCGATGCTCGACCTCGTCGGCACCGCGAGCGTCGACGGCGAGACAGTGTGGGAGGGCGTGAGCACGTACCTGGTCGCGGGGATGAGGGTGCCGGGCGAGCCGGCACCCGTCGAGCGCGAGCCGTTCGACCCGCAGCCGCCGCTGGCCCTGTGGCGCCTCGCGCCCGACCTTGGACGGCGGTACCGCCGGGTCTCGCAGGACCCGAACCCGATCCACACCAATCGGGTGGCCGCGAAGGCCTTCGGGTTCGCGCGGCCCATCATCCACGGGATGTGGACCCACGCGCATGCGCTCGCGGCCCTCGAAGGGCGCCACGGCGAGTCGTACAGCGCGCACGTGGCGTTCGTGAAGCCCGTGCTGCTGCCGTCCACGGTGGGCTTCCGTGCGACCGCGCACGCCGAGGGCCTCGACGCCGCGGTCACCACGCGCGACGGCTCCAAGCCGCACCTCCTCATGAGCGTCCGCCGCGCGTCGTAGTCGCGCGGGACGGCCCGGACAGGGAACAATCGTCCCCGAACCAGATCCGCCCATCGATGAGGATGTGACGCCATGTCCCCCCACGCCCGCACCGCCCACGACCCCGTCGGCGGCGAGGACCGACCCTGGTACCAGTACTACGGACCCGGCGTGCCTCGCGCGATCGAGCCCGTCGCGGACCGTTCCCTGGGCGAGATGGTGGCGCGCGCAGCCGAGGAGCACGGCGACAACGTGGCGTTCTCCAACCTCGGGGGCACGCTCACGTTCCGCCAGGTGGACCAGCTCGCGACGCGCTTCGCCGCCTTCCTCCAGCAGGACCTCGGCCTCGCCAAGGGCGACCGCATCGTCATCCAGATGCCCAACCTGCTCCAGTACCCCGTCGCCCTGTACGGCGCGCTGCGCGCCGGCCTCATCGTGGTCAACGCGAACCCGCTGTACACGTCGCGCGAGATGGAGGGCGTGTTCCGGGACGCCAAGCCGCGCGCGATCGTGGTGATGGCCAACTTCGCGGACAAGGTCGCCGGCATCCTCGGCGCGACCAGCATCGAGCACGTCATCGTCACGCAGGCGGGCGACCTGCTCCCCCAGCCCAAGCGGGCCCTCACCAACTTCGTTGCCGCGAAGATCAAGAAGATGGTGCCCGAGTACCACCTTCCCGAGGCGATCGGCTTCCGCGCCGCGCTCGCGAGGGGCCGCGGCAGGACCCTCGCGACGCCCGAGCTCACGCAGGACGACGTCGCGTTCCTCCAGTACACGGGCGGCACCACGGGCGGCGCGAAGGCCGCCGTGCTGACCCACGGCAACCTCCTGGCGAACCAGGAGCAGTTCATCGCGCAGATCCGGAACACGCTGGGCGAGGAGCGCCAGTCGGTCATCATCGCCGCGCTCCCGCTCTACCACGTGTTCTCCCTCACGGTGAACTGCATCGGGTTCTTCAAGTTCGGCTCGCACAACGTGCTCATCACCAACCCGCGCGACCTCAAGGGGTTCGTCAAGACCCTGGACGCCACGAAGCCCGACGGCCTCATCCTGGTGAGCACCCTCGCGGGCGGGCTGCTCGACACCGACGGCTTCGCCGACGTCGACTTCGGCAGGCTCAAGCTCACGGTGGGCGGCGGCATGGCCGTGCGCTCCGCCGTCTCCGATCGCTGGAAGAAGGTCACCGGCCACGACATCACGGAGGGCTACGGCCTCACCGAGGCGTCGCCCGTGGTCTCGGTCAACCCGACCCACATGCCTCCGCGCATCGGCACCATCGGCGTGCCGCTGCCGAGCACCGACGTGCGCATCGTCGATGACGAGGCCAACCCGCTGCCGCTCGGCGAGCGCGGAGAGCTCGCGGTCCGCGGCCCACAGGTGATGCAGGGCTACTGGAACAACGCCGAGGAGACGGCGCGCGTCCTGACCGAGGACGGCTGGCTCCTCACCGGAGACGTCGCGGTGGAGGACGAGGACGGGTTCTTCCGGATCGTCGACCGCAAGAAGGAGATCATCGTCTGCGGCGGCTTCAACGTCTACCCGGGCGAGATCGAGGACGCGGCGATGCTGCACCCCCTGGTGATCGAGGCAGGCGCCATCCCGATCCCCAACGAGCACTCGGGCGAGGTTCCCAAGCTGTTCGTGGTCCGGCGCGACGAGTCGCTCACCGAGGACGCCCTGCGCACGTTCCTCAAGGAGCGCCTCACGGGCTACAAGCGGCCGAGGGTGATCGAGTTCATCGACGCGCTGCCCAAGAACAACGTCGGCAAGGTGCTGCGCCGCGAGCTTCGCGAGCTCGAGGCGTCGCGTGCGGAGGACGCCCCCGCATCGTGACGCTCGCGGCGGCGCTCGGCCGTGCCGTGGACGATGCCCGCCTGGGGCCGACGGGCGAGGTCACGCAGGTGTACCCCGCGCTCGCGGCGATCGATCCGGCGCTGCTCGCCGCGAGCTGGCATCCGCTCGAGGGCGCTCCAGCGACGGCCGGCCACGCCGACGCGCGCTTCATCCTCATGAGCGTCGCCAAGCCCTTCGCGCTGGCGCTGGCCGTCGACGCGCACGGCGCGGATCACGTGCTCGCCCTCACCGGTCATGCGCCGACGGGCCTGCCTTTCAACGATCCGGCCGCGATCACCGGCGGCACGGACGGTCGCACCAACCCCATGGTCAATCCCGGCGCGATCACCGTGTCGAGCCTGCTCGACGAGGCGCAGCTGCGCGACGGGCTGTCCCGCTTCGCCGGACGCCCGCTCGGCGCCGATGCCGTCATGGTCGACGCGATCCACGCCACCAACCAGCGCAACCGGCTGCTCGCGGGCCTGCTCGCCGAGCGCGGCCTGCTCCGCGCCACGGTCGAGGAGGCGCTGCACCGCTACACGCTGCAGTCGTGCATCGGCGTCACGATCGCCGACCTGGCACGCATGGGAGCGGTGCTCGCCGGCGGCGGTCGCGATCCGCTGTCCGGAGAGCGCATCGTGAGCGCGCGGGCCGCCGAGGTGGCGGTGCGCGCGATGGCCGTCGCGGGCCTGTACGAGGCCACCGACGCGTGGATGGCGCACGTGGGGCTGCCGGCGAAGAGCGGCATCGCTGGCGCCCTGGTGATGATCGTGCCGGGTCGCAGCGCCCTGGCCGCCTACTCCCCCGGGCTGGACGCCACGGGCAACCCGGTGCGTGCGCAGCTGGTCGCGCGCGCGATGGCACCCGCTCTCGCGCCCTGAACCGGCCGTGCGACGGGGCTGCCGCCCGGCCATACGCCCGAGGCTGCAACTGCGACTGCGACTGCGACTGCGCTGAGCATGGTGGTGTCCGTGTCGCGGTCCTCGCACCTTTCCTGCACGAGGGGCAGGTGGTCGCACCTCCCACCGTCGTGCAGGAAAGGTGCAAGCATGCCGCACGTCACCCCACCGCGCTGCACGCCGGGCACCGCCGCCCTCAGGACTCCTGAAGACCCGCCCACCTCACCGCGCGGCCGGCCGCGAGGGAGGCCCGCACATCGAGCACGCGCTGGTTGCGGCTGCCCCGGAACGCGAGCGTGAGGTCGCGCTGCGAGGCGTCGAAGGGCCCGTCGATGAGGACGTCGACCTGGTCCAGCAGCTCGCGCTTGTCGCCGCCCTCGGCCACCAGCTCCTCGAGCGTGTACCCGGTCCAGCACCACACGTCCTTGCCCGGGAGCTCGGCGCGCATGCGCCGCACCACGGAGAGGCATGTCCCGGTATTGAGGAAGGGCTCGCCTCCCAGGAGCGAGAGCCCCTGGACGGCCTCGTGGGCCAGATCGGCGAGGATGCGGTCCTCGAGCGCGGCCGTGAACGCCTCGCCGCACCGGAAGCTCCACGCGTCCTCGTTGAAGCAGCCGGTGCATGCGAAGAGGCACCCGCTCACATAGAGGCTGCACCGCACGCCCTCGCCGTCGACGAACACGAACGGCTTGTAGTCGGCGACATACCCCTGGCTCACCTTGTCGGAGCGCCAGGTCGCGCGCACGGGCGTGCGGTGCATCGTGCTCACCCCTGGGGGTCGGTCATGCGGTCCACGAGCGCCGGAGGCACGCGCACGTCGCCCGGGAGGTGCTTGACGCGTGCCGCGATCTCCTGGTGGCGGCCGTGCACCATGGGGCGCTGCTGGGGGTTGCCCAGGTAGCCGCACGTGCGCTTCACCACATCGCACGTGCGCGGGTCCGCGTTCCCGCAGCTCGGGCACGCGAATCCACGGGCGGTCGGCTCGAAGTCGCCCGCGTAGCCGCACGCGAAGCACCGGTCGATCGGCGTGTTGGTGCCGAGGTACCCGACCCGCGTGTACGCGTAGTCCCACACGGCCTCGAGGGCCTTGGGGTTCTGCTGCAGCACCGGGTACTCGCAGTAGTGGATGAAGCCGCCCGAGGTGTACTGCGCGTACTCCGCCTCGAAGTCGAGCTTCTCGAACGGCGTGGGGTTCTTGCGCACGTCGTAGTGGAAGGAGTTGGTGTAGTAGTCCTTGTCCGTGATGTCGGGCACCGATCCGAAGCGCTCCTTGTCGAGCCGGCAGAACCGGTCCGTGAGGCTCTCGGACGGGGTCGAGTAGACGCTCACGTGGTAGCCGGACTCGGCCTTCCAGGCGGCGGCGCGGTCCCGCAGCGTCTGCAGCACGCGCAACGTGAGGGCCTTCGCCTCGGGGTTCGACTCCCACTCGCCCCCGTAGAAGGCGGTCGCGACCTCGTAGAGGCCGATGTAGCCGAGCGACACCGTCGCGCGTCCGTCGCGGAACAGCGTGTCGACGTCCTCGGCCGGGGCGAGGCGCTTGCCGAAGGCGCCGTGGATGTACAGGATCGGCGCGTTGCCCGGCACCGCCTCCTTGCACCGCTCGACCCGGTAGAGCACCGCATCGTGCATCGTCGCGAGGCGCTCGTCGAGGAGCGACCAGAACGCGTCCAGGTCGCCCGCCGCCTCGAGGGCGATGCGCGGCAGGTTGAGGGTCACCACGCCCAGGTTCATGCGGCCCTCGACCACGTCCTGGCCGTCGGCATCCTCCCAGCCCTGGAGGAACGAACGGCAGCCCATCGGCGCCTTGAAGGAGCCCGTGAGCTCCACGATCTTGTCGTAGCTCAGCACGTCCGGGTACATGCGCTTGGTCGCGCACTCGAGCGCGAGCGCCTTGATGTCGTGGTTGGGGTCGCCCTCCTCGAGGTTGACACCCGCGCGCAGCGTGAAGAGCAGCTTGGGGAAGATGGCGGTGCGGCCCTCGCGGCCGAGGCCGCGGATGCGGATCTCGAGGATCGCGCGCTGGATCTCGCGCTCGTACCAGCCGGTGCCCAGCCCGAAGCCCACCGAGGTGAACGGCGTCTGCCCGTTCGACGTGAAGAGCGTGTTGATCTCGTACTCGAGGCTCTGCATCGCGTCGTAGATGTCCTTGCGGGTCTTCTCGCGCGCATAGTCGGCGCGCCGGCCCGGGTCCTCGATCCACTCCTGCGCGTCGGCGATGTGCTTGGCGTAGTTGAGGTCCGCGTACGGGGCGAGCAGCTCGTCGATGCGGTTGACGGTGCATCCGCCGTACTGGCTCGACGACACGTTCGCGATGATCTGCGAGATCTGCGCCGTAGCGGTCTGGATCGACCGCGGCGGGTCCACCTGCGCGTTGCCGATGCGGAACCCGGTCGACAGCATCGTCCTGAAGTCGATGAGGCAGCAGTTGGTCATCGGCGCATACGGGTGGTAGTCGAGGTCGTGGTAATGGATGTCGCCCTTCTGGTGGGCGTTCGCCACGTGCGCGGGCAGCATGCGCAGGCCGATCGCCTTGCCCACCATGCCGGCGGTGAGGTCGCGCTGGGTGTTGTAGACCTCGGCGTCCTTGTTCGCGTTCTCGTGGACCACGGCCGAGTCCTTGCTCATGAGGCGCGTGATCGAATGGTTGAGGTCCATGGCCTTCGACCGCGAGAAGTCGCGGTCGACGCGGTAGTCGATGTACGCGCGGGCGACCTCGTACTCCCCCGCCTCGAGGAGCTCGTGCTCGACCACGCTCTGGATCTCGTAGATCTTGACCGCGCCCGAGTAGCGCGACGCGAGCTCGGCGTCGATGCGGGACACGAGCGCGTCGACCGCCTGCTCATGGGCCGTCGTGAGCTCGCCGTGCACCGCCGCGTACGCCTTCGCGAGCGCGGTGCCGATGCGACGGTCGTCAAAGCGCAGCGTGCGCCCGTCGCGCTTCACCACCCGGAGGCCGGTAGCGTTCTCCCCATCCGCCACGGCGATCGCGCGCTCCTGCTCCGTGATGCTCATGATGGCTCCCCTTCGTGTCCCGTGATGCCCGCCGACCGCGGAGACCGGCTCCGCCAAGCGCCCATAACCACAACATGTAGTGGTGAGGGCTATGCCTCAACACTAGATCTCGTGGTCCAGGGGGCCTGGGCCCTAGGTCCCAAAAGCGACCTCGCGGGCGCTGCTCCCCGCCCGCCGTGCGCACGGAGACGCCCGCGCCGACCCCGCACGAATCCGCCGCCCATCGGCGTGTCGCACGCACGGACGCGCCGCGGTGAGACGCAACTCACACGCAACTCCCAGGATTCCGCGCCGGACGACGACGCCCCTGGTGTCCCCGGGTACGGGTGGGGGTACGGGAAGGCGGCGCGCGCGCCGTTCGCCGTTCGGGGACTATCTGCGCATATCGGCACGCCATAGCGCAGTTATCGTTCTGCGAGTGCCTGGACGGCCCACCGACGGCGGTGGCCATGAGCCCTGCGTCGCCGTCCGTGGCCAGTCCTTGTCGCCTGCCCTGGAGATCCGTGCGCCAGAACCGTAAGACCCTCACCTGGCAGACCGCATCCACGTTCGCGGTCTGCTGCTTCCTCGGCGGCGTCGCCGTCTCGCTCGGTGTGCACGAGCACCGCGTAGGAGAAGCGGTCGAGCAGGCTCGCGAGCAGGCACGAGTGCTCGACGAGGAGCGCGCGAAGCTCGAGGAGACGCTCGCGAAGGCGCGCGAGGTGTCCCAGGTGTCCGGTGCGGTCTCCGACGAGCAGCTGGTGGCCGACGCCGCCGCGCAGCTCACGCAGGCCGCCAGCGCCGCGGCCTACGCCGCGGAGCAGCACAACATCACGGTGAGCGCGGCGGTCGTCGCGCCGCCGACGTTCCTCAACCCCGAGGCGAGCTCCGCGACCCTCCGCGGCCCCTACGCCACCTCTCCGGTCCTCACGGTCGACGCGACCGCGGTGCTCGACGAGGTCGAGGGCGCCGACTCCGACGCGGACGCCACGCCGGAGCCCACCACGGAGGCGAGCGCGGAGCCGAGCGCCTCCGCCTCCGCCACGCCCGAGGCCTCCGCGAGCGCCGACGCGTCCGCGGGGACCGAGGACGTGCCCGAGACTGATGACGCGACCCCGACGACCGCCGCGACCGCGGCGGAGGAGGAGGCCGAGGCCCTCGCGCAGATCGTGGACGAGGCCGAGGTCGCCCAGGTGCTCCGCGGCGAGGTCGACGACCTCGAGACCGTGGCCGCCACCGTCGAGCGGCTCGAGCAGGCCGCCGCCCAGCTCGACGACGCGACGCGCCGCATCGAGGGCACCACGGCGGTCCTGGAGGCCGCGACCGCCGAGGCGACGCTCGAGCAGGCGAACGTCTCGCTCGACAAGCGCATCGACTCCGTCCGAGCCCTCGCGGACGCGTCCAAGGCGATGATCGACGCCGTCGACGGCAAGGTGACCGACGACGCGACTATCACGGACGTCAAGCAGGCCCGTGCGGCCCTGCAGGAGCTCAAGCGCACCGACGTCGATCGCGACGATGCCGACGCCGTCGACGCGCTCAAGGCGCAGATCGTCACCGCCGTGGAGGACCTCGCGCAGGCCGAGGAGGCGCTCTACGACTCCCACCAGGCATGGGTGAAGAAGGAGAACAAGCGACGCGACCGCGTCAACGCGGAGCGCACCGCGGCCTACGAGGCGGCCGTCGATGCCGCCTACGACGCCCTCACCGCGGACTACCGCACGGCCGCCAACCTCCGTCAGGACGGCTGGTCCGGCGCGCCCACCGGGGCGTCGTACAGCAACGGCTACCTCCCGAGCAGCAGCCTGTGCGAGCTCTCCTTCTCGAGCGACCACTATCTGCAGTGCTCGGCCGCCAAGGCCCTCGAGGCCGCGGACGACGACTACTACGCCCAGACCGGCAACCACCTCGGCGTCGTGTCGACCTACCGGTCCTACTCCGCGCAGGTCGCCACCAAGGCCTCGCGCGGCTACTTCGCTGCGGCGCCGGGCTCCTCGAACCACGGTTGGGGCATGGCCGCGGACTTCTCCCCTGCCTCGGCGACCTGGATGCGTGCCAACGGCGAGGACTACGGCTGGGTCCACCCGACGTGGGCGCGCTCGGGCGGCAGGAAGCCGGAGGCATGGCACCTTGAGTTCGTGGCGCCCGGCGTCACGGTCAGCCTGCCCGACGAGCCGAACATGCTGTCGCACGTCAAGAGCTCGCTGACCGCCTGATCGCCTCGGCGTGAGGTGGCGTGGCGCCGCCGGACCGCTCAGGCCGCGAGCGCCCGCACCTTGCGTCCCAGGTCCGCGTCGAGCAGCGCGCCCGTCGCGCACATCACCGCGTCGGCGCCGGCCGCGCGGTAGGCCTCGTAGTGCTCCGTCGCGAGCACGCCGCCTACCCCGATGATCGCGAAGCGCGCGCCGAGTTCCTCGCGGTGGCGCGCGAGCCGCGCGGTCATCTCGAGCCCCGCCCACCGGATCGCGTCGCCGCACACGCCGGCGACCTCGCGGCCCGCACCGGGCAGCGCCTGGCCGCCTCCGGCGTCCACCAGCCGCGCCGGGAGCGTGTTGATCGCGGCGTAGCCGTCGACGATGCCGGCGGTCGCCTCCACGAAGGCCCGCAGCCGCGCATCGTCACCGAAGTAGGCGAGCTTGAGCACGAGCGGCACGTCGCCGACCGCCTCCTTGACGGTGCCGGCGATGCGCGCGACCGAGGCCGTGTCGAAGCACAGCAGCGCGCCGGTGCCCTCGTTGGGGCAGCTGAGGTTCATCTCGAGCGCCCGCGCACCGGTCTCGACCACGAGCTTGGCGGTGGTCGCGTGGTCCGCGACGTAGGCGTCCATGCCGCCCTCCCCCTGCCGCGTGCCCTGGAACGAGGCGAGCAGGAGCTGGCCCTCCCCCGCCGCCGCGACGGCCGCCGCCATGTCCGGCTGCCATGCGTCGGGGTCCTGGGACGGCACGCCGAAGGAGTTCGAGATGCTCGTCGCATGGTCGAGGTCGTCGTCGGCGACCAGCGGTTCGACCCGGTCCGCCTCGAGCCGGCCGTCGACATGCACGGCGAGCGTGTTCGGGAAGGGATGCGACGGGTGGGCAGCGCTGCGCACGGTCTTGTAGGCCGCGATGTCGAACCCGTGCCGCAACGCCGCGGTCGTGTAGGCGGCGTCGAGCAGCGGCCCTGCGGCGATGCCGAACGGGCTGTGGAGCGCCTGGCCCAGCACCGCGTGGCGAGGAGGCGACTCCGGCAGCGGGACGCCCGGCCCGGCCATCGCGCCCGAGGGCCCGTGGGCGAGGTTGTGCTCGTAGGACTGTCGAGGGTCGTAGCACCAGGTCACAGTGCCCGAGGCTAGCCTCGCCCGGCGGTGCGGGACGGGGACCTTCGGCCGCCCGCCGCCTCCCGGGCAACCCTGAGGCGGCTCCCAGCAGAACCCCCGGACAGCGTTCCTAGGGTCGCCCCATGGACACATCACCCCGCCCGCGCCGCCGCCGCTGGCGCGTCGCCGTCGCATCGATCGCAGGCCTCCTCGCTCTCGTCGCCGGCGTGGTCGGCTGGGCGCTCGACCGCTACGTGATCGACCATGTCGAGATCGCCGACGCCTCGGCGTACGAGGCCTCCCTCGCGGAGGCGGCCGACACCACGGCGGATGATGGCGACGACACGGTCGACGACGCGCAGATCACCCTCTCGCAGCACACGTACGGCACCGGCGAGGATGCCGCCACCTACTACGTGGCCGAGATCTTGCTGACGGACATCACGCAGCTGCGCTCCGCCTTCGCGGACGACGCGTTCGGCGAGAACATCATCGCCGACCCCTCCGAGATCGCGGAGCAGGTGGGCGCCGCGCTCGCGATCAACGGGGACTACTACGGCTTCCGTTCCGACGGCATCGAGATCCGCAACGGCGTCGTGTACCGCGACGAGCCCGCGCGCGAGGGTGCCGTGATCTACCGCGACGGCACCATGGAGGTCTACGACGAGACCACCACGAGCGCCGAGGAGCTGCTCGACGCGGGGGCGTGGCAGACGCTCTCGTTCGGACCGGCGCTGGTGGACGACGGCGCCGTCGTCGACGGCATCGACCAGGTCGAGGTCGACACGAACGTCGGCAACCACTCGATCCAGGGGGACCAGCCCCGCACCGCGATCGGCATGATCGAGGCGAACCACTACGTGCTCGTGGTGGTGGACGGGCGCTCGGACACGAGCGCGGGCGTCACGCTCGACGAGCTCGCGCAGATCATGATCGACCTGGGCGCCACGGAGGCGTACAACCTCGACGGCGGCGGCTCGTCGACCATGGTGAGCGACGGCGACGTGGTCAACGTGCCGGGCGGGCGCGGGCGCGAGCGCGGCACCTCCGACATCCTGTGGGTGGGCTGATCCATGTGGGTGCTCATCCCGGCCTACGAGCCCGGCCCCCGGATGGTCGCGCTCGTCGAGGCGCTGCGGCCGCACCACCGGGTGCTCGTGGTCGACGACGGCTCAGGGGCAGAGTTCGGCGGCGTCTTCGCGGCCGCGTCGCGCGCGGGCGCGCACGTCCTCACGCACGACGCCAACCGAGGCAAGGCGGCGGCGCTGCGCACCGGCATGGCGTGGATGCATCGCCACCACCCCGCCGAGGGGCTCGTGTGCGCCGATTCCGACGGGCAGCATCGGCCCGAGGACATCGAGGCGGTGGCGCGAGCGCTCGACGAGCGCGCGGCATCCGGGCTCCCACCCGCGATCGTGCTCGGTGCGCGAGGCTTCGACGGACAGGTGCCGCTGCGCTCGCGCGTGGGCAACCGAGCCGTGTCCGCCGCGACCGCCGCGGTCACCGGGCTGCGCCTCGGCGACACGCAGACGGGCCTGCGCGGGTATCCCGCCAGCCTGCTGCCGTGGGCGATCGGCGTCCAGGGCGAGCGCTTCGCGTACGAGATGAGGGTCCTCCTCGAGGCCTCGCGCGCCGGGATCCCCGTGGTCGAGGTCCGCATCGGGACCGTGTACCTCGATGGCAACGCCGGCTCGCACTTCCGGCCCGTCGTCGACTCCCTGCACGTCCTCGCGCCGGTCGCGCTCTTCGCAGCCTCGTCCGTGACGGCGTTCGTGCTCGACGCCGCGGCCCTGCTCGCGCTCGCCCAGCTCACGGGTTCGCTCGGGGTCGCGGTGGTGGGCGCACGCGCCCTCTCCGGCACGGTGAACTTCCTGATCAACCGTCGCGCGGTGTTCGGCGCACGGGGTCCGGTCGCCCGCCAGGCCGCGCGCTACACCGCTCTCGCTCTGGCGCTCGTCGGCGCCAGCTACGTCTCGCTGCTGCTCCTCACGATGCTCGGCGTGCCTCTGCTGCTCGCGAAGGTCACCACCGACCTGGGGCTCTGGGCGCTCTCGTTCGGCATCCAGCGCGCGGTCGTCTTCGCCCACCCCGCGCCGGAGCGCCGGGCCTCCGTGGTGCGGGTCTCGCCAGGAGCGCCGATGCGGAGGTGAAGACACGCGCGGATTTGCACCAAGTCCGCTTCTCGGTTTGGTAAAGTCCCGAATCGTGAGCAAAGACGCCACGATCCGCATCCTGCGCCTCATCGGCGCCTCCGTGATCGCGTCCGCCCTGGGATTCCAGGCGTGGGCCGATCTCACCTTCGGCACGTTCACGTGGGGCCAGCTGCCCGGGTACTTCACGCCCCTCGCGAACCTGGCCGGCATCGTCGCGCTGCTGGCATCCGCGCGCGTGACCCGACCCGAGCGACGGTGGGTGACCCTCCTCCGCGTCAACTCCGCCACCTACCTGGTGGTGGTGGGCGCGGTGTACTGGGCGCTGCTCGCGCCCTACACGACCCCGTACTTCCCGTGGGCCAACGCCGTGCTGCACGGCGGCGCCGGAGCGATCCTCGTGGCGGACTGGGTGCTCATCGGCGGCCGCAGACGGCTGCCGCTCGGCACGCTGTGGAGCGTCCTGAGCCTTCCCGCGATCTGGGTGTCCTACCTGTTCGTCCGCGCATTCCTCGACGGGTGGGTGCCCTACCCGTTCCTCGATCCCGCGCGCGGGGCGGCCGCGATCGTCGCCACGCTCGGCGCGATCTCCGCGGTGGGACTCGTGGTGTCGGGCATGCTGCGGGTGCTCGCTGTGCTGCGCCCGGCGACGTTCTGGCCCCTGCCGCCGGCCAGGGCGAGCGTCGGCGTGGCCCCACCGAGCACGGGCGAGGGCGCTTCGGTACGTTGAGGACGGGAGGGTGCACCCGATCACGCGTACCTGAGGAGGACGGCGATGGAGCTCGACGCTCACGCTGGCACCGACGACTTCGACAACTTCGCGACCCCATGGTTCCGGCTCCCCGACGCAGCCATGACGCCGGACACGGCGTATCAGATCGTCCACGACGAGGCGATGCTCGACGGGAACGCGCGCCTCAACCTCGCGACGTTCGTCGGCACCT
This sequence comes from Demequina subtropica, assembly GCF_000971235.1. Taxonomy (GTDB): domain Bacteria; phylum Actinomycetota; class Actinomycetes; order Actinomycetales; family Demequinaceae; genus Demequina; species Demequina subtropica. The sequence goes on from NZ_BBMB01000012.1 coordinate 160,375, forward strand.
GGATGGATGAGCACGCGAACAGGCTCTACGCCGAGACGGTCGACAAGAACATGATCGACAAGGACGAGTACCCGAAGACCGCGGAGATCGAGACGCGGTGCTGGCGGATCCTCGCGGACCTGTGGCACGCGCCGGACCCCGCGCACGCCATCGGCACCTCGACCATCGGCTCGTCCGAGGCCGCGATGCTCGCAGGCCTCGCCCTCATGCGCCGCTGGCGCGCGCGACGCCGCGACGCGGGCCTGCCGGCCGACCGGCCGAACCTGGTGATGAGCTCCGCCGTGCAGGTGTGCTGGGAGAAGTTCTGCAACTACTGGGACATCGAGATGCGGCTCGTGCCCGTGTCGCTCGAGCACCCCACGCTCGACGGCGCGGACATCGACCGTTGGGTCGACGAGCGCACGATCGGCGTGGTGGCGATCCTCGGGGTCACCTACACCGGGGTGTACGAGCCGGTCGCGCGCATCGCCGCCGCGCTCGACGACCTGCAGGCCCGCACGGGGCTCGACGTGCCCATCCACGTGGACGGCGCCTCGGGCGCGATGGTGGCGCCGTTCCTGCAGCCCGACCTGGTGTGGGACTTCCGGCTCGACCGGGTGGTGTCGATCAACACGTCGGGCCACAAGTACGGCCTCGTCTACCCGGGCCTCGGGTGGGCGGTCTGGCGGTCCCAGGAGCACCTCCCCGAGGACATGATCTTCCGTGTCTCCTACCTGGGCGGCGACATGCCGACGCTCGCCCTCAACTTCTCGCGGCCGGGCGCGCAGGTGCTGCTGCAGTACTACCTGTTCCTTCGGCTCGGGCGGGAGGGCTACACCGCGGTGCACTCCCATACGCGCGCCGTCGCGATGCAGGTGGCGCGGGAGATCGGTGACATGGGGCCGTTCGCGCTCGTGAGCGACGCAAGCGACATCCCCGTCTTCGCGTACCGCCTCAAGGAGGGCTACACCGACAACTGGACGCTGTACCACCTGTCGGACCGGCTGCGCGCGAGAGGCTGGCAGGTGCCGTCGTACCCGATGCCCGAGGATCTCCAGGACGTGACCGTCCAGCGCCTGGTCATCCGGCGCGGGCGGCGCGCCCTGAGCCGCGACTTCCTCGAGGACATGCGCGCGTGCGTCGAGTACCTCGACAGCCTCTCCGGGCCCATCCCGGTCGAGCGCCCGGGCACGGCCTTCCACCACTAGCGGGACGATGCGGGCACCGTCGCCGCGGGTCTCACGAGGACCGCGGCGGCGAGGAAGCACAGCGCCCCGAGGAAGGTGCCCAGGTTCGCCCAGAACAGGCTGACGAACGTCGACGTCTCCGGCATCACGTACGCACCGGCGGCCGAGGCGCCGAACGCGACCGAGCCGAGCATCGTGAGCCACGCCGCCTCGGGCGTGCGTGCGTCGAGCCGCCACAGCTCGTGACGCCTGCGCACCGCGGCCAGCGCGAGCGCGCCCGAGACCAGGAACGCGACCGACCCCCACGCGTCGGAGCGCCACCCGGCACCGACCGCATCGGGAGTCCGCACGGCCGCCACGAGCGCGGCGAGCGTGCTCACGTTGAAGAGCACCGTGCCGAAGGACTGCACCGCCGCCGACCACCAGTCGTACGCATCGGCGCGCGCGGTGCCGGCCCGGGGCGGGCGGCGCCCGCTCAGCAGCAGCTGGATCGCGCCCGCGCCAGTGAAGCACAGCGAGCCGACGAAGAAGGTTGCGCTTGTCGCCACCGCGCCGACGGCGTCGGCGTACCACGGGAGCGCGCCGAGCGCGAAGAGCAACGACCCCACGGCGAAGCCCCACGCCTCTGCCCGGAGGCGGATGTACCTGCGATGAGAGGCGCCTTCGCGGTCTGCCGACATGCCTCCTACGCTACGGCCGTCCGACTGCGGCCGCATCGTCCTGGTGAGGCCCGACGATGCGGCGGCCCCGGCCTCCCCGAGGGAGCCCGGGGCCGTCCTCATCGGCTCAGCCGTTGAGCAGCGCGGCGGCGCGGCGTGCGCCCTCGCCCAGCGACTCCAGCTTCGCCCACGCGATCTGCGGGTGGATGCGGCCGCCGAGGCCGCAGTCGGTCGAGGCGACGACGTTCTCGGGGCCCACGATCTCGGCGAAGCGCACGATGCGGTCGGCGACCAGGTCGGGGTGCTCGACCACGTTGGTGGCGTGGCTCACGACGCCCGGGAGAAGCTTGGTGCCCTCGGGCAGCTCGACATCGCGCCACACCTTCCACTCGTGCTCGTGACGCACGTTGCCCGCCTCGAACGAGATCTCGGCGGCGTCGATCTGCGCGACCAGGTCGACGATGTGACGCAGCTCGAGGTCCGTGGTGTGCGGGCCGTGCCACGAGCCCCAGCACAGGTGGATCCGGACCTGCTCGCGGGGCAGGCCCGCGATGGCGTGGTTGATCGCGTCGATGCGGGTCTGGAGGAACGCGCGGTAGTCGGCGACCGACGGCTCGGGGTTGATCTGGTCCCAGCTCTCGGCGAGCGAGGGGTCGTCGAGCTGGACCGTGAGGCCTGCGTCGACGATCGCCTTGTACTCCTCCCGCAGCACGTCGGCCCACGCCCAGATGTGCTCCTCCTCGCTCGCGAAGTAGGAGTTCCCGATCCGGGCGGCGGAGCCCGGCGCCAGCGACGTGAGGAAGCCGGTCGAGAGACCCGCGGCGTCGAGGCCGCCGCGCAGGTGCGCGATGTCCGAGGCGATGGCGTCCTGGCCGCGGTACGACAGGGGGCCCACGGCCTCGGGCCAGAACGGCGGCTCGCCGAAGAGCACGCCGGAGGTCGGATCGAAGTACGCCTCGGCGAAAGCGACCCAGTCGCGACGATCGGTCATCGAGGTGAGCTGGATGTTGCCGGGGGTCGACCGGACGGGCGCGGGCGGCGGCGTGTCCTTCGACGGCAGCGCGAGGCCGGCGGTGCGCTGGAACGAGTACGACCACCAGGCGCCGAAGTCGTGCGCGGCGGTCATCGCCTTGCCGTACTCGCCGTCGCCGACGATGGTGATGCCGGCGTCGACCTGCTTCTTCACGAGCGCGGCGACCGCCTCGGCGGCGAGCTCCTTGTACTCGTCCGTCTGGACGAGGGTGAAGCCGTCCTCGGCGATCTCGAGCGCCTTGGTCGCCTCGACGAGCTCGGGAGAGCGCGGCAGCGAGCCGGAGGTGGTGGTCTGGATGGTCAGCTCGGGCATCGGGGCTCCTCTGGTCGCGGGCGCATCACCCGCACGGTTGCAGGGACAGCCCGCCGGCAATGCCCGCCAGGCGGCGGATCCGAGGCCTCGTTTGATGCGCGGCGGTGTGGCGACAGTCTGCCCGGACGATGCCGGTCACGGCAAACCGAGCCGGTCCGAGCCTCCCAGCGCGCCGCGTGAGATATCGCACACCATGCCGAAAGACGTGCCGGCAAATGCCTACACTTCTGGATCTGGCCGCCGATGGTGGTCACTAGCAACCGCGCCCGCGCCCCGGGCCGGGGCATCTCGAGGAGGACCGGGTGGACTCGCAGGATCTGGGCAGCATGCCGGCTGTGGCAGTGGACCGTGACCGCGTGGTGAGCGCGGCTCAGCAGACGATCGGCGACCACGCGTGCGCCACATGCGACTCCGGTCGCGTCTGCGACACGATGTTCTTCGCGGCCGCCGTGGTCGAGCTCGACCACGAGCTCCGCGAGGTCATCGCCGTGCGCGACGGCGACGAGGCCCTGCAGCGCGCGGTGGACCGTGGCCGGCACGAGGCGGTCGCGCAGTCGCTCGCCGTGCTCGGCCGCACCGAGGGCCAGTACCGCACCGAGGCGGACGGCGACACCTCGCACCTCTCGTTCGCCCTCGCGGAGGCCCTGCGCAGCACCGCGCTCGTCATCCGCTCCGAGGTGCACAACCCGACCTCGCGCACCGCGCTCGAGATCATGGCGCGCGCAGACGAGGCCTACGAGCTTGCCGAGTACGTCCGCGACGTGTCGACGCGCTACCGCGACACCAAGTCCGACGTCGCGGAGGCGCTCTCGAGCGTCGCCGGCGACATCGAGAAGGGCACCGAGGGCGTCAACCGCCTGCAGCGCGCCTCCGACATCTCCACGCCGGTGGACGAGCTCTCCTCGCTCGCCCGCGACGCCGATCCCGACGTCCGGTGGTGGGTCGCCCAGAACCCGTCGACGGCCGCCGAGGACCTCGCCAGCGCCGCCATGACCGAGCGTCACCCGCTGGTGCTGACCGCCCTCATCAGGAACCCCCGCCTCCCTGAGGACCGGGTGCGCCTCTTCACCGAGCACCCCCACCACGATGTGGCGATCGCGGCCCGCCGACGCATCGCCGAGTCGTCCGGTCGCTGACCCGCGTCCGACGCACACGAGGCCCCGCCGCCCCACCCGGGCTGTGGGGCCTCGCTCCTTCTCCCGACTGTTGCGCACCGCGAAGCGTGCGAGCACGAATCCTGCATCAGCGCGCTCATTACTCACGATTCCGTCATGGAATCGGCGTATTCGCGCCCGCTTCCGACGCGCGCGGCCCCCTATCCTGACCAGGTGATCCCCGTCCCCAGGATGAGCAGCGCCTCGCGCATGCATGCCGTGTCCCCCGAGAGCCACGCGATCGTCGACCATGTGCTCGAGTACACGCGCCGACGCGCGCTGTGGGAGGACATCCCTCTCGACACTCCCGCGAGCCCCGAGGAGCTCGCGCGCATCGCGCCCATGTCGATCACGCCTCAGGGCATCGGTGCGGAGAGCGCCCTCGCGCTGTTCGGCGACGTGCTCGCCCCGACCTGCCTGTCGACGGACCACCCCGGCTACCTCGCGTTCATCCCCTCCGCACCGAGCAAGGCGGCGACGGCCTTCGACCTCGTGGTGTCCGCATCGTCCATCTACGGCGGCTCGTGGCTCGAGGGCGCGGGTGCCGTGCATGCGGAGAACGAGGTGCTGACGTGGCTCGCCTCGGAGTTCGGGCTCCCGGGCACCGCGTGCGGGGTGTTCGTCCAGGGCGGCACCATCGGCAACCTCTCGGCCCTGGTCGCCGCGCGCGACGAGGCGCGGCGCCGCCTCGCCGCCCAGGGGCGCCCGCAGCCCGCCCGTTGGGCCGTGGTGGCCAGCGTCGAGTCGCACTCCTCGATCGCGTCCGCGGCATCCGTCATGGACATCGACATCGTCGACATCCACCCCGACTCCGACGGCCGCCTCCACGGACACTCCGTCGAGGACGCGCTCGCGGCCCACGGCGACGCGGTGCTCGCGGTGGTCGCGACGGCCGGGACCACGAACTTCGGGATCATCGACGACCTCGCGGGCATCGCGGAGGTGACGCGCCGCCACGGCGTGTGGCTCCATGTGGACGGTGCCTACGGGCTTGCAGGAGCGCTCGTTCCCCACATGCGCCCCGCCTATGCGGGGATCGAGCACGCCGACTCGTTGGTGGTCGACCCGCACAAGTGGCTGTTCGCGCCGTTCGACGCGTGCGCGCTCATCTACCGGGAGCCCACCGCCGCGCTGCGCGCGCACACCCAGCACGCGGAGTACCTCGACACGCTGACCGCATCGGCGGCGCCCAACCCCTCCGACCTCGCGGTGCAGCTCACGCGCCGCGCACGGGGCCTGCCGCTGTGGTTCTCGCTCGCGACCTACGGCACCGACGAGTACCGCGCGGCGATCGCGCACGGCATCGACCTCGCCCACCGCCTCGCGGCGGAGATCGAGCGACGCCCCGGTCTCTCCCTGGTCCGCCGCCCCCAGCTGTCGGTGGTCGTCTTCCGCCGCGAGGGATGGACCCAGGCCGACTACGACGCGTGGTGCGACAGGCTGCTGGCCTCCCAGACGGCGTTCGTGGTGCCCAGCTCGCATGAAGGCGAGCCCGTGCTGCGCCTCGCGATCATCAACCCGCTCACCACGTTCGAGCTGCTGTGCGAGGTGCTCGACACGCTGGCCTGAACCCGGTCAGGCGGGACCGCCCGGCTCCGACGCCCCGTCCCGGGACGGACGCGCGACGCGGGGCACCCGACGCAGCGCGACGATGGCGACCACCCCCGCGACCATGAGCGCGATCCCGCCGAGGATGATGCCTGCCGCCGCGCCGCCGTCGATGCTCACGCGCGGGGAGAACGTGCCGACGATGGCGAAGCCCTCCTTGGCCTCGACCTGCGAACCGGACCCGCGGAAGCTCGACATGCCAGCCACGCTACCCGCCTCCGCGTGGCGGCGCCGGGTCATGCACCGTCGCGCGGGTCGTGGAACCTCCGCCGGAGAGGCACCGAGGGCGCGCGACGGCCCCCGGGTTCACCCGGGGGCCGTCACGGCGAGGGGCCGCCCTCAGGCGGAGGCGCCCTCGCTCACGCGCAGCGCGGTGAGGATCTCCTCGACCTGGGCCTTGGCGTCGCCGAACAGCATCGCCGAGTTCTCGCGGAAGAACAGCGGGTTCTGGACGCCCGCGTAGCCGGTGGCCATCGAGCGCTTGAACACGATGCACTGCTTCGCGTTCCACACCTCGAGCACCGGCATCCCGGCGAGCGGGGAGCCCGGGTCCTCCATGGCGGACGGGTTGACCACGTCGTTCGCGCCGATGACGAGAACGACGTCCGTGTCCGCGAAGTCGTCGTTGATCTCGTCCATCTCGAGCACGATGTCGTACGGCACCTTGGCCTCCGCGAGGAGCACGTTCATGTGCCCGGGAAGGCGGCCCGCAACGGGATGGACGCCGAAGCGGACGTCGACGCCCTGGTGGCGCAGCATCGCGACCATGTCCGCGACCGGGTACTGGGCCTTCGCGACCGCCATGCCGTAGCCGGGCACGATGATGACGCGGCTTGCCGCCTCGAGCATCGCAGCGACCTCGGGCGCCTTGACCTCGCGGTGCTCCCCCTGCTCCCCCGCGGCCGCCGACGTTCCGCCCTCGGCGCCGAAGCCACCCAGGATCACGGAGATGAACGAGCGGTTCATCGCCTTGCACATGAGGTAGGACAGGATCGCACCGGACGAGCCGACCAACGCGCCGGTCACGATGAGCAGGTCGTTGCTCAGCATGAGGCCGGCCGCGGCGGCGGCCCAGCCCGAGTACGAGTTGAGCATCGACACGACCACGGGCATGTCGCCGCCGCCGATCGCGGCGACCAGGTGGAAGCCCAGCGCGAGCGCGATCACGGTCATGATCACGAGCGGCACGACGCTGCCGGTCGCGATGTACACGCCCAGGAGGATCGCGCTCGCCACGATCGCTCCGAGGTTGAGCCAGTTCCGGCCCGGGAGCGTGAGCGGGCGCGACTTCATCTTCGCGGACAGCTTGAGGTACGCCACGATCGACCCGGTGAAGGTCACCGCGCCGATGAGGACGCCGAGGAAGACCTCGACCTGGTGGACCGCGTCGGACTCCTCGGTGAGGTGCGAGTTGAAGCCCACGAGCACGGCCGCGAGGCCGACGAAGCTGTGGAGCATCGCGATGAGCTCGGGCATCTGCGTCATCTCGACGGTGCGGGCGCGCCACACGCCCACGCCGGCGCCGATCGCGAAGACCATCGCGATGAGCAGCGCAGTCGTCAACGCCGACCGCTCGGAGCTGTCGAGCGCGAGCACCACCGTCGCGGCGAGGGCGAGCACCATGCCGACCATGCCGAGGATGTTGCCGCGGCGCGCGGTCTCCTGCTGGGAGAGCCCCGCGAGCGAGAGGATGAAGAGCACGGCCGCGACCACGTAGGTCGCCTGAGCGAGGGAGACGAGGGTCATGACGCGTCCTTCCGGAACATGCCGAGCATGCGGTAGGTGACGAGGAATCCACCGAAGATGTTGATGCTGGCCACCGACGCCGCGATGAACGCGAAGGTGGCGACCAGCGTGTCCTCGGAGCCGATCTGCAGCAGCGCGCCCACCAGGATGATCCCCGAGATCGCGTTGGTCTGCGCCATGAGCGGCGTGTGGAGCGAGTGCTTGACGTTCGAGATCACGTAGAAGCCCACGATCACGGCGAGCGCGAAGACCGTGAGGTGCGCGACGGTCGCCGAGTCCGCGAAGGCGAGCAGGAGCAGCGACGCGAGCGCGCCCGCGCCGTACAGCCAGTTGCGGCGACGCTGCTTCGCGATGGCGGCCTCGGCGTCGAGCCGGGCCTTCTCCGCGAGCTCCTCGGGGGTCGGGGCCGGCGGGCCGGACGATGCGGGCGCGGCCGAGACGCTGACGGGCGGCGGCGGCCACATGATCTCGCCCCCATGCGTCACGGTCATGCCGCGCTGGACGGGATCCTCGAGGTCGAGCACGAGCGTGCCGTCCTTCGCGGGCGTGACCAGCGCCATGAGGTGCACGATGTTCGTGCCGAACAGCTGCGACGTGTGCCGGGGCATGCGGCTCGTGAGGTCCGTGTAGCCCACCACGGTCACGCCGTTGTCGGACACGACGACCTCGCCGGGCTGGGTGAGCTCGCAGTTGCCGCCACCCGAAGCCGCGAGGTCGACGATCACCGAGCCGGGACGCATCCCGGCGACCACGTCGGCGGTGATCGTCGTGGGGGCCGTGCCCCGCACCAGCGCCGTGGTGATGACCACGTCGGCCTTGGCCGCCTCGGCGGCGTACACGCGCATGGCCGCGGCCTGCTGCTCCTCGGTGAGCGGCTTGGCGTAGCCGTCCGCGCTGATCTCCTGCTGCGCCTCGGGCGCGTGCACGAACGTGCCGCCCATCGACTCGATCTGCTCGGCGACCTCGGGCCGCACGTCGAAGGCACGGACCTGCGCGCCGAGCGAGCTCGCCGCGCCGATCGCGGCGAGCCCCGCGACCCCCGCTCCGATGATGAACACCGTCGCGGGCGTCGTCTTGCCCGCGGCAGTGACCTGGCCGGTGAACATGCCGCCGTACTGCTCGGCGGCCTCGATCACGGCGCGGTAGCCGGCGACGTTGGAGAGAGTGCTGAGGACGTCGATGGCCTGCGCGCGCGAGATGCGAGGGACGGCGTCGAGGGCGAGCGCCGTGACGTCACGCGCGTTGAGCGCGTCGAGCAGCGCAGGGTTGGACTGCGGCGCCATCATCGACACGAGCGTCGCGCCCTCGGCGAGCGCCGCGACCTGGGGGTCGCCCGGCGCGTTGACGCACGTGACCACGTCCGCGCCCCATGCCTCCCCCGCGGTGCCGAGCGTCGCGCCGGCCTCCTCGTACTGGCGGTCGAGGAAGGCCGCGTGCGTCCCCGCACCGCGCTCCACCACCACCTCGTAGCCCAGCTTGATCAGCCCCGCGACGGAGGCCGGGCTCGCGGCCACCAGCCTCTCGCCCGGACGCGTCTCCATGGGAACGCCGATGCGCATCGTTCATCCTTGTCCGCCGCAGCGCCACCCGGGACGGGGACGCGGCAGGCTTGTCGGTCGGCGGCGCGCGGACCGCCCCGGAGGGACGGCGACCGCGATCCGGGATCGTGTTCACCCGCCTCGCACTCTAGCGGCGCGGACCCGGGACCTTCCTGGTGCGAAAGGCCCGGTACCGTCGCCTCACCGCGCCCCGAGCCGGCGGCGCTGCCACGCTCCCGCGCCGTACACTGCGGCGCCCGCCCCGAGGAGCACCACCGCGAGCGCCGACCACAGGCCCGCGCGCTCGGGTCCCGTGCTGCCGAGCACGCCCCCGCCACCGCCGACGCCCCCGACCCCGCTGGTGTCCACGGTCGTCTCCGTCGAGCAGGCGTCCTCGCTCACGCACGAGCCGCCCACCTCGCCGTCGGGCGTCACCACGTTGAGCAGCGTGCCGTCACCCGCGACCGGGTCGTCGATCGTGACGGAGTACAGCACCGAGACCGTGCCGCCGACCTCGAGCGGACCCGTCCACGTGAGGGTGGCCCCGGACACCGTGACGGTGCCGGCCGATGCCGCGCCGTCGCCGTTGTAGGTCGCGTCGTCGAGGACCTCGCTGAGATCGTCGGTGAACGATGCGGGGTCGTCGTCCGTGTACGGCGCCGTGCCGGTCGAGGTCACCGTCACGAGGTAGTGCACCTCGTCGCCCGGGTACGCGACCGTCGTGTCGACGATCTTCTCGACCTCGAAGAGGCGGATCGGGGTGATCACCTGGCATCCCTCGGGCATGTCCGGGATCGCCGTCGCGAGCGGTGCGGACTGGCGCAGGAAGCCGAGCGGCATCACCACCGGGCAGTTCGACTCCGGCGGCCCGAGGACGGCGTTGGCGAGCGTGATGTCACCGTTCGGCGGATCGTCGACGGTCACCGAGTAGGTGATGGTCGCGGACTCGCCGGCCGCGAGCGGGCCCGACCACGACACCACGGGCTCCGCGTAGGACACCGTGCCGCTGTCCGCGGCCGCGTCGCCGTTGTAGGTCGCATCGTCCAGCACACCCGTGAGGTCGTCGGTGAAGGATGCCGGGTCCTCCTCGGTGTAGTCGCCCGTGCCGGTCGACGTCACGGTGATGCTGTACGTCACCACGTCACCAGGCTCGGCCGCGTCGACGTCCGCGACCTTCTCGATCTGCAGGAGGCGGATGGGCGTCACCACATGGCACTCGTCGGGGAGCTCCACCGGCGGCTCGGGATCGCGCGGCTCCACCGCGAAGCAGTTCGACTCCGGCGGGCCCAGCACCGCGTTGTCGAGCGAGGCGTCACCTGCGGGCGGATCGTCGACCGTCACCGAGTAAGTGATGGTCGCGGTCTCCCCCACCCCGAGCGACCCCGTCCACGTGAGGGTCGGCTCCGCGTAGGACACCGTGCCGGTGTCCGCCGCCGCGTCCTCGTTGTAGGTCGCGTCGTCGAGGATCTCGCTGAGGTCGTCGTCGATCCGTGCCGGGAACAGGAACGTGTACGGCACCGAGCCGGAGTTGGTGACCTCGATCGTGTAGGTCACCGTGTCGCCGACCGTGACCGCGCCCTCGGGATCCGCGGTCTTGACGATCTCCATCGCGCGCAGCGTGTGGTGCTCGATGCAGTCGGCATCGTTCGACTCGGGATCGGTGCAGTTCGACTCCTCGGGGCCGATGACCACGTTGTCGATCTCGCCGTCGCCGGTCACCGGCTCGTTGACCGTGACGGTGTAGGTGATCGTCGCGGTCTCGCCCGGCTCGAGCGCCCCGGACCAGGACAGCTCGGACCCCGCCACGGAGGCGTCCCCGACATCCGCGGTCGGGCCCTCGGTGAGCGTGGCGTCGTCGAGCACCTCCGTGAGGTCGTCGGTGAAGGTGGCCGGATCGTCCTCGGTGTAGGGCACCTGTCCGATGTTCGTCACGGTGATCGTGTAGGTGACCGGGTCGCTCGGCTGCACCCGGACGCCGCGGTCGGAGGTCTTCTCGAGCGCGAGCGCCCGGACCGGCACCTCGACGGTGCAGCCCTCCTCGGTCCCCGTGTCGCAGTTCGACTCCGGCGGGCCTACCACCGCGTTGCCCAGCACGCCGTCCCCGGTGAGGGGATCGTTCACCGTGGCCGAGTAGGTGATGGTCACCGTCTCCCCGACCGGGATCGGGCCGAACCAGCTCAGGACCGGCGCCGCGTACGTGAACCCGCCTGCCGAGGCCGCGAAGTCGCTGTTGAGCGTCGCGTCGTCGAGCATGTCGCTCATGTCGTCGGTGAACGTCGCCTGGGTGTAGTCGACCTGGCCGATGTTGGTCAGCGTGATCGTGTACGTGATGGTCTCGCCGGGCAGCACCTCGTCGTCGGGGTCGGCGGTCTTGAGGATCTCGAGGGCGCGCACGGGTACCTCGGTGGTGCAGCCCTCCTCGGTCCCTTGGTCGCAGTTGGATTCCGGCGGGCCCACCACCGCGTTGTCCAGGAGCCCATCGCCGCTCATCGGGTCGTTGACGGTGACCGAGTAGGTGATGGTCGCGGTCTCGCCCGCGGCCAGCGCGCCCTCCCAGCTGAGGATCGGCGCAGCATAGGTGGGCGTCCCCGCGTCGGCCGCCTCGTCGTCGTTGTACGTCGCGTCGTCCAGCACCGCCGTGAGGTCGTCCTCGAACGATGCGGGCGCATCGTCCGTGTAGTCCGCCTGGCCGATGTTCTCCACGGTCACCGTGTACGTCACCGTCCCGCCGGGGAGCACCTCACCCGCCGGGTCCGCGACCTTGGTGATCTCGAGCGCCTTCACCGGCACCTCGGTGGTGCAGGACGGATCGGTGGAGTCCTCCTCGCAGTTGGATCCCGGCGGGCCGACCACGGCGTTGTCGAGCAGCCCGTCGCCGCTCATCGGGTCGTTCACGGTGACCGAGTACGTGATGGTGACGGTCTCGCCCGCCGCGAGCGGTCCCTCCCAGCCGAGGACCGGCTCCGCGTAGGACGGCGTGCCGGAGTCGGCGGCCTCGTCGTTGTTGTACGTCGCGTCGTCCAGCACCGCCGTGAGATCGTCCTCGACCGAGGCCGGCGCCTCGGCCGTGTAGTCGGACTCGCCCGAGTTGGTCACCGTCAGCGTGTACGTCACCGTCCCGCCGGGGAGCACCTCACCGGCCGGGTCGGCGGTCTTGTTGATCTCGAGCGCCTTGACCGGCACCTCGGTGGTGCAGCCTTCCTCCGTGCCGTCGTCGCAGTTCGACTCCGGAGGGCCCACCACCGCGTTGTCCAGCAGCCCGTCGCCCGTCAGCGGGTTATTCACGGTGACCGAGTAGGTGATCGTCACGGTCTCGCCCGCCGCGAGCGGTCCCTCCCAGCTGAGCGTCGGCTCGGCGTAGGTCGGCGTGCCCGCGCTCGCGGCCTCGTCGTTGTTGTACGTCGCGTCGTCGAGGACCGCCGTGAGGTCGTCCTCGAACGATGCGGGCGCATCGTCCGTGTAGTCGGCCTGGCCGATGTTCTCCACCGTGACGGTGTAGGTGAGGGTCTGCCCCGCGACCACCTCGTCCGCCGGGTCGGCGGTCTTGGTGATCTCGAGGGCCTTGACCGGCACCTCGGTGGTGCAGCCCTCCTCGGTCCCCTCCTCGCACGTGGAGCCCGGAGGACCGACGACCGCGTTGTCCAGCAGCCCGTCGCCGCTCATCGGATCGTTGACGGTCACGGAGTACGTGATGGTCACCGTCTCCCCCACGTCGACGCCGCCGGTCCACGTGACCACCGGTTCGTCGTAGTCGACCGCGCCGGAATCGGCGGCCTCGTCGTTGTTGTACGTCGCGTCGTCGAGGACGTCCGTGAGGTCGTCGGTGACGGTGGCGCCGAGGATGGCGACCTGACCGGAGTTCGTCAGGGTGACCGTGTAGGTGACGGTGTCGCCGGGGATCACCTCGTCCGCCGGCGCGACGGTCTTGAGGATGTCGAGCGCGGTGATCGGCAGCACCACCTCGCACTCGGGTCCCGCGTCCTCGGTGTCGCAGTTCGACTCCGGCGGGCCGAGCACCGCGTTGTCCATCACCCCGTCGCCGCTGAGCGGGTCGTTGACGGTCACCGAGTAGGTGATCGTGACGCTCTCGCCCACGGCGAGCGGGCCCTCCCAGCTCAGAGTCGGCTCGGCAAAGGACGCCGTGCCCGCGGAGGCGGCCTCGTCGTCGTTGTAGGTCGCGTCGTCGAGGACGTCGGTGAGGTCGTCGGTGACGCTCGCGGGCTCCTCGGCGGTGTAGTCCACCTGCCCGGTGTTGGTCACGGTGATGGTGTAAGTGACCACGTCGCCTCGCTGGGCGCTGCCCGCGGCGTCGGAGTACTTCACGATCGAGAGCTCGCGCACGGGCACCTCGGTGGTGCACCCCTCCTCGGTCCCGTCGTCGCAGTTGGACTCCGGAGGTCCGACCACCGCGTTGTCGAGCAGCCCGTCCCCGGTGAGCGGATCGTTCACCGTCACCGAATAGGTGACGGTCACGGTCTCGCCCGCGGCCAGCGCGCCCTCCCACGACAGGATCGGCGCAGCATAGGTGGGCGTCCCCGAGTCGGCGGCCTCGTCGTTGTTGTACGTCGCGTCGTCCAGCACCGCGCTGAGGTCGTCGTCGAACGATGCGGGCGCATCGTCCGTGTAGTCCGCCTGGCCGATGTTCTCCACCGTCACCGTGTACGTCACCGTGCCGCCGGGCAGCACCTCATCCGCCGGATCGGCGACCTTGGAGATCTCGAGCGCCTTCACCGGCACCTCGGTGGTGCAGCCCTCCTCGATCCCGTCGTCGCAGTTGGACTCCGGTGGGCCCACCACCGCGTTGTCCAGCAGCCCATCCCCGGTCAGCGGATCGTTCACCGTCACCGAGTACGTGACGGTCACGCTCTCGCCCGCGGCCAGCGCGCCCTCCCAGCTGAGGACCGGCTCCGCGTAGGACGGCGTGCCGAAGTCGGCCGCCTCGTCGTTGTTGTACGTCGCGTCGTCCAGCACCGCCGTGAGATCGTCATCGAACGATGCCGGGTCTTCGACCGTGTAGTCGGTCTGCCCCGTGTTGGTCACGGTCACGGTGTAGGTGACCACGTTGCCCGGGAGCACCTCAGCCGTCGGCGCCGCCTGCTTGGTGATCTCGAGGGCGCGGATCGGGTTGGGCTCGACGCAGTCCGGGTCCGTGGTGTCCACGCTGTCGCAATTCGATTCCGGCGGTCCCACCACCACGTTGTCGAGCGTGCCGTCGCCGCTCAGGGGCTCGTTGATGGTCACCGAGTAGGTGATCGTGACGCTCTCGCCCACGGCCAGCGGGCCCTCCCAGGACAGCACAGGCTCGGCATACGACGGCGTCCCGCCCGTCGCGGCCTCGTCGTTGTTGTAGGTGGCGTCGTCCAGCAGGTCGGAGAGGTCGTCCTCGAGGCTCGCGGGCTCGTCCGCCGTGTAGTCCACCTGCCCGGTATTGGTCACGGTGATCGTGTAGGTCACCACCTCACCCGGCAGCACCTGTCCGTCGCTGTCGGAGGACTTCACCAGCTCGAGCTCGCGCACGGGCACCTCGGTGGTGCAGCCCTCCTCCGTGCCCTCGTCGCAGTTGGACTCCGGAGGTCCGACCACCGCGTTGTCCAGCAGGCCGTCGCCCGTGGGCGGATCGTTCACCGTCACCGAGTACGTGATCGTCACGGTCTCGCCGGCCGCGAGCGCGCCCTCCCAGCTGAGGATCGGCTCGGCGTAGGACGGCGTCCCCGAGTCGGCCGCCTCGTCGTTGTTGTACGTCGCGTCGTCCAGCACCGCGCTGAGGTCGTCGTCGAACGATGCGGGCGCATCGGCCGTGTAGTCCGCCTGCCCGATGTTCTCCACCGTCACCGTGTACGTCACCGTGCCGCCGGGCAGCACCTCACCGGCCGGGTCCGCCACCTTGGTGATCTCGAGCGCCTTCACGGGCACCTCGGTGGTGCACCCCTCCTCGGTCCCGTCGTCGCAGTTGGACTCCGGCGGGCCCACCACCGCGTTGTCCAGCAACCCGTCCCCGGTGAGCGGATCGTTCACCGTCACCGAGTACGTGATCGTCACGGTCTCGCCCGCGGCCAGCGCGCCCTCCCACGACAGGATCGGCGCCGCATACGTCGGCGTCCCCGAGTCGGCGGCCTCGTCGTTGTTGTACGTCGCGTCATCCAGCACCGCCGTGAGATCGTCATCGAACGATGCCGGGTCCTCGACCGTGTAGTCCGCCTGGCCGATGTTCTCCACCGTCACCGTGTACGTCACCGTGTCCCCGGGCAGCACCTCATCGGCCGGGTCTACGACCTTGGTGATCTCGAGCGCCTTCACGGGCACCTCGGTGGTGCAGCCCTCCTCGATCCCGTCGTCGCAGTTGGACTCCGGTGGGCCCACCACCGCGTTGTCCAGCAGCCCATCCCCGGTCAGCGGATCGTTCACCGTCACCGAGTAGGTGATGGTCACCGACTCGCCTGCCGCGACGGGCCCCGTCCAGCTCAGCGTCGGCGCAGCGTAGGTGGGCGTCCCCGCATCGGCCGCCTCGTCGTTGTTGTACGTCGCGTCGTCGAGCACCTCGGTGAGGTCGTCCGTGAACGTGGCGTCGAAGTAGTCCACCTGCCCCGTGTTGGTCACGGTGATCGTGTACGTCACCGTCCCTCCGGGCAGCACCTCGCCCGCCGGCTCGGCGGTCTTCTCGATCTCGAGCGACGCGAGAGGCACCGTGACCTCGCACTCCGGCCCGGCGTCCTCCGCATCGCAGTTGGACTCCGGCGGGCCCACCACGGCGTTGGTGATGAGGCCGTCGCCGCTCGGTGGGTCGTTGACGGTCACCGTGTACGTGATGACCACGGTCTCGCCCACATCGAGCGGCCCCGACCAGGACAGCACGGGCTCCGCGTAGCCGGTGGTCCCACCCGTCGCAGAGGCGTCGTCGTTGTAGACGGCGTCGTCGAGGACGTCGGAGAGGTCATCGGTGATCGAGGCGGGGTCCTCGGCCGTGTACGGCGCCTGGCCCGTGTTGGTCACGGTGATCGTGTAGGTGATCTCATCGCCCGGCTGCGCGCTTCCGACGGCGTCGGAGTACTTGACGATCGCGACCGCCTTGACCGGCACCTCCGTGGTGCAGCCTTCCTCGGTCCCGTCGTCGCAGTTCGACTCCGGCGGACCCACGACCGCGTTGTCGAGCAGGCCGTCGCCCGTGGGCGGATCGTCGACCGTCACCGAGTAGGTGATGGTGACGCTCTCTCCCGCCGCGAGTGCGCCCTCCCAGCCGAGGATCGGCTCGGCGTAGGACGGCGTCCCGGACGATGCTGCTTCGTCGTTGTTGTACGTCGCGTCGTCGAGCACCGCCGTGAGGTCGTCCTCGAAGCTCGCCGGGTCCTCGGCCGTGTAGTCGACCTGGCCGATGTTCTCGACCGTCACCGTGTAGGTCACCGTCCCGCCCGCGGGTACCTCATCGGCCGGGTCGGCGACCTTGGTGATCTCGAGCGCCTTGACGGGCACCTCGGTGGTGCACGGGATTTCCGTGCCGTCGTCGCAGTTCGACTCGGGCGGGCCCACCACGGCGTTGTCGAGCAGCCCGTCGCCGGAGATCGGGTCGTTCACCGTGACCGAGTACGTCACGGTGACGGTCTCGCCGACCCCCAGCGCGCCCTCCCAGGACAGGATCGGCTCGGCATAGGACGGCGCGCCGGAGTCGGCGGCCTCGTCGTTGTTGTACGTCGCGTCGTCCAGCACCGCCGTGAGGTCGTCCTCGAAGCTCGCCGGGTCCTCCGCCGTGTAGTCGACCTGCCCCGTGTTGGTCACGGTCACGGTGTACGTGACCACGTCGCCGGGCAGCACCTCGTCGTCGGGGTCCGCCGTCTTGGTGATCTCGAGCGCCTGCACGGGGTTGGGCTCGACGCAGTCGGGATCCGTGGTGTCGGCGGAGTCGCAGTTCGACTCGGGCGGGCCGACGACCACGTTGGCGAGGATGCCGTCGCCGCTCGGAGGGTCGTTCACCGTGACCGAGTACGTGATGGTGACGGTCTCGCCGGCCGCGAGCGCACCCTCCCAACTGAGGATCGGATCGGCGAAGTCGACCGTCCCGGAGCCCGCCGCGGCATCGCCGTTGTACGTCGCGTCGTCGAGCACGTCGGAGAGGTCATCGGTGATCGACGCCGGGTCCTCCGCCGTGTAGTCGGTCTGCCCGGAGTTGGTCACGGTGATGCTGTAGGTCACGACGTCGCCCGGAAGGGAGCTGCCGTCGCCGTCCGAGGACTTCACGATGTCGAGCGCCCTGACAGGCACCTCGGTGGTGCAGCCTTCCTCTGTGCCGTCGTCGCAGTTCGACTCGGGCGGGCCCACCACGGCGTTGTCCAGCAATCCGTCGCCCGTCGGCGGATCGTTCACGGTGACCGAGTAGGTGATGGTGACGGTCTCGCCCGCCGCGAGCGCGCCCTCCCAGCTCAGGATCGGCTCGGCGTAGGACGGCGTTCCGGAGTCCGCGGCCTCGTCGTTGTTGTACGTCGCGTCGTCCAGGACCGCCGCGAGATCGTCCTCGAAGCTCGCCGGGTCCTCCGCCGTGTAGTCCGTCTGCCCCGTGTTGGTGACGGTCACCGTGTACGTGACCACGTCGCCCGGCAGCGCCTGATCCGCAGGATCGGCGGTCTTGAGGATCTCGAGCGAGCGCACCGGGACCTCGGTGGTGCAGCCCTCTTCCGTGCCGTCATCGCAGTTCGACTCCGGCGGACCCACGACTGCGTTGTCGAGCAGGCCGTCACCCGAGAGCGGATCGTTCACGGTCACCGAGTACGTGACGGTGGCGCTCTCGCCCGCGGCCAGGGCGCCCTCCCAGCTGAGGATCGGCTCGGCGTAGGACGGGGTCCCGGAGTCGGCGGCCTCGTCGTTGTTGTACGTCGCGTCGTCGAGCACCGCCGTGAGGTCGTCCTCGAAGCTCGCCGGGTCCTCGGCCGTGTAGTCGATCTGACCGGAGTTGGTGACGGTCACCGTGTAGGTCACCGTGTCACCGGGCGCCACCGCGTCGGAGGGCGAGGCGGTCTTGACGATCTCGAGCGAACCGACCGGCACCGTCGTGGTGCAGTCCGGGTCCGTCGACCCGACCTCGCAGTTCGACTCGGACGGCCCGACCACGCCGTTCGTGAGCAGCCCGTCCCCGGTGGGCGGATCGTCGACCGTCACCGAGTAGGTGATCGTCACGCTCGCGCCCACGGCGAGGGGGCCGTACCACCGCACCTCCGGCGCGGCGTAGTTCGGGACGCCGCTCGTCGCCGCGAGGTCGCCGTTGTAGGTAGCGTCGTCGAGGACGTCGCTGAGATCGTCCTCGAAGTAGGCGAGCAGGTAGTCCGCCTGGCCCGTGTTCGTCAGCGTGACCGTGTAGGCGACAGTGTCGCCGGGAACCACCCCGTCGGAGGGCGACGCGGTCTTGACGATCTCGAGCTGACGGATGGGCACCTCGGTGGTGCAGCCCTCCTCGGTGCCGTCGTCGCAGTTCGACTCCTCGGGTCCGACCACCGCGTTGTCGAGCAGCCCGTCGCCCGAGATCGGGTCGTTGACCGTCACCGAGTACGTGATCTCGATGCTGTCGCCCGCCGCGAGCGCACCCTCCCACGCAAGGATCGGGTCGGTGAAGTCCACCGTCCCCGACGGCGCCGCGCCGTCGCCGTTGTAGGTGGCGTCGTCGAGCACCGCCGTGAGGTCGTCCTCGAAGCTCGCCAGCGCATCGTCCGTGTAGTCGACCTGGCCGATGTTCTCCACGGTGACCGTGTACGTCACGATGTCGCCCGGGCGCACCGCTCCCGCCGGGTCGCTCACCTTGGTGATCTCGAGCGCCTTGACGGGCACCTCGGTGGTGCAGCCCTCCTCGGTGCCGTCGTCGCAGTTCGACTCCTCGGGTCCGACGACGGCGTTGTCCAGCACGCCGTCACCCGTCGGTGGATCGTCGACCGTCACCGAGTAGGTGATGATGACGCTCTCTCCCGCGGCGAGCGGTCCCTCCCAGGACAGCACAGGGTCGGCGAAGGTCACGGACCCGGCGCCAGCCGCGCCGTCGCCGTTGTACGTCGCGTCGTCGAGCACGTCGCTGAGGTCGTCGTCGAAGGTCGCCGGGTCGGCGTCCGTGTAGTTGAACGTCCCCGTGTTCTCGACGGTGACGGTGTACGTCACCGTGTCGCCCGGCAGCACCTCGTCGACGGGGTCGGCCACCTTGGTGATCTCGAGCGCCCGGATCGGGTCGGGCTCGATGCAGTCCGCGTCCTGCGTCTCCGCAGGGTCGGTGCAGTTGGACTCCGGCGGGCCCACCACCACGTTGTAGAGGTTGCCGTCCCCGCTCACCGGCTCGTTCACCGTCACCGAGTAGGTGATGGTCACCGACTCGCCCGGCTCGAGCGCACCCTCCCAGTGCAGGGTGGTGCCGTCGACGCTCACCGTGCCACCGGTGGCGGAGGCGTCACCGTTGTACGTCGCGTCGTCGAGCACGTCGCTGAGGTCGTCGTCGATAGCCGCTGGGTCGTCGACGGTGTAGGCCACCTCGCCGTTGTTGGTGACGGTGACCTCGTACGTGATCGTGTCGCCGGGCACCACACCATCGGCGCCGTCCGAGGTCTTGACGATGTCGAGGGCGCGGATCGGCACCTCGGTGGTGCAGCCTTCCTCGGTTCCCGTGTCGCAGTTGGACTCAGGCGGGCCCACGACCGCGTTGTCGAGCAGCCCGTCGCCGGACGGCGGGGAGTTCACCGTGACGGAGTACGTCACCGTGACGGACTCGCCCGCGGCAAGCGCACCCTCCCAATGAAGGGTCGGATCGGTGAACGACGCGGTGCCCGAGGAGGCCGTCGCGTCGCCGTTGTAGGAGGCGTCGTCGAGCACGCCTGAGAGGTCGTCGTCGAAGGAAGCCGGCGCATCGGCCGTGTAGTCCGCCGGGCCCGGGTTGGTGACCGTCACGGTGTACGTGACCGTGTCCCCGGGAGCGGCCTCCGCGTCCGGCGAGACGGTCTTGAGGATCTCGAGCGCGCGGATGGGCAGCTCGACGTTGCAGTCGGGGTCGCCGGAGCCGTCGGCGCAGTTGGACTCCTCCGGGCCGACCACCGTGTTGCTCAGGAGCCCGTCGCCCGAGACCGGGTCGTTCACGGTCACGGAGTATGTGATGTCCGCGGACTCGCCGATCGCCAGGGCGCCGGTCCAGCTGAGGACCGGGTCCGCGTAGCTCGGCGTGCCCGAGGACGCGGCCTCGTCGTTGTTGTAGACGGCGTCGTCGAGCACGTCGCTGAGGTCGTCGGTGATCGAGGCCAGGCCGTTCTCATCGTTGTAGTCGACCTCGCCCGTGTTGGTCACGGTGATGGTGTACTCGACCGTGTCGCCCGGCAGCGCCGAGTCCGAGGGATCGGAGGACTTGGTGATGGTGAGGCCCGGGTCCGGCAGGTCGACGTAGATCGTGTAGTCCTCGACCTCGCCGCGCCCGGTGATGCCCTCGGGGTTCTCGGAGAGGTTGGCACCCGGTGTGGTGCGCAGCCGCAGGTAGGTCGGTTCGTCCACGGTCTGCACCGCATCGTCCGGCACGATCCAGGACAGATGCGCATTGCCGTCCACGCACTCGACGGCGCCGGCACGTTCGGAGCCCTCGAAGGTGCCGTTGAAGTTCCAGTCGACCCATCCGGAGACGTATCCCGGGCCGACGCACGCGACGTCCAGGTCGTACGGCTCGCCATAGTCGGTATCCAGGACGCCGGGCGGCGAGATGCCGTCCTCATCGGTCGCGGGATTGCCGGTGTTGTCGTCGTAGTCGGCACCGGCGCTGCCGATGTAGATCGCGTCCGAGTCGACGGTCGATCCGAGGATCGGGACGTAGCCGCCCGGGGTGCCGGGCGTGAACGACTCGTCGGAGACGTTCGTGATGCCTGCGTTCACGGTGCCACCGCTCCAGGTGGACTGGAGGAGCGATCCCGCCGACCCGTAGCTGAGCGGTGCGTCACCGAAGTCCGCCTCGAAGACCACGCCGAGCGCGACGGCGCTGTAGCCGCCGCCGTGCATCTGGACGTGCGCGCCCGTCGCGCCTTCCATGAAGCCCACCGCGATGGGTCCGTAGGTGTTGTTGACCTCGGAGCACTGGGTGTTGTCCGACGCCAGGCGGAGGGTGTTGCCCGTCAAGGTCGCGAGCGTCGAGGTGTCGCACGCGCGCGTGCGGTCGATCACGCGCCACGTGGCGTTCTGGTTCGGGGTCGCCTCGACATACTCGCCCTGACGGAAGTTGTTGCTCTCGGCGTCGGCGACCACGAGGCCGCGGACCTCGACCTCCTCGTCGCCCAAGAAGACGGAGCAGTCGAAGTCGAAGTCGACCGTGCCGGCGTTGTCGACGTTGGCGATGCCCGAGACCAGCTGGTTCGCGCCGTCGATGCCGCCGATGTTGTAGAGGTTGTCGAGCGCGTCTCCGCGATAGTCGCCGGGGCGGTACGC
Organism: Demequina subtropica; assembly: GCF_000971235.1. GTDB lineage: Bacteria > Actinomycetota > Actinomycetes > Actinomycetales > Demequinaceae > Demequina > Demequina subtropica. The sequence goes on from NZ_BBMB01000012.1 coordinate 182,005, forward strand.
GCGAATGGGACCGACGACGTTGGTGATGGTGCAGGTGGTGGTGAGGGTCTGCAGGCCCACCGTCCTGGTGTTGCTCCGCGTGGTCCCTGACGGGATCGACTCGCCGTCCGCGCCCCACTCGAACCAGTCGATGTAGCCGGGGTACAGCCCGTCGCCGCTCTCGGCGTAGCGGGCCTCCGCCGGAGCGCCCACGGTGACCAGGGTGGTCACCGCAAGCACGAGCAGAACGCCCAGCGAGGCGAGCATGCGCTGCGGTGTCCGCAGCGCACGCACCCTCGAGTTGTTGCTCTTCACGCTGAGCCCCCTGCAGTTCGGCGGAATGCATCCACGGTAAGTCGGGGTTCGGGCAACTGCGAGTTTTAGGAAATAGTGCGATAAATGCCGGATATTGTCGCCGAATGGGGAATTCGCATGCTCGCGCGCGCCTGATGGCGGCGGTTGCGGCGACGCTCGTGGCGGTGACCGCAGCATGCGGCGACCCCGGGATCGCGCCCGAGCCCCTCCCTCCCGGCGTCGCCAGCTTCGACCCGGATGAGGACTGGACAGGCGCGGAATCCCCCATCCTCGAGTGGACGCCTGCCGAGCGCGCGGCGTTCGTCGACGCCTACCGTGGCGCCGTTCAGACGGCGCTCGCCGATGCGGGCCTCGAGGGGCAGCCGGCGGGCCTCGCGGGCGCCATCCGCGCGCTGCGCAAGGCGGACGCGGTCGCCGAGGACGTGCCGCGGCCTGTGCTAGAGATCATGTTCCTCACCGCGGTGAGCTCGCGCGTCACCGGACCGACGGAGGACGATGCGGCGCTCGCCCTCGACGCTGCGGCGGAGGCATGCGCCGCGCTCGACGCGGGCGAGGACTACTTCACGGTCGCGTTCGGCGACGGGGGCTCGACGCTGGACCTGCTCGCCTTCGACGACACACGTCTCGCGGCGCGCGTCTACGCCCCGATGATCTGCACGCGGCACGCCTCGGAGGCGATCGGCGTGCTGACGCGGCTCGCGGCCTGACCCGGCGTCGACGGGCGTCAGTCGCGCTCAACCCACCTGTCGATCGCCCACACGATCGCGAACGCGAGCCCGGGCTCGACACCATCGCGCACGTCGATCGTGTACTTGTCGCGCACGGTCAGCCACTTCTGGGTGATCTGCACCATCACCTGGCCCTGCCCGTCGCGCAGCGTGTAGTCCTTCTCGATGACGTTGCCCTCGAGCAGCCACTGCTCGCCCGAGGCGAGCGTGACGTCGATCTTGTCCTTGATGAACTTGAAAGGCTGCGCGTGCAGGTGCGCGACCTGCGCGCCGGCGGCGTCCGTGACATCCATGCGCTTCGGGATGCCCATCATCCGGCCCGTGACGTCGAACAGCTTGGTCCCCGCGGCGTCAAGCACGTCCGCGCGCGGTCGCGGTCCCATCTTCCCGTCCACGAGGAACAGGTCCGCCTCCGTCGCCGGCTCGAGGATGCGGAAGTCGCGCCCTGCCCCGAACTTGCTCTTCATCAGGAACCGGGTGAAACCCTCCGGTGCGACGGCTTCGGACATGCTTCCTCCTCGAGTGCGGTGCCCTCACCCTAGCCGCGCCGTCAGGAATGTCGAAGGACGTGCGCGGATCGGCCCGCTAGGACGATGCGGCGCCTCCGAAGTGCTCCGCGATCCGGTCGAGCCGCGCCGCCACGACGTCACGGAAGGACGCGTGCGCGAGGCGGGATCCGAGCGTCGGGTCCTCGACATGCACCTCGACGCGGAGGCGAGTCCCATCGTCCTCCGGCGCGAACGTCCAGACGAAGACGTCCAGCGGGAGGTCGTGGTGAGGACGGTGGTGGCCACGCAGCCAGATGCTCGAGCGCGCCTCGTAGACCAGCCGCTGATCGGCGAGGGACTCGGTCACCGTGTAGTCGACGTCCTCCTCCAGCGGGAAGGGCGCGGGGTAGTCGAGGTGGGCGGTGGTCCCGACGCCGTCGTCGGTCAGCTCGACGTCCACCACCTCGACGGGGTCGCCGTCGTGGATGTTCCGGGGGTCACGGCAGTACTCGAACACGGCGTGCACCGGTGCGTCGACGTGGACATCGAGATCGACCCAGGGCCGCGAGGCTGACATCATGCTCATCTCCCGCTCTCCAGCGTACGTCGCGCGGCACTCTAGATCTCGAGGAGCCTCAGCCCGTCGATGGGCCGCTCTTCCCAGACCGCGAACGGGTCCTCGGCGACGGCGGTCCGAGCGATCGGCGCCAGACGCTCGAAGTCCTCCCGGGAATCGAAGATCGCGAGCCCCACGAGGCGCTGCGAATCCTGGTCGGCGAGCGTGTGGATCTCCCTGAGCCCCGGCATCCCGCGGATCGCGTCCCCGTAGCGATGCATCGACTCGATGAGCGCGTCGCGGTGCTCCGGGTGGGGATGGTGCACCGACATGAGGATGTACATGCGTCCACGTTACGGGGGCCCTTGCACCCGTGCGCGGGGGAGGCACGGGCCGACGTCGGCGCGGCATCGAAACCCTCCCCCGCCGTGCGAGAGCCTTCCACTAGGGTCGCTGGCACACCCCAGACCACAGGAGCCGGACCGCCGATGGAGCATTTCGACACGATCGTGATCGGCGCCGGCGTCGCGGGCCTCAGCGCGGCAAGGCTGCTCGCCGCTTCCGGGCGCACCGTGGTGGTCCTCGAGGCCCGCGCCCGCGTGGGCGGCAGGGTCTGGACCGAGCGCGGCGACGGCCGCATCACGGACCTGGGCGCGTCCTGGATCCACGGTGTCGACGGCAGCCCCGTCGCGGCGGCGGCCACCGCTTTCGGCATGCCGACGGTCGAGTTCACGGTGGGCGGGTACCAGGTCGACAGCCGCCCCATCGCCTACTACTCGCCGGCAGGCATGCGGCTCGGCGACGACGAGGCGGCACGGTTCGCGGCCGATGTGCACGCGGTCGATGCGTCCCTGGAGGCAGTCATCGCCCGCTCCGGGACCGCGGACTCGTACCGCGACGTCACGGAGGCGGCCATCGCCGCCCAGGGTTGGGGCAAGGCACGGGCGCAGCGCGTGCGGGAGCATCTCGAGCACCGCTCCGAGGAGCAGTACGGCGCGTGGATCACGGAGCTCGCCGCGCACGGCCTCGACGACGACTCGATCGAGGGCGACGAGGTGGTCTTCCCGGAGGGATACGACGCCCTGCCGCGCAGACTGGCCGAGGGCCTCGACGTCCGGCTCGGGCATGTGGTGTCGCGGATCGCGTGGTCCGGCGCGGGCGTCCGCGTCCGCTCCGACCAGGGCGAGCTCATGGGCGCCACCGCGGTGCTCACGGTGCCCGTGGGCGTCCTCAAGTCGGGCGACCTCGCCATCGTGCCCCCGCTGCCTGAGCCCGTCTCGGGGGCGCTGTCGCGGCTCGGGATGAACCGCTTCGAGAAGTTGTTCCTGCGCTTCCCCACGCGCTTCTGGGACGAGGACGTCTACGCGATCCGGCAGCTCGGCCCCGAAGGGCGCGCGTGGCACTCCTGGTACGACCTCACCGCGCTGCACGGGGAGCCGACCCTGCTCACGTTCGCGGCAGGTCCCCCGGCGCGCGAGATCGCCGGGTGGGACGATGCGCGCGTTGCGGAGTCCGTCATGGTCCAGCTCCGCAGGCTGTACGGGGACCGCGCGGTCGACCCCGTCGACGTCCGCGTCACCGCGTGGCACGCGGACCCCTACGCGCGGGGCTCCTATGCGTACATGACCGTCGGTTCGGCCACCTCGGACCACGATGCGCTCGCCACCCCGGTCGGCGGCGTGCTCCACCTCGCCGGGGAGGCCACATGGACCGACGACCCGGCGACGGTGCCGGCGGCGATGCTCTCCGGGCACCGGGCCGCGTCACGCATCGTGGGGCGCGACCTCGGGATCGACAGGCTCTGGCGCTAGGACGTCACGCGGCGCGTGCCTCGAGGCCGATCGACATCCCTCCGTGTGCCTCGCTGCAGATGACCAGCAGCTCGCCGTCGCGCGCCACGCCCGTCGTGACACCGTCGGCGGAGACACCTTCGGACTCCGCCTCTGCGATCGCCTCCGACACGACTGCCGGATCGGCCCCGAGCGAGCGGACGATGCCACGAGCGAGGTCCTCGAGCTCGCCGACGGCCGCGTCGCCGACCGCGTCGAGCACCATCAACCCTGCCGTCCGGTCGTCCAGCGAGCCGCCGAGCTCCATGAAGTACTCGAGCTCCGCGACATTGGCGTCGAGCGCCGCGTCGAGCGTCTGGACGGGGCCGGCGCCGACGCCGGAACCCGCGGCCGCCGACGCCTCCCCCGGCCCGTGAATCGCGTATGCGCCCACGATCACGGTGAGCGCGATCACGAGGGCGATCCCCGATCCCGCCCACAGCTCCGGGGACGATGCCTCGTCGGCCTGGGGGCGCATGGTGGTCATGGCGGTCCTCTCGGGTCGGTGCGATCCACGCGACCGCATCACCGAGCCTTCCGCGCGACGGCCTCGCGCGCATCGTCCAGACGCAGTGACCCGTCGCTGCCACGGACGCAGTACGACGTGCATCGTCCCCCGCAGATGCACGAACGGGGCCGACCCACTTGACCCGCCACTTGCTTTTTGCAAGTATGGCTTTCGTCCATATTGCCGGACCCTGGGGAGGGACCACCATGACCGCGATGTTCGTGAACGTCCCGGTGACCGATCTCGAGCGCGCGAAGGCGTTCTACACGGCCGTCGGCTTCACCATCAACCCGCTCTTCAGCGACCACAACGCCGCGTGCGTCGTGGTCGAGGACGACCATGCGTACTTCATGATCGTCACGCGCGACCACTTCCAGACGTTCACCGACAAGCCCCTCGGGGACCCCGCGGTGAACCCGTCCGCGTCGACGTCGCTGTTCCTCGAGTCCCGCGAGGCCGTCGATGCGACGCTCACCAGCGGACTCGCCGCAGGCGGCACCGAGGAGAAGCCCGCCACCGACTACGGCTTCATGTACCAGCGCCAGATCACCGATCCCGACGGCAACATCATCGAGTTCGGCTACATGGACCCCGTCGCCGCGGCGCAGGGGCCCGAGGCGTACATGAACCAGCAGGCCTGAGGCCCATGGCGGCACGGGAGTACGGCCAGTACTGCGGCGTCACACGAGCCGTCGAGCTCGTGGGCGAGCGCTGGGCCCTGCTCATCGTGCGCGACCTCCTGGTCGGGCCGCGCCGCTACGGAGAGCTCGCCGCGGGACTCCCCCGCATCCCGAGCAACATCCTGGCGGCGCGGCTCAAGGAGCTGCAGGCCGCAGGTGTGATCCGCCGCATCCCGCGCCTGCGGGTCGTGGTCTACGAGCTCACGCCGTACGGGCGCGAGCTCGAACCGGTGGTGCTGGCGCTCGGCGCCTGGGGGCTCCAGCATCTCGACGAGCCCCGCCCGGAGCAGATCGTCACCCCCGCGTCGATGGCGATAACGTTGCGGACGGCCTTCCGGCCGCTCGTCGCGGCGGGCCTGCCGGCGACCACGTACGGCGCCCGCTTCGACGATGCGCCGCTCCGGGTCCGCGTCGACGCCTCAGGGCTCGACCTCTCCCGGAAGGACGGCCCCGTGGACCTCCTGCTCGAGGCCAGCCCCGGCATCCACCGACTCGTCGCGGGCGATCTGGCCCCCGCGGCGGCGCTCGCGTCGGGGGCCGTCGGCATCCTCGCCGGCCCCGATGCCCTTCTCGCGCGCTTCGCCGAGACCTTCCGCCTCGCGGCGTGACGGCACGCGGGAATGGCGTGCGGATGCCCGACCGTTCCCTCTGAGGCGCGCACCGAGGCGACGCCGAGGGAGGGAGAGGGACGTGAGCGAGAGCGCCGACACCGCACCCCCCAACAGCCCCTTCGGCTCGGAGGACGCGCTGCGCGCCGTGCCCCGGCCGGACGGTACCGCTCCCCTGGTGCTCGTGCTCGGCGCGACCGGGTACATCGGTGGACGCCTGGTGCCGCGGCTGCTCGCGGGCGGCTACCGCGTCCGCGTGCTCACGCGGTCCGCACGCCGGGTCCAGGCGCTGCCGTGGTCCGCCGACGTCGAGACGGTCGAGGGCGACGCCGCTGACCCCGACGCGATGGATCGCGCCACGGACGACGTCGACCTCGTCTACCACCTGGTGCACTCGATGCACAGCGGCCGCGACTACGCACGGCTCGACCGGGCGATCGCCCACAACGTCGCCCGCGCGGCGACGGCGCACCACGTGGGGCGCCTCGTCTACCTTTCCGGGCTCCACCCCGACGGCGTCGAGCTGTCGGCGCACCTGGCCTCACGCCAGGAGGTCGGCGAGATCCTGCTCCGTTCGGGCACGCCGACGCTGGTGCTCCAGGCGGGCGTGGTGATCGGCTCGGGCTCGGCCTCGTTCGAGATGATCCGCCACCTCACGGAGGTGCTGCCCTACATGCCGGCGCCGCGTTGGGTCCGCAACCTCATCCAGCCCATCGCGGTCCGCGACGTCCTCTACTACCTGCTTGCCGCTGCGAGAGCGGAGCCCCAGGCGCACGGCACGTACGACATCGGCGGCCCGGACGTCATGCGGTACTCGGAGATGATGAACGGGTACGCCGCCGTGGCCGGGCTGCCCCGCCGGGGCATCACCGCGCTGCCGGTGCTCACGCCCGGGCTGGCCTCGCACTGGGTCGGGCTGGTCACCCCCGTCCCCAGCCGGATCGCGCGGCCCTTGGTGGAGTCGGTGCTGCACTCGTGCGTGGTGAAGGACGATGCGGTGGACGCCGTCATCCCGCCGCCGCCGGGCGGCCCGACCGGGTACCGCGACGCGGTGCGCCTCGCGCTGGGCCGCATCGAGATCGACGATGTCGAGACCAGTTGGGTGGACGGACGCGTGCTGGGTGCGCCGAGCGATCCCATGCCCAGCGACCCGGACTGGGCGGGACGGACCGTGTTTAAGGACGCGCGCAGCAAGCCGACCACGGCGGACCCGGCCGAGGTCTGGAGGGTCATCACGGAGATCGGGGGCGCGACCGGCTGGTACTCGGCCTCCGTGCTGTGGGCGGTGCGCGGGCTCATGGACAGGGTGGTCGGCGGGGTGGGCCAGCGCCGCGGGAGGCGCACCCTCGCGGAGCCGCGCGTCGGCGACGCGATCGACGTGTGGCGCGTCGAGCACATCGAGCCCGGGCGCCTGCTGCGGTTGCGCGCCGAGATGCGCGTGCCCGGCCGCGCGTGGCTCGAGCTGGGCGTCGAGCCGGCAGCCGAGGGGGCGGTCTATCGTCAGCGGGCCGTCTTCTTCCCCCGCGGCCTCACGGGGCGCCTGTACTGGCTGTCGGTGCTGCCCTTCCACGGCCTCGTGTTCAGTGGCATGGTGAACCGCATCGTCGCGGAGGCGGAGCGCACCCAAGGCGCCGAAACTCACCCCGGTTCCTGACGCATCGTCCTTGCTCGGTCCCCCCGCGGGACCCAGGACGCCTACGGTGGTCACATGACCTCCGAGAACGTCGAGAACGACGCCGCCGACGCGCCCACCCAGACCTTCGCCGACCTCGGCCTCGACGGACCGATCCTCAAGTCGCTCAAGTCCGTCGGGTACGAGACCCCGTCCGCCATCCAGGCGGAGACCATCCCGCTGCTGCTGTCCGGCCGCGACGTGGTCGGCCTCGCGCAGACCGGCACCGGCAAGACGGCCGCGTTCGCCCTGCCGATCCTCGCGCGACTCGACAAGTCCCAGAAGGCGCCCCAGGCGCTCGTGCTCGCCCCGACCCGCGAGCTCGCGCTGCAGGTCTGCGAGGCCTTCGAGCGTTATGCGGCGGACCTCAAGGGCGTCCACGTGCTCCCGGTCTACGGCGGCCAGGGCTACGGCGTGCAGCTGTCGGCGCTGCGCCGCGGCGTCCACGTGGTGGTCGGCACCCCCGGCCGCATCATGGACCACCTTGACAAGGGCACGCTCGACCTGTCCGAGCTGAAGTACCTGGTGCTCGACGAGGCCGACGAGATGCTGAAGATGGGCTTCGCCGAGGACGTCGAGACCATCCTCGCGTCGACGCCGGACGACAAGCAGGTGGCGCTGTTCTCCGCGACGATGCCCACCCAGATCCGCCGGCTGTCGCAGCGCTACCTACACGAGCCTGCGGAGGTCACGGTCAAGCGCAAGACCACCACGTCCGCGAACATCACGCAGCGCTACCTGGTGGTGGCGTATCAGCAGAAGATGGACGCCCTCACACGCCTGCTCGAGGTCGAGAACTTCGAGGCGATGATCGTCTTCACGCGCACCAAGAACGACACCGAGACCGTCGCGGAGCGCCTCCGTGCGCGAGGTCTCGCGGCCGCTGCGATCAGCGGCGACGTCGCCCAGGCCCAGCGCGAGCGCACCATCAAGCAGCTCAAGGACGGCAAGCTCGACATCCTGGTCGCGACCGACGTCGCGGCGCGAGGCCTCGACGTGGAGCGCATCACCCACGTGGTGAACTTCGACATCCCGATCGACACCGAGTCCTACGTCCACCGCGTGGGCCGCACCGGCCGTGCGGGCCGCACCGGCGACGCGATCAGCTTCATCACGCCGCGCGAGCGCCGGATGCTCACGGCGATCGAGAAGGCGACGCGCCAGCCGCTCACCGAGATGCACTGGCCCTCGGCGGACGAGGTCAACGCGACGCGCCTCGCGCGCTTCGACGACTCCATCACCGCGGCGCTCGAGCAGAGCGACCGCATCAGCCGGTTCCGCGACATCATTGCCCACTACGTCGAGCACCACGACGTCCCGGAGGCCGACGTCGCCGCGGCGCTCGCGGTGGTCGCCCAGGGCGAGACGCCCCTGCTGCTCGACCCGGCCGACGAGCCCAAGCGTGCATCGTTCGCCCCCGACCGCGGCTCCCGCGATCGCGGGAGGGACGATGCGCGGGGCGCCGGTCGCGACGAGCGCGGCGGGCGCGCGGGGCGCGGCCCGAGCGAGGGCTTCACCACGTACCGCATCGAGGTGGGCAAGCGTCACAAGGTCGAGCCCCGGCAGATCGTCGGCGCGCTCGCGAACGAGGGCGGCCTGGCCCGCGGCGACTTCGGCAAGATCACGATCCTGCCCGAGTTCTCCCTGGTGGAGCTGCCCTCGACGCTCCCGCCCTCGGCGCTTCAGCGGCTCGGCGGGACGCGCATCTCCGGGCGCCTCATCGACATCCGTGAGGACGCCGGTGGCCCCTCGCGCGGCGGCCCGCGCGGCGGCCGCTCCGGCGGGGACCGCGGCGGCCGGTACGGCGGCGAGCGCGGTGGGCGCTACGGCAACGACCGTGGCTCGCGCGACGACCGAGGCGGCCGCGGCGATCGCGGCCCCCGCAAGCCGCGCTGGGACTGAGGACTGGGCGCGGTGCGGGCGCCCGGGATCCGGGCGCCCGCACCGCTCAGTTCGCGACGGGCGAGAACGTGTCGTAGGCCTCGATGACGGTGCGCACCCGTGCCATGGCCTCATCGCTCAGCCCCGCGTCCCCGGTGACCTGGTGCAGCGCATCGACGGCGACGTTGCCGTACTTGTGGCCGGCGTCCTCCGGAACCGCGGTGGACAGGATGAGGTCGATCATGCCCTGGAACGCGGTGACCACGGGGATCCACACCATGTCGTTGGACACGGACGCGGACCGCTGGCCCTCCTGGAGCCACGCGGGCTCCGACCAGATGACGCTGGGCCCGATCCACACGATCGGGTCCGTGCCGTGCTGGAGGTACGCGATGCGCGTCTCCTCCCAGGGTCCGTCAAGGGTCTCCAAGCCGCCCCACGCATCGGCCCATCGCACATGGAGGCCCTCCTCGAGGACCGGGAGGGAGTAGGGGCTGCCCGCATCCCGCGCATCCTGCGCCGCGCTCCAGACCGGGGTGAACGAGGGCGTGCCGGCGAGCACCGCGCCCTCGGTGGAGGCGAGCAGGTCGTTGACGTCGCTGTACGCCGACTGGATGCCGAAGCTGCCCAGGCTCAGCCCGTAGACCACCAGCTGCGGACGGTCGCCTTCGGGAAGCCCCTCCCACCAGGCGGTCACCGCCTCGACAAGCGCGGTGGTGCCGTCCTGCGACAGGTCGGGCGTGAGGATCGCCGAGATCGGGCTGCCCGTCGCGCCGTACTGCATCGCGACCAGCGCGGTGTCCCCCGCGTGCAGGTACTCGAAGCCGTCGATCGCGGCCGGATCGAGCCATCCGGAACCCGTGGTGCCCGCGATCATCAGCACGGAGCGGTCCGCCGCGCCGGTGCGCTCGAGCTCCTCGACGGCGAGAGCGGCGCGCTCCTCGAACGAGCCGGGGACGTCGACGCCCACGTAGACGCGGATCGGGTCCATGGCGTCCAGCCCCGTGACCGCCGCGATCTCGTCGCGCGTGGGGCCGCCACCCACGATCTTCGCGCCGGCCTGACCCACCTGATCCCACGCGATGAGGCTCTCCTCGCTGCCCGAGCGCAGCGCGCTCGTGGGCTGGGGATACTCGGGGTCGTACTGGCGGTTCTTGCTCTCGGACGCGACGGTGAGCAGGAAGGACAGGAGGGACAGCCCGATCGAGAACACGGCGAGCATCGCCACCACCGTGCCTGCGCCAGTCATGGTCGTGTGCGCGCGGGGGCGCGTCTCTCGCCACGGCATGCGCGGCTCCACGAGCGCGTGAAGGCGGCGGTACCCGCGCGCGACGCCGTTGCCGATCGCGAAGGCGAGCCACGCGCCGAGCAGGTATCCGATGCCCGCGACCAGCCAGTCGAAGCCGCTCGTGTCGGGCATGCCGACCGCCTCGCGCACCGAGTTCTGCCAGCCGATCGCGAACGGCATGATCACCGCAGCGCCCACCAGGCCGATGAGCGCGACGATCCAGACCTGCGCCTCCGCGGCGGCGGGGAGCCGGCCGCGCGACAGCCGCGCGATCCCCCGCCATGCGACCACGCCGATGCCGTAGCCGACCGCGAACGCGAGGCCGGACACGAAGCCCTGGCCCCAAGCCGGGCGCGGCAGCAGCGACGGCGTGAGCGACAGGGCCACCGCGATCAGGCCGACCGTAGCCCCGGCGATGTCGAGCCGGGCCTTCATGCGTGACATCCCGATCACAGGCGTCCTCCCTCGTTGACGCCACACTAGCGGGCGTGATGCCCGGTATGTCGCACGTGACGATGCGGTCCTTCCGGCACCGGCGGACCGCCCCCAACCTTCGGTAGGATTGAGCGGGTGTCCACACCCGCCTCGTCCCCCGCCGGACGGCACCAGATCGACCCCGATGAGCTCGCGACCACGCTGCGCGTCCTGGCCTCGCTGAGCGACGTCGACGAGTCGGACCCCGACTTCGTCACGGTCCGCAACGCCACAGCGGCGATGATCAAGGCCGTCAAGGCGAGCCGCCGGCGCGAACGGCGCAACGCGATCAACGTGGCCGACTCCGCCATCGTGGCGGCGACCGCGACCGGCGCCTCCGACCGCATTGACGATGAGACGCGAGGGCTCACGCTCGAGGCTCGCGCGGCGACGCCGACCGTCGGCACATACACGAAGGCGCGTCCCTGCTACATCTGCAAGCAGAAGTACACGCAGGTCGACGCGTTCTATCACCAGCTGTGCCCGGCCTGCGCGGAGACGGGCCACCTCAAGCGCCACGCGAGCACGGACCTGCGCGGCCGTCGCGCGCTGCTCACCGGCGGACGCGCGAAGATCGGCATGCACATCGCGTTGCGACTCCTGCGTGACGGCGCCGACCTCACCGTGACCACGCGCTTCCCGCGCGACGCCGTGCGCCGCTTCGCCACCATGCCGGACGCCGCCGAGTGGCTGCACCGCCTCACGGTGGTGGGGCTCGACCTGCGCGACCCCGCCCAGGTGGTCGCGCTCGCCGACTCGGTCGCTGCCGGAGGACCGCTCGACATCCTCATCAACAACGCCGCGCAGACCGTGCGGCGCTCCCCCGGCGCCTACGCGCCGCTCGCCGATGCCGAGGAGGTGCCGCTCGCGCCGGGACTGTGGCCCGAGGGTGCGGGGCCGCGTCTGCTGACGCTGGGGCGCACCCACGACGCGCATCCGCTCAGCATCGAGTCCTCGGTCGCCACGCACCCGCTTCTCGCTTCGGCTCACCTGGCCGAGACGGGCGCGCAGCAGGAGGCCCAGCGGCTCACGGCCCTGGCGCTCGCGCCGGGGTCCTCGTCGCTCGAGAAGCTCGCGGATGGCACCGCCATCGATGCGGGCGGGCTGGTGCCCGACCTGCACGACACCAACTCGTGGATCCAGGCCGTCGGCGAGGTCACCCCGATGGAGCTCCTCGAGGTGCAGCTGTGCAACTCGACCGCGCCGTTCATCCTCATCAACCGCCTGCGGCCCCGCCTCGCGGAGGCGGCCGCCGCATCGTCCTCCGGGCGCGCCTACGTGGTGAACGTGTCCGCGATGGAGGGCGTGTTCGAGCGCGGCTACAAGGGACCGGGGCACCCGCACACCAACATGGCGAAGGCGGCGCTCAACATGCTGACGCGCACCAGCGCGCGGGAGATGTTCGAGTCCGACCAGATCCTCATGACCAGCGTGGACACCGGCTGGATCACCGACGAGCGCCCGCACCCGACCAAGGTGCGGCTCGCGGAGGAAGGCTTCCACGCGCCGCTCGACCTGGTGGACGGGGCCGCGCGCGTCTACGACCCGGTGGTGCGCGGCGAGGCGGGCGAGGATCTGTTCGGGGTGTTCCTCAAGGACTACGCGCCGTCCAAGTGGTGAGGCGGACGGACCGCTCGTGTTCAGCCGAAGACGTCGCCCACGGTCTTCCACGTCTCGGCATCGACCGCCTTGCCGAGCGCGTTGAGGACGATCGGGAACAGCAGGATCGCGTTCCGGACCGTGAACCGCCGCCTGACCGTGGTGTCCACGGGCCACGTCGGCATCTCGGCGATCTGAGCGCCGCGGGCGCGGATCGCCGAGATCTGCGACCTCAACGTCGCACGCGTCGCATCGTCATAGGCGCCCCGGAGCTCGTCCTCGAGCTCGACCAGCTCCTTGCTCTCGCGATCCGCTTTGCTCTCGAGGACGCGCTTCTGGGCCGTCATCGACCGGTGGAACGCGACCATTGGAAGGATGAACGCCGCGATCTCCAACGCGATCGCCACCGGAAGCAGGGCGAAGTACCAGTCGCCCCAGCCGGTCCCGAGGTGTGCGAACCCGGCCATCGCCGCCCATCCCGACTTGCCGACGGCCGCCAGGGACTTGCCCCACAGGACCAGGACCAGCCACACGGCCGGGACGGCGACGACCGCCGCCTGCTTGAGGAAGAGGTCGCCGACGGGCCTCATCCCTGCCGCGCCGTCACCGTGGCCTGGCTGCACCGTGAGCGTCCATTGCGCCCCTCGTTGGATGCGCCCACCCAGCATCGCGATCCCGAGGACCACCCCGGTCGCACGGCCGACCAGGTAGCCGGCGAGGCACGCAAGCAGGATCTCGGCCAGGTTGTTCGCCTTGTCCGCGACCACTGTCGCTTCCGCTTCAGTCGCCACCACCGCGCGGGTCAGGAATCCCCCGCCGATCGCTCCCGCCACGAGGGGCCCCAGCAGCCTGCCGATCATGTCCCCAGCCCGCGCCGTCCTCTTGCCGAGCTCGTCGGCCGGCCCCTCGAGCACGCCTCTGACCACCAGCCTCTCGACGCAGCGCTCGGCGGCACCGACGAGCCTGTACGCCCACGGGAGCCCCAGGCAGACGGCAAGCGTCCCGCTGACCCAGACCCAGTCCCAGGACCCGGGAAGCCCGCGGGTGGTCGCCTCGGTCAGCGCGACCGCGACGATCCCTGCGCCGAGCATCGCCCACGGGTGCGCACCGATCCACCGCTCGACCCGTGCGCTCGCACCGAAGAATCGCCCCGCCGGGCCACCGTCATGAGGCGCCTCGATCCAGTTCATCAGCTTCTCGACGAGCGTGGCTCGACGTGCGCCGCCGCTCACGATCCACGCTCCCCGAGTCCGTCGATCTGCCAGCACGCAGGTGGGGTGGAGACCGCGCGCGCCGCGACCCCGACCGCAGGTCGCCGCCCACGCGTCATGACGCCGTTCGGCCACAGCCCTGATGCGGCATTCGCACCTGGCTCCCGCGCGGACCGCGATACGCCCATCCTTCGAATCTACCCGCGGGGCCGTCGGCCCGGCGGGCGCCCCTGAGCCGCTGCCCATCGGGCGGCGGCCGTGACTAGCATCGCCCCATGGGGGACATGACGGTGTCGGCCGCGGTCGCGGCGACGCCCACCACGCGCGACCGGTACGTCGACCTGGTCCGCGTGGGCTCCCTGCTCGGTGTGGTCCTGGGCCACTTCGCGATGGCCGCGGTGGTCCTCGACCACGCGACGGGCACGGTCGAGGTCGCGAACGTGCTCGAGGCCGCCGCCTGGACCCGTCCGCTCACGCTCGCGTTCCAGGTGATGCCGCTCTTCTTCGTGGTCGGTGGCTTCGCCCATGCGACATCGTGGCGCTCGTTGCGGTCGCGGGGCGGAGGCTACGCCGACTTCGTGCAGGCGCGCATCGGCCGCCTGCTGATGCCCACCGTCGTGTTCGTGGCGGTCTGGATGGTCCTGGGCGGCGCCATCGAGCTCCTGTGGCCGGACTCCCCCGCCACGGCACCGATGCTGCAGATCTCCGGGCAGCTGCTGTGGTTCATCGGGATCTACCTCATCGCGGCGGCGTTCGCGCCGGCCCTGCTCGCGGCGCACGAGCGCTGGGGCACGGCGGCGCTCGCCGCCCTGGCCGGAGCCGCCGTGGCGGTCGACGTCCTGCGCCTCGCGGGTGGCGTCTACGGCGTGAAGTGGCTGAACTTCGCCTTCGTGTGGCTCACCATCCACCAGCTGGGCTTCTTCTACGCCGACGGGGTGGCGGACCGGGTGGGCCCGCGCCGGCTTGGAGGGACGATGCTTGGGCTCGGTGCCGTGGTGCTGCTCGCCCTGGTGACATGGGGGCCCTACGGATGGTCCATGGTCTCCTATGACGGCGAGCCGCTGTCCAACCTCGCGCCGCCGACAGTCGCGCTGCTGGCCTTCGCGTGCGCGCAGGCGGGGATCGCGCTCCTGCTGCGCGCGCCCGCCCGGCGGCTGCTTGACCGGCGCCGGGTCTGGACGCTCGTGGTCGCCGGCGGCGCCGTGGCGATGACCGCCTTCCTGTGGCACTTCACCGCGCTCGTCGGTTTGCACGCGGCGCTGTGGGGCGCCGGCGTGGATCTTGCGGGCGATCCGACTGTCGCCTCCTTCTGGTGGGCCAAGCTGGCGATGCTCCCCGTGTTCCTGGTGCTCGTCGCGCTGCTGGTGCTGGCGTGGCGGCGGTTCGACCGGCCGCCGGGCCGTGCGGTGCTGGTCGGCCCGTCCGCGCGGCGGACCGTGGTGGCGGCGCTCGCGGTCGCGTGCGCCATCGTGGGCATGCTGGGGTTCGCCGTGGTCGGATTCCGCGGCGTCGTGAGCGGCTACACCGGTCACGTGGCTGTGCTGCCCATGAACGTCTGGGGCGCGGCGGGGCTCACCACCGCGGCTGTGCTGCTAGCACGGCTCGCCGTGGCGGAGCAGTCGCGCCGGGCGTAGGCGGGGCCGGCCCGAGTGCGGCGCAATGCGCTCGTCTCGAGAACGTGCCCCGCCTCGGAGGTCTGGGCCTTCCGGCACGGCTATGGAACAGTGGGCGCGTGAGAGAATCTTCCCTGGTTGCGGCTGCTGACGCCGTCCGTGCCGCGGCTGAGCGCCGTGCGCATCGCCGACGACTGGCCATCCAACTCGAGACCACCGCGGCGCTCGTGGCGACGCGGCGGGATGAGTTGGCGGAGCTGGAGCGGGTACTGGGCGTGGAGCAGTCGGATGTCCGCCGGCTGGAGGACCTGTCGCTGACGAAGATCTGGGCGACGCTGCGCGGAGAGACAGCCGATCGCCTGGCCGTCGAGAGGGCGGAGGCGGATGCCGCCTCGCTCGCGGTGTCTGCCGCACAGGCGCGGCTCGACAGCGCCGTCGCTGACGACGCGCGAGTGCGCCGCGAGCACGATGCCCTCCGCGGAGCGGATCGCTCGTACGCCGAAGCGCTCGCCGCGTATGAGGCCGCGATCCTCGCGACCGGCGGCCACCACGCCGCCGCGCTCACGGAGATTGCGAGCCAGCTGGGCACAGCCGAGGCCCACCAAGGCGAGGTCTCGGAGGCTGTCAATGCGATGCGCGCCGCCAGATCCGCGCTCGACGCGGCTCTCGCGAAGCTGGACAGCGCGGGCGGGTGGTCGACATATGACACGTTCTTCGGCGGCGGCCTCGTCGGCGACATGGTCAAGCACTCGAGGATCAACGACGCGACCGAGGCCTTCAGGAAGGTCAACCGGGCGCTCGAGCGGCTGTCGGTCGAGCTCGCCGACATCGGGGGCTCGACCATCGACGGCGTCGAGCTGTCCGACACGCTGGCGGTCTTCGATGTGCTGTTCGACAACATCGTCAGCGACTGGATGGTGAGGGACCGCATCTCCCAGGCCCAGACGCGCGCCAAGGACCTTCACCGTCGCCTCTCTCGGCTCTCCGACGAGCTGGGTACCGAGACCGCACAGATCGCGGCACGAATCACCGAGCTGCAGCGGCGGCGCGAGGAGATCCTCACCACCACCTGACCAGTTGGCCCGGGGGATTCGCCTGCTCGTCCTGGTGATCCTCATGGCCGAGCAGCGTCGCTATTCTCGGACTGTGCGCCGGCCCACGCTTGTCATCCTCGGCGGCTTGCCGGCCGTCGGGAAGTCGACAGTAGCTTCCGTCCTCAACGAGACTGGCATGTTCGCATACATCCGTATCGACAGCATCGAGCAGGCTCTCCGCGACTCCGGGGAGATGGGGCCTGATGGCGTCCAGGCTGCTGGTTACCTCGCGGGATATGCGGTGTCCGGCGACCTTCTCGACGGGGGCAACGACGTTTTGGTCGAGTGCGTGAACCCGATCGAGGCCACACGAGCCGCGTGGCGCGATGTTGCCGAGACGCGCGGAGCTGCAGTGATCGAGGTCGAGCTGCATTGCAGCGCCCCTGAGGTTCATCGAGCGCGAGCAGAGGGCCGTGTGGTCGACGTGCCAGGCCTGAAGCTCCCCGACTGGCAGGCGATCCAGACCCGCGAGTACGACGCCTGGGACAGTGCAGACCTGCACATCGACACCGGCACCACCAGTCCGCACGACGCCGCGTCATTGATCCTTGGAGCTATCTCCGCCGGATAGCCGCCGACACGCATGCCGCTGGGCCCCTCTTCGGCCGGATCGTCGTAGTAGCGTCCCTCCGTGAGAAGGATGCCCGCCGTGCTGGTCGCGATCCCTGAAGAGGCCGCGGTGTTCACCCGCTTCGCACACGACGTCATCAGCGAGGGGCTGCGAGAGGGCACCGTCCTCATCGAGAGCGAGTCCGGGCCGTTCCTGCTGGTGATCACCGGCGCGGGCATGACCGCCGCTGCCGCCGCGACCGCCCTCACGCTGCATCACCCGCCCGCCGGCGTCGAGATCGCCGCAGTCATCTCGGCAGGCACCTGCGGCGGCATGCCAGGACGCGTCAAACGCGGCGACATCGTCGCCGCTACCCGCTGTGTCGACTGGTCCGCCGACTGCACGTCGGTCGGGTACGAGTGGGGCCAGATCACGGACGAGCACGTCCGCTACCTGTCGGACCGCCACCTGCTCTCCGCCGCGATCGCGGACGGCGCGGTGGCTGGAGTGTTCGCATCGGCGAACGTGTTCGCCACGCCCGAGTCGGTCGCCACCATCACCGCCGGCTTCCCCGACGCGATCATCGCCGACATGGAATCCGCCGCGATCGCGCAGATCGCCTACCGAGCCGGCGTGCCCTTCCTGTCTCTCACGTGCGTCTCCGACATGTGCTCCGGCGACGGCGGCGACGAGTTCAACGCGAACGTGTTCGACGCCTCCGAGGCCTCCGCCAGGGCCGTGCTGCGACTGTGCGCAACGATCGCGCTCGCGAACGCTCCAGCCGAGATCGCATAGGAGTCGTGACGGTCGGGGTTAGCAGCGCCACCCCGACCGGAACTCGCCCGGAGAACGAGGTCTCGACGCTTCACGCTCGTCGGGCGGTGGGCGTGCCGCTTGCGACCGTGTGCAGGTTCCTGACAGCTTCTCTGTCCACCGCACGCGCCCCGGATGGTGGGGCAACGATGGGTCGCCGTCGGCTACGCAGGTCCGCCCGGCCGACGCTGAGGACGAGGAGGCACGGCCTTCGCGGCGACGATCGTGCTCGAAGGGATCCGTTCGACGCCACGCACGCCATCCACCACGACGGCCTGGTCGTCTGCGCTGAGCAGCTCGCCGAGGGCGTCCGTCGCTCCTCCGGTGGGGAGCAGGTAGCGCACCACCACTCGCGCGCCGGGTGCAGGAAGGCGGATTCGACCCTGTCCATCGCTCTGCTCGGGCATGACCTCATCCTTCCAGAGCGACCAGGTCGCGACGTCGAGGACCCCCTTGGCCACCCGCGGCTAGGCTTTCATGGTGATCGGCCCCCATCCGCGCATCGTCTCCACCCGCGTCCGCGTGCACCCTGTCCCCCGCGCCCTCGCGGCTTGTTGCGTCGACGGCGATGTGGTGCGGTGAGCGAGATCTTCGATGCGCTGCGGCGCTGGCCGGATGTCGAGGCACCCGGGCTCGTCGCCGTCGACGCGGCAGACCGGCTGATCCTGGACGAGTCCGCTGAGCTGCGCGCGGCGGCGCGGTCGGGCGACATCGTGGTGATCAACGACGCCTATGGCGCGCTGACCCTCGGGGCGGCGCATGCCGGGGCGAGCGGGATACGTACGCACATCGACGCGATCACCGGTGAGCGCGCGCTAGAGGCCAACGCGTCTCGCGTGGGCCTCACCGGCCACTTCCGCTCCGTCCCCCTCGACGCGGAACTGGCACCTGGGGCGCGCATCGTGTTGCTTCGTCTGCCCCGTTCCCTCGACGCGCTGCGCGACATCGCCGGCCTGATCGCCGCGCACGCCGACCCGAGCGTGGTCGTGGTCGCGGGCGGGCGGATCAAGCACATGTCGGTGTCGATGAACGAGGTGCTGAGCGAGTTCTTCGGGAGGTTGGACATCAGCCTCGCCCGGCAGAAGTCTAGGGTGCTCCTTGCCCGTGAGCCTCGCGACGGCCGTGATCCATCCCCCGCCGCCGCTCGAGTCGAAGGTCTCGAGTTGCGCGCGTACGGCGGCGCGTTCGCGGGCGCACGGCTCGACATCGGCACCCGTCTGCTGCTTGAGCACCTTCCCGACGCCCCGCCCGGCGGGACATCTGACGATCCCTTGATCGACCTGGCCTGCGGCACGGGGATCATCGGTGCGTGGATGGCGACCACGTATGGCGGCGCGCATGTCTACGCATGCGACCAGTCGGCGATCGCGGTCGCGTCAGCGAAGGCGACGATGCTCGCCAACGGCATCGAGAGCCGCGTGACCGTGGCGCGCGACGACATGCTTGGCGCCAGGCCGTCCGCCAGCGCCTCGCTCATCACGCTGAACCCGCCGTTCCACTCGGCCGCCGCGGTGACCGATCTCATCGCACCGCGGATGTTTGCCGACGTGGCCCGGGTCCTGCGCCCCGGAGGCCAGCTGTGGTGCGTGTGGAACTCGGGACTCAAGTATCGGCCGCTGCTCGAGCGTGCGATCGGCCCCACCGAGCAGGTCGCACGGAACGCCAAGTTCACCGTCACGGTGTCGACGCGTCGGTGAGGGATGCCCGACCGATCGCTCGTGGGTGGCGGCGGAGACCCGCGCGATAGCGCCGCGTCGATCCGGTGACCCTCGCGTGGGCCACGGCTCGGGCTCAGGTCGGATCGGACAGCAGCAGCACCCACGCCCGGCCGGCATCCAAGCGCGCGAACATGAATGCCGCCTCAGCGCCGTCGGATGTATGGATCGCCCAGCCCCCCTGGTGGAGCCACCGCCCGGCGTTGGCGGGAGCGGACTCGAGGAGGTCCGCGAGTGCGTGGTCACCGGAGTCCCGGAGGGTCTCGAGGGCGCTGAGTAGCGGGATCAGCCGGGCGCACGCCTCGATGACATCCTCGATCGCGTCCTCGTCCGCATGCATCTCGAAGCCCGCCACCAGCGAGTCGACCACGGCATCCGCCAGGGCCGGTCGGTCCGGATGCTCGCGCGCTACGGCGCCGTGGACGTCGTCTGCGACAGTGGGGTCCTCCGCGTAGAGCTCGCGGAA
This sequence comes from Demequina subtropica, assembly GCF_000971235.1. Classification (GTDB taxonomy): domain Bacteria; phylum Actinomycetota; class Actinomycetes; order Actinomycetales; family Demequinaceae; genus Demequina; species Demequina subtropica. The sequence goes on from NZ_BBMB01000012.1 coordinate 202,072, forward strand.
CTCCTCGATCTCGATCCAGAGCGGGTTGTCGTCAGGCTGGTCGGTGCTCACCCCTCCACGGTAGACGCAGCCGCCGCGGGAGCGTCGCCTCGAACGCCACCTGCACCGGTCGCCGGGCCCATGAGCAGGTCGCCCGGCGGAAAGGGATCGCGGTGCACCGCTGTTTGCTGTCAGCTCGGGAGTCAAGCCGCCATGCCAGCGGGGCGACGGCGATCGCCGCAAAGATGAGTAAATGATGACCGGGTCATGTCACTCCATGCAAAAAGTCCTGGTAACACGCGAGTTACCAGGACTTTCCGCTTGCCTTACGTCGGGCTGACAGGATTTGAACCTGCGACCCCCTGCAGGGACCGGACATCTTCCGGTCCTTCACGGTCGTCTCGGAATCTCGCGAATTCCCTCGGATTACTCGGGAACGTGGCGGCTCCCTCATCCCGACTGTACCCGGTCATCTCCGGTTGGTCCCGGTTGAATCTGATGGTTTCCCGATGGGCTGCCCACCCGCCACGCAGGTGGTTCGGCAGCTAGTCGAACTTGGACTCATCAAGCCGACGCCGCAGGTGCGACATGAGACTAAGCGCATCGAGACAATCATGGTGGCTAATGACGCCAAGGCCCTTGATCGTCGCTAAGAGTTCATGCGAGAGGGGGTTCCTGAAAGCGGCCCAAATCGCCTTCGCCATCTCTCGTTGCCCGTTCTCGAGATTCTTCACCGTGTCGCCCGAGATCCGCGGCGAACCAGTCTGGTAATCCGCGGTGAAATGCAGCCGATCACCACCCTCGCCGAGGGCCTTGCCGAACAAGCTTGCCTCAGGCTCGTTTGGCATTCTTGCCGCAACTCTGAGATCGGCCACGTACTGCTTGCAGGCCTCGAGAAGCGCTTGATAGTAGTCGCCACCCTTGAAGTAGTCCTCGCATGCGCCCTGGATGGCCGGGTGCAAGTGCCGCCAGACAAGATCGGCATACGGCGGCGCCAGGCCCTTCAGGCTGTCAACCGCCTTCCCTCGGTCGCCATCACTCATGTCTGTCTCATCGGACTCGATAATTCCGAGGAGGTCCCTCAATGGCTCCCGCTCAGGCCCATGAACCGTTGCTACCCACTCTTCGGTGTCCACACCTGTGCGATCCCTCACCTGAGCTTTCTTCTTGTCGGCACGGAGCGCCCGACGCAGGAGCGCAATTTCCTCGACGGCAGACTTGAGGACCGCGCGGATCTCCGCAGCATGGGGGTGATCCCAGTTGACAGCGCGCCTGTCCGTGGCGACTACATCGGGCTTGATCTCATCGAGCAGGTCAACCGTGACATGGCCGGTCAGGTACGCATAGGCATAGCTCGAATCGCTCGCACCGAAGAACTCCGGCTCGTTTACGAGCCGGCCGCTCGCGTACACCGCAACCCCACGCATTTGAGTCGGCAACGGCTTCTCAGCCGCGACGACCGTTCCGTGGATACCCTTGCTGGTGAGCGCGGACGCAGTGCTCGGCAGGTCCTCTGGCAACGTCCAGGAGAACTCTCGTGCGACTGTGCTCACGCGAAGTTCTTTGGTGACCGGGATGCGCGTGCCGTCGCGATCAACCACGTCCAGCGCCACGTCGTCGCCGCTGTAGTGGAACAGCCGCGAAAGACTCTCGGCCAGGTCACTCGCAGAGATATCGCTCACCCGCGCAAGCCGCGAGACGGCGACTGACGTACCCTGTCCGTCTTCGGGCGCCGGCACTCGAGATTCAGATGGCTCGTAGTCGCCATCGGTGGTGCCGATGAGGTCGTCCCAGTCAAGCGCGATGACGAGCGCTGAATCGTCGCCCCGACGCTTCGTGGACACCACAATCTCTTGTCCGATTCCGAAGAGTGCCAGCTTCCCGAGCCCCTTCTTGCCCGAGACCACGCGCTTTCCACTCTCGGACATGCCGACAGGAGCTTCGCCGCGCCGATTGCGACCAATGCGGAGGTACTTATCTCGCACATCCCGGCGGGACATCCCGTGGCCATTGTCCGAGACCTCGATCCGCTGCTCGGTGCCCTTGCCTGACACCAGCACTGAGATCTCCGTCGCGTCTGCATCGTAGGCATTGGCCACGAGTTCGGCCACGGCATTGGGCAGCCTCGAGTACATGTTCGACCCCAGGTGCTCGATGGTGTGCGGGTCAAACTTGAGCGACAGCGGGGCGTCTTCACTGGTAAAGGGTTGTTCGGCATCCATTTCACTACGACATTACCCACACACGAGCGCACCAGAGCGATGCGACTCGCGGCGATACGCGATCGTCGAGTTCGCCTTGACCTAGCTGCCTCCCTCGGCCATAGCCGGGCCACCCGGCGACTTGATTGAGCTCAACAAGGCCCCGCAGCCCGCGGTCGCTGGACTTCAGTCGTGCACGGGCGGGCTTTGCCGTACGCCGTCGAGCACGCCTTCGAGTAGGCCTTGCACCTTTGCGCCTCCAAGGACCAACTGACGGTCAAGCAGCCTGTTCGCAGTCTCGCAAGACGTTTCGCTAACGAGCGAGCAGCCGTGGCATGCCGACAAGTTGAGATTCGAAGCGCCCTGCCGATCGCTCTCGATGCAGACCGGATCGTTGGAACAGACGTCTGCGTCGTTGAGCGCCGTGATCAGCAGCGGAACCAACTCGTCCGGCGCGCCGAGACGAACCAATCCTCCGAGCGTGCCCTGAGCGTCGCCTGCAGCCGTGTAGATCAGGATCCCGGCGGTGCGGTCAACGCGATCGGAATTGGCATAGATCCGTTCCTGGAGCGAAGCCGAGGAGTAGCCGCTAGCAAATGCCAGCCTGCGGATCAGGAGATGGGCGATGGTGTGGAGCGCGATGTACCGCGGTTCGGGGACGTCGAGGCGGTTGGCCCACGTGCTGGTGTTGCGGCGCGCGATAAGAGTCTCGGCCCGTGCTCGTACATCTGGGCGTGCCTCCCAGCCAGCGAGGTAGGTCTCGTCGAACCGGATGAAGATCCCCTCACCGAACATCTCGATTGCCGGGTAGATCGGCTTGCGGCTCTTGTCCGGCCCGAGATCAGCCGTGATGAGGTCTGCGCCCGCGTCGTGCCGGCGGAATCCCAGCAGCGCACGTACCTCACGAACTCGACGAACTTGACCGACGGAGACAATCCGGCCCGCCAGCGCGTTGGGCCATTCCGTTCGCGGCGCGAGCGGCCAACCGTCCACAACGAAGTCGCCTCCGCTGGCGTCGCGCCCACCCGGCTCGACCTTCTTCAGAAAGGCCGCCCACTCACCATCCTTGAGGTCAAGGAGCGGCGTGCCCACGTCTTCACCGTCGTCCGCGGCGACGCCAAGAACGACCTCGAGGGTGGTGCCCAGCTCGTCGGCAATCCACCCCCCGACCATCTCAGCCTGCGGCCCGCCGTTGTCGGCCCTGACGCGGTCGAACAGCACGTGACCGCGGATCTTGTCGGCCAGTTCCGCGGACTGTGGACGCTCCTCAGGAATGTCCAATGCCGAGAGCCGCTCGGCAATGTAGTTACCCGTGGCTCCGCGTTGTGCCGCGACAAGGGGATGCTCACACACCCGAGCCGGCGGGTCACTTTCCCAGGGCTGCCGCCCGTCGCATTTGATCCCGTCTCGCAATAGCGCGCCCTTGGTGACGAGCTCCGAAACGGATCGCGAACGCTTGCAGCCATTGCACGTGATCCGAAGGGACTTCAGGCCCTCGCCGTGCTTTGCCGACCGAATGAACTTGAGCTCCTTGTAGGACCTGCAAAAGCGGACCTCGTCGGTAACACCTTCATCGTTGCCTCGATGTGCCCACATGAACCAGTTGATGTCCTGAATGTGGCTCCCCTTCTCGCAGATCGCCACGTAGCGCATCGGAACAAGGGCCCCGCCACATTCACACTTGTTGGTCCACTTCCCGCGGTCTTTGCCGCTCAGCTTGGAGAGCTTGGTGCAACGCTCGCAGAACCGCCACTCGGGGAACCTCCAGTACAGAAGCCCCGGCGTCTCCTTGGCTGCACGGCCCGCGTGCGTGGGAGCTTGCCTCAAGACTCCCGGCCCGATGCGCTGCAGCAGGCGTTCGCACGAGATCTCGTGAGCATCCTTCTTCTGCCACCACGATGTGTCCGGCGCGATCAACGATTGACCGCGCACATCAACGATGGCACCCACCCCGAAGGGCGAAAGGATCTCCGACGATCGAAGATCATGCCTGATACGTTCCACGGTCCACCTCCTCCAAGGGCTCGCGGACTTCCACGGCGACATTGGGCTCGACCGATCGCATGGAGTCTCCCACTAGCCATCCTTCGCCGGATTGCCCGAAGCGTTTGAGCAGCGCCGGGTCGTCGGACTTGGCGCCGTCGTACTTCAGACTTCCCGACTCGGCGCGCGCATTTGCGGCGCGACGGTCCCAATCACGCAGCAACGTCCAAAGCGCCGCCTCCGTCTCATCGGCCTCAACCCGATCCGATGCCTTGACGATCTCGACGAGGTCGCCAACGAGTCGATCGAGCGCCGCTTTCACGGCGGCATCGTCGAGGTCGAGGTCTTTCGCCGACTCGTTGGGAGCAAGCGATGGGATCGAGTGCCTCACGAGTGCCACGAGCGCCCCGGCGAGAGAGCGATCCCGCGAAGCCAACGACCACGGGGTCACGCTCGTCGGCTCTACGCTCCGGTAGAGCGCCTCGTGGTAACCCCTGAAGGTCTCGAAGTGGGACCTGTCTCGTGCGCGATTGGAACGAAACAGGGTGGCGACGATGCCCTTGTTGGCACCTCGCCCGACTCGACTCGTCGCCTGGATGTACTCGGAAGTTGTCTTGGGCTGACCGACCATGAGCATGAGCGCAAGCCTTGGAATGTCGATTCCGACCGACAGCATGTTCGATGACAGCACCACGTCGATCGCCTGGTCCGTCGCGTCGGCACTCTTCGAGAGTTCACGCAGATCGTTCGGGAGCTCCTCCGGACCCTTCCGGCTCGTGAGCTCAAGAACCCTGCCGGCTCGAACCTTTCGCAGCGGCAGTTCGAGCCGCTCCGACCGCGGCTCGAGTCGTCCGTTGACGTCATCGACGACCAAGGTCCCCGTGCGCCCCAGCTCCCGGAGGCTGTTGTGGTACATCACTGCCGTCCAATACGCGTCACGCGTCGCGCCTGCATCGGGTTCCTTCGCCAGCACCTCGGGAATCTCGATGAGCGGGGCCGAAGCGGCGATGACCGCCGAGACCTGGGAGAGCGACTGTGGCATCAGCCCGACGTAGAGTCGCCCTTCGCCGCTCTGCACAGGCTCTGAGAAGAATGTCCGATCGTCGTCGAGCCCAGCGGGCGGGTAGAGAGCAACCTGGCGCCCATACAGGCCACGGACCTGCTCATTCGAGGCCCGGATGGTCGCAGTCGAGGCAACGATCTTCGGAGTGCTCCCGTGTTGCCTCAAGAGCAGTTGGATCACAGCGTCGAACACGGCGACGGTAGTGCCGAGGGGACCAGACAGCAGATGCAGCTCGTCCTGGATGATCATGGAGGGCTGGCGGAAGACGGTATTGATCCCGAGCAAACGACCAGCTTCAGGCTTGAACTGAAGCCTGGCGAACTTGTCGACTGTCGCGAGCAGGATCGTGGGCGGGTCGTCGTACAGCTCTTCGTCCACAACGCCGACGGGCAGCTCGTCGGCGAACGCGCACTTCTGGTTGGTGCAGTGGATGACGACTTGACGCCCGACGACGCGCATGCCGTATCGGCTCGCGTCGACAGACCTCGACTCGGGGACGAGTGGAGTCCTGCACCACGGGCAGCTCTCGATCTGGAACTGATTTGCCTCGTCAGGCCTGGCCGCTCGATGTAGTCGCTCGAGTGCGGCCTTGGCATCGGCATGTGTTCCGGGAGTGACTTCATTTCCTACCCAGAGACCGATGGAGAAGGGCGACATTCCTTTCGCACGAGGGTCCGCGAGTTCTCCGGGTCGCCTCATCAGCTCCATGGCGCAGACTAGTGACGCCGCACGCTGAAACTGTTGCGACGTCAGTAGCCGAAGGGTGTAGCGGGTGATGACGGCGGTTCCGCCGCCCGCGACTCCATGGGTCAATCGACGACGGAAGATCTCGATGGCCGCGAGCCCCAGGTAGGCCTCCGTCTTTCCACCACCCGTGGGGAACCAGATCAGGTCGACAACCTCACGGTCCTCGTGCGTGCCGTTTACGGTGGAGGCCAGCGCGACCAACAGGAAGCCAAGCTGGAACGGACGCCAGGCCGGTTCGACCACGTCGTGAGGATCCGTGCCTCCCGCAATCTGCGCCTGCTGCATGTTGCGACGCATCGCCGCCATGCCGAGCGCGAAAGCGACCCGGAGGTCTTGATGGTCCGGGTCGCGTAGAAGACCCACGCCCCCACGCATGCGCCCTACCGCGGTCCGAGATCGCCCTACGATCCTTCCAGCGACGTCCGCCTCAGGACCGAAAGACGCGACCCGCGCCTCCTGCATGCCCACCCACGAATCGAACGCGGCGACGAAAGACTCGAGCGAAGCGACGACCTGTTCAGGCGCGGTGTCGAGCCGCTCGAGCAGGTCCAGGCGCAACGCATCGGAGGCTTCCGCTTCAGGTTCGAACGCCGTCGTCGTCACGCCGGGGACTACGAAGGCCGGCACAGGATCGAGGAAGACCCTCTGAATCTGCCCGTCAATCCGTTCCCAGTCGGCTGCCATTCCATGTCCGACCGCGTAGATCTTGCGATCGCGATAGCGAAGGCGTAGCTCGGCAGACTCCGGGTCGATGTCGATCGCGTGGGTTGTGTCGTACTCGTGGATGCGATGGCCCTCAAGGGGAGCGACACTCAGCGCGACCTGGAAGAGCATCAGCGGGATATCGAGGCGGTCGTCGCCGGTTGCAGCCGACAGCACCCTGACGTGCACAGTGACGAGGTGCGCTGATCCGTAGCGCCGCCATCTGGACCCGACCTCGACGGGCACGGCGCCGACTTCCAACTGCTGCATCTTGCGCTCGGACGACAGTTCGAGGCCGTCGAGTTGGAAGGGGTTTCGTAACCAGCGCGGCGGGCCGTCGCCCTCTACCTGCGAATAGGTTCCGCCGGAGAGACTGCACAGAACTGCATCGCCGTCGGTGATGAACGAGATCGCCACGGACGACGGGCGCCAGTCCTCTGCAAGCGGACCGGACGCACCCTCTTCGTCGACGTCGCCTTCGGGCACGTCGGCATCACTGATGGAGTCGGATGGCTGCGGGGCATCGTCCGGCGCAAGGAGCTCTGAGGATGGGAAGAGCATCCCCACGGAGTACTGGCGGTTCGGCATGTTCTCGACGACCTCGTGAGCGCCACCGTCTGGACCGACGTAGGTCGAGCGGAGGTGCGTCAGGACGTGCCGCTGCGGTCTTGTCAGAGTCACTTCGCCATCAACTGCTTCCGGATGAGTTGCTGCAAGTTCTTCTTGTCGTCGTTCGTGGTCACGATGTGGAGAGAGACTCGCGCACGTGTCACTGCAACGTAGAACGCGGCCCTGGCTACGTCGTTGAAAACGCGCGGGAGATCGCACACGATGACGTGCTCCGCCTCGAGGCCCTTGGCGAAGCGTGGACTCGTGACCGTGAAGCCGCGATCCGAGATGTGCGGCGCCTCTGTCGCGCTTGTGAGGACGATCCAGATCTCCGAACGTGTCGCTCCGTCAGCGACAAGCCGTGCTGCGACCTCCTCCGCTGCACCGAGGTCTGCAGGTCCGTCAGGGGTGTGCCATTGGACTTTCTCGCCGTGGACGATTCCCGGGTCGCCGACGTCCGCACCGAGGTACTGCTGGACCACGTGGACGATCGCACCGGTGTTCCTGACGTTGAGGTCCAGGTCGAACGATGCGGCGTCCTCACTCACGATGGCGAGGACGTCCTCATCGAACGCACCATCGACGTGAGCTTGGTTGTTGGGGTCAAGGAACATGCGCCAGCGTCCGCCAGATCGCCCACCCTTGACGACGGCGTCGATCCGATCCATGCCTTCTGGAGTCATGAGGTCTTGTGCCTCGTCGACGAAGACGACGTCGTACTGCTCGTCTCCACGGAGCTCATGAAACGGGAGGAGCGCGATATCGCGGCCCGCGATGCGGGGTGCGAAGAAGCCGACGAGCCCCGGGGAACCAAAGGTGATGAGGACCTCGCGCCCTTGCTCAGCCTCCTGCTTGGCACCTTCGGCAAGAATGAGTGACTTGCCGGTGCCGGCTCCACCGCTGGCGAGCACGCGGGGATTGCGTGCGAGCGCCGCAAGTACTCGAGCCTGACCTTCGGTGGCGCGATTCTGCTCCTCGATCACCGCGCCTCGCTGGGCGTCAATCACGGGCACGCGGGTGAACTCGCCGAACAATCGCGCGCGCAGCTCGTCCGGTCGAGCGCGCTTCTGTCCGGTTGGCGCGGACCGCGCGCCTACGACGACGACGTCGAGCGCGGATCCGAGCGAGGCCACATTCATGTCGTCCTTCGCAAGCCAGTGCGTAGCGCGCCACTCGACGGAGTGCGGCGGCGAGTCGATATCCGGCGTGACTACTAGCGCTTCATGAGCGAACCAGTCCGTCCGCTCTTCACGGAGGATGTCGCGCAGCGCGAACGCAGCGGACTGCGCCTGCGCCATCGGTGACTCGCGCAGCTTCTTCCAGTCACCGTGGCGATTTACCGAGTACCAGACTCCATCGTGCTTGCGAACCCCTCCCCCTTTCACTTCGACGACAACCACGACGCCCCGCCAAAGGATGACGAAGTCAGCCTCCGCCTGTTGCTTGTGCTCGTGCGAGCGCAGGTTCACGGAATGGAAGGCGACCGCATTGGGATCGAGGTCCACGCGACTGAGCAGGCGCGCGAGCTTGCGCTCGGCGTCGCTCGTGGCGTTGCGCTCGATATCGATGAGGTCGGGGATGAGGATCATGAGCCCTGCTCCCGCCACAGGTCTTCGTACTCGCGGTAGCCGAGGTAGTCGCTTACATCGCCGAAGTTGTCGGCCATGTCAACGATCAGGCACTCGTCTTTGCCGCCGTTCTCAGGTCCGCGCAGACCACGTCCCGCCATCTGGATGTATGCGTTGGGGCTGAAGGTGGGCCGAGCGATATAGAGCGCCCGCACGCCTGGAGCATCGAACCCCTGGATCAGGAGGTCGCAGTTCGCGAGGATCTGAATCTCACCAGCCTTGAACTGCTCGATGACATCGCGTCGCTGCTGGCGGCCGGTCTGGCCCGAGACAGAGTCAGCCGCCCTCCCCCTGTATCTCAGAGTCGCGGCCAGAACTTGCGCGGAAAGCACGTTAGGCGTGAAGACGAGCACCGGCCAGGACTCGTCTTGGCGCAGGATATGGTCGACCAAGATCGACATGCGCTGCTGGTCTCGCCCAACCCGGTTGAGGACGGCAGGGCTGATTCGGCGGAGGCTTCTCACCTCATCGGCCTCACCAGGGAGGAGAGATACATCGACGCCCTGGAGGACTTCGTGTTTGACGCGCGCCAGCACTCCCAGTTCTGCCAATTGCGTATAGGCGTCGCCGTCGAATGCGTCGATCTTCCGGTTGCCGAAGCGGCTGGCGAGGGCCTTGGTGGCGGACTCAGAAGTCCCCTTGAACGGCGTCGCGGACAGACCGACAAGGGGTCGCTCCCATCCACGGCCCGCGATGCCAAGCCACTCGAGGAGTCTCGTGTAGAGCCTGGAGTCACCGGCCCGATGACCCTCGTCGATGATGACTGCCGCTGCGTCGCGGAGCCAGGCATACTCCGAGTTTCCGATGATCTTGTCGAGCTTCGCATCGGTGGCCACAATGACGCTGAACTCAGTATCAGGCTCGTGGACGATGTGGTTCTCCCAGAGCCGGCCGATTGTGAGGGGTCGTTCATCGCCGAGCCCTCGCCAGACGGTGCTGAAGGTCTGAACGGCCTGTTCGCACAGTTCCTGGGATTGGGCGATCCACAGGATCGGGCCATTCAGCCTATCGTCCTTGAACAGGCGGAGCACTGTCTCTGACGCGACGCGAGTCTTGCCGGCACCCGTGGGAAGCTCGACCATCGCCTTGAGCGCGCGTCCGTCAGCCTCGCGGAGGGTGAGCACGTCACGAAGCTGCCGGCTGATCTTCTCCTGGAACGAATGCAGCGGGTTGAGGATAACTGCACCCGGCACGACGAACTCGTCAACTTGACGTTGGTTCCTGCGGCCGGCGAATGCACTGCCGAAACTCATCTTCCTCAGCCATGCGACTGTTGCGGGCCGACCAGCCCACTCGTCGGGGACGTCGGGGAATCCGATGTCGCGGAACGCGTCGGCAAGCATCCGGATGGAATCTGATCCGTAGACGGTGAGGAACAGTTCCGATACTGAAGTCCCGTCATCTACAAGCGCCTGGGCTTCGAGCGCCGACCAAAGGCCCTTGGGAAGAGCTTCTCGGAGCTCGTCCGGTCCGAAGTAGACGTCCAGGCGCTCCGCGTCAGTGGTCGCGGCTTGCGCTTCGTGCCGCATTCCTTCCAGCATCTGGTCGAGGCCGGCCTTCAGTACTGCGTCAAGTTCCGCGTTGTTCAGCTGGAGATCGAATTCCGTGTTGACGAAGCGCAGAGCCTCGCGTTCGTCGGCGCTGCTCCGAATCACGAGGTTCACTCCGTCGAGCAAGGCCTCGTGGCTCTGATCCTCAACGCCATCCTCGAAGGTCACCCGCTTGACGATGACGGCGGCGCGGGAGATCGTCGCATTCGCGACCTTGGCCGCGACGAGCGTGTGGCGAAGCCCAGGGAAGACGTCAAGGATCCGCTCCCGATCCTGCTCTCCCTCGGTGAACATCGAGAACGATAGGCCGTCTTCGACGCTCTTGCATCCAACGCGCGAGACGAGTTGGTCGACGTCGCCGTCGGCCACGCGCAAGTACGGCTTCTGGCGCGCAGCGAGGAACGCCTGCTGTTCGTCCGATGTCGCAAGGTACACAGTGTTCGTGGGCCGCGCCTCGACCATGCGACCGACGCGCGCGGGAACGCTTGGAGGTTTGGTACCCGAGAAGGCGTGAGTGGTCGCCGCGAGAATGAACTCGACAAGGACGTCATCCTTGAGAGTCGGGGGGTAAAGGTCTTGATCGAGCGCTTCGCGGAGCATCGACTGCGGAAGTGCCTCAAGTTCAGATGGCAACTCGAGCGCCTCGCCCACCTGACGCGGTCCCCTGAACAAGGGCAGGAGTCCGTCGTACCTTACGAGCGACGCGGCAGCGACGTCCGCTGGGCGGCGAGGTCCACGGGTCGTCGGCAGAAGGCCAGCGTCCTCGACGGCCCACCGCGCTGGCGATTTGACCGCGTAAGTCCTCCCAGTGTCCAAGTCTTCGCAGACCCACGCCCGGTCGCCCCGGTCGAGCAGATCGGACGTCCAAGATTCGCGGATCGCAGCGGGGGCGTCCACGTCACGCAGCATGAACAGCATCGAGACCGGTCCAGGCCCTCCGCTCGGCGTGAGATCGATCCGCTCGGTTGGCCGCTCCCCCGGGCCACGTGAGCTCTCAAGCGTCGAGAGCACGTAGCGGCGGTAGTCCTCCGCCATCGGCTCATCCTCGAAGGCGAAGTTCTCGACTGGGGTGCGGACCACGCCCAGCTTGTGTGCCACGGCCGGTAGGCAGCGCTCGTGGTCCAGGATTCTGGAGTCGAACTCGGCTCCGAACGATTCGGCGAGATCGAACACTTGGGTCGGCCAAGACCAGCCACCATCCTTGGTTGGGACCATGACCTTCGCACGATGCTGGTTCAACACCCTCACCGCGACTGGAACCGCAACGTCCATGACGGCGTCCCAGAGCTTCGGGAGCTCCGCAGCGTTTGGCGGAACTGACATACGCGCCAAACGCGCGTGAAGGATCGACTCCGGATCCAAATCCCGGAATCCAACGTGCCGAAGGTCGGCCTCAACCCCCGGTTCCGCCAAGAACGCAGGATCGACGAAGATCGCTCCCTCGATGTCGACCTCCACATCCTTGTTGAGGAAGACGACGTCCTTGTCCTTGAGTGCGAGGAAGCCAGCGGTAGTTGGAACCACTTTGGCGGTGGCAATCGCCTCGATCTTCCCCTGCTGCGTTACTGCAACTCTGAACGCTTCTGCGGACGATCTTGGGTCGCTGCCCTCTGCCCACTCGCGGAACCACGACAGGGCCCCCCTCTTGTTGACATGGTCAAGCGCCCTCTTGAGTTCGCGCCCGCCAGGGTCAATCCCCGAGCTGGCGATGTCGGCGATGAAGAGATCGCGGACGCGGTTGACGCGAGTCGGCGTGGCGTAGCACTTCGGGTGAGGCACGTCGTCACCAGTATTCGGCGAGGCGCACCACGCCTCGTGAACATCTGAAGGGAGGCTCACCTCGAAGTCGAGCGGCCGCAGCTCAGCGACGTGCCGCAGTCTCCCGGTCGCATCCGGAATCACGTCCCGCTTCGCTGCAATTTGGGGGATGTGCGCGATAAGGACCTCGTCGCCGAAGCTCAGGATCTCGCGGCCACGCGCGGGCATGTAGTCGAGGTGCGCCGCGGGGTCGTTGTCGCGCACCTTTGGCAGCAAGTCAACAAAGAGCGCGGAGACCGTGCGCAAGATCTCCTTGTTGTAGTCATTTCGAAGAAGGGTCGTGCGGTCGTCATTAACGCTCCAGGGCGCGTTGAAGAGTGCCGACGCCGAGGTCTTGTCTTGGAGCGGGAAGTACGACCAGAACTGCCCGATGCGCTGGCGCACCTGGCGCTCGGGGACCGCGACTGTGACCTTCACCTCAGCGCGTGAAACAGCCTCGCCAACCTGCCGGCGCGCCTCCGCGGATGGCGCGTGCATGGTCTCGCCAACAAACCACGTGTCACCCTCACCGTTAGGGCGCTCAATCCGAAGCCGCCCGTCGCCAAGGTCACGCGAGACGTGGGACGTCTCGAACCCTTCGTCGCCCAGGACTCGCAACTTCACCTCGCGGACCGCGCCAACAAATAGCAGGAACTCGTCCGAGAAGTCCTCGATCTCGCGCTTCAGGCGCTCGATGTCGGTGATATTGGGAAGCTTGACGACGGTAGCTGCCCAAGCGCCAAGTCCTGCCAGGATCTCGTCGTTCGCAAATTCAGTGGCGGGGTCGATCAGTGTCGCTGTTCGGAGAACCGGGAACCGCCGCACGCCCGAGCCAACGCGTGAGAGCGCTGCGCGCGCGTCGGGAGAGTTGAACTCGAACGACACAGAACGACTGAAGACCTGCGGCGCATCAGAAATGGCGAGCACCGACTTGAACCCCAGGCCGAAGCGCCCGATTTCGTCGCCTCGCTTACCGCTGAGATGCGCCATAGTGATCGCGGTGAGGCCCGTCGTCGAGAATGGGCGGCCAGCGTTGGCGCAGTACAGAGTGCGCATATCAGGGTCGAGCACAATCTCGACGCGCCCCGCCGCGTCGCCAAGCGCATGAGCGTCCGTGCCGGCAAGCGCATCTGCGGCGTTCTGAACGAGCTCGAGCAGGGTTCGGTTCGCGTAGCCGCCCGTGCGGATCGACTCTTCATGGTTTGCGTGCTCGGAGATCAGGTCCGGGTGGATCTTGTAGGAGTCGATCGTCCGCTCGAACTGGCGGCTGACTTCGGCGACGAGGCTAGGGTCCGGGCGCCATACGGCAATATCAGTAGTCATCGGCAATCACCTCGGACCCACAAACGCTTGGCGGCACCAGGCGCCAGCGCACCCACCGATTGGCCCTCCGATGCGGCACCTACCGCACAACCATTTGGACTCACTAGTTCGCCCGCTCTGCGGCCGTTCCCGGCGCGCATTGCAGCCCCCCGCTGATATTGCAACGGCAAACTCCCATGTCATACGTGTTGATCCGTACTAGGACCCTGGCGCGACATCACACCAGGCTGTGCCCGGGAGTTTAGGGCCACCACACGTATGACTCTGGACAGCCACGCCGCACCGTTGACACTCTCAGTGGCAGCAATTGTCAGGCCTCGGGCTCCACCCTAAGCGAGGCCCGACAGCGTCATTCGCGCAGTGCGCATCGGAAGCAAGGACCAGCACAACGACGCCGCCCAAAGGCGCAAACGCCCCACGCCAGGGCGCGCGGTTGAGCGGTTGCTGTGGCTCAATCGCCGAACGGGTCTGGACCCCCTTCAGG
>NZ_BBMB01000011.1:0-4104 GCF_000971235.1 Demequina subtropica
CCTCGAGAGCTTCAACGCGGCCCTCAAGGAGAAGGACCACGAGGAGCTCGAAGACGGCGGCCGCCGGCCCGTGCGCGGCTTCGCCAAGCAGGCGCTCATCGTCGCCCTCATGGTCTACGCCTGCAACGTCCGCACGATCCGCACATTCATGCAGGCGTACGCAGATAACCTCCCGCCCCTGCCGACCGACACGGAAGGCGGGAACCCGCACGGGCCGCACACTCATGCCATCGACGTAGACCACGAGGACCTCCCCCCGCCCGACCGGCTCGCCGCGTAACGCGGCCGCCTCGGAACCGAACAGCGCGACCCGCCTCCGGCCCACCAAGGGCCGGAGGCGCAAGCATGCCCAGAACCGGCTGGAACGACCCTCCAACACCCCTACATAGGCGCACATAGCAAGAAGGCCGCCCGAGACTGACGTCTCGGGCGGCCTTTTCGCCGTCTTGGGCCCCAGGAGAGGCCTCCCGGGCCTCCGCTGAGCGGATTAACCCAATCCCGGTCGTTCTTTGATCGAACAACCCAATGGTGCGCGAGGGGGGAGTTGAACCCCCACGCCCTTTCGGGCACACGGACCTGAACCGTGCGCGTCTGCCTATTCCGCCACTCGCGCGCGCCGGGCAACTCTAGCACGAATCGGGCATGCCGCCTGACCACGCCGACGCCCTCGACGCCGGCACACGTCACCCTACGGCGCGCGATCCCTGCTCGGCGCTGGTTGACTCCGCACGCGTCGCCTCGGCCACCGCCATCGCGGTCTCCGCGGCGGCGACGTCGGCGGCGAGCCGCGCCGCGATGCGCTGGGACTCGAGGCCCATCTCCGCGATCTTGTCCGCGGTGCTCGGCCCGGCGGCGGGCGCGATCGACTCGATCGCCGCGTCGATGCGCGACGAGGCGACGGACAGCCGCAACGCCGCCCACACGGCCACCAGCACCGCGCACAGCGCCACCGGGACGGCCACGCCACCCACGCCGGCGGTGAGCGCCGCGAGGCCCACCACGAGCAGCGGCCCTGCCGCGGCCAGGATGACGATGCGCGCCACCAGCCCGCGTCGGGAGGCCGAGGGGTTCTGCGTCGTGGTCATGCCTCCCCGATCGACCGCGGCGTCCTCGAGTTGAGGCGCCGCGGCCATCACATCGTTCTGTTGATCAGGGACGATGCCGGGCACGTCAGCGACGGAAGCCCGCGACCGTGCCGTGAAGCGACGTCGCGAGCTCGGTGAGCTCGGCGACCGACGCGTCGGCCTCGGAGGTCATCTCGGCGCCGCGCGAGGCGACGTCCGCCACCGCCGCGATGGACGTCGCGATCTCCGAGGAGCCCAGGGCGGCCTCGGCCACGCCGCGGCTCATCTCCGCGGTGGTCGCGGTCTGCTCCTCGACCGCCGACGCGATCGTCAGCTGGAAGTCGTTGATCTGCTTCACGATCTCGCTGATCTCACCGATCGCATCCACGGCACCGCCGGTGTCCTCCTGGATCGCAGCCACCCGGCGCGCGACCTCCTCGGTCGCCTTCGCCGTCTCCTGCGCCAGGTCCTTGACCTCACCGGCCACGACAGCGAAGCCCTTGCCGGCCTCGCCCGCGCGAGCGGCCTCGATCGTGGCGTTCAGCGCCAGCAGGTTCGTCTGCTCGGCAATGCTCGAGATCACCTTGATGACCTCACCGATCTCCTGGCTCGAGACGCCCAGACGGGCCACCTTCTCGTTCGTGGCCTCGGCCACGCCCGTCGCCTGCGCCGCCACCCGAGCGGCCTCGTTCGCGTTGTGCGAGATCTCCTTGATCGACGCACCCATCTGCTCCGCGCCGGCGGCGACGGCCTGCACCGAGGCGTTGACCTCGCCAGCCGATGCCGCCGCGCTCGTCGCACGCTCCGACGAGTCGCGCGAGCCCGCGCCGACCTGCGCGTTGGTCGCGGCCAGCGAGCGCGCCGACTCCGCCACGGTGCGCGCCGTCTCCTCGATGTAGAGGATGAGCGCGCGCAGCGAGGCCGCGGTGCGGTCCATCGCCTCGGACATGTCGCCGAGCTCGTCGTTCGAGGTGATGCCCGCGGTCGCGTCGAACTCGCCGCGCGCGGCTGCCTCGATGGTGGCCTGGATCCTGTGCGCGCCGCGCGTGATGCGGGTCGCGAGCATGAGCCCGATGGTCGCGGTGCCGACGACCGCGGCGACCAGCACCGCGACGATGATGCCGCGAGCACCACCGACGCTCGTGCTCGGGTCATCAGCGACCCTCTGCACCTGGACGAGGGCGACGCCGCACACCGCGACGACGATGAGCACGCCGACGCCGAAGGCGCCGACGATCTGCGCCATCAGGGGCACACGGGGACCACGGCGCGCGGGGCGACCGGAGGTGGGGTTCATCTCTCTCCAAACACGGGGGACGATGCCGGGCGGACGATGCGGTCATCGCCGCATCGCCCTTCCCGGCGGGTGGGGTAGTGCTTCAGTACGTGAAGGTCTCGACCTTGGCGCGCAGATCCGCGGACAGCTCCGCGAGCTCGGACACCGAGGCACCGATCTGGTCCAGGACCGACGCGGCATCCGAGGACGCCTGAGCGACCGTCGAGATCGAGCCCGCGATATCGGACGACCCGGTCGCGGCCTCGGCCACGCCGCGGGACATCTCCGCGGTGGTCGCGGTCTGCTCCTCCACCGCCGACGCGATCGTCAGCTGGAAGTCGTTGATCTGCTTCACGATCTCGCTGATCTCACCGATCGCATCCACGGCACCGCCGGTATCCTCCTGGATCGCCGCCACACGACGCGCGACCTCCTCGGTCGCCTTCGCCGTCTCCTGCGCCAGGTCCTTGACCTCGCCCGCGACGACAGCGAAGCCCTTGCCGGCCTCACCCGCGCGAGCGGCCTCGATCGTGGCGTTCAGCGCCAGCAGGTTCGTCTGCTCGGCAATGCTCGAGATCACCTTGATGACCTCACCGATCTCCTGGCTCGAGACACCCAGACGGGCCACTTTCTCGTTCGTCGACTCCGCCACCGTGGTCGCCTGAGCCGCCACACGAGCAGCCTCATTCGCGTTGTGCGAGATCTCCTTGATCGACGCACCCATCTGCTCCGCACCGGACGCGACGGCCTGCACGGACCGGTTGACCTCATCGGCAGCATTCGCCACCACACCCGCACGGGCGCTGGTCTCCTGCGAGCCCGCCGACACCTCGGCATTCGCCGCCGACAGCTCCTCAGCAGCAGCCGCCACCGTCACCGCCGACGACACCACACCCGACATCGTCTCCCGCAGGGACACCTGCGCGGCGTTGACCGCGGCCGCCATGCGGCCGATCTCGTCGTTGCTGGCCACCTGCGCCGCGACCGTGAGGTCGCCGTCCGCCATCGCCTCGACGGCGACCTTGACGGACGTGACCGAACGCATGATGCGCACGAGCATCCGGACCGCGAAGCTCGCGCCCAGCAGGATCGCGAAGGCGGCGAACAGCACGACCGTCAGCTTGACGGAGGCCGCACGGTCGTCGGAGTCCGCGAGAAGCTCGGCCTCGCGCGCCTCGATCTGAGCGTCGAGCGAGTCGACCGCGCGCTCGACCAGGGCGTTGAAGGTGTCGAGGTCCACGGCCTCGCCGCCGCTCATCTTCCCGGTCTTGAAGCCTTCCCACGCGGCGAGCGCCTCGGCGTCCTCCTCGATCGCGATGCCGAAGGCTGCCTCGTAGCCGGCGACGAAGGCCGCGTAGGACTCGTCGAAGGCCGCAGCGCTCTCGGCGATGCCTGCCGCGGAAGCGGCCTGCTGCTCGGGCGTCATGAGCGCCATCGCCGCGGCCTGGACCCGCACCTGCCACAGGGTGTCGTTGACCGCCGCGAACGCCTCGTGCTGCGCGTCGATGGTCTCGATCGTCTCGGACTCATGGTCGCCCATGGCGCTCACCTGGGTGAACGCGATGATCGCGAGCGTGAGCGTCGCGAGCAGCTGCCCGCCGAACAGCATCGCGAAACGCCGTGCGAGCGTCGCGCCCTTGGCGCTGCGCTCGGGGGCGGGGGTGGGGGCTTCCATGTCTCTCCTTGGTGCTGCTTCTTGCGGACCCGTCCTGGGTCACGCCTCGTCGAGGCACCACGGCGGGCCCGCGCGAGACAGCTCTCGCG
>NZ_BBMB01000011.1:4546-352294 GCF_000971235.1 Demequina subtropica
AGACAGCTCTCGCGCGGGCCCGCCGTTGGGCTCGTGTGGTTCTAGTACGTGAAGGTCTCGACCTTTGCGCGAAGCGACGCCGAGAGCTCCGCAAGCTCCGACACCGACGCACCGATCTGGTCGAGCACGGTCGATGCCTCCTGCGCAGCCTGCGCCACACCGGAGATGGACGATGCGATGTCGCCCGAGCCGGTCGCGGCCTCGGCCACGCCACGGGACATCTCCGCCGTGGTCGCGGTCTGCTCCTCCACCGCCGACGCGATCGTCAGCTGGAAGTCGTTGATCTGCTTCACGATCTCCGAGATCTCGCCGATCGCATCCACGGCGCCGCCGGTGTCCTCCTGGATGGCGGACACGCGTCGGGCGACCTCCTCGGTCGCCTTCGCGGTCTCCTGCGCCAGGTCCTTGACCTCACCGGCGACCACAGCGAAGCCCTTGCCGGCCTCGCCAGCACGAGCGGCCTCGATGGTCGCGTTCAGCGCCAGCAGGTTCGTCTGCTCGGCGATCTGGGAGATCACCTTGATGACCTCACCGATCTCCTGCGAGGACGCGCCCAGGCGGGCCACCTTCTCGTTGGTCGACTCCGCCACGGTGGTCGCCTGCGCGGCGACGCGAGCGGCCTCGTTCGCGTTGTGCGAGATCTCCTTGATGGAGGCACCCATCTGCTCCGCACCGGACGCGACGGCCTGGACGGACCGGTTGACCTCATCGGCGGCATTCGCCACCACACCCGCACGGGCGCTGGTCTCCTGCGAGCCCGCCGAGACCTGCGCGTTCGCCGCCGACAGCTCCTCAGCAGCAGCCGCCACCGTCACCGCCGACGACACCACACCCGACATCGTCTCCCGCAGCGCCGACTGCGCACGCGACAGGGTGCGCGCCATGTCGCCCACCTCGTCGTTGCTCTTCACCGTCGCCTCGACCGTGAGGTTGCCGTCCGCCATCGCCTCGACCGTGGTGCTGATCGCCCGCACGGCTCCGATAAGGCGGCGGGTGAGCGAGATGCCGACGCCGACGCACCCGAGCAGCGCGATGGCCGCGAGGATGGTCATGGTGGTCTGGACCGTGGAGGCGTCGTCGCGCGTCGCCTGCAGGTCCGCCGCGCCGTGGGCCAGCACCTGGTCCCGGAGGCCGTCGACGGCCGCGATGATCTCGGCGCCCATCGTCTCGAGCTCGTCGGCCGAGAGCTCGGCCACGGTCGAGCCCGGCGCATAGGGCGCGGTCACGGCATCCGCGAAGTCGGCCCACGTCGCGAGCGCCGCGGCATCCTCGGCCACAGGTTCGCCGTACGTCTCCTCGAAGAGCGCGCCGAAGTCCTGAAGCGCCTGGGTCGCCGCGGCGATGTTCTCGGCCTGCTCGACCGTCGCCTCCGCGCGCTGCTCCTCGGGCAGGGCCCGCGTGTGCAGCGCGTGGGCCCGCACCTCCCACATCGCCTCGGAGACATCCGCGATCGAGGCCTCCACCGCGACGTAGGACTCCAGCGTCGCGGCGTTGGCGTCACCCTGGCGGGTGAGCTGGCTCACGGACAGCACGGCCATCGTCGCCACGAGCACGAAGAGCACGCCGAACGCGAGGGTCATGCGGGCGGCGAGGGTGAACCGCAGGGCCTTCCGGCCCGGAGCGGTCTCGGGGGTTTCCATGTTGATCTCCATTCACAGCATCGAGGGGATGCCGCGCGCATACGGCGTGTGGGGACGATGCGCGATGCGGGACGAGCCCGCGACGTCAAGCTGGGCGGGGTGCGTCAGTAGGTGAAGGTCTCGACCTTGGCGCGCAGATCCGCGGACAGCTCCGCGAGCTCGGACACCGAGGCGCCGATCTGGTCCAGTACCGACGCGGCATCCGAGGACGCCTGCGCGACCGTCGAGATCGAGCCCGCGATATCGGACGACCCGGTCGCGGCCTCGGCGACGCCGCGGCTCATCTCCGCGGTGGTCGCGGTCTGCTCCTCCACCGCCGACGCGATCGTCAGCTGGAAGTCGTTGATCTGCTTGACGATCTCGCTGATCTCACCGATCGCATCCACGGCACCGCCGGTGTCCTCCTGGATCGCCGCCACACGACGCGCGACCTCCTCGGTCGCCTTCGCGGTCTCCTGCGCCAGATCCTTGACCTCACCCGCAACCACGGCGAAGCCCTTGCCAGCCTCACCAGCACGCGCCGCCTCGATCGTCGCGTTCAGCGCCAACAGGTTCGTCTGCTCGGCAATGCTCGAGATCACCTTGATGACCTCACCGATCTCCTGGCTCGACACACCCAGACGGGCGACCTTCTCGTTCGTCGACTCAGCGACCGTGGTCGCCTGAGCCGCCACACGAGCGGCCTCGTTCGCATTGTGCGAGATCTCCTTGATCGACGCACCCATCTGCTCCGCACCGGAGGCGACGGCCTGCACGGAACGGTTCACCTCATCAGCAGCATTCGCCACCACACCCGCACGGGCGCTCGTCTCCTGCGAACCCGCCGACACCTCGGCATTCGCCGCCGACAGCTCCTCAGCAGCAGCCGCCACCGTCACCGCCGACGACACCACACCCGACATCGTCTCCCGCAGCGCGGACTGGGCCGAGGACAGCAGCTCCGCCATCTCGCCCATCTCATCGCGGCTGGTGACGTGCGCCGTCACCGTGAGGTCGCCGGCGGCCAGCGCCGCCATCGACTCCTTGAGGATCGCCGAGTTGCGGCGGATGCGGCGCCCGACCAGCCACGCGAAGGCGGCGCCGGCACCGGCCCCGACCGCGAGCACGATGAACAGCAGTGTCGTGGCGGCGGCAGCATCGTCCGCGACAGCGCGCGATGCTGCATCGAGGTTCATGCCCACGTGGGCGTCGAACTCGTTGAACTGGGACTCGACGGTGGTGTCGAAGCCCGAGCGCTCGGCCTCGGACGCCGGGTCGACGCCCGCGGTCGGCTCCCACGCCGACAGCACGGCGGCCTTGTACTGCTCCCACGTGCCGCTCGCGAGCTCGATGGACGGCAGCTCCTCGCCGAACGTCTCCTCGTAGAGCGCGGCGAAGGAGGCGAGCTCCTCGTCGACGAACGCGTAGCGCGTCTTGAGCTTCTCAACCAGGTTCGGGATGGCACCCTCGGCAGCGGCGTCGAGCTTGAAGCCCGCGAGGCGCGCGTCCCACAGGGTGTCGAGCAGGTCCGCCATGCCCTCGGTCATCGCGGCCTGCTCGGCGCGCAGCGCCGCGTCCTTGTCCTGCAGATCGTTGACGGTGCCGATCGACACCGCGGTCGCGAGCCCGAGGGCGGCGAGCACGCCGCCGACCGCGCCGAAGACCTGTGCCGCGAGCGGGAAGCGGCGTCCGTGACGCGTCCCAGCAGCCTCATGCGTGTTCATGTCTCTCCAGTCCATTGGTGAGGGGGGCGCGAACGCCCGAGGGGGATGTTCAGTAGTGGAAGGTCTCGACCTTGGCGCGCAGCGACGCCGAGAGCTCCGCGAGCTCCGACACCGAGGCACCGATCTGGTCGAGCACGGTCGATGCCTCCTGCGCGGCCTGCGCCACACCGGAGATGGACGATGCGATGTCGCCCGAGCCGGTCGCGGCCTCGGCCACGCCGCGAGACATCTCCGCAGTCGTCGCGGTCTGCTCCTCCACCGCCGACGCGATGGTCAGCTGGAAGTCGTTGATCTGCTTGACGATCTCGCTGATCTCGCCGATCGCGTCGACCGCGCCGCCGGTGTCCTCCTGGATCGCGGACACGCGCCGGGCGACCTCCTCGGTCGCCTTCGCGGTCTCCTGCGCCAGGTCCTTGACCTCGCCCGCAACCACAGCGAAGCCCTTGCCGGCCTCGCCGGCACGCGCGGCCTCGATCGTCGCGTTCAGCGCCAACAGGTTCGTCTGCTCGGCGATCTGGGAGATCACCTTGATGACCTCACCGATCTCCTGCGAGGACGCGCCCAGACGGGCGACCTTCTCGTTCGTCGACTCCGCGACCGTGGTCGCCTGAGCCGCCACACGAGCGGCCTCGTTCGCGTTGTGCGAGATCTCCTTGATGGAGGCACCCATCTGCTCCGCACCGGACGCGACGGCCTGGACGGACCGGTTGACCTCATCGGCGGCATTCGCCACCACACCCGCACGGGCGGAGGTCTCCTGCGAGCCCGCCGAGACCTGAGCATTCGCGGCAGACAACTCCTCCGCCGCAGCCGCCACCGTCACCGCCGACGACACCACACCCGACATCGTCTCCCGCAGCGAGGACTGCGCACGGGTGAGCGAGGCGGCCATGTCGCCGATCTCGTCGGTGCTCGAGACGCTCACGGCGACCGTGAGATCGCCGTCCGCGAGCGCATCGATCGCGTGCTTGACGTCGCCGACGCTGCGCGTGATGCGGCGCGTGATGATCACGCCGATGAGCACGCTCGCCGCGACCGTGAGGGCGACGATCACGAGGATGGTGAGCTGGGCACGCTCGCTCGCGTCGCGAGCGTCCTGGATCTCGCTCGCGCCCTTGGCCGCCACCTGATCGGTCAGGGCCTGCACCGCCTCCTGCGCATGCGCGCCGAGCTCGTTGAGCGCCTCGCCGTCGATCGACGCGATCCCGCCGCCGGAGCCGTACGCGGTGAGGATCTGCTCCTGGAACTGCTGCCATGAGGCGATCGCGGCCTCGTCGATCACCATCGGCTCGCCGTACGCGGCCTCGAACGAGGCGAGGAGGTCCTGGAACGCGACATCGGCCGCGTCGAACATCGCCTGCTCCGTCTCGAGCCCGCCGGCGATCCCGGCCTCCGGGATCATGGCGAGGACCGCGCTGAAGTGCCGCGCCTCCCAGACCGCATCGTCGACGACGCTCACCTTCGCCTCGAGCGCGGCGAAGGTCTCCATCGTCTCGGTGTCGTGGTCGCCCTGGTCGGTGAGCTGGGTGACGGCGACGGTGCCGAGGATGAGGACCAGGATGATCTGGCCCGCGAAGGTGGCTCCGAGCCGTGCCGCAAGGCTGAAGCGGCGGCGTGCGCGTCGTTCGGTCGTGGTGTTGCTCATGATTCTCCGGTACGTAGGCGTGGGGCCTGAGGGTGCTAGTAGGTGAAGGTCTCGACCTTGGCGCGCAGGCCCGCCGAGAGCTCCGCGAGCTCGGACACCGAGGCGCCGATCTGGTCGAGCACGGCGGAGGCCTCGGCGGAGGACTGGGCGACGGTCGAGATGGACGAGGCGATGTCGCCCGAGCCGGTCGCGGCCTCGGCCACGCCACGGGACATCTCGGCGGTGGTCGCGGTCTGCTCCTCCACCGCCGACGCGATGGTCAGCTGGAAGTCGTTGATCTGCTTGACGATGTGCGAGATCTCGCCGATCGCGTCGACCGCGCCGCCGGTGTCCTCCTGGATCGCCGCCACACGACGCGCGACCTCCTCGGTCGCCTTCGCGGTCTCCTGCGCCAGATCCTTGACCTCGCCGGCCACGACCGCGAAGCCCTTGCCGGCCTCACCGGCACGCGCGGCCTCGATGGTCGCGTTCAGCGCCAGCAGGTTCGTCTGCTCGGCGATGCTGGAGATGACCTTGATGACCTCGCCGATCTCCTGGCTCGAGACACCCAGACGCGCGACCTTCTCGTTCGTGGCCTCGGCCACGCCCGTCGCCTGAGCCGCCACCCGGGCGGCCTCGTTCGCGTTGTGCGAGATCTCCTTGATGGAAGCGCCCATCTGCTCGGCGCCAGAAGCGACGGCCTGAACGCTGCGGTTGACCTCATCCGCGGCGTTCGCCACCACACCGGCACGAGCCGACGTCTCCTGCGAGCCCGCCGAGACCTGCGCGTTCGCGGCGGACAGCTCCTCCGCGGCGGCGGCGACGGTGACAGCGGACGTCACCACACCCGACATCGTCTCCCGCAGCGCCGACTGGGCGCGGGCGAGCGAGGCGGCCATGTCGCCCACCTCGTCGTTGCTCCTCACCGTGGCCTCGACCGTGAGATCGCCGTCCGCCATCGCGTCGATCGCGGTCTTGAGCTCGCCGGCCGCCCCGGTGATG
This sequence comes from Demequina subtropica, assembly GCF_000971235.1. GTDB lineage: Bacteria > Actinomycetota > Actinomycetes > Actinomycetales > Demequinaceae > Demequina > Demequina subtropica. Next base: position 10,516 of record NZ_BBMB01000011.1, read on the forward strand.
CGGCGCGCCAGGACCAGGCCGAGCGCGATCGCGGCCACGATGCCGGCGACGACGATCACCGTGAGGAGCGTCGCCGTCGCGGACACCTCGTCGTCGCTGGCCGCGATCTCGGCCTGGATCTGCGGGCCGATCTGCTCGGTCAGCGAGCCGACCGCCGCCACCATCGCGTTGCCCAGCTCCGAGCGCTCCTCCTTGGTGATCTCCTCACCGGTGTAGGAGGGGTCGAAGGCCGAGGCCTGCGCGAGCTTGTAGCGCGCGTACGTCTCCTGGCCGCTGCCGTCGTCGGCGAGGGGCACCCCGAAGAGCTCCTCGAACGCGGCGCCCAGCGTCGCGAACTCCGCCTCGAAGGCCGCCTGGAGCTCGGTGAGGGTCGCGTACTCGGCGGCCAGGTCCTCGGGCTCGGTCGCCCGCAGGCGCAGGCTCTGCGCCCGCATCTGCCAGAACGCATCGGTCAGGCTCGCGACCGCCATGTCCGCGCGGTAGGCGTGCTCGGTGGTCGCCTTCTGGGCGTCGCCCTGCTCGTGCATCTTGGCGATCGAGAAGACACCGACGGTGGCGAGGATCGCCACCACGAGCCCGAAGGCTCCGAGGATCTTCGCGGTCAGGGGAAAACGCCTCGAGGTGGCGTGCGGCACAGCGGGCAGGACGTCCATGACTCTCCAGGGGGTCGCGTTCTTCACAGCGTTGACGCGGGTCTCATCGGCCTGCCGCGGTCCGTGGTGAGCGTTCGCGGCGGTGCGCGAGGATCACGATCTCGTGGCGTCCCGAACCCTCAACCCCGCCGGTCCCGGGCCGATGGGACCCGGGAGACCTGCATGGAAGGGGACGCCGGTGGATGCGATCGCCACGATCAGCCAGCGCATCAGCGAGATCCACTCGCTGATCGGCTCGGTGACCCCCGCCGCGACCACGACGGCGGCCGTCGCCTCCAGCACCGCGACCGCCGCGGGCGCATCGTCCGCCGTGTTCGCGGACACGCTCGCGACCGCGACCGCGACCGCCGACCCTCTCGCGGCGGCGGCCGCGCAGCTCAACGCGGACGGCGTCCCGGTGACGCTCGCCGGCTACGGCAACGGGCTCATCCCGGAGAGCGCGCTGAGCACGATCGACGGGTCCACCGAGCGCATGTGGGCGCCCGCGACGGAGCAGCTCGACGCCCTGCTCGCCGACGCCCGGGCGGACGGCATCACCATCGGCATCACCGACGGCTATCGCGACTACGACTCGCAGGTGAGCCTCGCCGCGTCGAAGGGGCTGTACAGCAGCGGCGGCCTCGCCGCGGTTCCCGGCACCAGCCAGCACGGCTGGGGCCTCGCCGTGGACCTGGGCCTCGACGCCGATGCGCTGGCGTGGATGCGCGAGAACGCCGGGAGCTACGGCTTCGTCGAGGCCGTCGCGCGCGAGCCCTGGCACTGGGAATTCCAGCCCGCATCCTGAGCCACCACGCTCGGATGCACCGACGGCCGCGCCTCTCCGACGGGAGGCACGGCCGTGCGGAAGGTCAGGTGGGCGTCAGTAGGCGACGACCACCGAGATGCGGCCGGAGCCGTACCCCTGGATCTCGAGGGCGCCGTCGATGCGGCTGCCCTGCAGCAGGCACAGGTCGTTGACGTCCGCGGGGAGCGTCTCGCGCGGGGCGAAGGTCTCCTGCAGCTTGAGGTGCGGCGTGTCCGACTTGTTGAACATCGACGCGGCGACGTTGAGGATCTCCGCCATGTTGTCGAACATGGCGGGGCTGATGAGGCCGTCCTTGACGGCGCTCTCCGCGCCCATGGGCGGCATGAGCGCGATCGCCGAGCCGGCGCGAGCGGTCAGCGGGACGTCCGCGAGCGCGACCGCGGCGAGGTTGCCGAGGTCGTCCACGTACATCGCGACGGTCGCGCCGTCGAGCGGGTCGACGCGCTTGGCGTTGCCGTCCCATTCGACCTCGCGGCCGAGCATCCCGGCGAACAGCTCGCGGATCTCGAACGCGCTGGGGACGGGGGTGGGTCGCAGGCCTTCCATCGCGCTCACCCGATGAAGGGGTCGATGGTCTCGCGGAAGATGTCCGCGGTGAACGGCTTCGCGATGAGGAACAGCGCGCCCGCCTGGTCCGCCTGCTCACGCATCTGCGGGGAGCCCTCGGAGGTCACGAACGCGAACGGGGTCTCGTTGCCCTCCGCGCGCAGGGCGCGCAGCAGGTCGATGCCCGTCATGTTCGGCATGTTCCAGTCCGAGAGCACGAAGTCCGGAGCGGTCGCGCGGATCTTCGCGAGCGCGTCGGCGCCGTCCTCGGCCTCCTCGATCTCCCACCAGTCGTAGCCCGCCTGCCTCAGCGTGCGGATCACGATCTGCCGCATCACGCGGCTGTCATCGGCGACGATCACCTTCATGTCGTCGGCCTCCCTTCCTTACCTCAAAGAACAGTGTGCGTCGGCGCCGCTACGGCAGCACCCAGAGCGAGACCGTGAGCGGCGCACCGCGCCAGCTCAGGCACGCGTCGACCAGGCGCTCGCCCTCGCCGAGCGGCGGCGCCGCATCGGCCACCACCGGGATGGTGAGCGTGCCCGGGTGCGTGACGAGCGACTTGACGTTGCCGCACACGACGTTGGCGACCTCGCCCACGGCGTCGATGAAGTCCTCGTCCGTGACCTCCTCGCCGGGGGCCATCGTGAGCAGCGCACGCGTGATCGCCTCGCCGGTCTCGCGACCGGTGCCGATCACCACGCGCACGATCTGCTCGTCGGTGACGTCGACCCAGGTGTAGCGGGCGTCCTCGAGCGCGGGGCGCTCGCCCACCCAGTGCGAGACGTGGCCGGGCTCGTCGTCGATCATCGTCGCGAAGAGGTCCTGGGTGATCTGCAGCAGCGGGTCCGCGTCGAGCACGGGCGCCCAGTCGACGACGGCGGTCATACCGTGACCTCCTGGTCGAGCAGCCCCAGGTAGTCGAGCTTGTCGATGATGACGTCCGCCGTGAACGGCTTGATGACGTACTCGTGAGCGCCGGCCGCGAGCGCGCGGACGATCTGGTCCTGCTCGCCCTCGGTGGTGATCATCATGAGCGTGATGTCGCGGTACTCGGGCTTGGAGCGCGCCGCGACGATGAACTCGTAGCCGTTCATCACGGGCATGTTCCAGTCGATGCAGCACAGGCGCACGTCGGGGTGCTGCTCGAGCCGCATGAGCGCCTCCTGGCCGTCGCCCGCCTCGATCACCTCGAAGCCGACGTCCTTGAGGATCGTTCCCACGATCCTGCGCATCACACGCGAGTCGTCGATGACAAGAGCCTTCATGCTGCCTTCCCTTCCCGGGGCCGGTACAGGGCGCCGCCCGCGACGGGCACGCGCTCCCAGATGTCGTCGACGCCGATGGTGCTCTCCGCCGCGCCCAGGAAGACCCAGCCGCCGGGGGCGAGCACCGACCGCACGCGACGCATCACGTCACGCTTGGTCGCCACGTCGAAGTAGATGAGGACGTTGCGCAGGAACACCACGTCGTAGGGGCCGCCCAGGGGCGGCGCATCGAGGAGGTTGTGGCGACGGAACGCCACCATGGACCGCAGGCGCTCGTTCGCCTCGAAGAAGGCGCCCTTGCGCTCGAAGTGGCGCACGAGCATCGGCGCCGGGAGGCCGCGGTTGACCTCGAGCTGCGAGTACTGACCGCTGCGGCCCTTGGCGAGGACCTCCTCCGACAGGTCGGTCGCGACGATGCTCGCGCGGACGTCGGGGAAGTGCTCGGCGATGGTCATCGCGATCGAGTACGGCTCCTGGCCGGACGAGCACGCGGCGGACCAGACCTTGAGGTGCTTGCCGCGTCGCGCGATCGCATCGGGGATCACGACGTCCTTGAGCACGTTGAACGGGTGCCGGTCGCGGAACCACGAGGTCTCGTTGGTGGTGAGCGCCTCGACCACCTTGTCGTGCAGCGTCACGTTCGCGCGCACGGAGCGGATGTACGACTCGACGTCCGCCGCGCCCGCCGAGCGGGCGAGCGGCGCGAGGCGGCTCTCGACCAGGTACTCCTTGCCGGTGTCGAGCTGGATCGCGCTGCGGCGCCTCACGAGCGTCGCGACGAAGTCGAACGAGTCGGGTGCGATGGTCATGCGACGGCCTCCTTCCCGGCGGTGCGGCCCTGGGTCGCGCGCACGAGCGCGGGCGCGATCGCGTCGAGCGGCAGGATCTCGTGGGCCAGGCCCGCGCCGGCCACCGCGCCGGGCATGCCCCACACCACGGACGTGGCCTGGTCCTGCGCGATCATGCGGCCGCCCGCGTCCACGAGCCCACGGGTCGCATCGCGACCGTCGGAGCCCATGCCGGTGAGCATCACGCCCAGCAGGTCGCCGCCGTAGACCTTGACGGCCGAACGGAACAGCACGTCGACCGCGGGACGGCAGAAGTTGACCTGGGGACCCTTGTTCAGGGACGTGATGATGGCGTTGCCGGCCTGCTTGACCTCGAGGTGCATGTCGCCGGGAGCGACGTACACCGTGCCCGGGACGAGCCGCTCGTTTCCGGCGGCCTCGACCACGCGCGACGGGCCGATGCGGTCGAGCCGCGCGGCGAGCTGCGTGGTGAACATGGGCGGCATGTGCTGCACCAGCACCACCGGCACCGGCAGCGGCGCGGCGAGCGCGCCGAAGACCTTCGAGAGCGCCTCGGGACCGCCGGTCGAGGATCCGATGACCACGGCGCGCGGCGGGCGGGCCGACGCGGACGCGGGTCGGGTGCGGACGCTGCCCGCCGCGACGACCGGGGCGCCGCACAGCGCCTTGACCTTGGGGATGAGCTGCGACGTGATGACGCGGATCGCCTCGGCGGGGTTGGCCACCTGCGTGGGCTTGGTCGCGTAGTCCGAGGCCCCCGACGCGAGCGCGTCGAGCGTCGCGGACGCGCCATGCGAGGTCAGCGTCGAGAACATCACGATGGGGGTGCGCACGCCCGAGCGGCGCAGCGCACGGACCGTCTCGATGCCGTTCATCACGGGCATCTCGATGTCCATGGTGATGAGGTCGGGCTTGAGCGCCGCGACCTTGGTCAGCGCGATGGAGCCGTTCTGCGCGACCCCGACCACCTCGATGGCGGGATCGGACGCGAGCGACTCGGAGACGATGCGCCGCACGACGACCGAGTCGTCGACGACGAGCACCCTGATCGGGGACACCGGCGCTCGCCTAGACCTGGACCGCGAGGTCGACGTCGAGCGCGAGGAGCAGCTCGTCGTCCAGCTGGTACACGCCGGTGACGAAGTCGCGGAGGGCGGGCTCGAGCGTGGGCGGCGGTGAGCCGAAGCGGCTGCCGTCGATCTCGAGCACGTCGCCCACCTGGTCCACCAGGAGCGAGACGGGCTCGCCGTCGACCTTGACCACCATCATCATCGGGTCGTCGTCCTCGCCGAAGCCCTCACGGCCCAGGCGCACGCGCAGGTCGACCAGCAGGACCACCTGTCCGCGCAGGTTGACGAGCCCGGCGACGCCCTTGGGGGCGTGCGGCACCGGGGTGTGCGCCTGCATCCGCAGGGCCTCCTGGACGCGCGCGACGTCGATGCCGTAGAGGCAGTCGTCGAGCTTGAACGTGGCGAGCTGGTGTCGCATCTCAGTGCTCCGATCCGGCGCCGACGAGCTCGGCGTCCTGCACGTCGTAGAAGGCGGAGTCGGCGTCCCTCACGGTCGCCTCGAGGTCCAGCAGCTCGGTGACCCGGCCGCGGACGATGATCGAGCCCAGCAGGCCGTAGCCCGAGACCTCGGAGCGGTCGGCGATCGCGCACTCGACGATGTCGACGACCTCGTCCGCGACGAGCGCCACGGAGCGGTCGCCGCGCTGGCAGACCACCACGGCGAGCTCCTCGCGGAACGTCGAGCCGAGCCCGAGCACCTGCGCGAGGTCCACCACGGGGGTGATCCGCTCGCGGTACTGCATCACGAGCGAGCCGGAGACCCGCTCGAGGACCTCCATGGGGAAGCGCTCGAGGCGCGTGACCGCGCCCATGGGCATCGCGACCTGGCGGTCCTCGCCCACGGAGACGATGAGCATCTGCTCGGTCTCGCCCGTGCTCGTCGCCACCGCGTCGCGATCGTCGCCGATCGCCTCCTGGAGCTCGAGCGCGCGGCGTGCCACGGCGGGGATGTCGAGGATGAGCGTCACGGAGCCGTCGCCCAGCAGCGTCGCGCCGGCGTAGAGCCCGATGCCCTTGACCGCCGCCGCGATGGGCTTCGCCACGATCTCCTCGGTGTTCCGCACGTGGTCGACCAGCAGGCCGAAGCGGCCGCCGTCCGCGTGCATCACCGCGATGACGGCGCCGACGAGCGACTCGCGCGGCGTGCGGCCGAGCACGTCGCGAAGGTCGACGAGCGGCAGCAGGCGGCCGCGCAGGCGGAACACCGGGGCCTCGCCGACGTACTCGACGCCGGTCTGCTTGTCGTCGATCGCGAGCAGCTCGAGCAGGTTGATCTGCGGGATCGCGTACGTCTCGGACGCGCACTCGACGGTGAGCGCCGGCATGATCGCGAGCGTCAGCGGGATGCGCAGGCGCCACGTGGTGCCCACGCCGACGGTCGACTGCACGTCGACCACGCCGCCGATCGCATCGACCTTGGTCTTCACGACGTCCATGCCCACGCCGCGGCCGGACACGTGGGTGACCTGCTCCGCGGTCGAGAAGCCGGGCAGGAACAGCAGCTGGAACACGTCCTGGGGCGCGAGGTCCGCGACGTCGGCGGCGCTGCGCAGGCCGCGCTCGACGGCCTTGGCGGCGATGGCCTGCGGGTCGATGCCCTTGCCGTCGTCGGAGATCTCGATGACCACCTGGCCGCCCTGGTGGAACGCGCGGAGCGTGAGCACACCCTGCGTGGGCTTGCCCGCGGCGGTGCGCTGCTCGGGCGACTCGATGCCGTGATCGATCGCGTTGCGGATGAGGTGCGTCAGCGGGTCCTTGATCGCCTCGAGGACGCCACGGTCGAGCTCGGTCTCCTTGCCGATCATGTCGAGCCGCACCTGGCGGCCGAGCGAGGCCGAGATGTCGCGCACCATGCGCGGGACCTTCGACCACACGTTGTCGATGGGCTGCATGCGCGTCTTCATGACGCCCTGCTGGAGCTCGGTCGCGATGAGCGCGAGGCGCTGGGTCGCGTGCACCAGGGCGGGGTCGTCGATGTCCGCGGCGAGGCTCGTCATCGCGTTGCGCGCGAGCACCAGCTCGCCCACGTGACGCATGAGCGCGTCGAGCACCTCGACGTCGACGCGGATCGAGGACTCGGTCGCGGAGCGCACGGGCGCCTCCTCCGCGGCAGGCTCGGACGCGGCGGGCTCGGGCGCGGACGATGCGGCGGCCGGCTTGGCCGGCAGCGGGGCGTCGGCCTTCCTGCCCGGAAGCACGGGGGCGGGCTTGGGCTTCTCCGCCGGCGCCTCGTCCGCGGGTGCCTCGTCGACGGGCGCGGGCTCGACCGGAGCCTCGGCCACGGCGGTCTCGGGCGCCTCGGTGCCGTCGAGCACGGCCTGGATCGATGCGACCACGGCGGTGGTGTCGAGGTCTCCCTCGGCACCGGTGGACTCGATCGAGCGCAGCAGCTCGCGCACCGCGTCGACCATGGTGAGCAGCACGTCGGTGGTGCGCTGCGTCATCTCGCGCTTGCCGTCGCGGAGCTCGGCGAGCAGGCTCTCGCCCACGTGGGTCACGCCCTCGAGCGAGCCGAAGCCCAGGAATCCGCTGGTGCCCTTGATCGTGTGGATCGTGCGGAACACCGAGCTCAGCAGCGATCGCGATCCCGCGTCGCCCTCGAGGGCGACCAGATCGGAATCGAGCTGGTCGAGGTTCTCGTAGCTCTCCACCACGAACTCGCGGACGATCTCGTCCATCGCGTCCATAGAAATGCTCCCTCACCCGTCAGGGGCGGCACCGCCGCCATGTCGGGGGACCCATCGGCACGAGCCGCCGGGTGGTGAGCAGTCCTGGCGCGCATGCCAGGCGGGGTGTCAGGGAGTCGGCGGGGCGAGGGAGCGCAGGCTCTCCTCGGCGGCGTCGTCGGCCTGCGCGGCCGCGGCGTTCTCCTTCTCGATCGCCTCGAGGATCTCCGCACGGGTCACCCGCACGTCGCGCGGCGCATCGATGCCCACGCGGACCCCGTCCGAGCGCACGTCGAGCACCGTCACGACGATGTCGGTGCCGATGACGAGCTTCTCGCCGATGCGGCGGGAGAGGACAAGCATGAGTCAAAGGTATCGGCTCACGCGCGAACGCGACGAACCGGCCCTACGGGCGCGCCTCTCGCGCCCTCAGCGCCGCGAGCGCCTCGTCGAGCCGCGCGGCCCACGCGACGCGCGACGCGGGCACGCCGTCCATCCACGCGACCGGCAGCGGATCGCCGAGCGCGCGGCCCGGCTCGTCGCTTGCCGCGAGGCCCGATACCGCCGTCGCATCGACGCTTCCCGCGGCGATGAGCGACTCGACCGGGGCGCCGCCGCGGCCCTCCGCGTCCACGGCCGCCCAGCACGCGTGCGCGTCCAGGGCCTCGACGAGCGAGGCGATGAGCGACGCGTCCGACGCCGCCTCGACGCCGAGCGCGACGATCGCATGCGCCGTGGCGTCCGGCCCGCCGACACGCTCGCGGAGGGTGCGCGCGGCGGCGGCCGTCCGGATCCGTCGGCCGTGACCCGGGACCGCCGCGGCGTCGCCCGCGAGGGCGACGTCCGTGGCGGCCATGCCGCGCCAGCGCGCGACCTGGCACGCGACGTCGAAGGCCCGCTCCGGCGCCCCCACGACGACGAGCAGCTCGCCGGGCGCGGCGGCGGCCGGGACCGTGTCGAGCCCGCGCACGAGCGCCGCGAGCGCGACGCGGGATCCGGGCTCGTCATGCTCGAGCAGCGCGGCGGGCACGCCGAGCGCGAGCAGCTCGCCCGTGGTCGGGTCCGCGTGCGGGTCCTGCATGGCGGCCTCGGCGGGCGCGACCGGGACGTCCTCGTGCCCGGGCTCGCGGACCACGATGCGGTCGCCCGCATCGGCCACGGGGAAGCGCGCGGGCACGAAGTCGCGCATCGTCGTCGGCTCGTTCACCTGCGCGGCGGGCTCCGCCGCCCACGCGGGCGTGGGGGCGAGCGGCTCGGCGGGCGCATCGTCCGTGCCGGGGCCCGCGACCAGGCGCGCGAGCAGCGCGCCGAACTCGTCCTGCGTGTCCGCCGCGGGCATCGCCGGGGCCGCGTCGCGCGCGACCGAGGCCAGCAGCTCGCGGCTCACCGCGGCGACGTCCGCGAGCTCGTCGTCCAGCCCGGCGTCCCGCTGCGGGCCGGCGCCCGGTGCCACCAGGGACGATGCGGGGCGCAGGCGCGTGTGCGCCTCGTCGGGCACCTCGACCGTGAGCGCGTAGGTGTCCCTCGCGAAGAAGCCGAGCACGCCTCCGGTGCGCACGCGCTCCGCGTGCACCACCCTCACCTCGGGGCCGTGCTCTTCACGTGCGCGCACGAGCAGCGCCTCGGCATCGGGACCCTCAAGCAGCAACCTGCGCGGCATCGCTCACCACCCCCACGGCCTCGACCTGGAGGGGCGCGCACGTCACCTCGGAGTAGGACAGCACGGGCACCAGCGGCAGCGCGGTCGCGACGGTCCGGCGCAGCGCGGGGCGCAGCGCGGGCGCGCACGCGACCACGGCCTCGTGGCCCCCGTGCTCGACCTCGGCGAGGCGCCTGCGCAGCGAGCCGATCATGCGCTCGAGCCGGTCGGGGTCGACCGCGAGGATCATGCCCTCGTCGCCCGGCCGGCGCTGCTCGACCAGGTGCTGCTCGAGCAGCGGCTCGAGCGTGACGACCCGCAGCACGCCGTCCTCGGCGTACGGCGCCGCGATCGCGGGGCCGAGCGCGCCGCGCGCCGCCTCGATGAGGCCCTCGGGGTCCGTCGAGACCTTGGCGCGCAGCGTGAGGCCCTCGAGGATGCGAGGCAGGTCGCGGATGGACACGCGCTCCGCGAGCAGGCCGTGCAGCACGCGCTGGACCTCGCCGAGCGACAGCAGGCCCGGCACCAGCTCGTCGACCACGGCGCGGTCGAGCTGCTTGACGTTGTCGACGAGGATGCGGACGTCCTCGCGGCTGAGCAGGCGCGGCGCGTTGGCCGAGATGATCGAGCCGAGGTGCGTGACGAGCACGGACACGCGGTCCACCACGGTCGCGCCGGAGAGCTCCGCCTGCGCGCGCACCTCCGCCGGGATCCAGCGGCCCGCGAGCCCGAAGACGGGCTCGCGCACCGGGGTGCCCATGAGGTGGTCGAGGTTGTCGCCGAGCGCGAGCAGCCGGCCGGGGGGCGCCTCGCCGCGACCGACCTCTACGCCCGCGATCTTCACCACGTAGGTCGAGCGCGGAAGGTCGACGCTGTCGCGCGTGCGGACCGGCGGGATCACGAGCCCGAGGTCCATCGCGACCTTGCGGCGCAGGCCGCGGACGCGGGCGAGCAGGTCCTGCTCGGTTCCCGAGCCGACCAGGTCCACCAGGTCGGGGGCGAGCTGGATCTCGAGCGCGTGGACGCGCATCTGGTCCATGAGCGCCTCGGGCGAGTCGGGCTCGGGGGCGCCGGGCTCGAGCTGCGCGGGACCGGCCTCGGCCTGCGCGAGCTCCGCCTTCTCCTTGGCGCCGACCCGCTGGCCGGCGATGAGCAGCACCGCGCCGACGAGCACGAACGGCACCTTGGGAAGGCCCGGCACGAGCGCCAGCATGATCGCCGCGCTGCCGGCGATGAGCAGCGCGATGCGCGACTGGCCCAGCTGGCGGCTCGCGGTGGTGCCCATGTCCTCGGAGGCGGTGGCGCGCGTGACGATGATTCCGGTGGACACCGACAGCAGCAGCGCGGGGATCTGCGAGACCAGCCCGTCGCCGATGGTGAGCATCGAGAACTTCTCGATCGACTCCTGCGGGGACAGGCTCATCTGCATCATGCCGACCGCGAAGCCTCCGATGAGGTTCACGATGGTGATGATGATGCCCGCGATCGCGTCACCCTTGACGAACTTCGAGCCTCCGTCCATCGCGCCGTAGAAGTCGGCCTCGGCCGCGACGTCCGCGCGGCGCTGACGCGCGGTCGCCTCGTCGATGAGGCCCGCGTTGAGGTCCGCGTCGATCGCCATCTGCTTGCCCGGCATCGCGTCGAGCGTGAACCGCGCGCCGACCTCGGCGACGCGGCCCGCACCGTTGGTGATGACCGCGAACTGGATCACCACGAGGATGAGGAAGATCACCAGGCCGATGACGAGCGAGCCGCCCACCACGATGTTGCCGAACGCGCCGATCGCCTCGCCGGCGTAGCCGTCGCGCAGCACCAGGCGCGTCGACGCCACATTGAGGCCCAGGCGGAACAGCGTGAGCACCAGCAGCAGCGAGGGGAACACCGAGAAGTCGAGCGGCCTCTTCACGTACATCGACGTGAGCAGGACCACGAGCGACATCGCGATGTTGAACACGATGAGGAAGTCGAGCATCGCCGCGGGCAGCGGCACGACGAGCAGCATGACGATGCCGACGACGCCGACCGGGACGGCGAGCGTGCTGATTCGTGACTTCACAGGATTCCCTCCTGACGGGACGGGCGGGGAGCGGGACGGGTGCGGGACGGTTTCATGCGGTGACCACCTCGGCGCTGGGGTCGGCGACCGCCTCGGCCTGCGGGTCGCGGTGGATGCCGGAGGCGGCGCCGCGGCGCCTCAGCGCCATGACGAACGCAAGCACGCGCGCGACGGCGGCGTAGAGGTGGGCGGGGATCTCCTGGCCCACCTCGCACGCGTCGTGGAGCGCACGGGCGAGGGGGATGTCCTGGACCATGGGCACCTGGCCCTCGGTGGCCTTCTCGCGGATCTTGGTCGCGATGTGTCCGCGGCCCTTGGCGATCACGCGCGGCGCGCCGGTGCCGGGCTCGTAGCGCAGCGCGACCGCGACGTGCGTCGGGTTGACCATGACGACGTCGGCGTTCACGACCTCGGCCATCATGCGGTTGCGGCTCATCGCGATCTGACGCTGACGGATCTGCCCCTTGACGTGCGGGTCGCCCTCGGACTGCTTGTGCTCGTCCTTGATCTCCTTCTTGGACATGCGCGTCTGCTTGCGGTTGCGCTTCATCACCACGAGCGCGTCGAAGCCGGCGAGCACGAACCCCGCGATCACGGCGGTCTTGATGAGCGTGGTGGCGCCCCCCACCGCGATGTCGAGGGTCGAGGTGAGCGAGTGCGCGCCCGAGCCGATGAGCATCGGCACCACGCCCTGGATCACCATGTAGAGCACCGTGCCGATCGCCGCCGCCTTGAGCGCCGCCTTCGCGCCGTTCCACCAGGCCTGGCCGCCGAAGAGCTTCTTGGCGCCCTGCTTGGGGGCGAAGTGCTTGACGGTGGGCTTGAGCTTCTTGGGCGCGACGCGGATCCCGCCCTGCGCGGCGGCGGCCACCACGGCGGCGAGGACCGCCGCGGCGAACGCGGGGGCGAGCGTGGTGAGGAGCGAGCCGAGCGCGTCGCCGAACATCTCGAGCGCGACCCACGGGTCCGGCGCGGCGGCGATCGCGTCGACGCGCGCGAGCTGGCCATGGGCGGAGTCGCGAGCGCTGCGGATCACGAGCGGCAGCGCGACCACGACCGCGCCGATGACCATCCACGCGGACAGGTCCTGCGACCGCTGCAGCGACCCCTCCTTGCGGAGCTTCTTCATCCGCTGGGGTGTGGCCTTCTCGGACTTCTCGCCGGAATCGTCCTTGCTCACCATGCACCTCCGCCCGCGAGGTTGGTGGCGCGGTCGGTGAGACCGCTGATGACGGAGGGCAGGGCGAGGAACGCGATCGACCCGAGCGACAGCGTCACCAGGATCTTGAGCGGGAAGCCGAGCGCGAAGGCGTTCAACGCCGGCGCGACGCGCGTGAGGAGGCCCAGGCCCACGTCGGTGAGGAACAGCACCGCGATGAGCGGGCCCGCGATCTGGAGCGCCGCGATCATCATGTCCGCGATGCCGCCCGTCATGAGCTCGCCCAGCACGGCCATGTCCATGCCGCCGCCGAGCGGCAGCGCGTCGAACGAGCGCACCATGCCCGCGAGGATCAGCTGATGCCCGTCCGAGGCGAACAGCAGCGCGAGCGCCGCCATGTTGTAGAAGCGGCTGAACTGCGCGCCCTGCGTGCCGCTGGTCGGGTCGAAGGCCGAGGCGACCTCGAAGCCGCCGAACAGGTCGATGAGCCCTCCCGCGGTCTGGACCGCGGAGAACACGAGCCGCACCAGGAAGCCCAGCGCGAGCCCCACGAACGCCTCCATCACCACGGCCCCGATGAACGCGCCCGTGTCCGACACCAGCATCGTTCCCGGCTCGACCCCCGACCGTGCGGCCGCGGCGGGCCCGACCGCGAGCGCGAGGCCCAGCGCGAGCGCGACCTTGACCGTGCCGGGGAACACCTTCACGTGGAACGGAGGCGCCACCACGAGGAACGCGACGATGCGCACGCTGGTGAGCATCGTCGTCTCGATGAGGCCGAGGTCGAAGGTCAGGTCCATGTCAGCCGCCGAGCAGCGAGGGCAGCTTGTCGAAGAGCGTCTGCGTGAAGTTGACGGCCTCCTGGATCATCCAGTGGCCGCACACGAGCAGCGCGATGCCGACCGCGATCGCCTTGGGGACGAACGAGAGGGTCGCCTCCTGGATCTGGGTGACCGACTGGAACAGCGAGACGGTGAAGCCCACGACCAGGGCGGTGATGAGCAGCGGCGCCGAGAGCTTCGCGGCGAGCAGCAGGGCCTCGAGGCCCACGTTGAGGACGGCGGAGGTATCCATCAGCCGTAGCTCCCCACGAGCGCCGAGATGATGAGCGTCCAGCCGTCCACCAGCACGAACAGCAGCAGCTTGAAGGGCAGCGACACCATGACGGGAGGGAGCATCATCATGCCCATCGACATGAGCGCCGACGAGACGACGAGGTCGATCACCAGGAACGGCACGAAGATGACGAAGCCGATGATGAACGCGGCGCGCAGCTCCGACAGCATGAACGCGGGCATGAGCGTGGTCATGGGGACATCGGCGGCGGTCGCGGGGTTGGCGGCGTCGGCCGCGCGTGTCATGAGCGCGATGTCGGACTCGCGGGTGTGGGCGAGCATGAACTCGCGCAGGGGGTCGATCGCGGCCTGGAGGCCCTCGGTGAAGGTCATGTCGCCCGCGAGGTACGGCTGCACGCCCAGGTCGTTCATCTCGCTCAGCACGGGCGCCATGATGAACATCGACAGGAACAGCGCGAGGCCCGCGAGCACCTGCGCGGGGGGCGTCGACTGGAGGCCGAGCGCGTTGCGGGTGAGGCCCAGCACCACGAGGATCTTGGTGAACGCCGTGGTGAGCAGCAGCAGCGACGGCGCGACCGACAGCAGCGTGACCGCGATGAGCACCACGATCGACGTCGACGGCGCGCCGTCGACGCCGTAGATGCCGACGCCGATGCTGTCCTGGACCTCGGGGGAGATCGGGGTGCTCGGCGACACGGGCGTGTCAGGGTCTGCGGGCGCTGCAAACGACGGCGCGGCGACGATCATCAGGAGCATCGCGGTGACGATGACGATGAGCATCGAGCGTCGCACGGTCCGCAGCGGGACCCCGAGCGCGACTCGGTTCATGAACGGCGGATGGTCCGATCTTGCAGCGCCACCACCGCCTTGCGCCACGTGTCGGGCGCGAGGATCGATCCATCGAGGGGTGCGTGCTGCCGTGGGACGTCGGCCATCCGGGCCTGCGTCAGGTGGGCGTCGGTAGGGATGCGGGGGTCCGCGGAGGCGTGCGCCTCCGCGGCGAGCGCCCGCTCGAGGTCGGCGTCGAAGCCGCCGGTCTCAGGGGCGGACGATGCGGGCTCGGGCTCCGGTTCGGGCGCGTCGCCCGCATCGTGCAGGAAGGACACGCCCTGATCGCCGTACCCGACCACGAGCCGGCGGCCGTCGACCTCGACGAGGGCGACGCCGCTGCGCTTGGTCAGCTGCTGACGGCCCACCACGCTGAGCGTGGCGCGCCGCTGCGCCCGGCCGTGGGACTGGAGCTTGCGGGAGAGCCACAGCATCAGTCCGAGCACGGCGACCAGCGAGAGGCCGACGCGCAGCACGAGCAGGAGCGTGTCCATGGGTCAGTGGCCGCCGTCCGTGGCGACGATCTCCGAGATGCGGATGCCGTAGTCCTCGTCGATGACGACGACCTCGCCGCGCGCGACCAGGCGTCCGTTGACCATGACGTCCGCGGGGG
Source organism: Demequina subtropica (assembly GCF_000971235.1). Lineage (GTDB taxonomy): Bacteria > Actinomycetota > Actinomycetes > Actinomycetales > Demequinaceae > Demequina > Demequina subtropica. The sequence continues at coordinate 25,704 of NZ_BBMB01000011.1, forward strand.
CGCCCGCCGAGCGGTCGAGCTCGAGGACCGTGCCCGGGACCAGGTCGAGCACCTGGCGCATGGGCAGGCGCGTGCGGCCGATCTCCGCGGTGAGCACCAGCTCGACGTCGTGGAGGACGCGCATGCGCGAGCGCTCGGACGCGGCGTCGACCCGTCCCGCGGCGGCGGGGGCCGGGGCCGCGGCCCGGACGCGCATGGCGAACCATGCGCGCGCCGTGCCGGTGGCGTCGACCAGGGCGAACACCTCCGTGTCGGCGTCGCCGAACGCGTCGCCGAGCGCGTCCACACGCGCCGTGTCGAGCACGCCGGCGCCCAGGTTCGAGGCGGCGGCCTCGAGCGCGGGGCGCAGGATCTCCGCGGCGGAGACGTCGCCCCCGGCCGCGGCGATCGCATCGGCGATCACCTCGTCCGCGACGACCATGAGGTCGGCGCTCGTCGCGCCCACGAAGTGCGCGCGGACGCACGCGGCATCGGCCGCGGGGGCCATGCCGGCCGCGAGGTCCGCGACGGTGAGCGGGACGGCGCTCGGGATCTGGGCCGCGAGCTGCTCGGCGGCTCCGCGGGCGGTGGTCAGGGTGGTCATGCTTCCTCCTCGGTCGCGACGACAAGAGCGGCGGCGCGGGTACCGTTCGCGCCGATGGCGGCGTGCGCCAGGATCACGTCACCGACGACCACCTCGAGCGGCTCGTCGGCGCGGTGGCGCAGGGGCACCACCGATCCGACCTCGAGCGCGCTCACGGCGGCGGCGGTCATCTCGCGTCCGGTGAACCGGACGGATACAGGCAGGGGCACCTCGCCCATGCGCGCGGACAGCAGCTGGACTGCCTCCTCGTGCTCGCGCTGCTCCTCGGCGGTCCGGCCCTCCTGGGCGTCCGCGGTGCGCAGCAGCGTGAGCACGGGCTCGGCCATGAGCATGAGCGTGATGGGCGCGATGACGGGTCCGAGCGAGAGCTCGAAGCGCGCGACGATCACCTGCTCGGAGGCCGGCACGAGCTGCATGAAGCCGGGGTTGTAGGCGACCGAGCGGACGTGGAAGGCCACCTGGCCCACGGTCGCGAGCCCGTACGCGAGGTCGCTGCACGCGTACTCGAGCATGTCGCTCATGAGCTTCCACTCGATCTCGGTGAGCTCGCGGAAGGGCAGGTCGAGGTCCATCGCGGGGCCGCCGAGCATGCAGTCGACGAGCGCCATCGTCGCGCCGGTGGGCACCTGGAGCAGCGCGGGGGCGCGGCTCGGGTCCATCTGGAGCACCACGGCGGTGGTGGATCCCGGCAGCGAGTCGATGTAGTCGCCGTACGTGAAGATGTCGAGGCGCTCGAGACCCACCGTGGTGAGCACGCCGAGGCGCGACGTCAGCAGCGTGCCCCACTGGCGCGCGAAGCTCTGCAGCCCCACTTCGAGCGCGCGGGCATGCTCGCGCGTGAGCGTCATCGGCTGACGGAAGTCGTAGAGCTCGGGCACGCCGGAGCCCCGCTTGCGTCGCGCTGGGGTCTGGGGAGTCACGCGCCCCACATCGTCGGGGCCGTGGACGATGTGAGTGTTATGCCCGATGACGGCGCGATGCTACGCACGGAGTGTGACGAACGTCTCCCCCGCGACCCCTCACGCGCGCCTCGCGCGTCCCCGTCGCACCACCCGCGTCACTGGGTGACGAAGTCGGTGTAGTAGACGCCGACGACCTCGCCTTCGTAGAGCTCCTCGAGGGTGTGGGCGAGCTCCGCCTTGAGCTCCTCGCGCACGGCCGCGTCCGCGAGGTCCGTCTGGCTGCGGCCCGAGAACAGCCCGATCGCGGCGTCGAGCGCCTTCGCGGAGTCGACCTCGCCGTGCGCGTCCGCCGGGAGCTGGAGCCCCAGGCCGATGCGCAGGTAGTGGCCTCCGCTGAGGTTGAGCGAGATCGGCTCGAGGACCTGGACGTCGCCCAGGTCGACGTGCTCCACGGCCGCCGCGGCGTCGCCCTCGGCGTGCTCCGCATCGGACGCCGCGCCCGGTCCCGCGAGGAACCAGTACGCCGCGGCCGCGCCGACCACCAGGAGGAGGCCGATGATGAGGCTCGGCAGGCGCTTGCCCTTGCCCGCGGGCTTCTCGGGCTCGGGCTCGGGCTGCGGGGGCAGGGCGGAGGTCGGGGGCCGCATGCCGATCTTCGGCTTGGGCGCCATCACCCGGGTCTCGGTGCTCATAGGTCTCCTGCCTCCTTGTGTGCGGCGGTGGCCGCCGCGATCTCGGCGCGCACGTCGCCTGCGGTGAGCGCGCCGGCGTCGATGGCCTCGGCGATCTCGGCCAGCAGCGCGCGGACCTCCTCCGACGCCGAGGACCGCACCACGATGTCGACGCGACGGTTCGACTCGAGCGCACGCTTGCTCTTGCCCTCGACGGACGGACGGGCGTCGCCGTAGCCGGTCGCGGCGATCTGCTCGGGCGCGACGCCGCCCGACTCGACGAAGCGGCGGAGCACGCGGGTCGCGCGCTCGCTCGACAGCTCCCAGTTCGACGCGAAGTTGCGGGAGGGCAGCGTGTTCGCGTGGCCCTCGATGGACAGCTCGCGGCTCTGGTTGCTCAGCGGCGTCGCGAGCGTGTCGATCACGCGGCGTGCGACCGGGGTGAGCTTCGCGGTGTCGGCGTCGAAGAAGACGTTCGAGCCCACGAGGCCGATCACGAGCCCGCGCTCGTCGATCTGGAACGTGACGTTGGCCGCCAGGCCCTTCTTCTTGAGGCGCGCCTGGAGGGCCTTCTGCACCTCGCTCAGCTGCTCGTACTCGCGCGCGGCGGCGAGGTGGTCGCCCGTCTCCTGGTTGACCGTGGTGGGCGCCTGGCCGCCGGCCCCCTCGGCGCCCTCGGTCGCGACCGTGGTGAAGTCGGGCGCGATCTCGAACGACTCGAGGCCCAGCATCGTGCCGGTCGAGCCCGGGATGATCGACGCGGCCTCGTGGCCGAAGCCGAGCGCGAGCGACTGGCGCAGCTCCTCGAACTTCTCCTGGTCCACGGCGGACATCGCGTAGAGGACGATGAAGGTCGCGAGCAGCACGGTCATCATGTCCGCGTAGGACACGGCCCAGCGCTCGTGGTTCTCCGGCTCCTCCTCGTGACCCTTGCGCTTGCGGGCGCTCATGCCGCTTCCTTCTGCTTGCCCTGGTCGCCCACGAGCGCGCGCAGGCGTGCGCCGACGACGCGCGGGCCGGAGCCGGCCTGGATGGCGAGCATGCCCTCCATCGCGAGCTCCATGTGGGCGGCCTCGAGCTCGGACACGCGCTTGACGCGCGAGGAGATCGGGAGCCAGATGAGGTTGGCGGTCAGCAGGCCCCACAGGGTCGCGACGAACGCCGCGGCGATCATGTGGCCGATGCTGGACGGGTCGGAGAGGTTCTCGAGCACGTGGACCAGCGACACCACGGTGCCGATGATGCCGATCGTGGGGGCGAAGCCGCCCATGTCCGCGAACAGCTTCGCGACCGAGCGGTCGGCGGCACGGCGCCCCTCCACCTTGGCCTCCATCATGTCGCGGAGGTCCTCGGGGTCGGTGCCGTCGATCGCCGCCTGGAGCCCGTCCTTGAGGAAGTCGTCGTCCACCTCGCGCGCGGCGTCCTCGAGCGCGAGCAGGCCCTCGCGGCGTGCGCGGTCCGCGAGGGACACGACCAGCTCGACGGTCTCCTCCGGGTCGCGGCGCTTGTACGTGAGGAAGTGGCCCAGCGCGCGGAAACCGTTGACGAAGTCCGCGAGCGTGGTGGTCGCGAGGCCCGCGCCGATGGTGCCGCCGATGACGAGCAGCATCGGCGCGGGGATGATCACCGACATCGGCGACGATCCCTCGAGGAAGATCGAGACGATGATCGCGCCGAACGCGATCGCCATCCCGACGAAGGTTGCCGGATCCATCAGTCGACCTCCGGCTGCACGCTGAGGTGGGCGCGGCTGCGGGCCCGCGGGCGCTGCGCGTCCTCCTCGGCTGCCGCCGCGGCGTTGGCGATCTCGATCGACCGGGCGACCATCGCGGCGCGGTGGTCGTCGACGATGGCGATGACCTCGTCGAGACCCTCCTTGACGAGCAGCTTGGTGCCGTCGACGAGCGTGACGATCGTGTCGGGGGTGGCCTCGGCGCGCTGGATCAGATCGGGGTTGACCGCGAAGCGCTGGCCGTTGAGGCGCGTGAGAGAGATCACGAGGGCACCATCCTGGTAGTTCTTGCGGGCCCATCCGTGGTCCCGCTTACACCTCCCCATCGGCTCGCGGTCCCTGAGTGTGAGCCGAATCGGACGTTTCGCGCGACGATCCCTGACAACGGCACCCAGGCGCACAAACGCCCCGGCGGGACATGGGTGCCGGATCCGTGCGAGATCCAGCACTCACGTCCCGCCAGGGCGCGAGAGCGGCGACGCGGAGCGTCAGCGCTTGAGGTTCACCAGCTCCTCGAGCACGGAGTCCGAGGTGGAGATGATGCGCGAGTTCGCCTGAAAGCCGCGCTGCGCGACGATGAGGTTGGTGAACTCCGCGGAGAGGTCGACGTTCGACATCTCGAGCGAGCCGCCCGTGATGGAGCCGCGGCTGCCCGAGCCCGCGGTGCCCACCTGCGCCTCGCCCGAGTTCACGGAGGCGCTGTAGAGCGAGTTGCCCGACTTCGAGAGGCCGTTGGGGTTGGAGAAGCTCGCGAGCGCGACGCGGCCGATGGCCTGCTTGAGGCCGTTGTCGAACGTGCCCATGATGGTGCCGTCGTTGTTGACCTCGAACGCCGTGAGCGAGCCGGCCGAGCGGCCGTCCTGGCTGTTCGCCGCGACCGTCTCGATGGCCGCGTAGCCCGTGAGCGCCGAGAGGTCCACGTTGATCGCGGACATGCCGTTGGCCGCATCGGCGGGGAACGCCGGCAGCGTGAGCGACGCGATCGAGCCGTCGGTGTTGAACGCGATCGAGCCCGTCTGGGTCGAGGAGGTGCCGTTGACGGCGCCCGCGATGTCCCAGCCGGCCGCGGTCTTGGTGAACGCGAGGTTGAGCGTGCGCGCGGTGCCCGATGCGTCGTAGACGTCGATCTGGCGGTTGAGCACGGTGCCGGTCGCGGCGTCCGACGGCAGGTTGCCCTCGTAGTCGACCGCGGTGGTCGCGGAGGCGCCCATGAGCGTCGAGATGGGCAGGCGCAGCGCGCCGAGCGCACCGTTGGTGTTGATGGCGCCGGAGGCGTCCGCCGCCCAACCCTGGACCAGCGAGCCGTCCGCCGTGGTGAGCTGCCCGGTCGAGTCGAACGTGAACGAGCCGTTGCGCGTGTACGCCTGCTGGCCGCCCGAGTTCACGATGAAGAAGCCGTCGCCGTTGATCATCATGTCGGTCGACACGTTGGTGAGCTGCGCGGCGCCCTGCTGGAAGTTGGTCGAGATGCCCGCGACCTGCACGCCGAGGCCCACCTGGGCCGGGTTCGTGCCGCCGCGACCGCCCTGCGGAGCGCTCGCGTTGCTGAGCACCTGGGAGAGGGTGTCCTGGAACTGCACGTTCGAGGACTTGAAGCCGGTGGTGTTGACGTTGGCGATGTTGTTGCCGGTGACGTCGAGCATCGTCTGGTGGGCGCGAAGGCCCGAGATGCCGGAGAACAGGGAGCGAAGCATGATCGAGTCCTTCTAGTCGGTCGTGACGGTGGTGTCGGTGGCATCCGTGCCGGTCGAGTCCGTGGCGTCCGTGCCGCTGGAGTCGGAGGAGGCGGCTGCGGTGACGCCCGCCGAGAGGATGTAGTCGAGCGCGACCTCGGCATCCCCGACCTTGAGGGTCGGGACGCCGTACGCGAACGAGGTCGACTCGGCGGTGCCGGTGACCACGTCGCCGTTCGCGTCGTAGTACGAGACCTCAGTGCCGATCATGCCGAGCGCCGCGGTCCGCATCGAGAGGGCGAACTGCTCCTGCATGGTCGTGTTGAGCTCGGTGAGCTGGGTCACGGTGGCCAGCTGGGTCTGCTGCGACATCATCTCGGACGTGTCCATGGGGGAGGACGGGTCCTGGTTCTGCAGCTGGACGATCAGCAGGTTCATGAAGTCGTCGGCGTCGAGCTCCTGGGAGGAGGTCGACACCGTCGCGCCCGCGCTGATGCTGGACACGAAGCTGACGCCGTCGATGCTCATGGATTTCCTTTCACAGGAGGATGTCGACGCCGCCTGCGCGGGCATCGAGCCGGGTCGGGATCGGGTGGTCGGTGGTCGAGACGCCGGTCGCCGAGGCGCCGGGCCAGGCGTCGGAGGCCGCGGTGCCGCGCGTGCGCTGCTCCTGGCCGCCGGCATCGCGCGAGGCGCCGCCGTCGGCGCCCAGGTCGAGGTCCGAGCCGAGCCCGGCGTCCTCGAGGTCGCGGCGAAGGTCGGACAGCGCGGCGCGCAGCGCCTCGCGGCCGGCCTCGGTCGAGCCGAACAGCTGGACGGAGACGCCCTCGGGCGTGATCTTCGCGACCACGCGGACGTGGCCGAAGCTCTCGGGCGTGACCGCGATCTGCATCTCGTGCTCGCCCATGGGCAGCTGCTTGAGCGAGGCGAGCGGGGCGCTGAGCTGCGACGCGACGGGCACGTCGCGGGCGTACGACACGGGCGCCGCGGCCTGCACCGTCGCGGTCGGCGCGGCGGTCTGCGTCGGAGCGGTGGCCGTGAGGCCCTGGACGGGCTCGGCTCCGCGCGCCGGCGCGGGCTGCGCGGGCTCGCCCTGCGGCGCGGAGGCGTCGCGCGCGGCCGGCCGGAGCGCCGCGAGCACGCGCTCGAGCACCTCGGGCGCGACGGCCTCCGCATCGGACGATGCCGCCGCGGGGGCCGCGGGGACGGCCGGGACGAGCGCATCGTCCGCCGAGGCGGCATCCGCGGGGACACCGGACGTGCCGGCGGCGAGCACCGTCGCGACCTGGGAGCCGGAGGCATCGGTGGGCACGGCCGGGGCGCCGGGCGCCGGGGACGGCACGGCGCCGCGGCCGACGACGGCGGGAAGGGTGGCCGCGGCCACCGCTGCCGGCACGCCGGTCGCGGGGGTCGGGGCGCCCTCGGCGCCAGGCGGGGTCGGGAGCGCCTCCTCGGCCGCGACCTCCGTGGACGGGGTCACGGGCACGACGAGCCCCTCGAGGGTGGCGGGCGCAGGGGTCGCGGCGACGGGCATGCCGGGAGCGGCTGCGGGAGCCTCGGTGGTCGCGGCCTGCTCCTCGCCGCTCGCGGACGGCTCGGCAGCCGACGCGACCGCGCCGTCGGCGCGGGACTCGTCGCGCGCGGCGCCCGAGCCGGCGGGCCGGGCCTCGTCGCGTCGAGAGCCGACGCGCGAGCGGTCGCCCGCATCGTCACGGCGCGAGCCGCCGGACGCGGCTGCGAGCTCACGCGCGAAGGCGTCGCCGTCGGAGCCGGCGCCGGAGGCACGGGAGGTGGACGCGCGCGCGGGCTGCGGCGCGGGAACGGTCGGGGCGACGGTCATCGGTCCTCCTCGGTGGCGCGGCGCAGCGCCGCCTCGTCGAGCGTCACCTGCTCGGCGCGCAGCTCCTCGGCCGCGAGCTCGCTGTCGTGGCGCTCGCGCAGGCGGTCGATCATCGAGGCGCGCGTACGCGCCTCGCTCCATGCGCCGGTCGCGCCGTCGGCGTGGGACTCCGCGACGGTCAGCGCGAGCTGCAGCTCCTGGACGCGCGCCGTGAGCGCGGCGCGCGAGGCGACCATGGCGCTCCACGAGCGCGTCACGTCGGGCTGCTCCGCATCGGTCTGCGTGCGGGGGTCGCGGAACTCGAGGCTCGCGAGCTGCGAGCGCGCCGCGCGGACGGCCTGCGCGGCCTCCTCGCGGGCGCGGTTCGCGTGCGCGAGCTCGGCCGCGGCCTGCTCCTCGGCCAGCTCGCGGGCCCTCAGCAGGCCGGCGAGAGGGAAGCTCCTGCTCATGCGCGCACTCCCATCTGCGTGAGGAGCGCGGCGAGCCGCGCCCATGCCTCGTCGGCCCCGACCGGCTGGTCGACGGGCTGCTGGAGGAAGCCGTCGATCGCGGCGGCATGCGCGACCGCGGCGTCCACGAGCGGATTGGTTCCCGCGGCGTACGCGCCGACGTCGAGAAGGTCCTGCGCGCGGCGGCGCGCCGCGAGGACCTGGCGCAGCGCGAGCGCGAGCGCGCGCTGCTCGGCCGTGGTGACGCGGCTCGCGACACGGGAGATCGAGCCGAGCACGTCGATGGCGGGGTAGTGGCCCGCGACCGCGAGGTCGCGCGTGAGCACCACGTGGCCGTCGAGGATCGAGCGCGTGGCGTCGGCGATGGGCTCGTTGTGGTCGTCGCCGTCGACCAGGACGGTGTAGATGCCGGTGACGGAGCCGGTCGCGTCGGTCCCGGTGCGCTCGAGCAGCTGCGCGAGCATCGAGAAGGTCGACGGCGGGTACCCGCGGGTCGCCGGGGGCTCGCCGACCGAGAGGCCGATCTCGCGCTGCGCCATCGCGACGCGCGTGAGGGAGTCCATCATGAGGACCACGTCGCGCCCCTGCGAGCGGAAGTCCTCCGCGATGCGCGTCGCGACGAACGCCGCGCGCAGGCGCACCATCGCCGGCTGGTCGGAGGTCGCGATGACCACCACGGACCTCGCGAGGCCCTCCGGCCCCAGATCGTCCTCGAGGAACTCGCGCACCTCACGGCCACGCTCGCCGATGAGCGCGATGACGCTCACCTCGGCCTCCGTGCCGCGCGCGACCATCGACAGCAGGCTCGACTTGCCCACGCCGGAGCCGGCGAACAGGCCGATGCGCTGGCCGCGGCCCACGGTGGTCATGGTGTCGAGCGCGCGCACGCCCATCCCGAGCGGGGTGTCGACGCGCGCGCGGTCGAGCGCGGAGGGCGCGGTCGCGTCGACCGGCACGCGGCGCGCGTCGGGGCCGTCGAGCACCGAGCCCTTGCCGTCCATCGGGCGGCCCAGGCCGTCGAGCACGCGTCCGAGCAGCTGCGGCCCCGCGGGGACCGTGAGCGGGCGGCCGGTGGCCCGCGCCGCCATGCCGACGTGCAGCCCGTGGACCGGGCCGAGCGGCATGCAGCGCAGCGCGTCGCCCGTGACGGCCACGACCTCCGCCTCGGTGGTGCCGCCGTCGCCGGTGTCGATCGCGACCAGGTCGCCCACGGCGCCCTGGAGGCCCGCGACGTCGACGGAGAGGCCGACGATCGAGGACACGGAGCCCACGAGCTCGGGCGCGCCGGCGGCCGCCGCGCGCGCGATGAGCGGCGAGCGGAAGCGCGAGCCGGGCGCGCTGTCGAGGATCACGGGGGTGGTCACAGGCCTGCCTCCAGCGCCGCGCGAGCGCGCGCGAGACCGGCGCCGATGCGCGCATCGAGGGCGCCGTCGGCGTGCTCGACGATGACGTCGCCGGGGGCGAGCCGGGGGTCGCCGGCGAGGGCGATGCCGTCCGCGAGGGTCGCCTCGCCGGCGTCGGCCAGGCGGCGGACCTCCGCGAGGGTCTCGGGGTGGAGGCGCATGACGGTCGCGTCGATGCCGGTCGGCAGGGACGCGGCGCGGGCGAGCACGGAGCGGGCGGCCACCGGGCCGTCGGCGAGCTCGTGCCCGAGGATCGCCTCGGCGAGCTCCATGGCCGCGCCGTTGAGGGACTCCTCCGCGTCGGCGAGCACAGGCAGCGCGCGCTCGTGCCACGCACGGGACGCGGCGCCGAGCGCGAGGAGGGCGTCGCACAGGGCGGCGTCGCGCGCGGCCTCGCGGCGCTCGTGGTCGGCGCGCTCCGCGTCGCGCTCGCGCTGGGCGGCCTCGGCCGCGGCGCGCGCGCCGGCGGCCCAGCCCGCGGCGAACCCGCTCGCGTGCGACTCGCCCGCGGCGTCCGCGCGCTGCGGCGCGATGGTCGCGGGCACGAAGGTGGAGACCCTGCTGTCAGGCGACATACTCGTCCTCGCCATCGCGGCTGATCATGATCTCGCCGCGCTCCTCGAGGCCACGGATGACCTGGACCACCTTCGAGCGCGCCTCCTCGACCAGCGAGATGCGGACGGGGCCCAGCGCGTCGATCTCCTCGACGAGGTTCTCCCGCGCGCGCTCCGACATGTTGCGCAGGATCTTGTCGCGCACCGAGTCCTCCGCGCCCTTGAGCGCGGTCGCCAGCGTGCCGGTCTCGACCGAGCGCATCACCAGCTGGATCGCACGATCCTCGAGCATCGTGATGTCCGCGAAGACGAACATCAGCTGGCGGATCTGGTCCGCGAGCTCGGGGTCCTGCGCCGTGAGGCCCTCGAGGATGAGCTTCTCGGTCGCCGCATCGGCCCGGTTGATGATCTCCACGAGCGGCTGCACGCCACCCACGGACGTGAGCTCCTGCGAGGTGATGAGGTTGGTGGCCTTGAGCTTGAGCTGGTCCGCGATGAGCCCGACCACGTCGGGAGAGGCGCCCTCCATGGTGGCGATGCGACGCGCGACGATCGTCTGGGTCTCGGGGGAGAAGCCCGCCATGATCGCCGACGCGTGCTCGGGACGCAGGTGCGCGAGCACGAGCGCGATCGTCTGGGGGTGCTCGCCGCTCAGCAGGGACACCACCTGACGCGCGTCGGCGTGCATGAGGAACTCGAACGGCTGGACCTGGACCTGCGACTTGAGCCGCTCGAGCACCTCCGCGGCCTTCTCGCGGCCCAGGGTCTCCTCGAGCAGCTTCTTGGCGTACGAGTACCCGCCGCTCGCGACGGTGAGCGCGCGCGTCGCGGTGCGCTGGAACTCCTCGAGCACCTCCGCGACGGTCGCCTCGTCGACGCTCTTGAGCCGCGTGATCTCCGCGGTCACCATCTCCATCTCGTTCTCGGACAGCTGCGCCATCACGCCCGAGGCCGCCTCGCGGCCCATCTGGATGAGCACGAGCGCCGCCTTCTGGGTCCCCGTCAGCATCGCGGTCATGCGTTCCTCCCCGAGCCGATCCAGCCGCGCAGGACCTCGGCGACCTCGGCCGGCTGCTGGGCGGCGAAGCCGGCGATCTCGTCGCGGATCGCGAGCGCGACCGCATCCATGGTCGGCACCGGGGCCGCCTCGATCGCGAGCTCGGCCTCGTCGGCCACGGAGCTCGCCTGGTCGAGCAGCGCCTGCGTGCGGGCGTCGAGCGCGGCCTGGGCGCGCGCCTCGAGCTCCTCGACGGCCTCGACGCTGAGCGCGATGCGCTCGTCGGTGTCGCCGCGACGGCGACGGCCCTTCACGAGCGCGAGGATCACGATGAGGATCACCGACAGGAGCAGCACGCCCCACTTCGCGATCGACACGTACATCGCGCGGGTCGCTGCCTGCTCGTCGGCGACGGCGGCCTCCTCGAGCGCGGTCGCGGCCGCATCGGCCACGGACGAGTCGAAGTTCATCGTCGCGACCGAGACCACGTCGCCGCGCGCCTCGTCGACGCCCGCCGCCGCGGCGACCATCGCGCTGAGCTCGTCGAGGTCGATCGACGCCGCCGCCGCCTGGTTCGCGACCACGGAGACGGACTGGCGCTTGACCGAGCCGGGGGCCGTCTCGGTGACCTCGACGGTCCGGTCCACGGCGTTGTTCTTGACCGTGTCCTCCTTGCGGTACGCGCCGCTGCTGTCCTCGTCGCCCTCGGGCACGGAGATGTTGTCGGGGCCCAGCACGCCGGCGCTCGTGGTGCCGCCGTCGCCCGAGTACTCCTCGACGGACGAGGACTCGGACAGCGGCGCCGCGTCCGGGTTGGAGCGGTAGGACTCGGAGGTGGTGGAGCGCTGGTCGTAGTCGAGCTCGGCGGTGACCGAGACGATCGCGTTGCCTGTGCCGACCACGCGGTCGAGCATCGCCTGCACGCTCGAGGCGATGCGGGTCTCGTAGTCGGCCGTCTGGCCCGTCTGCTCGAGCGCGGTCTGACCCCCGCCGACCGTGGACAGGACCACGCCGTTGGAGTCGATCACGGCGACGTCCTCGGGCTCCATGCCCTCGATCGAGGCGGAGACCAGGTGGACGATGGCCTGGACGCTCTGGGTGTCGAGCGACGCCCCGGCGCGGGTCGCGACGAAGACGGAGGCCGTGGGGTCCTCCTGCTCGTCGACGAAGACCGTCTCCTGGGGCAGCGCGAGCTTGATCGAGGCGGTCTCGACCGCGTCCATCGCGGTGATGGTCGCGGCGAGCTCGCCCTCGAGCGCGCGCTGATACGTGACCTGCTGCTGGAAGTCCGAGCTGGTCATCGACATGTCGTCGAGCAGGGCGTAGCCGGTGGTGGTGCCGTTCGGCAGGCCGGCCGACGCGACCGCGAGGCGCGTGTCGTACAGCTGCGCCTGGGGCACCAGGATGGTGCCGCCGCCGGCGGTGAGCTCGTAGGGGACCCCGCTGGCGTCGAGCTGGTCGACGATCGCCGCCGCATCGTCCGCCGCGAGGTTGGTGAACAGGGGGGACATGCTCGGCTTGGTCGTGTACTGCGCGAGCGCGACGAGCCCGACCACGAGGAGGGCCGCGAGCAGGGTCGCGAACACCTTCTGGGCGACCGACATCTCGCCGGCCCACGCACGGAGCTGGTCCCAGCGGCCCTGGATCTGCGCGGGCATCAGACGGTGATCCTCAGGACCTCGGTGACGGCGTCGACCATCTTGTTGCGCAGCGCGGATGCGAGCTCGAGCGCGACCGCGGCCTCGGTGGCGGCGATCGTGTAGTCATGCACGTCGGACAGGTCGCCCGTGAGCGCGCGCACGGCGAGCTCGCTGCTCATCGCCTGCAGGCCCTGGATGCCGTCCACCGCGGAGGTGAGCTGCGACGCGAAGGCCGCGTCGCTGCCCTCGACGCCCGACACGGCGGACGTGACCTCGGCGGGCATGGAGAAGGACGCGGAGGAGACCGCGGAGATGGGGGTGATCGACATCAGCCTCTCCCGATGGTGAGCGCGGTGGAGTACATGTCACGGGCGCGGTCGACCACGGCGGCGTTCGCCTGGTAGCCGCGCTGGGCCATGATGAGCTGGGTCATCTGGCTGGAGGCGTCGATGTCCGGGTAGCGGACGTAGCCGTCCTCGTCCGCGAGCGCGTTGGTGGGCTCGTAGACCAGGCGGCCCTCCGCGGAGCCGAGCACGGTGCCGGCGACGTGCACGCCGCCCGAGTCGCCGCCCTGGTTGTCGTTCGCGGCCGCGACGACGTAGCGCGCCTGGAAGGCGTCCTCCGACGTCGCCGTCGCGGTGTTCATGTTCGCGAGGTTGTCCGAGATGGCGTCGAGCCACTTGCGGTACACGGTCATGCCCGAGCCCGCGATGCCGATCGCGGCGAAGGTGCCCATCAGGCGTTCCCGATCGCGGTGCGGATGGAGGAGAACTTGCCCTCCATGGCGCGCGTCGCGAGCTCGTAGCGCAGGCCCGTGTCGATGTTGGCGAGCGTCTCGGTGTCCAGGTTGACGTTGTTGCCGTCGAGGCGGGTGGGCTCGAGCGAGGTCGCGATGGTCGCGCTCACGGCGCCGGAGCCGTCCGACACCGCGGCGGCCAGGGCGTCCTCGAAGACGACCTTCTTGGCCAGGTAGCCGGGAGTCTGGATGTTGGCGATGTTGTCGGCGGTGGTGCGCTGACGAAGCGACAGCGCGTCGAGCGCGCTGGAGATCGCATCGAAGCTGACGGATCCGAACACAGGTCACCCTTCTCAGGACGTACAGGTGGCCGGTCCGTGGCCAAGGCGTGAGCGATCCGTGCTCACCGTCCTCATCGGACGCCGATGTCCGCCGGTGAGAGGTCTCGATGTGACCTGTGTCACGCCCTCGAGAAGGGTCTTAAGCAGGGATGTCGACGTACACGGGGGGCGCGGGCGTGCCGAGCGTCATGCGCGAGATCGCGCGTCCCTCGCGACGCGAGGCCCCCGCGGCGGTCGCGAGCTGCCGCGACACCTCGACCTGGCGCGCGAGCAGGGTCCGGGCCCTGTCGACGAGCGGCGCGGGGATCCGGCCGATGCCGGCGGGTGGGGTCCAGGCCGCCGCCGCATCGGGCGCCGGGACGTGATCGGAGGCGAGCATCGCCTCCGCGTCCTCTAGCGTCAGCTCGAACTCGGCGAGGGTCGCCTCCCAGGCGTCGTGCCAGGGGTCGGCGGGCGTGGTCATGCCACGCCGGACATCGCGAGGTGCTGGGTCGCGGCCGAGGCGACCTGGCGGGCGGACTCGCGCCACGTGTCGCGCAGCGGGGCGACGATGCCGCGGCACGCGGCGACCTTGTCGGCGTCCTGGGCGACGTTCGCGTCGACGAGGGCGCCCGTGAGGAACGTGTAGATCGAGAGGAGCCCGGGGGCGCCGTCCCACGCGGTCACGTCGAGCGTGCTGGTGAGCTCGGCGACGATCTGCTGGGCGTGGGTGAGCTGCGCGTGCGCGACCTGGCGGTCGCCCGCGCGCATCGCGAGCTCGGCGCGCTCGAGGTCGAGCACGAGCCGGTCGTAGAGCATGACGAGGAGCGTCGCGGGAGTCGCGGTCGAGACCGCGTCGTCGAGGTAGCGGTTGCGTGCCGCTGCGTATCCGTTCATCGTGACCTTCCTATGCCTACTCGGCGTTGAGGCTGTCGAGCGCGGACGTGAGGTACTCCATCTGCGCGTTGAGCTTCTGGATCGAGACCTCCATCGCGGTGAACTTCGCGTAGAGCGCCTCCTCCTTGAGGGCGAGCCGGGTGTCCCAGTCGGAGATCTGCTTCGCGAGCGAGTCGACCTCCTGCTGACGCGTGGTGAGGCTCTGCGTGAGCATGCCCTCGTACGGGTCGGAGTACTGCGTGGCGGTGTCCTCGATGCGCGTCGCGAGCTCCTGCATGGCCGTGGCGACGCCCTGCGGGTCGGCCGCGAGCGCGGTCGCGAACGCCTCCTCGTCGAACGTGACCTCGCCGTAGCGGTCCACGTTGATGCCGTACTCCGAGAGCGACTTGCCGTTGATCGGGTAGGTCATCGACTCGGAGAGCTTGAGCTTCATGTTGCGCACGAGCGAGTCGCCGGACAGGATCCCGCCCGTCACCGAGGAGGTGCCGTCGGAGTTGGTGGACGAGGTCGAGGCCGTGCCCTTGTCGATCGCGCTGAGGATGGACATCATCTGCGTCACGAGGTCGCCCACCATGGACTTCACGCCGTCGGCATCGGTGACCACGTCGATCGTGACGTCGTCCTCGACGGCGGAGACCGTGACGTCGACGCCGGTCATGAGGCCCTCGAACGTGTTGGAGGACTGGGTGATGGTCTGCTCGGCGGCGGTGCCGGCCCACAGCGTGATCTGGGCGTCGCTCGCGGTGCGCGTGGTGGTCGCGTCGACGCGCGTGGCGGAGCCCGCCTCGACGGTCGCCTGGTCAGCGGCGTAGACCTCGAAGCCGTTGTCGGTGCCGGTCTCGGCGCCCGTGAACTGCAGGCGGTACGAGCCCGAGCCGGCGGAGACGATCGTCGCGCTGACGCCCATGTCGCCGCTGTTGATCGCTGCCGCGATGTCGGTCAAGGAGTTGGAGGCCGCCGTGACCGAGGCGTACGTGCCGTCGGCCTTCTTCACGGTGAACGTGGGCGGGTTGTCGGAAGTGATGCCGCTGCCGTCGGCGACCGCGGCGCTCAGCGACTTCTGCGACGCGGCGACCGCGTCGACGTTGAAGGTGAGCGAGCCGGCGGTCGAGGTGGAGGAGGTGGTCGCTGTCGCGGCGGTCGAGCTCGAGCTCGCGGTGGTCGCGGTCCATGCCGTGGGCTTCTTCGCCGCGGCGGCGGCCTCGGCGAGCGCCTTGATCTTGGTGTTGATCGACTGCAGCGAGGAGACCACCGACTCCGCGGAGGACTTCTTCTTCGACAGCAGCGTCTGCTGGTTCTTCTCGATCGCGATGAGCGCGGAGATGACCGACGCGGTGTCGAGTCCCGAGGCGATTCCGTCGACTCCCAAGGTGGCCACTGGCGCTCCTTCAACAATTCGTGGGTGATGCGGCTTCGCGCCGCGGAAGAGGTCGCTGAGGACCCTCCCGCGGCGCGAAGCGTGGGTGGTGCGAGCCCGTCGCTGAGGTCAGGGCTCGACCGGTGCTGCTTACTGCAGGAGCGAGAGCACGCCCTGCGGGATCGACTTCGCCTGCGCGAGCATGGCGGTGCCGGCCTGCGAGAGGATGCTGGCCGAGGTGTACTCGACCATCTCCGACGCCATGTCGGTGTCGCGGATGCGCGACTCCGAGGCGGTGAGGTTCTCGATCGCGACGTTCACGTTCTTGATCGTGTGCTCGAGGCGGTTCTGGTAGGAACCGAGGTTCGCACGCGAGGTCGAGACGTTGGTGATCTCGGTGTCGAGCGAGGCGATCGAGGTCAGCGCGTTGGCCGACGAGGACACGTCGAGGGCCTTGACGGTGGCACCGAGGCCCGAGATGTCGGCGAGGGTGACCGTGATCTGGTCGTTCGCGGCCGAGGAGCCGGCGCCCACCTGGAACGTCAGCGAGCCACCCTTGAGCAGGTCGGTGCCGTTGAAGTTGGTGGAGTCCGCGATGCGGGTGAGCTCGTCGCCGAGCGAGTCGATCTCGGTCTTGATCGCGGCGCGGGCCTCGGTGTTGTTCGAGTCGTTACCGGCCTGAACGGAGAGGTCGCGGACGCGCTGGAGGATCGAGTGGACCTCGGTCATCGCACCTTCAGCGGTCTGGACGACGGAGATGCCGTCCTGAGCGTTGCGGGCGGCGACGGTGAGGCCACCGATCTGCGAGCGCAGGCCCTCGGAGATCGCCAGACCGGCGGCGTCGTCGGCCGCACGGTTGATGCGGAGACCCGACGAGAGCTTCTCGAGCGACTTCGAGAGGTCGTTCTGCGTGTTGGAGAGGTTGCGGTACGCGTTGAGCGCGGCAACGTTGTTGTTGACGGTGAGACCCATGGTGTTACTCCATCCTTGAGTGGGGCCGGACTGTTAACCCATCCGTGGGTGAACACTTCCCTCATCGGTCTGCCGATGGGGGTGTTAAGAATTTCGCCGGCGAATTTCTTCGGGGTTCGTGCACCACGCAGAATCGGCCGCGACGGCACCATCTGGCAGGGACGATGCGGCGGCCGGGCAGCGTGGCGGCGCGCCCGGCGAGGGGCGCGCGGAGACTTCCGGCTCAGGCCTCGCGAGGCGCGGGGGCGGCCGCGAGCGCGATCGCCGCGGTACGCACCGCGGCACGATGCGCGGCGATCCGCGCGGCGGTGGCGGCGGCGCACTCGCGCAGCCGATGCTCGGGCGCCTCGGGCACGCGGGTCACGACGGTCCGCTCCTCGGCGGTCCGCTCCTCGACGTATCCGATGCGCATGAGCGCTCCTCTCAGGAGGCCGCGCGTACTCGCGCGGGACGGGCGGGCACGGCACCGATCACGGCGATCGCACCCGTGTGGGTGGCGGTCCTTGCGGCGATCGACGCGAAGTAGGCCTGGCGGCGACGCTCGGCGACGCCCTCGTTCGGGTCGACCGCGGGGACCTCGTCGCGGTCGAGGTTGGCCTCGAGCCCGTCCTTGAGGAGCGACAGCGCCTCGGTGCGCAGCTGGCTGATGCGGGAGCGGGTCACGCCCAGCTCCTCGGCCAGCTCGACCACGGGGCGGTCGTGCATGAAGAGCTGCTCGATGACGTAGCGCAGCTTCTCCGGCAGGCACTCGACGCCGGCGCGCAGGTACTCGACGCGCTCGGCGCCCACGACGGCGTCGAGGGGGCCGCTGCTCGAGTCGACCACCACGTCCGCGATCGCGCCGTCGAACGCCTCGATCGACAGGACCCGCGCATCGTTGTCCGCGTGAGCGGCCTGGACCTCGGCCAGCGAGACGCCCAGCGCCGAGGCGATCTCCGCGCGGCTGGGCTCGCGGCCCAGCGTCGCGGCGAGGCGCTCCGCGACCTCGGTCACCTGGCGGGCGCGCTGACGTGCACCGCGCGACACCCAGTCCATCGAGCGCAGCTCGTCGATGAGGGCGCCGCGGATCCGCATCGAGGCGTAGCGCGCGAACGGCACGCCCTTCGACTCGTCGAACGAGCGCGCGGCGCGCACGAGCGCGATCGAGCCCGCCGACGTGAGGTCGGCGCGCGACACGTGCGCAGGAACCCTCGCCATGACCTCGTTGACGTTGTAGCCCACGAGAGCGAGGTGCTCCTCGACGAGTGCGTTCGAGGCGGTGTGGTCGCTGTTCATGGGAAGAATGCTGACACCTGTTCAACGAGGCATGACGACGTCACTAACTACACTGTTGGCATTCGGTGCCGATAAGGCCCCGAACGAGCCTCGCGCCTGTCCGATTCGCCCCTTTCATCGATGGAACGGCACCGGTATTGTCCGGTTTCGTCCCTTTCGGCATCGAGTGCCAAAGTGAGCAGGTTCACACGAGTGTCCCGCATCACATCGGCGCGGCCTCGGTCCGGTTTGACCACCGATGCCCGGATCGCTCCGCCCGTTGCGTCCCACCTGTCCCCTTCGCGCGCGCGAGGCGCGACCTCCCGGAACGGCTCCGCCACACGGATCCGCGGCTCTGCCACACGGATCCACGGCTCCACCACACGGCCATCCGCGTGTCGCCGGCGAGTCAGCCTCATCCGGCCCGCGATCCGCGCCCGCCAGACCGCCGCGTGTGGCGGAGCCGCAGGTGCGGGAGGCGGCCTCGGACCAGGGGACACTCGCGCAGGAGCCGGATAACCGTCACAATTGCGGGGCAGGCGCCGATAAGAGTCCTGTGACCGGGCGGCATGACCCCGTACCGGCCGACAACGTAGACGACCGGCGAAGGGATCCCGAGGACCGTCATGTCATTCGATGAGCTGTCCGCAGTGCTGTGGCGCGAGCGCGAGCTTCTGGAGACCCTGCTGTTCAAGCTGGAGGCCGAGGAGCTGATCATCGCGAGCGGCCGCAGCCGCTGGCTGGGCCGCGCCGCGCGTGAGGTCGAGCTGGTGCTCGACCAGATCCGCGCAGCGGACCTGGGCCGTGCCGCCGAGGCGGACGCCGCCGCGCGCTCGATCGGGCTCGACGGCGACATCTCCCTGCGTGACCTCGCGGCCTCGGCCCCCGCTCCGTGGGACGAGATGCTCACCGCGCACCACACGGCGCTCGCCGCCCTCGCGGCGCAGATCGCGACGCTCGGCGAGAGCAACCGCGAGCTGCTGGCCGTCTCGCTGCAGGCGACCCGCGAGGCGCTCGTGGGCATCGAGGCGACGGTCGGCACGTACGACCAGAAGGGCACGGCCGCGCGCGGCACGGGCGCCTACCTCATCGACGAGGCCCTCTGATGAGCACGTTCTCCGGCATCTCCAACGCGCTGTCCTCGCTCACCGCGCAGCGCATCGCGCTCGACGTCGCGGGCCAGAACATCGCGAACGCGAACACCGAGGGCTACACGCGCCAGCGCGTGAACATGCAGTCGGTCTCCACCGCCGCGGTCGCCTCGCTCTTCTCGGGCGGCACCAAGACGGGCTCCGGGGTCACCGTGAGCGGCATCGACCGCCTCGCCGACGCCTTCCTCGACGCGCGCCTGCGCTCCCAGACCTCCTACGCCGCGAGCACCGGGTCCGCCGCGACCGCCCTCGAGCGTCTCGAGAGCATGATCCAGGAGCCCGGCGACACCGGTGTCACGTCGAGCCTCCAGGCCTTCTGGAGCTCGTGGCAGGACGTCGCCAACTCCCCGGACAGCACCGCGATCCGCACGGCGCTCCTGGGCAACGCGGAGGCGCTCACCTCGCAGATCAAGGACACCTACAACGCGTTCGCCGCGCAGTGGGACCAGGGCCTCGCCGAGGCCAAGGCGCTCGTCACGGACGTCAACTCCACCGCCCAGAGCATCGCGGACCTCAACAAGCAGATCCGCAGCGTGCTCGCGTCGGGCGGCTCCACCGCCGAGCTCATGGACCAGCGCGACCTGCTCGTCACGTCGCTGTCGAAGTCCGTCGGCGCGACCGCCACCACCCTCGAGGACGGCACCATGACCGTCTCGGTGGGCGGCAACGCCCTGGTGCAGGGCGTGCGCGCCAACGAGATCACGCTGGGCGGCTCGGCGGTCATGACCGCGGCGCTCGCCGAGCCCGCCGGCACGGACGCGATCAGCCTGTCCTGGGCGGACGGCACGCCGCTCACGCTCACGGGCGGCTCGCTCGCGGGCACCGTGGCGTCGCTCAAGCCGACGTCGCAGGGCGGCTCGATCTCGACCGCGGTGGACGCGGTCAACGCGCTCGCCACCAACCTCGCCTCCTCCGTCAACGGCGTCCACACGGGCGGCGTCACCGTCGACGGCACCGCCGGCGCGGACTTCTTCTCCTTCACCGCGGGAGCGCCCGCCGCGCTCGGCCTCACCGTCGCGATCACGGACCCCGCAGGGATCGCGGCCGCGGACGCCTCCTCGGGCGGCTACGACGGCTCGATCGCGGACCGCATCTCGCAGATCGGCGAGCGCACCGACGGCCCCGACGCCGAGTGGTCGGCCTATGTGGTCGACCTCGGCGTGAGCACCGCGGCGGCGCGCCGCCGAGCCGACGTGGCCGAGTCGACGCGTGCGACCGCGGAGTCGCTCCAGCTCGGCAACGCGAGCGTCGACACCGACGAGGAGGTCGCGAACATGCTCATGTACCAGACCGCCTACGAGGCGGCGGCGCGCGTCATGACCGTGCTCGACGAGATGCTCGACACGCTGATCAACAAGACCGGAATCGTCGGGAGGTAACCGTGATCCACCGCGTCACCCAGCAGACGGTGCACCGCAGCACCCTCGCGAACGTGCAGATGAACCTCAGCAAGATGTCCTCGCTGCAGGCGGAGATGTCCTCGGGCAAGCGCGTCTCGCGCGCCTCGGACGACCCGATCGCCGCGGGCCGCGCGATGGCCTACCGCTCGGAGAAGGCGGCGGCCGAGCAGGCCGTCACCAACGCCTCCGACGGCGCCGCGTGGCTGTCGCAGATCGACTCGACGCTGCAGAGCTCGGTGTCGGCCCTGCGCCGCGCGCGGGACCTCACGGTCCAGGCCGCCAACACGGGAGTCCTCAACGACACGTCCCGCGAGGCGATCGCCGTCGAGATCGAGGGCCTGCGCGACACGCTGCTCGGCCTCGCGAACACGCAGCTCAACGGCCGCTCGCTGTTCGCCGGCACCTCGTCCACCGCGACAGCCTTCGAGGACGGCGCGGCCGCGACCCCCTACTCGTGGAACGGCGTGAGCGGCTCGGCCGTCACGCGTCGCATCAGCCCCGACACCACCGTCCGCGTCGACGCCGACGGCGCCGCGGCCTTCGGGGACGGGGCCGCCTCGGTGTTCCAGCTCCTCGACGACCTCGCGGCGGAGATCCGCGCGGGCGACCCCGTCGGCGTCAGGCTCGACGACCTCGACTCGCGCCTCGACGCGATGGTCTCGACGCTCACCACGGTGGGCGTGCGCTACGACCAGATCACCAAGGCGCAGAGCGCCGCCGAGGCGAAGGTCACCACGCTGCGGGCGAGCATCTCCGACGTCGAGGACATCGACCTCGCCGCCACGGTGCTCGAGCTGCAGATGCAGGAGGTCTCGTACCAGGGCGCGCTCAGCGCCGCGAGCCGAGTCCTCCAGCCGACCCTGCTGGACTACCTGCGATGACCGTCGCGGTCGCGCTCGACGCCGCTCGCACCGACGTGCGCGAGCTCCCCGACGACCTCGCGTTCGTCGACCCGATCCCCGGCATGGCCGCGCTCACGCGCTTCCGCCTCGCCGGCATCGACGAGCTGGGCTTCGTCTTCACGCTGCGCAGCGAGGACGAGCCCGGAGTCCGACTCTTCGCCGCCTCCCCGCAGGCGTACTTCCCGGGATATGCGCCGGAGCTGTCGCCCGAGGTCCGCGAGGCGCTCGGCGCGGAGGACGATGCGGGGCTCACCATGCTCGCGATCGTCCACCCGGGCGGCGACACCGGCCCCACGACGGTCAACCTGCTCGCCCCGCTCGTGATCGACCCGACCACCGGCGCGGCGCTCCAGGTGGTGCTCGACGGCGACGAGTGGCCGCTGCGCGCGCCGCTCGGCGGTGACGCCCACGCGGCCTGAGCCGCGCACGGCCAGGGCTCACGGCGCGGGCAGGCGCTCACGTTACGATGCCCGCATGGGTGTCCTGGACCGCTTCGAGCGCGGCGTCGAGAACGTGATGCAGAACGCGTTCGCGCGCACGTTCAAGGCCGGCGTCAAGCCCGTCGAGCTGGCCGCCGCGGTCAAGCGCGAGTGCGACGCCCGCGCGGCGGTGGTCGACCGCGGCCGCACCGTCGCGCCCAACGAGTACGTCATCGCGCTCGCCCCCGCGGACAAGGAGACGGTGGACGAGTGGGGCGCGGACGCGCTGCGTCACGAGCTCGCCGACTCGCTGCACACGCACGCGGAGCGCCAGCGCTACTCCTTCGTCGGCTCCGTCGAGGTGACGTTCGAGGTCGACGAGTCGCTCGCGACGGGCCGCTACGCGGTGGTGTCGCGCACCACGCGCGGCCCCGTCGCCCCCGTGACCGGGTCGAACCCGAGCTCGCGCTACCCCCTGCTCGACATCGACGGCGTGCGCTACTACCTCACGGGCGACTCGACCACGCTCGGGCGCGGCACCGAGTCCGACATCGTGGTGGACGACACGGGCGTGAGCCGGCGGCACGTGCGCCTCGAGGTCACCGACCACGGGACCATCCTCACCGACCTCGGATCGACCAACGGCACGTTCGTCGAGGACCAGCGCGTCGGCGAGGCCACCCTGCTCGACGGCAACGCGATCACCATCGGTCGGACCACGATCATGTACTGGGACGCGGTCTCCGGGGACGAGGACCTCTGACGTGAGCCAGCTGTCGATCACCCTGCTGCGCATGGGCTTCCTCGTGCTGCTGTGGGCGCTCGTGCTGTCCGCGATCGCGGTGCTGCGCGCCGATCTCTACGGCACGCGCATCACCGCGCGTGGGCGCGGACGCGAGTCGCGCCGGGACACGGAGGCGCGCGCGGAGAAGACCGCGTCGCCGAGCCGCGCGGCCACGGGCATCCGCACGGGGTCCATCTCGACACGCGAGCCCTCGGCCGGCCACCTGGCCGTCACCGGGGGGCCGCTCAAGGGCACCACCATCCCGCTCGGCGGCGCGCCGATCCTGGTCGGACGCGCGAGCACGTGCACGCTCGTGATCGACGACGACTACTGCTCCGCCAAGCACTGCCGCATCTATCTCGAGGGGGATCGCTGGATGGTCGAGGACCTGGGCTCCACGAACGGCACCTTCCTGGGCAACCAGAAGGTCACCGACCCGGTGCCGTTCCGCACCGGCGACGTGGTGCGCATCGGCGCGACGGCCCTGGAGCTGCGCGGCTGATGTACCTCGGGATCCATTTCGCCGCGCGCTCCGACGTCGGCCTCGTGCGCGCCAACAACCAGGACTCCGGGTTCGCCGGCCCGCACCTCCTCGCGGTCGCCGACGGCATGGGCGGCGCCGCCGGCGGCGACATCGCCTCGTCCATCGCGATCGCACGGCTCGCCGCGCTCGAGGGCGAGGCGCACGGACCGGACGACGCCCTCGACGAGCTCAAGACCGCCATCTCCGATGCGCACGCCCAGATCGTCGAGCGCGCGCGGAACGATCCGGAGCTCTCGGGGCTGGGCACCACCGTGACCGCGCTCCTGCGCTCGGGCTCGACGCTGTCGATGGCGCACATCGGCGACTCCCGCGCCTACCTGCTGCGCGGCGGCGACCTCGAGCAGGTGACCACGGACCACTCGTTCGTCCAGCACCTCGTCGACACCGGCCGCCTCTCGGTCGCGGATGCCGAGCACCATCCCAAGCGGTCGATGCTGCTGCGCGTCCTCGGCGACATCGACGCGGACGTGCCGGTCGACATCTCGGTGCGCGAGACGCACCCCGGGGACCGGTGGCTGCTGTGCTCCGACGGCCTGTCCGGCGTGGTGAGCAAGGAGACGATGCGCACCACGATGCTCGAGGTCGAGGACCCGGGCGACTGCGCGGACGCGCTCGTCGGGCTCGCGCTCGCCGCGGGCGCCCCCGACAACGTCACGTGCATCGTCGGGGACATCGTCGACATCGACACCGCGCCCGACGGGGTGGGCCCGTCGACCACCTCGCAGATCGTCGGATCGGCGGCACGCGACCGCCGCAAGCCGTCCGCCGGCGGAGACTCCCCCGCGGGCAAGGCCGCGCGCCTCGCCGCGCGCGAGGAGCCGGACGACGACGACGAGCCGTCGCGCGACCGCTGGTCGCGCGTGCGGCCATGGATCCTCCCGGTCGTCGCGCTGCTCGTGATCGCGGGCGCCGCGTGGGGCGGCTACTGGTGGTCGCAGCAGCAGTACTACGTGGGCGAGAACGAGGGCTTCGTCACGGTGTACCGCGGCATCCCCGAGTCGGTCGGCACCGTGTCCCTCTCGCACGTGGTCGAGCAGACGGGCGTTCCCCTCGACGAGCTCGAGCCCTACCAGCGCGAACGGGTGCTCGACGCCATCCGGGTGCGCAGCCTGGACGAGGCCGCCGAGGTGGTGCTCGGGCTCGAGACGGGGGCCTAGTGGCGACCGTCGCGGACGTCAAGGTCCGCACCGGCAGGCGGAGCGAGCTGGGCCTGCTGGGCCTCGCGGTCGCGGTCGCCGTGCTCGCGCGCGGGCTCGTCGACTACCACGCGGACTTCCTCGAGCTCGACGAGCTCGCGCTCTACGCCGCCGCATGGTGCGGCGTCGCGCTCGTCATCCACCTCGCGATCCGCCGGTGGGCGCCGTTCGCGGACCCCGTCCTCGTGCCGGCGGTGCTCGCGCTCAACGGCATCGGCCTCGCGATGATCCGACGCATCGACTTCGCGTACGCGAACCGCGGACGCGACACGGACTTCGGCCAGGTCCAGGAGGTCTGGACCATCCTGGGGATCGTCCTGGCCCTGCTGGTGATCCTGCTGCTGCGCGACTACCGCCTGCTCCGGCGCTTCACCTACACCGCGGGCGTGCTCGGGCTCATCGGCCTGCTGCTGCCGCTCGTGCCGGGGCTGGGCACGGAGATCAACGGCGCGAAGATCTGGATCTCGGTGTTCGGACGCTCGCTCCAGCCCGCCGAGTTCGCCAAGATCGCGTTCGTCGTCTTCTTCGCGGGCTTCCTGGTCACCAACCGCGACACGCTCGCGCTCGCCGGGCCCAAGGTTCTCGGCATGCGCTTCCCGCGCCCGCGCGACATGGGCCCGCTCGCGCTCGTGTGGGTCGCGGCGATGCTCGTCCAGATCTACGAACGCGACCTGGGCACCTCGCTGCTGCTCTTCGGGATCTTCGTCGCGATGCTCTACGTCGCGACCGAGCGTCTCAGCTGGGTGCTCGTCGGCCTCGGGATGTTCGGCTTCGGCGCCGTCCTCGCGGGCACGCTGTTCAGCCATGTGCAGGTGCGGTACACGGCGTGGCTGCACGCGCTCGACCGCGAGGTGTACAGCTCGGGCACCAGCGAGCAGCTGGTGCGTGGGCTCTTCGGGATGGCGAACGGCGGTCTCTTCGGCACCGGGCTCGGCGAGGGCCGCCCCGACCTGGTGCCGTACGCCGAGTCCGACTTCATCGTCGCGTCGCTCGGCGAGGAGCTGGGGCTCACGGGGCTCATGGCGATCCTCACCCTGTACGTCATCATCGTGCAGCGCGCGATGCGGACCGCGATCGGCACCCGCCACGGCTTCGGGAAGCTGCTCGCCGCGGGCCTGGGCTTCGCGATCGCCCTCCAGGTGTTCATCGTGGTCGGCGGCGTCACGCGCGTCATCCCGCTCACGGGCCTCACCACGCCGTTCCTCGCGTACGGCGGCTCCTCCATGCTCGCGAACTGGATGATCATCGGGCTCCTGCTGCGCCTGTCCGATCAGGCGCGCAGGCCCGAGGAGGTGGCCGCGTGAACGAACCCGTCCGCCGCCTCTCCGTGGTGGTGCTGGCGCTCTTCCTCACCCTCATGGTCGCGGCGTCCTACATCCAGGTCATCGCCGCGGGCGACCTCAACGCCGACGCGCGCAACGTCCGCACGCTCTACCGCGAGTACGGCACGTTCCGCGGGCCCATCGTGGTCGACGGCGAGTCGGTCGTGTGGTCCTCGCCGGTCGACGACTCGTTCAACTACCAGCGCACCTACGCCGACGGCCCGCTGTACGCGGCGGCGACCGGCTACTACTCCATCGTCTACGGGCGCACCGCGATCGAGCAGACGGAGAACGACCTGCTGTCGGGCACCGCGGACTCGCTGTTCTGGACGCGCCTGTCCAACCTCGTCTCAGGCGAGACGCAGCGGGGCGCGAGCGTCGAGCTGACGCTCGATGCGCAGGTCCAGGAGGCGGCCGCGGCCGCGCTCGGGGACGATGCCGGCGCCGTGGTCGCGCTCGACCCTCGCACGGGCGAGGTGCTCGCCATGGTGACGAGCCCGACGTACGACCCGGCGACGCTCGCGGGCCACAACAGCAGCGTGGTCAACGAGAACTACCAGGCGCTGCTCGCGCAGGAGGACGGCCCGCTCGTCAACCGCGCGATCGCGGGCGACCTCTACCCGCCGGGCTCGACGTTCAAGCTCATCGTCGCCGCGGCCGCGCTCGACTCGGGCTACGACGCCGACACCGAGCTCTATGCGCCCGATGAGCTCGACCTGCCGCTGTCCTCGAGGACGCTCGGCAACTACGGCGGGGAGTCGTGCTCCGCGAACGAGCGCCAGACGCTCGCGGACTCGCTGGCGATGAGCTGCAACACGTCGTTCGCGAACCTCGGGATGCAGCTGGGCTGGAACGTGGTCGCGCGCAAGGCCGCGGAGTTCGGCTGGGGCGAGCAGCTGTCGATCCCGCTCGCGGTCACCCCGTCGGTGCTTCCCGACGATCCGGACGAGGCGCAGACCGCGATGGCCTCCATCGGCCAGTTCGACGACCGCGCGACGCCGCTGCAGATGGCGATGGTCGCCGCCGGCATCGCGAACGACGGCGTGCTCATGACGCCCTACCTGGTCGACTCGGTGCGCGACGCGAACCTCCGCCTCGTGGAGGAGAGCGAGCCCGAGGAGCTGTCGACGCCCATGACGCGCGCGGACGCGAACGAGCTCACGGACATGATGGTCCAGGTGGTCGAGTCCGGGACCGGCAAGGCCGCGCAGATCTCCGGCGTCCAGGTCGCCGGCAAGACGGGGACGGCGGAGACCGGGACCGGCGAGGGTCCGCACGCCTGGTTCGTGGGC
Organism: Demequina subtropica; assembly: GCF_000971235.1. Lineage (GTDB taxonomy): Bacteria > Actinomycetota > Actinomycetes > Actinomycetales > Demequinaceae > Demequina > Demequina subtropica. Next base: position 52,694 of record NZ_BBMB01000011.1, read on the forward strand.
TTCGCCCCGGCCGACGACCCGGTCGTCGCGGTCGCGGTGCTCGTGGAGCACGGCGGCTCGACGCAGGCCGAGGCCACGGGCGGCAAGGTCGCCGCGCCGATCGCCCGCGCCGTCATGGAGGCCGCCATCGCGGCCGAGGGAGGCAGCTGACATGGCGATCCACGCGGGGACCACCCTGGCCGGACGGTACGTGCTGCGATCGCTGCTCGCGGTCGGCGGCATGGGCGAGGTCTGGCGCGGCACCGACACGGACCTCGACCGCGAGATCGCGATCAAGCTCCTCAAGGACGGCGCGGCGGAGAACGAGACGTTCCTCAAGCGCTTCCGCAACGAGGCGAAGAACGCCGCGGGGCTGCTGCACTCGAACATCGCGCAGGTCTTCGACTTCGGCGAGCACGACGGCACGCCCTACATCGTCATGGAGCTCGTCGAGGGCGAGCCGCTGTCGACCATCCTCGAGCGCGAGCGCACGATCGACGAGGCCCGGCTCGTGACCATCCTGCGCCACACGTGCCGCGGCCTCGATGCCGCCCACGCCGCCGGGATCATGCACCGCGACGTCAAGCCCGGCAACCTGCTGGTCCAGGAGGGCGACCGGGTCAAGATCACGGACTTCGGCGTGAGCCGTGGGACCGATCAGACCACCCTCACCGCGACCGGCATGGTCATGGGCACCGCGCAGTACCTCGCGCCCGAGCTCGCGCTCGGGAAGCCGGCCACCCCGGCGTCCGACATCTACGCGCTCGGCATCATCGCGTTCGAGGCCGTCGCGGGCAAGCGGCCGTTCACGGCCGCGAGCGCGGTCGACATCGCGATCGCGCAGGTCAACGAGCCGGTGCCCCCGCTGCCGGTCGGCGTCTCCCCCGCGCTCGCCGCGCTGATCCTGCGGCTGCTCGACAAGAACCCGCGTCGCCGCCCCGGCTCGGCGCTCGAGCTCGACCGGATCCTCGCGGAGCTCGAGCTGGTCGAGCCGGGATCGGGGGCGAAGGCCCCGCTCGACCTGGCGCTCCCGGCCTCCCCGCCGCGACGAGCGATGCCGCCGAGCATCGCGCCACGGGAGTACCGGCCGCGCCCGGACGTCGAACGTCGCAGGCACAGGCCCCGGTAGATGGAAGAATGGCCCCCAGCACGTAGGACCACGAAGGACGTTTCATGAACCAAGAGCCGAAGATCCTCGCCGGAAGGTACGAGGTCGGCGACCTCATCGGCCGCGGAGGCATGGCGGAGGTGCACGTCGGCTACGACACGCGCCTGGGCCGGACCGTCGCGATCAAGATCCTCCGGGCCGACCTCGCGCGCGACCCGTCCTTCCAGACGCGCTTCCGGCGCGAGGCCCAGGCCGCCGCCGGTCTCAACCACCCCAGCATCGTCGCCGTGTACGACACGGGCGAGGACAGCATCGTCAACGCGGACGGCAACCCGCAGGCGGTGCCGTTCATCGTCATGGAGTACGTCGAGGGCCACACCGTCCGCGAGATCCTCAAGGGCGACGTCGCGGCGCCGATCGACGAGGCCGTCGAGATCACCGCCGGCGTGCTGGCCGCGCTCGACTACTCGCACCACGCGGGACTGGTCCACCGCGACATCAAGCCCGCCAACATCATGCTCACCCCCACGGGCGCCGTGAAGGTGATGGACTTCGGGATCGCGCGCGCGCTCGCCGACTCGGGCCAGACGATGACCCAGACGCAGGCCGTGGTGGGCACCGCGCAGTACCTGTCCCCCGAGCAGGCGCGCGGCGAGAACGTCGACGCGCGCTCGGACCTCTACTCGACCGGCTGCGTGCTGTTCGAGCTGCTGACGGGCCGCCCGCCGTTCATCGGCGACTCGCCCGTGTCGGTCGCGTACCAGCACGTGCGGGAGCCCGCGCCGCGCCCGTCGGAGTTCGCCTCCGACGTCCCGGAGGAGCTCGACCGGGTGGTGCTGCGCGCGCTCACCAAGAACCGTGACGAGCGCTACGCGAGCGCACAGGAGTTCCTCGCGGACCTGCGCTCCGTCATGTCGGGTGAGCCCGTCTCCCCGTCCACGGGTGCGATCGCGCTCGGCTCCGCGGCGCTGGGCGCCGGCGCCGCCGGTGTCGCGGCCGCCGCGCTGGGCGACGGCGCGGAGTCCGACGCCACCGAGGTCATGCCCGAGCCGACGCTCGGCGGTGAGACCGCCGTGATGCCCGGGGCCAACCCGTGGGCCACCGTCGACCAGCCGGGCTCCTTCGAGCCCGCCACCGGGGGGATCGACACCCTGGAGGAGGACGAGGAGGATCCCGCAGCCGCGCGTCGCAAGAAGATCATCCAGTGGTCCGTGCTCGGCGCCGCGGCGGCCGCCGCGATCCTGCTCATCCTCGCGCTGTGGATGATGACCCGCGACAACGGGTCCATCGCCGAGCCGAGCCCGAGCGCCTCGGCGACCGTGAACATCCCCGACCTCGAGGGCATGACGCGCGACGAGGCCCAGGCGGAGCTCGACGCGCGAGGGCTGCTCGCGAGCTTCGACACCGAGCCTTCCGAGGACATCGAGATCGACTTGGTGACGCGCACCGATCCCGAGGTCGGGCGCGACGTCGAGGAGGGCTCGACCGTCACGGTCTACCTGTCGACGGGGCCGGACATCGTCGCGGTCCCGGACGTCCGCGGGATGGCCAAGGAGGACGCCATCCAGGAGCTCGAGGACTTCGGCCTCCGCGTGGTCGCGACCGACATCGAGAACGATGCGGCGTTCGCCGCCGACTTCGCCACGCGCACGGACCCCGCCGCCGGCGAGGAGGTGGGCGCGAACTCCACCGTCACCCTGTACCTGTCCTCGGGCAAGGTCGACCTGCCGGACCTCACCGGGAAGACCGTCTCCGAGGCCCGCAAGATCCTGGGCGACCTCAACCTCGTGGCGGACGAGTCCACCGAGGAGACCTCGGACGTGGCCGAGGGCACCGTCCTGCGGCAGGACCCGGGCGAGGGCGTGGTGGAGCGCGGCTCCACCGTCTCGATCGTGGTCGCGGAGGCGCCGTCCACGGTCGCGGTACCGGACGTGGTGGGCAAGTCGGAGGCTGCCGGACGCTCGGACATCGAGAACGCGGACCTCGTGGTGGGCGACGTCACGGTCGACACCGTGCCGGACGCCGCCTTCGACGGCATCATCAAGTCGACCAACCCGAACGGCGGCACCCAGGTGGCGCCGGGCACGGTGGTGAACATCGTGGTCGGCTGCCCGGTCACCACGGTCTCCATCCCGGACCCGAACTTCACGGCGGACCCGGACGACCCGGACGCCGAGGTGCCGATGATCGACCAGCTGCAGTGCCGCTGATCCACCGATCACGCTGACACGGGGCCCCGCGGGAACAATCCGCGGGGCCCCGCTGTCTATGCTGGCGTGATGACGCCAGTGGGCACCGCCGAGCAGGTGCATGAGTTCGTGGACCAGGGACTTCCCCTGGTGAGGGACGCGCTCGACGCGCATGTCGCGCGCGCCCAGCAGGAGCTTCCCGCCGGCGGCCCCGACTACCGGGACCTGTGGACATCGGTCGGTGCGCTGCAGCTCGGGGGCAAGAGCCTGCGCCCGCAGCTCACGCTCGCCGGGTACGCGGGGCTCGGCGGGGACGATGCGCGGGCCGTGGCGCCCGTCGCGGCCGCCATGGAGATGCTCCACACCGCGATGCTCATCCATGACGACCTGCTCGACGGCGACGAGGTCCGGCGCGGCCGGCCCAACGTCGCGGGCACGCGGCGCGCGGCGATCGCCGGGTCCGGTCTCACGGCCGCCCAGGTCGAGGCGCACGTCCAGGCCGCGGCGGTCCTCGGTGGCGACCTCGCGCTGTCGTCGTCGTACGACCTCATCGCGGGCGCCGACATCCCGGCGCACCACCGCATCGCCTGCCTCCAGCTGGTCACGCGCGCGGTGCGGACCACCATCGGTGGCGAGCTGCGCGACATGTACGCGGACGCGGGCGCCCCGGCCGCCGCGGAGCCGCTGGTGATCGCGGAGCTCAAGACCGCGACGTACTCGGTCGTGGTGCCACTCCTCGCGGGTGCGCAGCTCGCGGGCGCGGACCCCACGATGGTCACCCACCTCGAACGGCTCGGCACCGCGCTGGGCCTGAGCTTCCAGCTGGTGGACGACGACCTGGGGGTGTTCGGCGACCCCGCCGTCACCGGCAAGTCGGTGCTGTCCGACCTCCGCGCCGGCAAGCGCACCGAGCTGCTGCGGCTGGGCCTCGAGCGGGCCGACGCCGCGGATCGAGCGGTCCTCGCGTCGCTCGTGGGCGACCCCGGGCTCGACGAGGAGGGCGCGGCACGCGTGCGCGAGGTGCTGGTGGCCTCGGGCGCGCGCGAGAGGGCGCTGCGGACCGCGGATGCGCAGGCGCGCATCGCCCGGCGCATCGCCTACGAGCGCATCCCCGCGCCGCTGTCGGGCTACCTGGTCGAGCTGATCGACGGCCTCGCGGAGCGCCGCTCGTGAGCCGACGCCGCCATCACGACGACGCGACCACGTCGCGCGCGCTCTACGACGAGGCCGCCTGTGCCGCCGCGGCCCAGGTGATCGCGCGCTACTCGACCTCCTTCGGGCTCGGGACGCGGCTGCTGCGCCACGAGGAGCGCGCGCACGTGCGCAGCGTCTACGCCATGGTCCGGGTCGCCGACGAGCTCGTGGACACCTACCGGGGGCCGGACGCCGGCGCGCTCCTCGACGGCTTCGAGGCCGAGGTCCACGGCGCGATGGACCGCGGCTACAGCGCGGACCTCGTGGCGCATGCGTTCGGCCTGACCGCGCGGGCGGTCGGCATCACGCGCGAGCAGACCGAGCCGTTCTTCGCCGCGATGCGGATGGACCTGGTGCGCACGGTCCACGACGAGGACTCGCTCGCGCGCTACATCCACGGCTCCGCCGAGGTGGTGGGGGAGATGTGCCTCGCGGTCTTCGTCAACACGGGTCAGGGCCCGCGCCCTCTCGACCCCGCGGTGCGCGAGGGCGCACGCCGGCTGGGCGCGGCGTATCAGAAGGTCAACTTTCTGCGCGACCTCGGGGCCGATGAGCACCAGCTGGGCCGCCTCTATCTCCCGGGGGTGTCAGCCGCCGCGCTCGACCAGGCGCGCCTCGCGGCGGTGGTCGACGAGTGCCGCGCCGACATGCGCGCCGCCGCCGCGGTGCTCGACGCGCTGCCCCGGCGCGCCCGCGCCGCGGTCGGCACCACGCTCGACATCTACGCACGCCTGCTCGACCAGGTCGCGAGCACCCCGCCACGCGAGCTCGCGACCAGGCGTGTGCGCGTCGCGAATCCCGTCAAGGCCGCGCTCGCCGCGCGCAACCTGGCGGGGCTCCACGGGAGGCTGGCCGCATGAGCGGGCCGCGGATCGTCATCGTGGGCGGTGGGGTCTCGGGACTCGCGACCGCGGGACTGCTCGCGCGCGGCGGCGCGGACGTGGTCCTCGTCGAGCGCCAGGGCGAGCTCGGCGGGCGCATGGGACGCCTGGAGATCGCAGGGCACACGTTCGACACGGGCCCGACGTGGTACCTCATGCACGAGGCCTTCGCGCAGTGGTTCGGGCTCATGGGCCGCGACGTCGAGGACGAGCTCGAGCTCGTGGACCTCGACCCGCGCTACCGCGTCCTGTTCGAGGGCGAGGAGCCCTGGGGGCCGGCCGAGGTCCTCGACGTCTCGGCGGATCCCGAGGAGAACTGGCGGCGCTTCGACGCGATCGCGCCCGGCGAGGGTGAGGCGATGCGCGCCTACGCGAAGGACGCGGAGGAGCTCTACCGCATCGCGTTGGACCGCTTCCTCTACACCACGTACGCGAAGCCCCTCGAGGTCGCGGATCGCACCGTGCTGCGGCGCCTGCCGACGCTCGCGGGCCTGCTGTCGCGCTCGCTGGGCTCGCGCATCGCCTCGCGCATCCGCGATCCGCGCCTGCGCCAGGTGCTCGGCTTCCACGCGGTGTTCCTCGGCTCGTCGCCCGACCGCGCGCCCGCGCTGTTCTCCCTCATGAGCCACCTCGACCTGGGCGAGGGCGTGCGGTACCCGCGCGGCGGGATGCACGCGGTGATCGAGGCGATCGCGCGCGTCGCGCGCGCGGAGGGCGCGGAGCTCCGGACGTCCGCGCCGGTCGAGCAGATCGTGGTGGATGACGCGGGCTTCGCCACGGGCGTGCGGCTCGAGTCCGGCGAGGTCCTGCGCGCGGACGTCGTGGTGGCGGCCGCGGACCTCCATCACGTCGAGACCGCGCTGGTCCCGGAGCGTTGGCGCAGCCACCCCGCGAAGAGCTGGAAGCGGCGCAGCCCCGGCGTGAGCACGCTGCTGGTGCTCGCGGAGGTCGACGGCGAGGTGCCCGAGCTCGCGCACCACACGCTCCTGTTCACGCGCGACTGGGACGCGAACTTCACGGCGCTCCGGGACGGCGACCTGCCTCCCGTGCCGGCGTCGGTCTACGTCGCAAGACCGGGTGCGACCGATCCGTCGGTCTCGCCGCCGGGCAAGGACGCGCTGTTCCTGCTGGTGCCGTTCCCGGCGGACGCGACCTTGGGCGCCACGCCCGAGTCCCGCGCCGAGCTGGTCGCGATGGGGCGGCGCTACCTCACCCAGGTGGGGGCGTGGGCGGGCGCTCCCGACCTCGCCGAGCGTTCCACCGTGCTCCAGGTGATCACGCCTGCGGACTTCGAGGCGCGCTTCGGGGCCTGGCGCGGCGGCGCGCTGGGCCTCGAGCACACGCTCATGCAGACCGCGGTGATGCGGCCCTCAAACGTCTCGTCGAAGGTCCCGAACCTGCTGTACGCGGGCGCCTCGACCGTCCCCGGGATCGGGGTGCCGCTGTGCCTGATCTCCGCGGAGCTCGTGGCCAAGCGCCTCCTCGGCGCGGTGGACGCGGCCCCGCTGCCCACGCCCGCGCCGCCGGGCTTCCTCGCGCGCTCGCGCGACCGCGGCGTGCTGGGCAACCTCGCGCGGCGGGCCCGCGCGTGAGCGGATCCGCCTACCTGGCCGCGCTGCTGGTGTCCCTGGGCGGCCTCGGCATGATCGACCGGCGGTACCGGCTCGCAGTGTTCGACCGTCCGCGCGCCGCGCTCGTCACCGTCGCCGCCACCGTGGGGCTCCTGCTCCTGTGGGACCTGGTCGGCGTGGGGCTCGGCGTCTTCTTCGTCGGGCCGTCGGCGTGGCTCACCGGCATCCGCATCGCGCCCGAGGTGCCGCTCGAGGAGCCCGTGTTCCTCACGCTGCTCGCCTACCAGACGCTGCTGGTGTGGCGCTGGCTGGACCGACGGGAGCGCCCCGCGTGACCTACGTCGTCCTCTCCGTCGCGGTGCTCGCCGTGCTCGCCTCGGCGACCCTGCCCACGCTCCGCCGCCTCCCGCATCGTCCCCTCCTGCTGACGGCGCTCATCATCGTCGCGCTCACCGCGGTGTTCGACCCCCTGATCGTGGCGGCGGGCATCGTCGACTACGACGAGGCGCTGATCTCGGGCGTGCGTGTGGCCGGCGCACCGATCGAGGACGTCGCCTACGCGCTCGGCACGGTCATGCTGGTCCCGACCCTCTGGACCCTCCTCGCCGCCCCCGGTCGGGACGAGGAGGGCTGATGATCCGTTCCCTCCTCAAGGCCTCGCGCCCCGTCTCATGGATCAACACCGCCTTCCCCTTCGCCGCCGCGTACCTGCTCGCGACCCACGCGGTCGATGCGGTCCTGGTGGTCGGCACGCTCTTCTTCCTCATCCCGTACAACCTGCTGATGTACGGCATCAACGACGTCTTCGACCACGAGTCCGACCTCGCCAACCCCCGCAAGGGCGGCGTCGAGGGCGACGTGATCCGCGACCGCGACCAGGCCCGACGCGTGCATCGGGCGATCCTGTGGGCCTGCGCGGTCACGGTGATGCCGCCGGTCGTGTGGCTGCTCGCGCAGGGCTCGCTCGCGGCCGGCGTCACGCTCGTGCTGGTGCTGGCCGGCGTGCTCGCGTACTCGGTGCCGGGCCTGCGCTTCAAGGAGCGGCCCTTCCTCGACTCGCTCACGTCCGCGCTGCACTTCGCCGGCCCGCTGCTCTACGCGCTCGTGCTCGCCGACCAACCGCTGCTCGCGCGCACCACGTGGCCTGTCTGGGCCGCGTTCATCCTGTGGGGCATGGCCAGCCACGCGTTCGGCGCGGTGCAGGACGTGCGCGCGGACCGGATCGGCGGCATCGCGTCGGTCGCGACCGTCATCGGCGCTCGCGCGACCGTGTGGCTCTCGATCGGCCTCTATGGCGCATCGTCCCTGGTGCTGCTCGCGCTGCCGTGGCCCGCGACCACCGCCGCGCTGCTCCCGGTCGCCTATGTCGCGTCCGTCGCGAGGTTCGTCGGCGTCACCGACGAGACCTGCGAGGACGCGAACCGTGGCTGGCGCACGTTCCTCTGGCTCAACCAGCCGGTCGGCTTCGCGGTGACGATGCTGGTGATCGGCGCGTGGAAGGGCTGGGGCTAGCGCCGCATCCCCTCGTCGAGGCGCCCCAGCACCGCGGCCACGTCGGCCGCGGCCCCGACGTCTATGCCCATCGCGTCGCGGATCCGGGACGCCCAGAAGGCGCGCAGCCTCGCGATCCCCTCATCCGCGAGCGGCGTCGCGTGCAGGACGGCATGACGATGGTCGTCCGGATCAGGCTCCCGGCTCACCAGCCCCTTGCCCTCGAGGCTCCGCAGCGCGACCGAGAGGTTGGGCCGCTTGAGCCCCGTGGCCTCAGCCGCCGCGCTGGGCGAGGTTCCCGGGTTGCGGTGGATCCACCGCAGCACGGCAGTCTCCGTGCCGGTGAGGGGCACCACGTCGACGCCCGCGCCCGCGGCGTGCGGGTCGAGCTCGCGCGCGATCCGCAGGATGCACTCGGCGAGCTCCGCGAGGTCGCGATCCTCGAGGGACGTGTCGGGCATGCGATCGAGGCTACAACCGGGCGGTGCGATCGACGGAACCCCGCGCCATCGGTTATGATTTCATAATCACCCCGCCCCGAGAGGATCACCCATGCCCGCTGCGCCGGACACCGCCACCGTCGCGAACCCCACGACCGCCGCTCCTCGGCCCGCCTCGGCCGCCCCCGCATCGTCCGGCCTGTCGGCAGGCGAGGGGATCACCGCGGCCCTGCTCGGCGTGCTCGGGCTCCTCTCCGCGATCGCCCCGCTCGCGACGGACCTCTACCTGCCGGCGTTCCCGCAGATGGCACAGGACCTCACGACGGGCGCCACCTCCATCCAGCTCACGCTCACCGCCTTCCTGCTCGGCGTCACCGCAGGCCAGCTCGTCTTCGGGCCGCTCTCGGACCGGTTCGGCCGCATGCCCCCGCTCATCGCGGGCGCCGCCCTCATGGTGGTCGCAGGCATCGCGACGGTGGCCGCGCCGACCGTGGGGGTGCTCGTGGCCGCCCGCCTGCTCCAGGGCCTCGGCGGCGCCGCGGGCATGGTCATCGGTCGCGCGATCATCTCCGACCGGGCCACGGGCACGGCCGCGGCGAGCGCCTTCAGCCTCATGATGATCGTCGGCGGTGTCGCCCCGGTGATCGCGCCGGTCCTCGGCGGCGTGCTGGTGGAGCCGCTCGGCTGGCGGGGCATCCTGGGCATCGTGGTGGCGCTCTCCGTCGTCATGCTGGTCGCGATCCTCGCGGTCGTCCGCGAGTCCTACCCCGCGTCGCGTCGCGTCGCGGACCGCGCCGAGCGCCTCGCCTCGGGCTCGCCGTTGCGCGCGCTGCGCTCGCGCCGCTTCCTCGGCTACTCCGCGACCTTCGCGTTCTCCTTCGCCGTGATGATGGCCTACATCTCCGCCTCACCCTTCCTCTACCAGGACATGATGGGCCTCGACGAGACGGCCTACGGGCTCGCCTTCGGCGCCAACGCGCTCGGCCTCATGGTGGTGAGCGGCGCCTCCGCCAAGCTGGCCACGACGCACGACGTCCGACGGCTCCTGGCGATCGGCATCGGCCTCACCCTGGCCGCCTCGCTGGCGGTCGGCCTGCTGGTGGCGTTCGCCGCTCCGACGGGCTGGCTCGCGCTCCCGCTGTTCGTCGCGGTCTCGAGCCTGGGCCTGGTGTTCGGCAACGCGACGGCGCTGGCGCTCGGGGCCGTGCCCCTCGCCGCCGGCGTGGGCTCCGCCGTGCTCGGCGCCTTCCAGTTCGGCCTCGCGGCGCTCGTGTCCCCGCTCGTGAGCATCGGCGGCGCCACCGCCGCACCGCTGGCGATCACCATGGTGGCGTGCGCGGGGATCGCCGCGATCGCCTTGGCGCTCGCCCCGCGCGCAGCCGACGCGTCGCCGGCGCCGGCTAGCGTCGCACGAGCGGGCTGAGCCCCGCGGAGCGCCCCTCGGGATCGGGCATCCCGCACACCTCGAGCCAGTTGGCGAGCAGGCGGTGCCCGCCCTCCGTCAGCACGGACTCGGGATGGAACTGGACGCCGTGCAGCGGGAGCTCCTTGTGCTGGAGCCCCATGATGATGCCGTTGGCGGTCGAGGCCGTCACCTCGAGGTCGTCGGTCACCGTCGGGTTCTCGACCGCGAGCGAGTGGTAGCGCGTCGCCGTGAAGGGCGACGGCAGGCCGTCCATCACCGAGCCCCCGACATGCGTGACCGAGGACGTCTTGCCGTGCATGAGCTCCGGCGCGTGCGAGACCACGCCGCCGTAGACCTCTGCGAGCGCCTGATGGCCCAGGCAGATGCCCAGCATCGGCGTGCCCGTCTCGGCGCAGGTGCGGATGACGTCCATCGACGCGCCGGCCTCGGCCGGCGTCCCGGGCCCGGGGGAGATGAGCACGCCGTCGTAGGCGGAGATGTCCCCGGCCTCCGCCACCGCGTCGTTCCTCACCACCACGGTCTCCGCGCCCATCTGGCGCAGGTAGCCCACGATCGTGTAGACGAACGAGTCGTAGTTGTCGACCACAAGGATGCGGGTCACGGCACGGCCTCCACGTTCTGGTCCTGGATGTCGAAGGTCACCGAGAACCACGGGTAGACCCAGTGGAACAGCGCGGCGACGATCGCGAGGATGAGGGCGATCAGGAGGATCACCCGCAACCATGCGGGGCCGGGCAGGACGTTCCAGACGGCGGGGAAGATCATGGCTGCGGGATCTCCTCGAGGATCTCGGGCGGGACGCCGTTGCCGGTGGGCGCCCAGTACTCGAGCTCGCCGTGCACGATGTACCGCTCGGCTGCGGAGAACATCGGGTGGCACGTGGTGAGCGTGATGTACTGCGCGTCCGCTGCCGCCGTCGGGTCGTACGGGTTGGGCGCGATCACCTCGACCTGCGTCGGTTGGACGATCAGGTCGTCGGTCATGCGGTAGACGTACCAGGCCTCCTCCGTCTGCACCACGAGCGCGTCGCCGTCCTGCAGCTCCGCGATCCGGTTGAAGGGCTTGCCGTACGTGGTCCGGTGCGCGCTGATGGCGAAGTTGCCGACCGCTCCCGGCATGCCGGTGTCGGGATAGTGGCCGATCCCGAGCACGTCGAGGATCTCGGTGCGCGTGACGCCCTCGGAGATGGGCTTGACGTAGTCCGTGCCCCAGCGCGGGACGTAGAAGGTGGCGAACGTCTCCCCGAACGCGGGCTCGTCCATGACGGGCGCGGTGTCGGGGGACAGGTGCAGCTCGGCCGGGATGACCAGCGGGCCCTCGTCGGCGCCCTCGCCCGCGGTGATGGGACCGGTGTAGGCCCAGTCGAGGCCGTCGACCACCTCGGCCTGCTCACGGTCCGCGACGATGTCGGTGTAGAACAGCTGCCACAGCACGTACAGGCCGATGACCGCGCCCGCGATGATGCACAGCTCGCCGATGAGCGAGATCAGGCGCGTGCCGATGCTCGGCCGGCGCGGCGGCTCGGGTGCCGGCGCGCCCGGCTGCGTGGGGACCTCCACCGATGTGGGCATGATCGCCCAGCCTACGGGAGCGCGCATCGTGCGGGAATCCCGTGCTCGGCACAGCGCTCGGTACCCTTATGCCTGAGCACCGCGCGCGTGCGCGGTCACAGCAGAGCGACGGAGTGTGCAGTGGCAAGGTCGAAGAAGCGCGACGAGAACGTCTACAAGGCCCCCCGGAACCTGGGCAAGCCCCAGTCCGACAACCCCAAGTGGCTGCTGCCCACCGCGCTCACGCTGCTGGTGGCGGGTCCCGTGTGGATCGTCGTGTACTACACCGCCAAGGGTCAGTACCCGATCCCCGGCATCGGCGACATGAACCTCATCGTGGGCTTCGTGCTGATGGCGACGGGCATGGGCCTGCTCACCCGCTGGAAGTAGGAATCACACGCCTGTAGTTCTCCCCAGATTCCTCCACAGCGGTGGAGAAAAACACACCGGTGTAGTTATCCCCGGTTGTGGATTGAGGTGGGGATAACTACACGGATGTCATTCACATCTGTGGATGAGTGTGGGGAAACCGGGGGTTCGCGCCGTACTTCTCCACAGGTTCGGCCTGTGGATGGACTGGGGACGATGCGGGGTCCAGGCCTGTGGGGGAACCCGGGTGAGCCCCACGCCCACCCCTTCCCGAAGTGGTACGTCATGGTCGGTTCCTGAAGGTTCTCGCCTCACAGTGGTGGCTGATGGTCGCCGCCGGCCAGGCGCGCCGATGCGCCCGACAACCAGCAACCACTGCCGCGCGGCGATCTCTCAGATCCGACAACCAGCCACCATTTCCGCAGGCTGGGGACGCGCTCGGGTGGCGCGAGCCGGGACAGCACGAAGGCCCCGCCGCGGATGCGACGGGGCCTCGACGAGGGACGGCTACGCGGGCCTGCGCTCCACCCAGTGGAGCATCGCGAGCATCGTGAGCGCGCCGGCGACGGCGCCGCCCAGGTGCCCCTGCCACGAGATGTTGGGGATCACGAAGCCGAGCACCAGCCAGAGGCCCGCCGTGGTGAGCAGCGAACGGTAGTCGAGCCTGAGCTTCGAGAGCACCACGGCGTAGGCGGCGATGAGCCCGAAGATCGCGCCCGAGGCGCCGCCGTGCAGCGCGACGGACGGGGCGATCAGCGTCGCGACGAGCGAGCCGCCGAGCAGCGACGCGAGGTAGAGCGCCGCGAACCTCACGCGGCCGAGGATCGGCTCGAGCTGCGTGCCGAACTGGAACAGCACCAGCATGTTCATGCCGAGGTGGAGCAGTCCGAAGTGCACGAAGCCGGAGGAGATCCACCGGTACCACTCGTCGCCCACGTTGGAGTACATCGCGAGCTCCGCGGGGCTGAGGCCCGTCCACAGACCCCAGGCGTCCTGCCACGTCGCGGTGCCCATGGCGACCGTGCCGTAGACGTAGGCCAGCACGTTGAGCGCGATGAGCCCGTACGTGACGTAGGGCGTCCCGTAGGCGCTGGTGAACCCGAGCCGGTTGACGATCGGCCGGCGCTGCGACGCCGCCTCGCGCACGCAGTCGACGCACTGGATGCCGACCGATGCGGGGCGCTGGCACTCGGGGCAGGCGGGACGTCCGCAGCGCTGGCAGCGGACGTAGGACACCCGGTCCGGGTGGCGCGGGCACGTGGGCGCCGCGGCACCCGGATCGGATGTCATCGGGTCTTACTCGGCGATGGTGATGCCGGTGATCATGACGTCCTCGAGGGGACGGTCACGGCCATCGGTGGGCGTGGTCGCGATCTTGTCGACCACGGCGCGCGACGCGTCGTCGGCGACCTTGCCGAAGATCGTGTGCTTGCCGTTGAGCCAGCTCGGCTTGTCCACGGTGATGAAGAACTGCGAACCGTTGGTGCCGCCCGGGCGGCCGGTGATCGGGTTGAGACGCTGACCCGCGTTCGCCATCGCGAGCAGGTAGGGCTCGTCGAAGCGGAGCTCGGGGTGGATCTCGTCGTCGAAGTTGTAGCCCGGGCCGCCGGTGCCCGTGCCGAGCGGGCAGCCGCCCTGGATCATGAAGCCGTTGATGACGCGGTGGAACACCAGGCCGTCGTAGAACGGGTCGTTGGACTTCTCGCCGGTCGCGGGGTTCTTCCACTCCTTCTCGCCGGTGGCGAGGCCCACGAAGTTCTTCACTGTCACGGGCGCGTGGTCGGGGTACAGCTCGATGTTGATGTCCCCGGCGGTGGTCTGAAGAGTTGCGATCATGCCCGCTATTGTTCCATGCCCCTCGCCTCGACGCGCCTCAAGTGGCACGATGGACGGAACAGCCTTCTGCCTGGGGACGTTGCCCCCCGACAAGGGGGCGAAGTCCCCACGGACCAGGAGGAGCGCAGCATGAGCAAGGTGACTTTCCAGGGCTTCGACGCCGACAAGGCGCGCGATCAGGCGGCCGATGCGGCGAAGGCGGCGCAGGAGGCCGCCCGCGAGGCCTCGGTCGCCGCGCGGAAGGCCGCGAAGCGCGCCAAGGAGTGGGCGGGGCCGCAGATGGAGCACGCGAAGGAGTGGGCCGGGCCCAAGGTCCAGGAGGCCTACCACTCGGGTGCGCGCAAGGCGTCGCCCTACGTGAAGAAGGCCGGCTCCAAGGCCTCCGAGTGGACCGACGTCGCGCACGCCGCGATCGTCGGCGCGGCCATCCCGGCCGTGATCGCCGCGATCGAGGACGCCGCGCACGAGGAGCCGGAGCCCAAGTCGGGCCGCTCGTGGGGCAAGGTGCTGGTGCCGCTCGCGCTGGCCGCCGCGGCCGGCGCGGCCGTCGTCGTCTGGGCGCGTCGCGACCAGGGACGCGACGCCTGGGCCGGCGAGGACGAGGAGTGGGAGTTCGCCGCCGAGGGCGACCTCAAGGACCAGGTGCGCCGCAACGTCAACAAGGCCGTGGACGCCGCGGCCGATGCCGCGAAGAAGGCCGCGGACGCCGCGAGCGCTGCCGCCGCGGCCGCCGCCGAGGTCATCACCGAGAAGGCCGGTCCCGCGTTCACGCAGGTCAAGGACACCGCCGTCACCGAGGCCAAGAAGGTCGCCGAGGTGGCCGGTCCCGCGTTCACGCAGGTCAAGGACACCGCCGTCACCGAGGTCAAGAAGGTCAAGGAGGCGGCCGACGAGGCCCGCTCCCGCGCCGCGGACGGCGTCGTGTCGACCATCGACGACGCGGGCGACGTCTGGGAGGACGCCGTCGAGGAGCTCGGCGAGCAGATCGACGACCTCAAGGACGAGTACAAGGCCGACGACAAGTAGGCGCACGCGAAGCGGGGCCCGGCCGGATGGCCGGGCCCCGCTTCCATGTCGCGACGCGCGAGGCGGCGTCAGCCCGTCGCGGTCATGAGCGCGACCGCGGCCACGCCCGCCGTCGTCCCGCCCGGGCCCGCCTCGAAGCGCACCTCGATGCCGTCGGCCGGCGCGTCGACCTCGTAGAGCGACTCGATCACGTCCCCGTACAGCGGCACGTTGCGCGCCACGGTCGACGCGGGCGCGGCGACCTCGCCGCCCAACCGCACCACCGCATCGTCCCCGCCGGACGGCAGCCCGACCAGGGTGCGGATGCGCACCAGGTGCGGTCCCGCGACCTTCGGCTTGAGGACGTAGGAGAACCAGTCCTCCGCCATGCGCCAGCTGCGCGCGTTGGTCCACTCGATGCGCGACGCGTGTGACAGGTAGCCGTGGTCCATCTCGGACTGCTGCTCGCCCGGCGCGACCACGTCGACCACGGCGGCGTCCTCGAGCTCGTCGGCGTCGAGCTCGGCGAGCATCTCGCGGAGCTCCTCGGCGGAGCCGCCCACCGGGAGGTAGACCGTCGCCCGCTCGTCGTGGATCTCGTTGTACGGCTCGAGCTCCAGCGTGACCGGTCGGGGAGCGTCCCCGTCGAGCCGGGTGGCGGTGAGCATCGCGCGACGGCCGAGCACGCCGACGTCGAGGGCGGCGTCCTCGCCCGCGCCCACCACGGCCGGCGTCTCGATCATGCGCCGCCGTGGACCGAGCGCGATGTGCGGCGCGTCCTTGCCGGTCGCGACCAGGCCCTCGAGATCGTCGGCCCCGTCGCGGTGCGCGAGCACGAACGGTCCGAGACGGAACGATGCCCACGGCGAGCCGTCAGGAAGGGGCTCGAGAGCGAGGCGGGGGGACAGCTCGAGGACGATGCGTGAGGTCCCCTCCCACCGGCGGTCGAGCGCGACCTCGCGCGCGTCGGGCGCGACCTCGACGATCTCCCCGTCGACGTTCACCTCCGCGCCGTCGGACCAGTCGGGGATGCGCAGGCGCACGCTGCGCTCCTGCGGCTCCCCGACGCTCACCTCGATCGTGACGCTCCACGAGGCCTTGAGATCCGCGCGCACCTCGATCCGGATCCCGTCCCAGTCGAGCACCGCGGGCTCGTAGATCTCGACGCGCGGGCTGTCGCCGTCGCGCGAGAACAGGAAGCGGGCGTAGCGGCAGTGGCTCTCGAGGCCGCTGCCCACGCAGCACCACATGGACTCCCCGTGGCTCGAGTACACGCGATAGTGCGCGGGCCGCAGCGGGGAGAAGTACACGAAGCCGCCGTGCTCCGGGTGCTGGACCGTGAGCGCGTGGTTGTAGATCGCGCGCTCGGCGAAGTCGACCGGCCCGAGGTCGGACGAGGTCTGCCGGAAGAGGTCCGCGATGGTCAACATGTTGAACGTGTTGCACGACTCGGGGCCGAGCGCCTCGAGGATCATCGCGCGGAAGTCCTCCTTGGGATGGAAGTGCTCGCGCACCCCGTGGCCGCCGAGCGAGATGGTGCGCTCGTGGACCACCGCGTCCCAGAAGACGTGCGCGGCATCGACCAGGTCCGCGTCGCCCGAGCGCGCGTAGCCGATCACCTTGGGCACCTGCGTGTTCGCGTGCAGCCCGGTCAGCCGGTCCTCGCCCGCGAGCAGCGGGTCGAGCAGCAGATGATGCGACCACCGACGGCCCTCGACGGCGAGGTCCTCGCGTCCCGTGAGGGCGGCGAGCCGGAAGAAGGCGTCGTTCATGCCGCCGAACTCGGCGGTCAGGATCGACTCGATCTGCGCGTCGTCGAGCTCGGCGGAGATGCCCAGCCACCAGTCGGCCCATGCGACGGCCATCGCGAGCGCGTCGTCCTGGCCGGCCGCCTCGTACGCGTCGATGAGCCCGTTGAGCGTCTTGTGGAGGTTGTACATCGGGACCCAGCGGCCGTTGAGCGCGAACGGCTCGGCCTCGATCCGACCGGCACGCAGCTCCTCACCCAGCTCCACGCCCCGCGGCGCGCCGCCCAGGTAGCCCGTGCCCACGGCGTCCTGGCACTCGCGCCACCCGTCGAGCATGGTGCGCAGCCGCGCGAGGATGTCCTCGCGTCCCGTGGCCGCGTAGAGGTGGGACAGCGCGGAGACGTAGTGGCCGCCGATATGGCCCCCCATCCCGCGCGACTCCCAGTCGCCGTAGCTCTCGACGACGGCGGGCAGGCCCGCCTCGTGCCGGTAGGGCGCGAGGAGACGATGCGGGTCGTGCGCGAGCGCGGTCGCGACCGAGCGCTCGAGCGCGGCGAGCAGCGGACCGCCGGCGAGCGTGATGGAGCCCGCGGGGAAGGACCGCGGAGCGGGGTTATTACAACGTTGGAAATCGCCCATGGCTCGAGGATAGACCGGCGCCGCGACCGGGGGATCCCGGTCGCATCCGCACGAGGTGTGGCGAATCGCACACTTCCTGGCAAAACCTACATCTTGAGGGAAGTGTGAGCCTGCCGATAGGAGACGCAACAGGACATGGAGGTAGCGATGCCGCAGACCGCCGAGGCCCGGCCATGAGCCCGTGGCCGACCGCGACGCGCGGGCGCACGGCGACGCCGACCGTCCCGTCCCCGCTCGACGACGACCCGGCGCGGCACCGCGCCAGGCTCGACCGCCTGCTGAACGGACCTCTTCTCGACGCGCGGCCGCGCCAGCGTCGGATCCTGTGCGGCGCGGTCGTCCACGTCGACGAGCTCTCCGGCCGGGTCCTGCGCTGCACGCGCGATCACGGCCATGCGGGCACCGATCACGACAACCTCGGCGCGCAGGTGCTCACCGACTGGGCCGAGTCGGGCGGCGCCGAGCTGCTCACCTCGCGCGCCCCCGTCACCCCCACCGGCCAGGCGATCGCGACGATCATGGCCCACATCCGCTCGTACGAAGGCGTGCGCCAGTGGCGCCTCGAGCGCGGGCTCGAGGACGATGCGGCGGCCGCGTGGGAGCGTGCCGAGGCGCTGCGGCTGCTGGTGAGGACCCTCGGGCGCTGAGCCCGACCGCTTGCGCCGGGAGGCGTCAGCCGCTGCCGGCGACGGCGAGCGTGCCGCCGCAGCCCGGGACGGGATGCCACTGCCATCCCTCGCCGAGCCGGCGCGCCGGCGTGCCGGGCTCGACCGCGGCGTCGGTCGCGGCGATGACGCGTCCCGCGGCGGTCCCGACCACGGCCGGCACCGCCGCCGCATGGAGCACGCCGTCGGTGAGCCGTTCGAGGCGTGCGACGGACAGGTCCGCGCCGACCACGCCCGCGAGCCTGCCGTCGACCGTGACCGGCGCGGTGAGCGTGAGCGTGAGCTCGTCCGTGCAGAGGTAGTCGATGTACGGGCCCGTGAGGTAGGCCCCGCCTGACTCGACCGCGCCGCGCCACCACTCGAGCCGCGTGTAGTCGTGGAAGGACGCGTCGAGCGGGTTGTCCACCGAGGCGAGGCGCCGGAGCGTCCCGGGCCTGGAGCCGAGACCCACGCCGTTGGCCGCGCTCACCCACCACGCGAGGTGCCAGGGAGCGTCCTCGAGATACCCGGGCGCCGCGACGAAGCCCGCGCCGATCATGGGTCGCGCATCGTCGAGGGACGGCGCCACGAGCCACTCGACCGCCTCGTCGACCGAGGGCCCGGAGGCCGCACCCGAGGACAGCGCCCCCGCGAGGCGCTGGCGCCAGTCCGACACCTCGGCGAACACGGGCCCCAGCGCGGTGCCGAGCACGTCCGCGATCTCGAGGATCGCCTCGGCGATCATCGATCCGCCGCCTCGCGGATCGCGAGCAGCCGGTCGACCAGCCAGCCGACCTGCTCCGAGACGATCGCGCGTGCCTGCTCGGGGCTCTCGTCGTCGATCGCGGCGAGCAGGCGACGATGCCGGGCCGCGTTCCCGGTCACCACGCCGTGCTCCTGCAGGGCGATCCACAGCAGCGGACCGAACTCGGCCTGGAGCCGCACCTGCTCGGACACCAGGCGCGCGGAGCGCGACAGCGCCGCGACCTCGACCCGGATGCCGTTCTCGGCGCGGCGCGCGGCCACGCCGTTGGCGACGGCACCGTCCTCGATGAGCGTGCCGAGCATCGCGACCTCGTCGGGCGTCGCGAACAGCGCCGCGCGCTCGGCCGCGGCACCCGCGATGAGCCCGTAGTGGAGCCCCATGTCGCGCAGCTCGACGCGTGACAGCCCGGTGAGGCGCGTGGTGAGCGCGGCGCGAGCATCGTCCCCGCTGCCGCAGACGAAGCTGCCGCCCGCGCGGCCACGGCGCGTCTCGATCAGCCCCGCGGTGCGCAGCGACTCGAGCGCCTCGCGCGCCGTCACGGTCGCGACGCCGAACTGCCGTCCGAGGTCCTGCTCGGTGGGAAGGCGCTCGCCCTGCTCGAGCAGGCCCAGCTGGATGGCATCGGCGAGGCGCTGCGCGACGGCCTCGGCGCGGCCCACCGGAGCAAGCGGCGCGAAGATCGCGGCATGGGTGGCGGAGCGCGCGGCGTACGCGCCGGTGCCCCAGATCAGTCCCACCGCGCCATTGTGACGGGCGCTCGTCGCCCCGGAAAGGTCTGGAACCAGAGATTTAATCAACTCGTTACACGCGACGTCTTGCAAAAGACATCTGGAACCAGATGAATAAGGGGGCATGGACCCCGCCATCCGCCTCCGCGGCCTGCACAAGCGCTTCGGCGACACCATCGCGGTCGCCGACCTCGACCTCGACATCGCCGAGGGAGAGTTCTTCTCGATGCTCGGGCCCTCGGGCTCGGGCAAGACCACGGTGCTGCGCATCATCGCGGGCTTCGAGCAGCCGACGTCCGGATCGGTCGCGCTGTTCGGCCGCGACGTCACCGCCCTCGCCCCCTTCGCCAGGCCCGTCAACACGGTCTTCCAGGACTACGCGCTCTTCCCCCACCTCAGCGTCATCGCGAACGTCGAGTACGGCCTGCGGGTCGCCGGCGTCGCGCGCAAGGAGCGCCGCGCCAAGGCGGAGGAGGCGCTCGCCTCGGTCCGGCTCGCCGGGTTCGAGGACCGGCGCCCTCACGAGCTCTCGGGCGGCCAGCGCCAGCGCGTGGCCCTCGCCCGCGCGATCGTGCTACGCCCCCAGGCCCTCCTGCTCGACGAGCCGCTCGGCGCGCTCGACCTCAAGCTGCGCGAGCAGATGCAGGTCGAGCTCAAGGAGCTCCAGCGCTCACTCGGCATCACGTTCGTGTTCGTCACGCACGACCAGGACGAGGCGCTCACGCTGAGCGACCGCGTCGCCGTCTTCGACGCGGGCCGCGTGGTCCAGCTCGGCACCCCGCGCGAGGTCTACGACCACCCCCGCAACCCGTTCATCGCCTCGTTCGTGGGCTCGTCGACCCTCCTCGAGCCTGACGTCGCGGAGAGGTTCGGGCTGCCCGCGATCGCCACGGCCGTACGGCCCGAGAGGGTCACGCTCGACGCCCCCGACGGCGGCGTGGCCGGCACCATCGCCGAGGTCATCTACACCGGCCCCGAGCACCGCATCGTGATCGACCTCGACGGCGTCGGCGCGCGGATCACCGCGCTCGAGCCCAACATCGGCGCCGCACAGCGCCGCAGCCGCGGCGACCGCGTGACCGTGAGCATCGACCCCGCCGCCGCGGCACCCCTCGAGTCGGACGCGCCTGCGGCCTGACCCACCCACCGAGCCAGCACCACCGAGCAGCATCCAACGAAAGGAATCACCCGTGTCGAAGTCCCCGTCCCGCACGGCCCTCCGGGCCGGCCTCGCCGCGACCGCGGTCGTGTCCCTCGCCGCGTGCGGCACCTCCAGCTCCGACGGCGGCTCGGAGGCCGCCGCGTCGCTCGGTGCCACCGAAGGCTCCGTCTCGATCCTCGCGTGGCCCGGCTACGTCGAGGACGGCTCCAACGACGCCTCGGTGGACTGGGTGTCCGGCTTCGAGGAGGCGACCGGCTGCATGGTCGACGCCAAGACGTACGGCACCTCCGACGAGGCCTACCAGCTCATGCAGAGCGGCGGCTACGACGTGGTCGCGGCGTCCGGAGACCTGACCCTCCGCCTCATCGCCGCTGACCTCGTCGCCCCGGTCAACACGGACCTGCTCGAGAGCTACGACGGCATCTTCGACTTCCTCAAGGACAAGGAGTGGAACTCGGTCGACGGCGTCTCCTACGGAGTCCCGCACGGCTACGGCGCCAACCTCCTCATGTTCAACACCGACGAGGTCACGCCGGCCCCCACCAGCTGGGACGTCGTCTTCGACAAGGCCTCGGACTACTCGGGCAAGGTCACGGCGTACGACTCGCCCATCTACATCGCGGATGCCGCCGTCTACCTCATGACGCACAGCCCCGAGCTGGGCATCGAGAACCCGTACGCCCTCGACGAGGACCAGTTCGCAGCCGCCGTCGACCTGCTCAAGACCCAGAACGCGAGCATCGGCGAGTACTGGTCGGACTACCTCCTGGAGATCCAGGCCTTCGAGTCCGGCGACTCCGTGGTCGGCACCACGTGGCAGGTGATCCAGAACTCGATCTCGAGCGGCAACACCGATGTGGTCCTGCCCGACGAGGGCGCGACCGGCTGGTCCGACACCTGGATGATCGCGTCGGAGTCCGAGGCGACCAACTGCGCGTACGCGTGGCTCGACTACATCGCGAGCCCCGAGGTCAACGCCCAGGCGACCGCGTACTTCGGCGAGGCGCCGTCCTCCGAGGCCGCGTGCGACTTCCGCGACGACTGCGAGGCCTACCACGCGGGCGACGAGGACTACGCGTCGCAGATCTGGTACTGGACCACGCCGGTGAGCGACTGCGTCGACGGCCGTGAGGACGTCGAGTGCGTCGACTACTCCGAGTGGACCAAGGCCTGGCAGGAGATCAAGGGCTGATCCACCCCTGACCGGCGCCGGGCCCCGCCCCCTCGGGGCCCGGCGCCCCCATCCCCCGCATCGTCCCTCGAAGGAACCATGACCTCGCATCGCGTCTCCACCTACCTGGCCCCTCGCCGGCGCCTGCAGCTCGCGAGCCTGCTGACCGCGCCGGTGCTGTGGCTGGGCCTCGTCTACATCGTCGCCCTCGCGGCGCTGCTCGTGACCGCGTTCTGGACCGTCGACGAGCTCACCGGCCAGGTGCAGATCGAGTGGACCACCGAGAACGTCGTCGAGGTGTTCACCGAGGCGCTCTACCGGACGGTCACGCTGCGGACGCTCGGCATCGCGCTGCTGGTCACCCTGATCGACATCGCGGTCGCGGTGCCGGTCGCGTTCTTCATGGCGAAGGTCGCGAGCACCCGCCTGCGCCATCTGCTGGTGATCGCGGTGCTCGCCCCGCTGTGGGCGTCCTACCTGGTCAAGGTCTACGCGTGGCGCGCGCTGCTGTCCTCGGACGGGCTCATCGAGTGGGCCGCCTCCCCGTTCGGAGGCTCGACGCCTGGCTACGGGCTCGTGGGCGTGGTGCTCACGCTGTCCTACCTGTGGCTCCCCTACGTCATCATGCCCATCTACGCGGGCTTCGACCGCGTGCCGGACCGTCTGCTCGAGGCCTCGGCGGACCTGGGGGCCCAGGGCTGGCGCACGCTCGTGTCGGTGGTGCTCCCGATGATCCGGCCGGCGATCATCGCGGGCTCGATCTTCGCCTTCTCGCTCAGCCTGGGCGACTACATCTCCACCAAGATCGTCGGCGGCGCGACGCAGATGCTGGGAACGCTCGTGTACGACAACGTCGGCGCCGCCAACAACCTCCCGCTCGCCGCCGCGATCTCCTTCATCCCGATCGGGATCATCCTCGTCTACCTCGCCGCGGTCCGCCGGACCGGGGCGCTCAGGAGCCTCTGATGCAGCTCGGACGCGTCGCCCGCATCGTCCTCGGTGCCATCACCCTGGTGGTGCTCGCCCTCATCTACCTGCCGCTCGGGGTGGTGTTCCTCAACTCGATCAGCACCTCGGAGAGCCTGTCGTGGCCGCCGCCGGGCTTCACCCTCGAGTGGTGGGGGCGCGCGCTCCACAGCACGGGGGCGCTCGAGGCGCTCGGCACGTCCGTGGTCGTCGGGCTCATCGCCTCCGCGATCGCCCTCGTGCTGGGCACGCTCGCGGCGATGGCCCTCTCGCGCTACCGGTTCTTCGGCAAGGAGACCGTCAACCTCCTCATCGTGCTGCCGATCGCCCTCCCCGGCATCGTCACCGGTATCGCGCTCAACAACGCCTTCCGCACGCTCATGGGCGTCGACCTCGCGATGTGGACGCTCGTGGTCGCGCACGCGACGTTCTGCATCGTGACCGTGTACAACAACGCCTTCGCGCGCCTCAACGCGTCGGGCACGCGCCTCGAGGAGGCGTCGATGGACCTGGGCGCGGGGCTCTTCACCACGTTCCGGCTGGTGACCTTCCCGCACCTCAAGTCCGCGCTGATGGCCGGCGGCCTGCTCGCGTTCGCGCTCAGCTTCGACGAGATCATCGTCACCACCTTCACCGCGGGCACCGGGGTCACGACCCTGCCGCTGTGGATCCTGCAGAACATGTTCCGCCCGTCGCAGGCGCCGGTGGTCGCGGTCATCGCGGTGATCCTCGCGGTCGTGTCGGTGATCCCGCTCGCGATCGCGCAGCGCCTCACGGCCAAGGATGCCGAGGCCGTGTCGCGCTGACCCCGCCGCACCGTCCCGCGACACCCCGGGACCAAGGGTTGACCTTCCAGCCCAGGGGAAGGCTTACGGTCGTGCCATGAACGACACCACGCTCGCCGGCGGGACCGGCACCGTCATCGACCTCGTCGTCTCGGGGATGACCTGCGACGGCTGCTCCTCGAGCGTGCACGATGCGCTCGTCGCCCTGCCCGGCGTGCGGTCCGCCTCCGTGGACCACGCGACCGGACGCGCCGTCGTCCTCATCGCCCCGGGGGTCCTCGCGGAGGACTTCGCCTTCGAGGCCGATGCCGCGGTGCACGACGCGGGATACACGCTCGAGTCCGCCTCGATCGCCGCGCTGGCGGCCGTCGGCGACGACGCGGGCCTCGAGTCCTGCGGCGGCCACTGCGGCTGCGGCTCGGCGCAGGACGCTGCGCCCACCCAGGTCGACAAGGACGCCGGCTGCTGCGGCGGGGGAGCGGGCGGCAGCTGCTGCTGAGCCGCGCATCGTCCCCGGACACCGGACACGACGAAGACCCCCGCCATGCGGCGGGGGCCTTCCGTGTCTGGTGGAGCCTAGGGGACTCGAACCCCTAACCCCCTGCTTGCAAAGCAGGTGCGCTACCAATTGCGCCAAGGCCCCTCGTGGTCTGCTGGATCAGCGGACCGGGTGGTGGACATCGTCCCACACGTCTCGATCGGAGTTCTCGGTGATGAGGATGTACGCCACGGCGCCGGCCACGAAGGCGGCTGCCAGGATCAGCGTGCTCTTCATCGAATCACCTCGGTGGGCCCAGGAGGACTTGAACCTCCGACCTCTTCGTTATCAGCGAAGCGCTCTAACCGCCTGAGCTATGGGCCCCTCGCGGCATCACTGCCGCGGCGATAAACGATACCGGACGCCAGCCGCGAAACAAAATCGCGGCCGGCGCAGGCCGGATCAGTCGTCCGTGAGGGTGACGTAGACGCCGCCGACGACGGAGGAGACCACGTTGTAGAGGAACGCGCCGATGGTCGACAGGGCGGTCAGCAGCACCACGTTGATGACGGCCACGAGCGTCGCCGCCCCCATCACCTTGTTCTGCTGCACGAACTGCATGATGTCGACCTCGGAGTCGGTCGAGAACAGCTTGACGACCCACTCGTTGACGAGCGTGAAGACGCCCATCTGGTTGAGCACGGTCCACAGCACGAAGACCGCGACCACGAACATGATGCCCGCGGCGATCGAGAGCAGGAAGCCGAGCTTGAGCGCCGACCATGGGTCGATGCGCGAGAGCAGCACACGCGCCTTGCGCGGGCCGCCCTTGGCCGTGGGGGTGCCCAGGTCGTCGCCGGCCTTGAAGCTGTCGGCCGCGCGGCCTGCGAAGTCCTTGACCTTGGCCGCGCCGGCACCGAGCACCGCGGTGCCGGTGCCGATCGCGCCGTCGCGCCGCGCGGGGGCCTCCGCCGGGGCGGCCGGCGTGGCGGGAGCGGCGGGGGCGGCGGGAACGCCCGTGGGGGCGAAGGCCTGAGGCTGCGTCGGGCGCACGGTCTGCGGCGCGCTCTGGCGGGGGGCCTGCTGGGGCGCGGCCTGCGGTGCGGCCTGCGGCGCGGCGGGGCGCGCCGTCGGGATGCCCTCGGGAGCCGTCTGCGGGCGCAGCGCGGTGCGGGTGGGGATCGAGCCCGTCGACGTCGGGGCCGCCGCGGGAGCGGACTGCGAGGTCGGCGACTGGGTCGACACCGGCGCCTCGGCGCCCACCGGCATGAAGGCGCGGCGCGCCGGGACCTGTCCGGTGGTCGGCTCCGTCGGCCGCGGCGTGTAGAGGCCGCGGGCCGTCGAGGTGGTGCGGTCGTCCGCGTTCATCCATGCTCCCTGTGTTCTGACGCGCTTCCCAGCGGTCCGGTCCGCACGCTCACGCGTGCGGGCATCATCGTCAAGGGTAACCGAGGCGCGTGCGCAGGTCATTCCCCCTGGTGGTGTGCCGCAGATCCCCTGCCGCAAGCGCCCCAGGTCGGTTAGCGTGGCCGCATGGCGGCCGTGGCCTCGGATCCGGAGAGCATGTCGACCGCCGCGCGCGCCCTCGCGTTCGCGCGCCGCGTGCCGGGCACGATCGCGGTCACGGTCGTGATCCTCGCGGTGGGCGCGCTCACCGGCGCGCTGTGGACGTCCGCCGAGTCCAACGGTCTGGTCGACAGGTGGGGCTGGGGGGTCGACGAGTTCTCCGACGGCCGCTGGCTCAACCTGATCGCCGGGGCCGCGATCGCGCCCGAGCCGTGGATGTACGGCCTGATCCTCGCCGTGTTCTGCGTCGGGGGCGGCTACCTCGAGCTGCACTACGGCACGCTCCGGATGCTGCTCGCGGTCCTGGGGACCCATGTGGTCGCGGTGCTGGCGACCGCGGGGCTGCTGCTGGCGCTCGGCGCCGCGGGGGTCGACTGGGCCGAGGAGCTCGCGCACGTCCCCGACGTGGGCTTCAGCAACGGCGGCTTCGGAGCGCTCGGCGCGGCGACGGCAGGCTTCCCGTTGCTGTGGCGCCGGCGCGTCCGGCTCGTGGTGTCGCTGTACTGCATCGCGATGATCCTCTACGCCGCCGAGATCTGGGACTTCACCCACGCGACGGCCTTCCTCACCGGCGTGCTCATCGGCCCCTGGGTGGTGGGTCGCGCACGCGAGAGCGTCGACTGGCGGTTCGGCACGCAGGAGGTGCGCGATGCCGCAGCCATCGTCCTCGCGTTCGGGAGCCTCCATCAGCTCCTCACCCGCATCTGGCCCGGCTCGGGCGGGATCCTGGACTTCGGTGGCAGCACGGACGATGCCACCATCACCACGCTCGGCCTCGTGGGCAGCGCGGTGGTCTCGCTCGCGTTCGCGTACGCGCTGCACAAGGGCCGTCGGGGCGCGTGGTGGGTCATCGTCGTCCTCGCGTCCCTCGCCCTCATCGGCGGCTTCTTCGCGGAGCTGACCCCCTCGGTGGTGCTCGACCTGCTGCTCGACGCCGCGCTCGTGGTGCTGCTGGTGGGCTGGCGGCGCTGCTTCGCGGTGAAGGCGTCGAAGGCCAACCGGCGCCGCGTGTGGCGGCGGGGCCTCATGACCCTGGCGGGCCTCATGACGTTCACGGTCGTCGCGATCCTGGCGCTCGGCGATCAGATCTCCCCCGCGCCCACGCTCGGCCGTGCGGTCGGCGAGGCGGCCGCTCGCGTGGTCGGCGGCACCACGGGCCTCGAGGGCACCACCGACCTCGCGCGCACCCTGCTCAGCGCGATCGGGATCGTCTGGTTCATCGCCTTCGCGATCTTCCTGGCCTCGCTGCTGCTCGCGTCGCGCCAGCACAGCACCGAGGCCGCCGTGCGGGACCGCTACATCGCGCTCCAGCGGGACACACCCGCCATGACGAGCATCGGGTACATGACCCGGTGGGACGGCATCGACCACTGGATCACCGACGACGGACGCGGGGGCGTCGGCTTCAAGCAGGTCGGCAGCACCGTCATCGTCCTCTCCGATCCCGTGGGCGACGCGGGCGTCTCCGCGACGCACGCCGAGCTCGCGGACCACTGCCGCTCCCGCGGGTGGCGCCTCGCCTACTTCGCCGTGAGCGAGGACGCGCGGATCGCGCTCGAGGAGGCGGGCTGGAAGGGCATCCAGGTCGCCGAGGACACGGTCATCCACCTGCCGGAGCTTGCCTTCACCGGCAAGGCCTGGCAGGACGTGCGGTCCGCGATCAACCGCGCCAAGCGCGAGGGCGTGACGATGCGCACCGTGCGCTTCGCGGATGCGCCCCGCGGCATGAAGGACCAGCTCGAGGCGATCTCCGCGCAGTGGGCGGGGGACAAGTCGCTTCCCGAGATGGGCTTCACGCTGGGCGACCTTCACGAGGCGGACGACCCCAACGTCGAGATGCACGTGGCGGTCGACGCGGACGGCACCGTCCACGGCATGACCAGCTGGCTGCCGGTCTACCGGGACGGCGACGTGGTCGGCTGGACCATCGACATCATGAAGCGCCGGCTCGACGACGGCGTGATGAGCGGGGTGATGGAGTTCCTCATCGCGCAGTCCGCTGTCGAGTTCAAGGAGGCGGGCTACGAGTTCATCTCGCTGTCCGCCGCGCCGCTCAGCTACTCAGGCGAGGTCGAGGGGACCATCGAGCGCCTGCTCGACGTGCTCGCCGACAAGATGGAGCCGTACTACGGCTTCACGAGCCTCGAGCGGTTCAAGGCGAAGTTCAAGCCCGAGCACCGTCCGCTGTTCCTCATGTACCCGGACGAGGCTCAGCTGCCCGCGATCGCGGCCGCCATCCTGCGCGCCTACCTCCCGGACGCGACCGCCGCCGACCTGGTGCGCGCGGCGGTGACGCGCCCCGACTGAGGCCGTCCGGCATCGTGCTCGCGCCTAGTGCCCCGCACCGAGGTGCCCGGACATGCGGCCGTGGAACTCGCGCGACGCCTCGTTGAGGCCCACGATCTCCACCTCGATGCCGTGCGTCGCGTACTTGTGCTCGATCGCGTCGAGCGCCGCGACGGTCGACGCGTCCCACACGTGCGAGTGCGTCATGTCGATGACCACCTTCTCGGGGTCGCCCGCGTAGTCGAACTGGCTGTAGAGGTCGTTCGAGCTCGCGAAGAACAGCTCGCCGGCCACCGAGTAGCGACGGACCCCCTCCTCGATCGGGCCGCCCGTGACCTCCGCAAGGTGCGCGACGCGGCGCGCGAACAGCACGCTCGCGAGCAGGACGCCTGCCACCACGCCGTAGGCGAGGTTGTGGGTCACCACCACCACGGCGACGGTGAGCAGCATCACCGAGGTCTCCGAGCGCGGCATGCGGCGCAGCGTGGACGGGCGGATCGAGTGCCAGTCGAAGGTGGCCCACGAGACGAACAGCATGACCGCGACCAGCGCCGCCATGGGGATCACCGCGACCACGTCGCCCAGCAGCAGGATGAGGATCAGCAGGAACACGCCCGCGGACAGCGTCGACAGGCGCGTGCGCGCGCCGCCGGCCTTCACGTTGATCATGGTCTGGCCGATCATCGCGCAGCCGCCCATCCCGCCGAACATCCCGGTGATGACGTTGGCCGCGCCCTGGCCCCAGGCCTCGCGCGTCTTGTCGGAGTGGGTGTCGGTGACGTCGTCGACCAGCTTCGCGGTCATGAGCGACTCGAGCAGTCCCACGAGCGCGAGGCCGAGCGCGTAGGGGAGCACGATGCGCAGCGTCTCGAGCGTCCAGGGCACGTCGGGCACGAACAGCCCGGGCAGCCCCTCAGGCAGCGCCCCCTCGTCACCCACCGTCGGCACCGCGATGCCCGCCCACACGGTGACGATGGTGAGCACGATGATCGCGACCAGCGGCGCCGGCACGGCCTTGGTGAGGCGCGGCCACAGGAAGATGATCGCGAGACCCACCGCGACCAGGGCATACACGGTCCACGGCTTGTCCGTCAGATGGGGCAGCTGCGCCATCGCGATGAGGATCGCGAGCGAGTTCACGAACCCGACCATGACCGAGCGGGGGATGAAGCGCATGAGCTTCGCCACGCCCAGCAGCCCGAGCGCCACCTGGATGAGCCCGCCGAGCACCACCGCGAGCACCAGGTAGTCGAGCCCGTGCTCCTTCGCGAGCGGCGCCACCACGAGCGCGACCGCGGCGGTGGCCGCGGAGATCATCGCGGGACGGCCGCCCAGGAACGCGATCGACACGGCCATGGTGAACGAGGCGAACAGGCCCACGCGCGGGTCGACGCCCGCGATGATCGAGAAGGAGATCGCCTCGGGGATGAGCGCGAGCGCGACCATGAGGCCGGAGACGAGCTCGATGCGCAGCGTGCGCGGCTTGAGCGCTGCGCGCCAGGACGATGCGGCGGCGGCCTCGGGCACGCCGGTGGCGGTACGGGCGGCGGTGGGCATGGGGACTCCGTCCGGGCAGGTGCGGGCGCGCGGCGGCACCGCGTGCGAGGAAGGGGAGGCCGGCATCGGCCGCCACCAGGGTACCCGGCGCCCCTCGCGCGGCTCCGCCACACGGATTCGCGGCTCCGCCACACGCCGCTCGGCGTGTCGTCGGCGTGTCGGGTCGATCAAGGCCCGGATCGACCGGTCGGGCCGTCGCCTGTGTGGCGGAGCCGCGGGGCATGACGAAGGCCCGGACCCCGCGAGGGGATCCGGGCCTTCGGGGGACTGCTTAGACCGTCACGGGCTCCACGCCGGTGCCGGGCTCGCCGGCCTCCACGGGCGCCTCGCCCGAGAGGTTCGCGCGGAGCTTGGCGCCGAGGTCGGCGTCGACGTTGGTCCAGTACTGGATCGCACGCTCGCGGATCTCGTCCGACTTCACCGCGCCGACGTGGCCGGTGATCTGCTCGAGGATGTGCGCCTTGCCCGCGTCGTCGAAGACCTCGCGGTACATGGTGCCGGCCTGACCGAAGTCGTCGTCCTCGGCGTGCAGGGTCGCGGCGGCGCGGACCATCTCGCCGTCCGACTCCCAGTTGCCCGCGTCACCGGCACGGGCGGCGTCGGCGTGCGCGCCGCCCTTGCTGTTCGGCGCGTACACGGGGGTGTCGGGCGAGGCGAACGAGTAGCGCATCGCGCCGTCCTTGGCGTACGAGTGACCGTTCGCGTCCGCGGCGTGCGGGGAGTTGACCGGCAGGTCGGCGTGGTTGGTGCCCACGCGGTAGCGGTGCGCGTCCGCGTAGGAGAAGATGCGCGCCATCAGCATCTTGTCGGGCGACGCGCCGATGCCGGGGACGAAGTTCGAGGGGGCGAAGGTCGCCTGCTCGATCTGCGCGAAGTAGTTCTCGGGGTTCTTGTTGAGCTCCATGACGCCCACGGGGATGAGCGGGTAGTCGCCGTGCGGCCACACCTTGGTGAGGTCGAACGGGTTGAAGCGGTAGGTCTTGGCGTCCTCGTAGGGCATGACCTGCACGTAGAGGTCCCAGCGCGGGAAGTCGCCGGCCTCGATGTGCTCGTAGAGGTCGCGGATGTGGATGTCGCCGTCCGAGCCGGCGAGCTGGCCCGCCTCCTCGATGGTGAGACCGTGGACGCCCTGCTGGCTCTTGAAGTGGTACTTCACCCAGAAGCGCTCGCCCTCGGCGTTGATCCACTGGTACGTGTGCGAGCCGTAGCCCTGCATCTCGCGCCACGAGCGGGGGAGGCCGCGCTCACCCATGAGCCACGTGACCTGGTGCGCCGACTCGGGCTGAAGGGTCCAGAAGTCCCACTGCATGTCGTTGTCGCGCAGGTGCGAGCCGGGGAGGCGCTTCTGCGAACGGATGAAGTCGGGGAACTTGATGCCGTCGCGGATGAAGAACACCGGGGTGTTGTTGCCCACGAGGTCGTAGTTGCCCTCGGTCGTGTAGAACTTCAGCGCGAAGCCGCGGGGGTCGCGCCAGGTGTCGGGCGAGCCGTGCTCGCCGGCCACCGACGAGAAGCGCGCGAGCATCTCGGTCTGGACGCCGTCCTGGAAGAGCGCGGCACGCGTGTACTTCGCGATCTCCGGGTTGGTGGTGGTGAACGTGCCGAAGGCGCCGCCGCCCTTGGCGTGCACCACGCGCTCCGGGACCCGCTCACGGTTGAACTGCGCGAGCTTCTCGACCAGGTAGTGGTCGGTCAGCGCGGTGACGCCGTTGTTGCCCACGGTCAGCGAGTGCTGGTCCGAGGCGACGGGGGCGCCGGCGTTGGTGGTCGTGAACTTCTCCGACATGGAGGTCCTCCTAGGAAGTGGTGACGTTCAGGTGGTGACGGGGACGGGGTCCGACGCGGTGACCAGATCGGCCTGGCAGTCCGTGCAGAGGCCCCAGAAGGTGACCTCGGCCTCGCTGAGCACGAAGCCATGGTCGTCGTCCGGGGTCAGGCACGGGGCATGACCGATCACGCAGTCCACATCGGTGATCGCGCCGCAGCGCGTGCACACGAGGTGGTGGTGGTTGTCGCCCACACGGAGCTCGTACCGCGCCGGGTGGTCGCCCGGCTCGATCGAGCGGGTGAGCCCACTGCCGGTGAGATCGCGCAGGACGTTGTAAACGGTCTGGAGGGACACATCGGGCAGCGTCTGCGCCACCTTGGCGTGGATCGCGTCGGCCGAGGCGTGCGGCAGGCCCCTGAGGGCCTCGATGACCGCACGTCGCGGCTCGGTGACGCGCAGGCCTGCCCCACGGAGCAGGTCGGTGGCGTCGCTGAGGTTCATACGGGACAGCATACGGACTTTTTTTGAATGACTCAAATGAAAGTTCCTGTGCCGCACCCACACACCCCCAACGAGCGCGGCCCAGCCCGCGATCCCATGATGGAGGGGTGACCAAGTACCCCCAGGTGTGGATACCCCGGGGGATATCTTGGTGCACAGGATCAAGTACCCCGGGAGGTATGACATGAAGCTGGTCGTCGTCGGCGGAGTCGCCGCAGGAGCATCCACCGCCGCACGGGCGCGGCGTCTCGACGAGTCTGCCGAGATCATCGTCTTCGAGCGCGGCCACCACGTCTCCTTCGCCAACTGCGGTCTGCCGTACCACGTGGGCGAGGTCATCACGGATCGCTCGCGCCTGCTGCTCCAGACCCCCGAGAGCCTGCGCGAGTCGCTCAACCTCGACGTCCGCATCGCCACCGAGATCGTGTCGATCGACCGCGAGGCCAAGACGGTGACCGCGCGCGAGGTCGACAGCGGCCGCGAGTACACCGAGTCGTACGACAAGCTCGCGCTGTGCATGGGCGCCGAGGCTGTCCGGCCGCCCCTGCCCGGCATCGACCACCCCGCCGTCGAGGTGCTTCGCCGCATCGGCGACATGGACCGCATCAAGACGCGCCTCGACTACGCGATCGCCGAGCAGAAGGCCGGCCGGCGCGGCACCGTGACCGCGGTCGTCGTCGGCGCCGGCTACATCGGTCTCGAGATGGCGGAGAACCTCCACCACCGCGGCGTGCGCGTCGACGTGGTCGAGCTGTCCGACCAGATCCTGCCGCCCGTGGACCACGAGATCGCGATCCCGGTCGAGCAGCACCTCCGCATGCGCGGAGTGGGGCTCCACCTCTCGACCGCCGCCGCGGCCTTCCAGCCGCTGGACGATGCGGATGGCCAGGGCCGCGTGAGCGTCGAGCTCAACTCGGGCACCGTCCTCAAGGCCGACCTGGTGATCCTCGCCGCGGGCGTCAAGCCCGCCGTGCAGCTGGTGAAGGACGCCGGGATCGAGCTGGGCGAGCGCGGCGGCATCAAGGTCGACACGCACATGCAGACGTCGGACCCGGACATCTACGCCGCCGGCGACGCGGTCGAGACCCCTCACCCGGTGCTCCCGGGCCAGTACCTCGCGCCGCTCGCGGGCCCCGCGAACCGCCAGGCCCGCGTCGCCGCGGAGAACATCTGCGGCCGCGACACCGAGTACAAGAGCACCCAGGGCACCAGCATCGTCAAGGTCTTCGACATGACCGCGGGCGGCACCGGCGCCACCTCGCGCCAGCTCGACGCCGCGGGCGTCGAGTACCGCGTCGCCCACGTGCACCCGTCGGGCCACGCCGGCTACTACCCCGGCACCGCGATGATGCACATCAAGCTGCTGTTCTCCCCGACCGACGGTCGCGTGCTCGGCGCGCAGGCGTGCGGCTTCGACGGCGTCGACAAGCGGCTCGACCTCTTCGCGATGGCGGTCCGCTCCGGTCTCACGGTCTTCGACCTCGAGGAGCAGGAGCTCGCGTACGCCCCGCCGTTCGGCTCCGCGAAGGACCCCGTGAACATGGCCGGCTTCGTCGCCGCCAACACCATCCGCGGCGACTTCACGCTCTGGTACGCGCAGGAATGGCCGCTCGCGGACGGCGCGCGGCTCGTCGACGTGCGCACCCCCGAGGAGTACGGCATCCACCACCTGCCCGGCGCCGAGTCCGTGCCGCTGGCCACCTTCCGCGAGGCCATCAAGGGCTGGGAGGACAAGGACCAGCCGATCCGCCTGTACTGCGCGGTCGGGTTCCGCTCGTACCTGGCCCACCGCATCCTGGTGCAGAACGGCTTCACGGATGTGGCGACCCTGTCGGGCGGCTCGACCACGTTCGGCCACGTCCACGACAACCCGGCCGACCAGTACTCCGCGCGGCCCCCGATGGAGAACTACGCGGAGAAGGTCTCCGTCGCGTCGGCCGTCGCGGCCGCGACGGGTCAGATGACCGAGCTCGACTGCACGGGCCTCGCGTGCCCCGGCCCGATCATGCGCCTCGCCGACACCATGAAGAAGGCGAACGCCGGCGACGAGGTCCGCGTCACGGTGTCCGACCCGGGCTTCGCGCTCGACGGTCCCGCGTGGGCGTCGAAGAACGGCCACACGCTCGTGTCGCTCGACCCGAAGGGCCCCGGCTTCGTGGGCACCTTCCGCAAGGGCGGCGTGGAGCCCGTCGCGAGCGGGAAGGCGGTCGGGGGCAAGAACAAGACCTCGATGGTGGTCTTCAGCGGCGACCTCGACAAGGTGCTCGCGGCTTTCATCATCGCGAACGGCGCGGTCGCGATGGGCGACGAGGTCTCGATGTTCTTCACCTTCTGGGGCCTCAACGCCCTCCGCAAGGCCGAGCCGCCGAAGCGCGAGAAGAAGATGATGGACAAGATGTTCGGCGCGATGATGCCGCGTGGCGCGGAGAAGCTCACGCTGTCGCAGATGCACATGGCCGGCGCGGGCACCGCGATGATCAAGAACGTCATGAAGCAGAACGACGTGCCGTCGCTGCCCGAGCTCATCAAGTCGGCCCAGGACGGCGGCGCGCGCCTGCTGGGCTGCACGATGACGATGGACCTGCTGGGCATGGCTCAGTCGGACCTGCTCGACGGCGTCGAGCTCGCCGGTGTCGCGACGTTCCTGGGCGAGGCCAACGAGAGCGGCACCACGCTCTTCATCTAGGCCCCCACCAAGCCGACACGCCGCATCGTCCCCTCGAGGGGCGGTGCGGCGTCGTCATGTCACCCGGCGGTGACCGCCGTGTGCGAGGCGGGATTCTCGACCTGCTGCGGCTGGCCGATCCCGAAGATGCTCACGTAGCCGACCGCGCAACCGATCGCCACGAACGAGGCGAGCGTGGTGACGATGCCGACGGCCATCCCGGACCCGCTCCCACGGCGCACCCCGATCACCAGCGACGCGACCGCGAGACCCGCGGCGACGACCGCCACGATGATCCCCGCGAGGGGCGCCCAGAAGAGCACCAGCGCGATGATCGCCGCCACGATCGCTCCGACGCCCAGCCAGAAACCCGCACCCGTCACGCGATCCTCCGTCCACGTCCTGTTCGGAATCTAACAAGCGTGGCGCCGGCCCGCGCGGGCGGGCTACGCCCGGGCGACGCTCAGCGTGGTCGGATCCGGGAACCACACGCGGGCGGATCCGCCCTCGGAGGTGGGCACGATGAAGGCGTCGCCGTCGCGGGCCACACCGCCGAGCGCGTCGTAGTAGTCGGCGAGCTGCGGCTCGGAGAGGAATGCCCCCACCTCCCACTGCGTGTCGGTCTCGGCGGTCGCGAGCGCGGTCGTCGGATCGGCGACGGGCGGGAAGGGGATCTCGAACGATGCGCCGTGCCCGTCGGTCACCGTGAGCGTGTCCGAGCTGAGGATGTAGACGTCGTCGCCCTCGGCGGCGTCGTCGAGCCCGGTCCGAGCGACGCGATACCTCAACCCGTCGACGACCACGGTCCAGTCGTCCTCGACGATCCCACCCGGATAGGCCTGGAGGAGCTCCTCGACCAGCCGCTCCGATCCGTCGCCGTAGCGGAAGACGTACGTGGAGCCGTCGAAGGAGAGGCGCTCGTTGCGGATCTCCGCGGAGAACCCGACGCCCGACCCGTCGAGCGTGCTCGACTGCAGCAGCGGCTGCGTGTCGCGCGCGGCGATCGCCTCCCCCACAGAGGTGGCCGTGATACCGAGCGCGGCGGCGACGACGATGCCCACGCCGATCCCGAGCGCGCGGTGGCGGCGCGCCTCGACCGCGCGCATCACCGCGACGCCGACGAGCGCCGCGACGACCACCGCGCCCGCGTATGCCCAACCCTCCACGATGCCCCCTCGCTCCGCGTGATGATCGGAATCTAGCAGCGGCGACACTGGGCAACCACTGTGACGCGAGGACCTCCCGAGGCCGACCAGGTGCTACCACTTCGGTGGGAGGCGCGCGGGAGCGGACGCACGAGGGGCCGGTCGCGTGCGCCACCGGCCCCTCGGGTACAGCGTTGTCTACTCCCCGGCGGGAGCCTCCGGCGCCTCGGCCTCGGGAGCAGCGACGGACTCGGCCTCGACCGCGCCCTCCTCGGCGTCCTCGCCCTCGAGCGGCTCGTCGCCCTCGAGGTTGCGCTCGACGTTGCGGGCGATGCCGATGATGCGGTCGCCCTTGCCGGGCTTCGCGAAGATCACGCCCATCGAGTTCTTGCCCTTGACGGGGACCTCCGACACGGCGGAGCGGACGACCTTGCCGGACTCCATGATCACGAGCACCTCGTCGGTGTCCTCGACGAGCAGCGCGCCGACCAGGTCGCCGCGCTCCTCGGTGAGGGTCGCGACCTTCACGCCCAGGCCTCCGCGGTGCTTGGCGCTCCACGCGGATGCGCCGGTGCGCTTGGCGTAGCCGTGACGCGTCACCACGAACGAGTACGGGCCCTCGCCCGCCTGGACCTCGTCCTCCGACGCCTCCTCGGCCTCCGCATCGTCCGTCGCGACGGCGGTGCCGGCGAGGATGACGTCCATCGCGAGCAGCTCGTCGTCGCCGCGGAAGCTCATGCCCTTGACGCCCGAGGTGGCGCGGCCCATCGGGCGCAGCTCCTCGTCCTTGGCGTTGAAGCGCAGGGACTGACCCAGGCGCGACACCAGCATGAGGTCGTCCTCGGCGGACACCAGGCGCGCGGAGACGAGCTCGTCGGACTTGAGCTCGCCGTCCTCGGACTCGACCTCGCGCAGGTTGATCGCGATGAGGCCGCCCGTGCGGTTGGAGTCGTACGCCTTGAGCTCGGTTTTCTTCACCAGGCCGCGCTTGGTGGCGAGGACCAGGTAGTCCGCGTCCTCGTAGCTGCGCAGGTCGAGCACCTGGGCGATCTCCTCGCCCGGCTGGAACGCGAGCATATTCGCGACGTGCTGGCCCTTGGAGTCGCGGCCGCCCTCGGGCAGCTCGTACGCCTTGGCGCGGTACACGCGTCCCAGGTTGGTGAAGAACAGCAGCCAGTGGTGCGTGGTGGTGACGAAGAAGTGCTCCACCACATCGTCGTTGCGCAGCGTGGCGCCGCGGACACCCTTGCCGCCTCGCTTCTGCGCGCGGTACTGGTCCGAGCGCGTGCGCTTGACGTAGCCGCCGCGGGTGATGGTGACCACCATCTCCTCCTCGGCGATGAGGTCCTCGATCGAGACCTCGCCGTCGAAGGGGTGGATGACCGTGCGGCGGTCGTCGCCGTACTTGCGCACCACCTCGGCGAGCTCCTCCGAGATGATGGTGCGCTGACGCTGCTCGTTGGCGAGGATGTCGCGCAGGTCCGCGATCTCGACCATGAGGGCGTTGTAGTCGTCGGTGATCTTCTGGCGCTCCAGGGCCGCGAGGCGGCGCAGCTGGAGGTTGAGGATCGCGGTCGCCTGGACCTCGTCGACGTCGAGGAGCTGCATGAGGCCCTCGCGCGCCTCCTCCACCGTGGGGGAGCGGCGGATGAGGGCGATGACCTCGTCGAGCGCGTCGAGCGCCTTGAGGTAGCCCTGCAGGATGTGGGCCTCGCGCTCGGCCTCGCGCAGACGGTACGCGGTGCGACGCTGGATGACCTCGAGCTGGTGCGTGGTCCAGTGGCGGATGAAGCCGTCGAGCGACAGGGTGCGGGGCACGCCGTCGACGATGGCGAGCATGTTCGCGCCGAACGTCTCCTGAAGCTGCGTGTGCTTGTAGAGGTTGTTGAGCACCACCTTGGCCACGGCGTCGCGCTTGAGCACGATCTCGAGGCGCTGACCGGTGCGGCCCGACGTCTGGTCGCGGATGTCCGCGATGCCCGAGACCTTGCCGTCCTTGACGAGCTCCGCGATCTTGATCGCGAGGTTGTCGGGGTTGACCTGGTACGGCAGCTCGGTGATCACCAGGCACATGCGGCCCTGGATCTCCTCGATGTTCACCACCGCGCGCATCGTGATGAGGCCGCGGCCCGTGCGGTACGCGTCCTCGATGCCCTTGCGGCCCAGGATCGTCGCGCCGGTGGGGAAGTCCGGGCCCGGGATGCGGCGGATGAGCTCCTCGAGCAGCTCCTCGCGGCTCGCGTCCGGGTGGTCGAGGTGCCACTGCACGCCGTCCGCGAGCTCGCGGAGGTTGTGCGGCGGGATGTTGGTCGCCATGCCGACCGCGATGCCGGCGGAGCCGTTCGCGAGCAGGTTGGGGAAGCGCGCCGGCAGGATGGTGGGCTCCTGCTCGCGGCCGTCGTAGTTGTCCTCGAACTCGACGGTGTCCTTGTCGATGTCGCGGACCATCTCCATGGCCAGCGGCGCCATCTTGCACTCGGTGTATCGCGAGGCGGCGGCGCCGTCGTTGCCGGCCGAGCCGAAGTTGCCCTGGCCGGCGATCAGCGGGTAGCGCAGCGACCACGGCTGCACCATGCGCACGATCGCGTCGTAGATCGCGGAGTCACCGTGCGGGTGGTACTTGCCCATGACGTCGCCGACCACGCGGGAGCACTTAGAGAAGGCCCGGTCCGGGCGGTAGCCGCCGTCGAACATCGCGTAGAGCACGCGACGATGCACGGGCTTGAGGCCGTCACGCACGTCCGGCAGGGCGCGGCCGACGATGACCGACATCGCATAGTCCAGGTAGGACCGCTGCATCTCGGTGTTGAGGTCGACGGCCTCGATCTTCCCGTGGTCGAACTCGGGGGTCTCAGATGTCAAGGAACCTCACGTCCTTCGCGTTGCGCTGGATGAAGCTGCGGCGGGACTCGACGTCCTCGCCCATGAGCACGGAGAAGATCTCGTCCGCGGCGGCAGCATCGTCCATGGTGACCTGGAGCAGGGTGCGGGTCGCGGGGTCCATGGTGGTGACCCGCAGCTCCTCGTGGTTCATCTCTCCCAGACCCTTGTAGCGCTGGACCCCGTTCTCCTTGGGGATGCGCTTGCCGTTGGCCTGGCCGTCCCTGAGCACGGCGTCGCGCTCACGGTCGGAGTACACGTACTCGTGGTCCGCGTTGGTCCACTTGATCTTGAACAGCGGCGGCTGCGCCAGGTAGACGTAGCCGGCCTCGATCAGCGGGCGCATGTAGCGGAACAGCAGCGTGAGCAGGAGCGTGCGGATGTGCTGGCCGTCGACATCGGCATCGGCCATCAGCACGATCTTGTGATAGCGCGCCTTCTCGATGTCGAAGTCCTCGCCCATGCCGGCGCCGAACGCGGTGATGAGGCCCTGGACCTCCTGGTTCGAGAGGGCACGATCGAGGCGCACACGCTCGACGTTGAGGATCTTGCCGCGGATGGGCATGATCGCCTGGTTGTAGGGCTCGCGGCCAGCCTTGGCGGAGCCGCCGGCAGAGTCGCCCTCGACGATGAAGATCTCGCACTCGGCGGGCTTGCGGCTCTGGCAGTCCGAGAGCTTGCCGGGCATGCCGCCCGACTCCAGCAGGCCCTTGCGTCGGGTGGCCTCGCGCGCCTTGCGGGCGGCGATGCGGGCCTGCGAGGCCTGGATCGCCTTGCGGATGATGTCCTTCGCCTCGTTCGGGTGGGCGTCGAACCAGTCGGTGAGCTGCTCGTTGACCACGCGCTGCACGAAGGTCTTGGCCTCGGTGTTGCCCAGCTTGGTCTTGGTCTGGCCCTCGAACTGCGGCTCGCCCAGCTTGACCGAGATGACGGCGGTGAGGCCCTCGCGGACGTCGTCGCCCGTGAGGTTGTCGTCCTTGTCCTTGAGGATCGCCTTCTCGCGTGCGTACTTGTTCACCAGCGTGGTGAGCGCGGCACGGAAGCCCTCCTCGTGCGTTCCACCCTCGGTGGTCGAGATGGTGTTGGCATAGGTGAAGACGCCCTCGGAGTAGGCGGACGTCCACTGCATCGCCATCTCGAGCGAGATCTTCTTCTCGGTGTCCTCGGACTCGAGCGAGATGACCTCGGGGTGCACCAGCTCGGCCTTCTTGGCGGCGTTGAGGTGGGCGACGTAGTCGACCAGGCCGCCGTCGTACTTGTACGTCACCGTGCGGGACGTCGGCTGCTCCTCGGCCTCCGCATCGTCCTCGGCCGCGATGTGCTCGGGGCGCTCGTCGGTGAGCGTGATGCTGAGGCCCTTGTTGAGGAAGGCCATCTGCTGGAAGCGGGCGCGGAGCGTCTCGTAGTCGTAGTCGGTGGTCTCGAAGATCAACGGGTCCGCGTAGAACGTCTGCTGCGTACCCGTCTCCTCGGTGGCCTCACCCTGGACGAGCGTGCCCTGGGGCTTGCCGCCCTCGGCGAAGCTCTGACGCCAGACATGACCCTGGCGCTTGACCTCGGTCTCGACCTTGTAGGAGAGGGCGTTCACCACGGAGATGCCGACGCCGTGCAGACCGCCGGAGACGGCGTAGCCGCCCCCGCCGAACTTGCCGCCGGCGTGAAGGATGGTCATGACCACCTCGACGGTGGGCTTGCCCTCCGTCGGGTGCATGTCCACGGGGATGCCGCGCCCGTTGTCGGTCACCTTGACGCCGCCATCGGCCTGCAGCGTCACCGTGATGGTGTCGCAGTAGCCGGCCAGAGCCTCGTCGACAGAGTTGTCGACGACCTCGTAGACCAGGTGGTGGAGACCTCGCTCGCCCGTGGACCCGATGTACATGCCGGGACGCTTACGGACGGCTTCGAGGCCCTCCAGGACGGTGATGTTCTCGGCGCCGTAGGCAGGCTCGTTCGCCCGCTCTTCGCTATTCGCCACAGATTCGCCTTTCACGCCGTCGACGGGACCTGGTACAAGTCCCGTCGTATCTCCAGCCATTCTAGTGGCTCTGAGGGGCGAATTCGCGCGTTTGAGGGGCGATTGGGGACAAGTCGACGGCCCGCCGAAACGGGGAGCGCGGGAGGCGCACCCTCCCTGCGGCCCTCAGGCGGTCTCGCAGGCCGGGCGCTCCCGCGCCCCGTCGGCACTCGGATGGGGCGCGAGCGGGAGAGGAGTCCCGCGCGCCCCATCCGTCGCACCGGCGAGCAGCGGCGCCCATGAGGCGCTTGCGACACAACGTGCAATTAACACGGTACGCCACGCGGGAGGCGCTCCCTCAGACCTCGGTCCCGGGAGACGCGTCGGGGCCGCGGATCGATCATGATCCGCGGCCCCGACGGGACAGGCTGGTGTCAGCCGACCTTCTCGATGTCGACCAGGCCCTGGAAGCTCACCACGGAGCCGTCCTTGGCGACGACGTCGAAGATGACGTTGCCGGAGTCGCCCGTGTTGAGGTCGATGATGTCGTTCTTGGCGCTGTACTGCGAGATCATGCCGACGGCGATGAGCTGCTCCTCGTCGACGGTGCCACGGTAGCGGCCGGCCTCGATCTCGGTGCCGACCAGGTAGTAGCTGTTCTCGAGCTCGTCGACCATGGAGAGGTTGGCGTCGGCGGTCGTCGTGATGTCCTCGCAACCCGAGAACGAGACGATCGAGTCGGTCGCGTCCTTGATGGTCATGATGACGTGGCCCTCGGTGGTCGAGGCGATGTCGATGATGTCGCCGTCGGTGCCCTCCTGGGTGATCATGCAGACCTCGAACAGGCCGGCCTCGACGCCGGCGCGGTACTGGCCGGGCTCGATGTCGGTGCCGACGATGTAGTCGCCGTTCGCGAAGGCGGGCTCGGCCTCCTCCTCGACGACCTCCTCGGTCGGGGTCTCCTCGGGCGCCTCGGCCTCCTCGGTGGCGTCGGCGTCGGCCGACACCTCCTCCGTGGCCTCGACGGTGGCGTCCACGGCGACCTCGGTGCCCTCGGCCTCGACGGTGTCGGTGTCCTCGCCGCCGCCCATGTTCGCCGCGGCGGCGATCACGATCACGGCGCCCACGCCGGTCAGCACCTTGTGGCGCATGAACCAGTTCTGCTTCTTCTCGGGGGCCTCGGGGATGGGGGCGGGTGCCGGCTGCTCGGTCATGTTGCTTCTCCTTGGCGCGCTGCCGCGCCTGTCGCTGGACGTTCGGGGCACACAGCGTCCTTCTCATCGGGGGACGCGAACACCGCGCACGGCGGACGCGAACCCGCGGCCGTTAATTCGACACGGAATGCTGATATATGTGCGGCAGCAATCGTAGGCACGCCCACCGACACCTCCGGGCGGTTTCGGACGTGAGAAGGCCCACAGGTCACGACTCGGCAAAAGCCCTCACCATCGCGGCGCTCCGGACGACGGCCGCGCGTGCCTCAGGCCGCCCAGCGCTCCAGGATCGCCTCACGTTCGGCGCCCGGCGGGTTCTCATCGAGCCGCGCCGCGGCGATCACCCTGTCCCACCCCCGCGACTCGTCCACCAGCCCCGGTGCGAGCTCCTCGGTCCGCTCGATGAAGGCGTCGAGCACGTGCCCAAGCTCCTCGCGTGACTCGGGCGCGGAGAACACCGCATGCGCGAGCAGCGTCCGGGTGCGTGCGACGTCTGCCGCCGCGGGCGCCGCCATCGCGTTGTTCCAGTCGATGATCACCGGTCCGTCGGCCCACAGCACGTTGAGGTGGTGCAGGTCCATGTGGCACAGGACGCGCGGGTCCGCGGCGGAGAGCGCGTCGAGCCCAGCGAGCGCCTCCTCGCGCATCGTGCCTGGCATGTCGGCCTCTCGGACCTGGAAGCCGAGGAACTCCTCGGGGAGGATCAGCGCGGGCGCGGGCACCGCACGGATGCGGTGCTGCAGCTCGGCGAGCACCGTCCCCACCCCACGCGGCCCGATGATCTCCCCCTGCTCGGCGAGCGACCGGCCCTCGACATGCGCGAAGGTGAGCGTCGGCGGGTCTGCGTCAGGCGCGGCGTCCAGGATCGCCGGCACGGGGAGCCCGGCGTCCATCGCGACGCGAGAACCCGCGGCCTCGAGATGAGCGACGATGCTCGGGATGCCCGGGTTGAAGGTCTTCACCACGGCCCCGGGCGTACCGCGGCGCACCACGGCCGTCGCGCCTCGGGCGATCTCCTCGCCCTCGACCCAGGTCATCCGTACGTGTCCCGCGGCCCGCGACCCTTGACCGAACGCGGACCCTTGGTCCAGGAGCGCGCCGTGGGCCCGAGCACCTTGAGCTCGGTGACGATCTCACGCCCGAACTCCTCGTTGATCCGGTGACGGATCTGCCCCGACATGATCTGCAGCTGGGTCGCCCATGCGGTCGACGTCGCCTTCACCGTCAGCACACCCTCGTCGAAGCCGAGCGGCTCGCAGTTGTCCGCGATGCGGTCGCCGATCACCTCGCGCCACCTCGCGGTCACCGACGAGACCTCGATCTGCTCGGTCCACCCCATCCGGCGCAGCAGCGCCGCGACCGCGTCGCTCATGGACGCGGGATCGCGCCCGGTTCCGTACGGCACCGTGTCGCGCCGGGCCTGCTCGCGCTGCTTGCGGCCCTGGCGGGGAGTGGTGCGGGTCGCTCCGCGCATGCGCGCCGAGGCCCGCGCGCGCTCCAGGGCCTCGCGAGCGAGGCGCGCCGCATCGGCGGGAACCAGGGGCTCCGCCTGTCCGTGCTCATCCTTCTCACCGGGCGAGACGGCGGGCGGCTCCCCGACCGCATCGTCCTGCGGTGCGTCACTCATCGCCCACCCGGCCCTTCGTCACCGGGATCGTGCGGCCCTCGAGCACCGCAGGGACGTCCTCGGCGACCGCCGCCGTGATCAGCACCTGGCTGGCCCGCTCGAGCCGAGCGGCCAGCGCCGCGCGGCGCCCGGCGTCGAGCTCGGCGAAGACGTCGTCGAGGATGAGCACGGGCTCGCCGTCGTCGCCCGCATCGGGTCCGGTGTCCGATGTCAGCATGTCGTAGGTGCCGATGCGCAGCGCGAGAGCGCACGACCACGACTCCCCGTGGCTCGCGTAGCCCTTCGCGGGCATGCCCGCGAGACGGATGTCCAGATCGTCCCGTTGCGGTCCCGCAAGCGTGACGCCACGCTCGAGCTCCTTGGGCCGGACCTCGCGAAGCCTTTCCAACAGCAGCGCCGACAAGGCCGATGCCTCTTCCGGCATCTCCTCTGCCAGGGACGATGCGTATGCGATCGCGCAGTCGCCGCCGTCCGGGGCGACGTCCTGGTAGGCCGCCCACACGAAGGGCGCGAGCGTCCTCACCGCACGCAGGCGCGCGGCAACGATGCGGCCGCCCAGCTCCGCGAGCTTCTCGTCCCAGATGTCGAGCATGGTGAGATCTCCACGCGCGTGGCGCGAGGTCTTGAGCATCGAGGTGCGCTGGCGGAGCACCCGTTCATAGTCGCTCAGGTCGCCGGCCAAGGCCGGCTGCAGCGCGACGCAGAGCTCGTCCATGAACGCGCGACGTCCCGCCGGATCGCCCTTGACGAGCGCAAGGTCCTCCGGCGCGAACAGCACGGTGCGCAGGATGCCCAGCAGATCGCGAGGTCGCGCCGCGCCCCTGTTGAGGCGCGCCGTGTTCGCGCGACCCGCGTTGAGGGTGACCTCGAGCCCGAGCGAGCGCCCCGCCTTCTCCACCTTGGCGCGCACGATCGCCCGCTCGGCGCCGAAACGGATGAGCGGAGCATCCGACGCGACGCGGTGCGAGCCGAGAACCGACAGGTACCTGACCGCCTCGACGAGGTTGGTCTTGCCCTGCCCGTTGCGTCCCACGAAGGTGGTGACTCCCGGACCCAGCTCGACGTCTGCCTGCGTGTACGAGCGGAAGTCGGCGAGCTGGACGTGGGTGACGCGCACTACGAGGCGATACGGATGGGCACCAGGAGGTAGCGGAAGTCCGCCGAGACCTCGCCGCCCGGCTCCGACAGGCCCACGAACTCGACCGGCTTGGTCTCCTGCGTGAAGCCCAGCTGCACGAAGTCCGTGCCGAGCGCCGACAACCCGTCCAGCAGGTACTGGGGGTTGAAGGCGACGGTGATCGGGTCGCCGTGGAGGTGGGCGGTGAGCGCCTCCGATGCCTGCGCATCGTCGCTCTGGCCGGCGTCGAGCGTGACCTCGCCCTCGGCGAAGGCCAGTCGCACCGACGAGTTGCGCTCGGCGACGAGCGCGACGCGACGCGTCGCGTCGATGAGGTCCTGCGTCCGCACGGTCGCCGTGATGGGGCTCGACTCGGGGAACAGCCGGCGCACCTGGGGGTAGTCGCCGTCCATGAGGAGCGAGGTGGTGACCAGCCCGCCCGCCTCGAAGCCGATGAGGTCCATGCCCTGGCCGGAGCTGAG
The DNA here is from genome assembly GCF_000971235.1 of Demequina subtropica. GTDB lineage: Bacteria > Actinomycetota > Actinomycetes > Actinomycetales > Demequinaceae > Demequina > Demequina subtropica. The sequence continues at coordinate 97,582 of NZ_BBMB01000011.1, forward strand.
CGCGACGGTGACTTCGCCCGCTCCCAGGGACTTCGCGGTGTCGCCGAGCGTCTTCGCTCGCACCAGCGCGACGGCGCTGATGTCGGTCTTCGACGGCGTCCACTCGAGCTCTCGCAGCGCGAGACGGTAGCGGTCGGTCGCGAGCAGGGAGATGTGCGAGCCCTCGATCTCGACGCGGACGCCGGTGAGGATCGGGAGGGTCTCGTCACGCGACGCCGCGGAGGTGACCTGGGCGACGGCCTGCTGCAGGGTCGCACCGTCGATGGTGCCGGAGTGCTCGGGGAGCTCGGGCAGCGACGGGTACTGGTCGACCGGCATCGTGGCGAGCGTGAAACGAGAGGCGCCGCAGGTCACGGATACCTTGGTGCCCTCGAGCGACAGCTGCACCGGCTTGTGCGGAAGCGCGTTCGCGATCTCACGGAGGAGCCGGCCGCTCACGAGCACCTCACCGGGCTGCTCGACATCGGCGGGGAACTCGCCGCGCGCCGAGACCTCGTAGTCGAAGCTGGCGAGACGGACCAGGCCCTCCGCATCGGCGGTGATCCTGACGCCCGCAAGAACGGGAACGGGCGGACGCGCCGGGACGGCGCGCGACGTCCATGCGACGGCGTCTGCCAGAACGTCGCGCTCGACGGTGAACTTCATGCTTGCTCCTCTGATTCTGACCACAGACTATGCCACGGGTCCGACGATGCAGGTAGGCGTTTCGAGGCGTCGCCGGGCCCCGAGCGCGCGGGCCCTGATGAAGGCCATGTGGACAATCACAAGAAGGTGGTCTCATGGTCGTATTAGGCACCGTGGATTCTGTGGAGTTCGTGCGTCTGCGCTGGAAATCACAAGAATCTGGTTGTGAGCGGCCTGAGGGCGAATACCGCCGGAGCTGGGGATGACCCGGGGAAGGGCGTCGAGGCGGCCTCAGAATTCTTGTGATTCTTCACAGGTCGTCCCCTGTGGACTCAGCACGCCATCCACGGGTCTCCACAGAGTTTTCCACATTTGTGAGGGAAACGGCCCTGTGCGGGCCCTCAAGGCGCCTCCAGGGCGCGTGGGACCGGCCTCACCCGGGATCATCGCCCCTCGTCTGCTCGGCCGGCGACGCAATCCGGGCGACGGTTCGCACCGTCCCCCACCTCTCCCGAGGCGGGCTCGTGCGGGAGAATCGTTCCTGACGAACGATTTCGGGCAGTTCAGAGCCCGTGGGCGTGTCGGGGCGCCGGAAGGCCTCGAATCGTTCGTCAGGACAGCTCAGGACGGCCGCAGTCGGGAGTCGCGTTCGCGGGGCCTGCCCGACGCGGATGCCGGCCGCTCCCGTCCTCGCGCGTCCTGACGAACGATTCGACCCCTCGGCGCGAGGAGGAGGCGCATCGGTCGCGTGGAGCCCCGAATCGTTGTCCAGGACGGCTTCTGACGGAACGGCCGCGGGCAAGGGCTGCGGGAGGCGCCGCCCCAGCTGGATGCGCAGCCCGAGAATCCTGGCGCCCGCTGAAGGCCCGGGTGAGGACGCCGTTCAGCCACGAGGACGCGCGCCACGGGAGAACGGCGCCTGACGAACGATTCCGGCCTCTCCAGGGCAAGGGGGGCGTACGACGGCCGGGGAAGGGCATATTCGTGTCTCAGGCGCCGTCGAGACGGACGGACGACGAGCCGGGCCGTGGGCACGGCCGGCACCGCTGGAGCCTCCGCGGGCGGCCGCGCCCACGGGAGCGGCTCCTGACGAAGGAATCGGGGGTGTTCTGCGCTGAGAGCGTGCCCGGGCGCGCCGAGGCCCCCGAATCGTTCGTCAGGAACGATCGAGGGCGGGGCAGGGGTGGCTACGCGCGCGACTGCTTGATGCGCGCGTGGATCTCGTTCACCTGGTTGTACATCTGCCGGCGCTGCGCGATCTGGTCCTCGACCTTCTTGACCGCGTACATGACCGTCGTGTGGTCCTTGCCGCCGAAGTGCTCGCCGATCTTCGGAAGGGAGAGGTCGGTGAGCTGACGGCAGAGGTACATGGCGATCTGGCGCGCCGTCACGAACACACGCGACCGGCTGGTGCCCGTGAGCTCCTCGAGCGAGATGCCGAAGTACTCGGCGGTCTTGCCGATGATCGCTGCGGCCGTGATCTCCGAGTCGTCGTCGGAGATGAGGTCCTTGAGGACCACCTGGGCGAGAGACAGGTCCACCGGCTGGCGGTTGAGCGCCGCGAAGGCCGTGACACGGATGAGCGCGCCCTCGAGCTCGCGGATGTTGCTCGTGATGTTCGACGCGATGTACTCCAGCACGTCCGACGGCGCCTGGACCGCATCGGCCGCGGCCTTCTTGCGAAGGATCGCGACGCGGGTCTCGAGGTCCGGCGGCTGGACGTCTGTCATGAGGCCCCACTCGAAGCGGGTCCGCATGCGCTCCTCGATGCCGTCGAGGTAGCGAGGGCTCACATCCGAGGTGATGACCACATGCTTGCCCGCGTTGTGCAGCGCGTTGAAGGTGTGGAAGAACTCCTCGAGCGTCTGCTCCTTGCCCTGAAGGAACTGGATGTCGTCGATGAGGAGGACGTCCACCTCACGGTAGGTGCGCTTGAAGCTCAGGGAACGATCGTCACGGATCGAGTTGATGAAGTCGTTGGTGAACTCCTCCGAGTTCACGTACCGCACCCGCGTCTGGGGCTTGAGATGGCGCGTGTAGTGCCCGATCGCGTGGAGAAGGTGCGTCTTGCCCAGGCCCGAGCCGCCGTAGATGAACAGCGGGTTGTACGTCTTGCCAGGGGATTCGGCGACCGCGAGGGCGGCGGCGTGGGCGAATCGGTTGGAGGGGCCGATGACGAAGGTGTCGAAGGTGTACCGGGGGTTGAGATGCGGGTCCTCGACCACGAGCGGCGCCGGCGGCTCGGGCCGGCGGACCGGAGGCCGGGGCGCCTCGTCGCCGGTGGCGTCGCCGACGGCGGGCTCGGGCGGCGTGACCGACGAGTCGACCGTGACCGCGATGCGGACGTCGCGGCCGAGCACCTCGCTCAACGCCTCCGTGACCGGGCCGCGCAGCGTGGTCTCCACGTAGTTCTTGGTGAAGTCCTCGGCGACGGCGAGGAACACGTTGTCCTCGACCACTGCCAGGGGCTTCACGAGTCGAAGGAATGATCGCGCCTGGCCGCCGAGCGAACCGTCCTCCGAGAGGAAGTCGAGTGCTCCGCGCCAGATGGCGTCGATTGATTCAGGGGCAGGCTCTGCCGCCACTGGCGTCACCCCCAAGGTGTTTCCACAGGTTTGCTCACAGTCGGTGCATGGCCCGTCACCTGCGCGTTACCGCGTGTTAGCGTGTCGCTCACATGGTGCGTGGCCGTGATGGTGGAGCCTATCCTGTTCGGGTGGCGGGTCCCAAGGGCGCGCCGCGATTTGACCCTAGCCGTGGATCACGCGTAACGTAAGTGCGCTGATTTGACCATGCCCTGAAACTTGGAGTTACCCGTGAGCAAGCGGACTTTCCAGCCGAACAACCGCAAGCGCGCTAAGACGCACGGCTTCCGTCTGCGCATGCGCACCCGTGCCGGTCGCGCGATCCTGGCGACGCGTCGCCGCAAGGGCCGCGGCAAGCTCTCGGCCTAAGGTTGCTGCCGGCCGACGCGCGACTGCGATCGTCCGCGGAGTTCCGCTCCGCGATGCGATCGGGGATCCGCAGCGGCCGGCGCACCGTCGTGGTGCACGTGGCGCTGACCGGCGATGCTCGACGCATGGCCGGTTTCGCTGTTTCTAAGGCCGTAGGAGGTGCGGTGACCCGCAATCGCGTCAAGCGACGCCTTCGCGCGGTCATGCAGTCGCGTCTCTCGACGCTTCCCGAAGGCACCTCGGTGGTCCTTCGCGCGTTGCCGCCTGCCGCCGAGGCGTCCTTCGCGACCCTCGAGACGGACGTTGACGGCGCCTTGCGACACGCGATGTCAAAGGCAGGACGATGAGCATCGCGGGCAAAGCGCTGACCGGGGCGATCCGTGGCTACCAGCTCGCGATCTCTCCGTTGACCGGCCCGCGCTGCAAGTACCACCCGACGTGCTCGCACTTCGCGATCGAGGCGATCCAGGTCCACGGTGCCGTCGTCGGCACCGGACTCGCCGGATGGCGCCTGCTGCGATGCAACCCCTGGAGCCACGGCGGCGTCGACGACGTGCCGGCCAAGGGCGAACGACTCTTCCGGATGACGCGCAATAATGCCGCGATGCTGCCGGACCCGACCCCTGCACGCCCGATCTAAGGACAACAGTGGACACTCTGCTCTTCCCGCTCGAGTGGGTCGTCGCCAATGTGATGGTGATCTGGCACTGGATCTGGTCGGCCATCGGCCTCGATCCCGCCGCCGGCATCACCTGGGCGCTCTCGATCGTCGGCCTGGTCATCACCATCCGCGCCGCCCTCATCCCGCTCTTCGTCAAGCAGATCAACGCGTCCCGCGCGATGCAGGTGATCGCGCCCGATCTCAAGAAGATCCAGGACAAGTACAAGGGCAAGAAGGACCAGGCGTCCCGTGAGGCCATGAGCCGCGAGACCATGGAGCTGTACTCCAAGCACAAGACGAACCCGTTCGCCTCGTGCCTCCCGATGCTGATCCAGGCACCGATCTTCTTCGCGCTGTTCCGCGTGCTCAACGGGCTCGAGGGCAACGCCACGCCCGGTGCACCCACGGAGGGCATCGGCATGCTTTCCGACACCCTCATGGAGCAGGCGCAGAGCGCCACGCTGTTCGGCGCCCAGCTGTCGGAGACGTTCCTTCGAGGCGCGAGCGTCGAGGGCAAGATCCTCTCTGCCGTCCTCATCGTCGCGATGGTCGCGACCACCTTCCTGACGCAGCACCAGCTCACGCGACGGAACCTGCCGGCGTCGGCCCTCGAGGGCCCGATGGCTCAGCAGCAGAAGATCCTCATGTACGTGCTGCCGTTCATCTTCGTGATCTCGGGACCGAACTTCCCGGTCGGTGTCCTCATCTACTGGACCACCACCAACGTGTGGACCTTCGGGCAGCAGTGGTACGTCATCCGGAACAACCCGACGCCGGGGTCGGACGCGTACCGCGCCTACCAGGAGCGCATGGCGGCGAAGGCCGCGAAGAAGGCCGCGCACGGCGGTGCCGAGGCAGGCACCGAGGTGATCGAGGCCGAGGCTGCCGAGGAGACCGGCCCCAAGCGGTCCGGCCAGCGTCAGCAGCCCAAGCGCAAGAACCGTGGCGGAGCCAAGCCTCAGCAGCTCCCCGCCGCCGACGACCTCCCCGCCACCGATGACAAGGACCCGTCATGACCGACAACATCAAGAAGCTCGACGCCGAGGGCGACGTCGCAGCGGACTTCCTCGAGGAGCTGCTCGACATCCTCGACATGGACGGTGACATCGACATTTCCGTCGAGGCCGGTCGCGCCAAGGTCGCGATCGTCGCGGACGGCCCGAGCCAGGACCTCAAGCGCCTGGTCGGCCCTGAGGGCGAGGTGCTCGAGGCGCTCCAGGACCTCACGCGCCTCGCGGTCCAGTCCGAAACGGGTGAGGTGAGCCGTCTCATGCTCGACATCGCCGACTTCCGTGCCGGCCGTCGCGAGCGTCTTGCCGAGCAGGCACGCGAGGCTGTCGCTCAGGTACGCGAGTCCGGGGCACGGGTCGCCCTGCCCGCGATGAACGCGTTCGAGCGCAAGGTGGTGCACGACGTGGTGCTCGAGGCGGGCCTGTCCTCCGAGTCGGAGGGGGAGGACCCCCAGCGTTACGTCGTCGTGCTTCCCGCCTGACGTTTCACGTGAAACAGCGATGACGGAGCAGAGCCTGCGGGATGACCCGCTGCACGGTAGCGACGCGGTGCGCGAGTACTTCGGCGACGTCTACCCGCGCGTCCTCGCCTTCGCGGAGATGCTCGCGGAACAGGGTGTCGAGCGAGGCCTCATCGGCCCTCGCGAGGTGACCCGCCTGTGGGAGCGGCACATCCTCAACTCCGCGGCCCTCATGCCGTTCATCGGCGAGGGAAGGGTGGCGGACGTCGGCTCCGGCGCCGGGCTTCCTGGGCTGGTGCTGGCGGCGATGGATCCGGATCGCGACTACGTCCTTGTCGAGCCGATGGAGCGCCGGACGCAGTGGCTGCTCGAGGCCGCGCGGGAGTGCGGGATCAGCAACGTGTCCGTGGTGCGAGGCCGTGCCGAGGAGGTCACCGAGTCCGTTGAGGTCGAGGTCGTGACTGCCCGCGCCGTCGCGGCGATCGACAAGCTCGTGAAGTGGTGCAGCCCGCTGCTCACCCCGGATGGGCGCATGGTCCTGCTCAAGGGTCGCAGTGCGTCGGACGAGCTCGAGCGAGCCAAGTACACCCTGCGGAAGCAGCGCTTCGTGGGCGAGGTCCATCGCGCCGGGACCGTGCCCGGCGTCGAGGCGACCACCGTGGTGGTGCTGACCCGCGCATGATCTCCACAGGACGTCTCCACAGCGATATGCACAGCGATTCGTACGGGAATCGGCCCGTCCTGGGGCGTTTCTCCACAGGTTCACGGCGGCGCTGTCAGACGTCGCAGGCAGGCTTGTGACGGCAACGAGGGCTTGCGAGCGGCACCTGCCGCTGGGGTAGAGTCGGAGACTCTGGCGCCATCGCGACGCGTCGGGACAGGGTCCCTCACACGAGGGACCGCGCCTTGTTTCACGTGAAACGATGACGACGGGGTCCGGCGTGAAGATCGGCTTGAGGAAGGGAACTGGGTGTCCAGCGACAAGACACATGACTCGATCGTGTCGGACGACTCTCGGCGTGGCGCCACCACCGCTGTTTCACGTGAAACACGTGACCCGTTCGATCGCCTCGCTGAGGACGCCGGCAGCCCGCTGGCCGCGGAGATGATGGCCATGGAGCGCCAGCGTCGCGCACTCGAGTCGGCGGACTTCCCCAAGCCGCCGAGCACGCGGGTCATCGCAGTGTCCAATCAGAAGGGCGGGGTCGGCAAGACCACCACCTCGGTCAACGTCGCAGCGGCCCTCGCCAAGCGTGGCGCCAACGTGCTCGTGATCGATGCGGATCCGCAGGGCAACGCCTCGACGGCGCTGGGCGTGGATCACCGATCCGGCACGCCGTCGATCTACGACGTCCTTCTGGACGAGACCCCGATGGCCAAGGTCGCCCAGCGGTGCCCGGACATCGACACCTTGTGGTGCGTGCCCGCGACGATCGACCTTGCCGGCGCGGACATCGAGCTCGTGTCCGTGGTGCGTCGAGAGTTCCGGCTCCACGACGCTCTCCGGGATCTGCTTGAAGGTCCGGGGAAGGACCTCGACTACGTCTTCATCGACTGTCCGCCGAGCCTGGGCCTGCTCACGCTCAACGCGATGGTCGTGGCCACCGAGGTCCTGATCCCGATCCAGTGCGAGTATTACGCGCTCGAGGGGCTCACCCAGCTCATGAAGACCGTCGAGATGGTGCGCAAGCACCTCAATCAGGGCATCCACGTCTCGACGATCGTGCTGACGATGTACGACGGCCGCACCAACCTCGCGCGCGAGGTGGCGCACGAGGTGCGCTCGCACTTCCCGTCGCAGACGCTCGAGCAGACGGTGCCGCGGTCGGTCCGGGTCTCCGAGGCCCCGGGCTTCGCGCAGACGGTCATCACGCACGACCCCCATTCCTCAGGCGCGGTCGCCTACACGGCCATCGCTCGTGACATCGCGGTGCGAGGCGCCGCAGGATCGGAGAACAGGTGAGCAAGGCGAAGCGTGGGCTTGGCAGGGGGCTCGGTGCGCTGATCCCTACCGAGCCCGAGGCGGAGAGCACGGCGGTCGAGACCCGGGAGCGCCCGCGGGACGTGTTCTTCTCGGATACCTCCACCGCGACGATCCCCACGATCACGCAGGTCTCGGAGGACGGCGAGCTCGTCCCGGTGCCTGGCGCATCCTTCGCGCACATCGACCCGAACGCCGTGGTGCCGAATCCCCGTCAGCCCCGGTCGGTGTTCGACGAGGACGCGCTCGCCGAGCTGGTCGCCTCCATCAAGGAGATCGGCGTCCTGCAGCCCATCGTGGTGCGGCCCAACCCCGCGGGGGAGGGCTACGAGCTCATCATGGGCGAGCGGCGTCTTCGCGCGACCAAGGAAGCCGGACTTGCCGAGATCCCCGCGATCATCCGGTCGACCGATGACACCGACATGCTGCGCGACGCGCTCGTGGAGAACCTGCACCGCAGCCAGCTCAACCCGCTCGAGGAGGCGGCGGCGTATCAGCAGCTGCTCGAGGACTTCGGCATCACGCATGAGGAGCTCGCGACGCGCATCGCACGCTCACGTCCGCAGATCTCGAACACCCTGCGTCTGCTGAAGCTGCCGGCGACGGTGCAGCGACGCGTCGCCGCCGGCGTGCTGAGCGCGGGGCATGCGCGTGCGCTGCTCGGCTTGGACTCGCACGAGGCGATGGAGCACCTCGCGAACCGCATCGTCGCGGAAGGGCTGTCGGTCCGTGCCACCGAGGAGGCCGTCGCCCTCGGAGTGGACACGCCCAAGCAGCGCCGCGGCACCACGCGCGCCGGCGGACGCACGGAGGCCCTCGACGAGCTCGGGGGACGGCTCGGCGACCGCTTCGACACGCGCGTGAAGATCAAGCTCGGTCGCTCCAAGGGCTCGATCACCATCGATTTCGCGACCGTCGACGACCTCAACCGGATCGTCGCGCTCATCGATCCCCAGGAACCGGGTGTGCTCGCGCAGCAGTAGCACCGCTCGCCGACACGTACGAAGGCCCCGGTCCATGGCGGACCGGGGCCTTCGTACGTCAGGAGTGGCCGTCAGCCGCGCGCGGCCGCCGTCTCCACCACCTCGCGATACACCGCGCCGAGATCGAGGCCCGCAGCCTCCGCCGCCTGAGGGAAGAGAGAAGTCTCGGTCATACCAGGGGCGATGTTGATATCGATCACCTGCGGATGACCCTCGGCATCGAGGATGAGATCGATGCGCGACAGGTCGCGCAGGTCCATCGAGCGATGCACCTGCAAGGCGGTGGCGGCGGCGGACTCGGCCTGGGCGTCGGACAGGCGTGCAGGGGCGAAGTACTCGACCCGGCCCGGGTTGTACCGCGCGTCGTAGTCGTAGGCGCCATCGGTGACGGTCTCGACCGCCGGCAGGACGCGGGCGGAGTCCCCGGTGCCGAGCACGCTCATGGCGAGCTCGGTCCCCTCGACGAAGCGCTCCACCAGCGCCGTGTCGCCGTAGGCGAAGCAGTGGACCATGGCGCGGGCAAGGTCGTCGCGATCACGCACGATCGAGACGCCCAGCGCCGAGCCGCCTCGCACTGGCTTGACCACCACGGGCAGCCCGAACCGAGCCACCACGGTGTCGAGCACCTGCTCGGCTCCGACCTCGCGGAAGAGCGACTGGGGGAGCGTGACGTAGTCCGGGGTCGCGATGCCGTTGCGCAGCATCACGGCCTTGGACACGGCCTTGTTCCAGGCGACGCGCGCCGAGTGCGAGCCCGTCCCGACGAAGGGGAGACCCACCAGCTCGAGAAGCGCTTGAAGCGAACCGTCCTCGCCGGTGGCCCCATGAACGAGGGGCCAGACCACGTCGACAGCGCTGTGGCGGAGGGTGGGGATGAGCTCGGTGTCCACGTCGACGAGCGTGACCTTGTCCACGGCGCCCCGGAGAGCGTCGGACACGCGCCGTCCGGAACGGATGGACACGTCGCGCTCATGGGAGAGGCCCCCGGCGAGGATCAGGGCATGCATGAAGGTCCCTTCATTCAGAAGAGGTCGGGTGAGGGGAAGTCGACGGTGTCTCCGCCCCCGCCGCCGGCCGTGCCGAAGATGCGGACGGTCTCGAGCTCCGCGTCGACCACGGTGGCGAGCCGCCGCACCCCCTCCCGGATCCGGTCCGGGGTGGGGAAGCAGTAGGACAGGCGCAGATGGTCGGTGCCCGAGCCGTCGATGTAGAACGCGCTGCCCGAGACGTACGCGACGCGCGCGGTGATCGCGCGCGGCAGCATCGACTTGGCATCCAGCCCGTCGGGCAGCTTCACCCACACGTAGAAGCCGCCGTCGGGAACGTTCCAGGAGGCCTCGGGGATGTGCTCGCTGAGAGAGGAGATCATGGCGTCGCGACGCTCGCGGTACTGCTCGCGGAACTTCTTGATCTGGCCCTGCCAGTCGAAGTGCTCGAGGTAGGTCGCGATCGCCATCTGGGACGCATTGGAGGGCGAGAGGATCGCGGCCTCCGAGGCGAGCACCAGCTTCTCACGCACCGCATGGGGGGCGACGGCCCATCCGACTCGGTACCCGGGAGCGAAGGTCTTGGAGAAAGACCCCAGGTAGATGACGCCTTCGGGGCTCATGGAGCGCATCGCGGGGAGCGGCTCCTGATCGAAGCCCAGAAGGCCGTACGGGTTGTCCTCGAGCACCAGCACCCCGTGGCGCTGGCAGATCTCCAGCACGCGGGGCCGCCGCTCGAGCGACAGGGTCACGCCGCCGGGGTTGTGGAAGTTCGGGACCGTGTACAGGAACTTCACGCGCCGCCCGGCGGCGGCGAGCCGCGTCAGCGTTTGCTCGAGCGCCTCGGGGATCAGACCGTGGGCGTCCATCGGGACGTGGACCACCTCGGCCTCGTGCGCCCGGAACACGCCGAGGGCTCCCACATACGAGGGCGCCTCGGCCACGATCACGTCGCCGGGATCGATGAAGATCTTGGTGACCAGGTCCAGCGCCTGCTGCGAGCCGGTGGTGACCACCACATCGTCCGGATGCGCGGAGATGCCCTCGAGCGCCATCACGTCGAGGATCTTCTCCCGCAGCGCGGGGTCTCCCTGGCCCGATCCGTACTGGAGCGCGACCTCGCCCTGCTCGACGATGAGCCGCCGGCTCATCTCGCCCAGCTCCTCGAGCGGGAGGCCGCCGATGAAAGGCATCCCACCGGCGAGCGAGACCACCTCGGGGCGGCTCGCGACGGCGAAGAGCGCGCGGATCTCCGAGGCGCGCATCTGGTGCGCGCGCTGCGCATAGGACCCGTACCAGGGGTCGAGGCGCGTTCCTTCGCGAGGAGTGGGAGTGCCGTCGCTCATGGCCCAAGTCTGGCACGTGAGCCGGGGTCCAGCGGTCAGCCTCGTGGACCCCGGCTCACGCGGGGGTCAGGGGGCGACGGGCGCGCCGATGACCTCGTCGAACAGCTGGACAAGGGCGGGCTTGGGGCGGGCGCCGACGACCGACTTCACCACCTGGCCGTCCTTGAAGAAGCTCATGGTGGGGATGGAGGTGACCCCGTAGGCCATCGCGAGGTCGGGGTTGGCGTCGGTGTCCACCTTGACCACCTTGAGGCGGCCCGCGTACTCCTCGGCGAGCTCGTCGAGGAGCGGGGCGACGGCGCGGCACGGCCCGCACCACGTCGCCCAGAAGTCGACCACCACGGGGACCTCCGACTGGAGCACCTCGGCAGGGAAGGAGTCGACGGTGGCGTTCACCGGCACGGCGGGAAGCTCGGCCGCCGGCGCCGATGCGGCGGTCTCGGTGGACGATGCGGCGGGCTCCTCGACGTCGGCGAGGCTGTCGAGGAAGTGCTGGGCGTCGAGGGCGGCGGCGCAGCCGGAGCCGGCGGCGGTGATGGCCTGGCGGTAGCGGTTGTCGACCAGGTCGCCGCACGCGAACACCCCGTCGACGTTGGTCGCGGTAGTCCGGCCGATGACCTGCACGTAGCCCTCGGCGTCGGTGTCGACCACGCCCTTGACCAGCTCGGAGCGCGGCTCGTGGCCGATCGCGACGAACAGGCCTGTCGCGGCCAGGGTCGACTCGTCACCGGTGACGCGGTTGCGGACCCGCACGCCCTCGAGCCTGGCGTCGCCGTCCAGGCCGATGACCTCGGAGTTCCACACGAACTCGATCTTCGGGTCGGCCTTGGCGCGGTCGGCCATGATCTTGGACGCCCGGAGCTCGTCGCGACGGTGCACCAGGTACACCTTCGAGGCGAAGCGGGTGAGGAACGTGGCCTCCTCGACGGCGGAGTCGCCGCCGCCGACCACCACGACCGTCTGGTCGCGGAAGAAGAAGCCGTCGCACGTCGCGCACCAGGACACACCCTTGCCCGACAGGCGCTTCTCGTCGTCCAGCCCGAGCTCGCGGTAGGCGGAGCCGGTCGCGAGGATCACGGCCTTCGCGGTGTACGTGCCGGACATGCCGGTGACCACCGTCTTGACCGGGCCCTCGAGGTCCAGCGACGTCGCATCGTCGAAGAGGACCTCGGCGCCGAAGCGCTCGGCCTGCGCCTGCAGGGTCTCCATGAGCTCCGGACCCTGCACGCCCTCGACGAACCCGGGGAAGTTCTCCACCTCGGTCGTGTTCATCAGCGCGCCGCCCGCGGTGATCGAGCCCGCGACCACCAGAGGGGCGAAGCCTGCGCGCGCGGCATAGATGGCGGCGGTGTACCCGGCAGGACCGGATCCGACGATGATGAGGTTGCGGGTCTCGCTCACGATGGTTCCTTGAGGTTGGGACGACCCGCCGGACGCGGCGGGGACGGCGTTTCCAGAACAGATGGTACGGGGACGATGTTCCCGTTCCCAGCGGCGTTCGCCGCCGGTGATCAGCCGGATGGGTCGGGCACGGGCTCGAGCGTCGCGGTGACGCCCGGGTTGGGGATGGACGTCGGGTCCTGCTCGATCACGATGTCGGGGTCGAGGGGCGAGTCGAGCCACCCGAGCGCGAGCATGACCGCGAACGCCACGCCGACGATCGCGACGACCAGCACCACGCGCGCGCCGTTGAGCGGGCCTCCATGGATCGCACGCTCACGCGCGCGCCGGTGGCTCCGCGCGATGGTCGCGGATCCCGGGAAACGCCGGTGCAGCGAGGCGAGGATCATCTCCCACGTCCCGGGCTCACGGACGCGGTTCTGGTCGGCGACCATGATCTCGAGCGTGTCGAAGGCCGCCTCGTGGCGGTCGGCGGGCCTGTCGACCGCGGGGATGGACTCGGTGATGCTCTCGGGCTCGGGGGCCGGCGGGGTCTCCTGCACGGCCGGCTCGGCGAGGATCGCCAGGACGGAGGCGTGGAGGCCGGGCTCCGAACGCTCCTCGGCGAGCGCCGCGTCGGCGGTCCGCTGCGCCGACGCCAGGGTGTCGAGCTTGACCAGTGCACGCGCGGCGGCGCGCGCCTCGGACTCGCGGCGAGCGGCCTCCTGGGCCTCACGCAGGGCTCGTTCCGACGCCTCCTGCTCGAGGCGGGGTGTCAGCGGGAGCTCGTCCACCGTCGCTGCGAAGTCGACGAGCGCGCGCGAGTCGGCGGCCACGAGCGCGGCGACCACCTGCGCGACCGTGGTGGGTCCCGCGCCCCTCAACGACGCGAGCACGAGCGACCGTGCCTGGTCGGGAAGCCCGTCGGGGAGGTCGTCGGCGGTCGCCTCGGCCGGGTCGATCCCGGTGAGCGCGCGCACGAGCAGCTGGGTGAGCGCCCGCGCATCGGCCGCCTCGGCTGGAGCAGCGTTGAGGCCCGCGGCCGCCGCGGTCTCGCCGTCGACGCCGAGGCCGGCGACCACCACGCGTCCGCGCGGGGAGACCGTGATGCAGGACGGGCGGACGAAGCCATGGGACATGCCATGCGCCCGCGCGACGGCGAGGGCGCGCGCCGTCCCGGCCGTGATCGCGAGGGCGCGGCGCGGGTCGATGCGGTGCGTCGCGAGGACATCGGCGAGCACCGCGCCGGGCACGTGCTCGATCGCGACGTAGGTGACGGGGCCCTGCTCCGTGTCCTCCTGGCCGGTGGCGATGATGCGCGCGAGGCGGGGGTCGCGCAGCCGCGAGGCACGGGTGGCGTCGCTGCGGACCTGGGCGGCGCACTCGCGAGGGATCACGTCGACCACGGTGCGTCGGCCCAGGCGGGAGTCCTGCGCGAGGAAGCGGCTCACCCCGGGGATGTCATGGTCGATCTGCTCGAGCAGGGTGAACCGCGCACCCAGGACCGTGCCCGATCTCACCTGTTCTGTACCCCCGTGCTCTCTCCGCGACTATCGTACGGTGCGCCGCAGACGGCGGAGGATCGGGCCGAAGACGTCGCCCGCCTCGGGCACCCGGAGCACGCGCAGCAGCAGGAAGTAGACCGCCCCCATCAGCGGGATGAGGACCGCCAGCGCGCCGAAGGCGACCAGCAGTGCGTTCATCTTGTCGTCGAGGTCGGGCTCGGGGATGAACCTCAGCAGCGACCATCCCACGACCCCGGTCACGGCCGCCGCGAGCGTGGCGCGCAGCATCACCGGGACGGTCCTGCGCCCGTCGAGCCCGCCGAGGCGCTTGCGCACGCCGGCCGCGCGCAGCACCACGCCCACCACGTTCGACAGGCTGAGGCTGAGGGCGACCCCCGCGGTCCACCACTCCCGGGGGAGCGCGTCCTGGGCGAGCACCATGCCCACGAGCCACGCGATGGTCACCGGGATCTGGATGTAGAACACCGCGCGCCCGTCCTCGAGAGCGAAGAACACCCGCTTGAACACGAGCAGCAGGGCGAGCGGCACGGCGCCGAGCGAGAGCGCCATGAGCACGTGCGCGACGGACATGACCTCGTCGTTGGGCTGCACGGGGAGGGAGACGCGCACGATCGCCGGGGCGAGCGCGAACAGCACGGCGGTGGACCAGAGCGAGAACACGGTCACGATGCGCAGGCCGCGGACCGTGGTCTCCCGCAGCGCGGCGGTGTCCTTCGCCGCCGCGAAGCGGGCCATCGGCGTGCCCAGCGCGGTGACGAGCGACACCGTGACGAGCGAGTGCGGCACCAGGTACAGCATGAGGGCGTTGAAGTATGCGGCGTTCCCGGCGATCGAGAGGTCGATCTCGCCGTTGAGACCGACGTTCGCGGACGATGCGATGCGCGTCGCGACCAGCACGCCCACCTGATCGAGCAGGATGGCGCCGAGCGCCCAGCCCGCGACCGAGGTCACGCCCCGCAGCTCTCCCTTGGGTCCGCCCCACACCGGCCGCCAGCGATAGCCGCCGCTGCGCAGCGGCCAGATGAGGATGAGCGCCTGCGCCGCGATGCCGAGCGTCGCGGTGCCGGCGATGAGCCACGTGGGCCCCGCCGTCCACCAGCTGGGATCGTCGTACGCGGCACCGTTCGCGTTGTAGGTGCCGTACATGGCGAGGAACGCGCCGAGGCCCGCGATCGACACGATGTTGTTGAGCACAGGCGCCCACATGTAGGGGCCGAACTGCTCGCGTGCGTTGAGCACCTGGCCCAGGATCGTGTAGACGCTGTAGAACAGCAGCTGGGGGATGACCCAGTACGCGAAGGCGATCGCGAGCCCGCGCTGCTCCGCGCTCCAGCCCTGCGTGTACAGCTGGACGAACACGGGCGCCGCGAGCGTGAGCAGCACCGTGAGGCCGAGCGAGCCGAACACGCCCAGCGTGACCAGCCGGTCGACCGTGCGCTTACCGTCGGGCTGGCGGAATGCGCGGACGATCTGTGGGACCAGCACCGCGTTGAGCACGCCGGCGGCCACGATCGCGTAGAGGGCGTTGGGGATCTTGTTCGCGACGTCGTACGAGTTGCCCGCGATCGTGTTGACGCCGATCGCGGCCGCGAGCATCGCGTTGCGCACGAACCCGAGTCCTCGCGAGACGAACGTGCCGGAGGCCATCACGAGCGTGTTGCGCCCCAACGATGCGGGCTTGCGCGCGGCCTCCTCCGAGCCCGGCGCGAGCGAGTCCTCCTCGGTCATGTCAGCCTCGCTCCCCGGTTCCGGCGTGATCGGTGCGCGTGTCCTTGCGGCCGCGACGCACCGTGCGGATCACGCCCATGACGAGCATCGCGATGAGCCCGACCGTGAACACCGCGGTCACGGCCGTGCCCCAATCCGCGCGCACGCGCACGGACATGCTCACGGGCGACGCGATGCTGCGGCCGTCGGTGTTGCGCAGCACCGTCCGCGCCTGCACGTTCGCGGAGGACACCGCGGAGACCTCGACCGGCACGGTGGTGCTCGAGCGAGGCGGCACGGTCACCGTCGGCGAGTCGCGGATCTGGAGGTTGGCCGAGAAGGACGTCATGTCGACCACCACGGTGGCCGCCACGTCCAGGTCGTTCACCACCGTGACGGGGAGCGCGCCCTGGTCCGCGATGAAGTTGATATCGGAGCCCGCCGCGACGTGGAGGGCTCCGAGCGTCGCGTCGACGGTGGTCTGCGCATCGGTGAGCAGCAGCTCGCGGGCGAGCTCGTCACCGCGCACCGTGCGCGCGAGCGGGGCCAGCAGCGCCGCGCCGCCCGGCACGGTGATGTCCTCCGGGTCCTCCGCGACCACACCCAGGTCCGCGAGCCGTTCGAGGCGCGTCGCGATCCCGGTGATCGCCGCCTTGCCCAGGTCGTCCTCCTCGCCGAGCAGCTCCTCGAGGCTCGCGCCACGGTCCGCCGGCGCGTCAAGCAGGTCCCCGACGCTCACCGCGGATACGAAGGACGCGCTGAGGAGCGCCGAGAGCGTGGTGGTCGCGCTCGCGGTCGTCGGGCTCCAGTCGTCGCCCGTCCAGACCAGCACGGGGCCGTCGTGCTGGGCCGCGGTGAGCGCCGCGGCCGCGGTCGCCATGCCTGCGGCGCCCGGGGTCGAGGACGCATCGGCCATCGCCAGCTCCGAGAGGAGGGGGTCCGGCTGGAGCAGGGTCATCCGCCACTCGCCGGCGCCCACGAGGCGCGTGGCCGACACGGGCCGGGTGTCCGGCGCATCGTCCGCATCCGGCGTGACCAGCAGCGTGCCCGCGCCGTTCTCGACCGCGTAGCGGACCGTGGCCTTGTCGAGGCTGCCGACGATGCCGAGCCAGGGGAGCCCCGCGAGCTCGCCGTCGCCCGCACCGGAGCTGAGACCGAGGGAGTAGTCGAGGACCTCGGTGCTCTCGGCATGGGCGAGCGACACGAGGTCGGGGTCCTGGGCGGGCAGGCGCAGCGTCGAGCCCTCGTCGATGTCCGCGGAGCCGCCGTCGAGCGCGGACCACGCGTTGCCGTCGACCGCGAGCGTCACGCCGTCGAGGCCCGCCGCCTCCGCGACCGCGTCCACGCGATCGGTGATGCCGGTCGCGGTCGCGAGCGTCGCGAGTGAGAGCGCAGGGATGTCGGCATCGTCCCAGGTCACCGCGCCGTTCATGAGCGTGGTCGTCTCGCCGTCGGCCCGGAGCACCACGCGGATCCCGTGCACGCCCCACGTGTCCGCCTCGAAGGGGAGGCGGTCGTCGACCGACGTGACGGTGACGGTGGAGGACGTGCCCGCGGCCAGCCGGGTGAAGGTGTCGGGTTGCTCGGGCTCCGCGGCGCCGTCGGGCCCCTGGGTCGCGTCGGGGGTCGGCACCGGGCTGGGCGTCGGCTCGGTCATGGTCACGCCGACGTCGGTGCCGCCGACGCTCACCAGGCGTGCGTCGCCGCCGTCGAGGAACGCGGCCAGCGCCTTGCGGTTCTCGAGCGGCTTGCGCGTGATCTGGAGGATCACGCGCGCATCGTCCACCGCGGTGGTGGAGAGGTTGGAGACCGCGACGGTCACGTTCATCGCGTCGCCGGGCTCCACCACGGGAGCCGGGGCGGACACCACGTCCGCGTCGAGCTGCGGATCCTCGCTGTCGGTGGGGGCGGCCGCGGCCGGCAGGCCGATCGCGAGCGTCGCCAGCACCCCGGCGCCGGCAAGCGCCCGCCGCGCCGCGCGCGGGGCGCGCGGGGCGCCGCGCATCGTCCCCCGGATCACGGCGCGATCGCGAGCAGGCGCGCGGCCGCCTGCGCCATCTTCCGCTCGTTGGGGTACGCGAGCTCGCGCGTGAGGTCCGCGACCGCGATCCAGCGGGCGACCTCGGCCTCGTGGTCGGGATCGTTCTCCGTGGTGATGATGCCGCCCTTGGCCTCGAGCAGGTAGTGGTGCACCACCTTGTGCACGCGGCGGTCGTCGCCCGTGAACCAGTAGTCGATGATCCCGAGCGGCTGGATGATCTCCGCGGTGATGCCCGTCTCCTCCGCGACCTCGCGGACGGCCGCGATCTCGGGGGTCTCGCCTTCCTCGATGTGACCCTTGGGGAGGCACCACTCGAGGCGGCCCGCGCGGTTGCGGCGGCCGATGCACGCGGCGTACGCGATGCCCTCCTCGACGCGCACGGCGATCCCGCCCGCGGAGGTCTCGTTGCTCACGGGAAGGTGGGGCGCACGATGCGCCACCCCCTCGCGTCGAGGCCGGACGCCGGCGCCCTGCGGGGGCATCGGCATGGGGCCGGGACGCGGGACGGGGGGCGTGGGCATGGCCCAACTCTAACGACCTCGCGGGGGCGCGAAGGGAGGCAGGACCGGGGGCGCGGCGGTCGTGGCGGCCCCCCGGCCGCGGTGCGGGACCCTCCGTCTGGGACACTGGTGCGGTGACTCCCGCCTCCACCGACCTCCCCACGCTCGACGTGCTGCGCCAGCGCGCGGCCGGGCTGTGGGCCGCGCTGCCACCCGAGATCACGCGTCTCGCGGAGTCCTTCGCCGCCGCGGGTCACGAGCTCGCGCTCGTGGGCGGGCCCGTGCGCGACGCGTTCCTCGGGCGCTCGAGCGCCGACCTCGACTTCACCACCTCCGCACGCCCCGACGAGATCGAGCGGCTGCTCAAGCGCTGGACCGGCGCGACCTGGGACATGGGCCGCGAGTTCGGGACCATCGGCGGTCGCCGCGGCGACCTGGTGGTCGAGATCACCACGTACCGGGCGGACGAGTACGACGGCGAGTCGCGCAAGCCGGTGGTGGCCTTCGGCGACTCGCTGGAGGGCGACCTCGCCCGTCGCGACTTCACCGTCAACGCGATGGCGGTGCGCCTGCCGTCGCTCGAGTTCGTCGACCCGTTCGACGGGCTCTCCGACCTCGCGGGCGGGCTGCTGCGCACGCCGATCGCCCCCGAGATGTCCTTCGGGGACGACCCTCTGCGGATGATGCGCGCGGCGCGCTTCGCCTCGCAGCTGGGCTTCGAGATCGAGCCGGGGACGTTCGCGGCGATGTCCTCGATGGCCTCCCGCATCGAGATCGTGTCCGCGGAGCGGGTGCGCGACGAGCTGGCGAAGCTGCTCCTCGGGGCCTCCGTGCGCGAGGGCCTCGCCGCGCTCGTGGACTCCGGCATCGCGGAGCACGTGCTGCCCGAGCTGCCCGCGCTCAAGCTCGAGGTCGACGAGCACCACCACCACAAGGACGTCTACGAGCACACCCTCACGGTGGTCGAGCAGGCGATCGAGCTCGAGACCGGTCCGGACGGTGCGGTGCCCGGGCCCGACCTGGTGCTGCGGCTCGCGTCGCTGCTCCACGACATCGGCAAGCCGCCCACCAAGCGGCTCGAGCCCGGTGGCGGCGTCTCCTTCCACCACCACGAGGTGGTCGGCGCGAAGATGGCCGCCAAGCGGCTCAAGGCTCTCCGCTTCGACAAGGACACCATCAAGGCGGTCGAGCACCTCGTCTTCCTTCACCTGCGCTTCCACGGCTACGCGGATGCGCGCTGGTCGGACTCGGCGGTCCGGCGCTACGTGGTGGACGCCGGCGCGGAGCTCGAGCGCCTGCATCGGCTCACGCGCGCGGACGTCACCACGCGCAACAAGCGCAAGGCGGACCGCCTGTCCTTCGCGTACGACGACCTCGAGCACCGCATCGCGGAGCTGCGCGAGCAGGAGGAGGTCGACGCGATCCGCCCGGACCTCGACGGCACGCAGATCATGGCGATCCTGGGTCTCGCTCCCGGCCGCGAGGTGGGCGCCGCGTACAAGCACCTGCTCGAGCTGCGGATGGAGCACGGCCCGCTGGGCGAGGAGCGCGCGGAGGCGGAGCTCAAGGCCTGGTGGGAGTCGCGCCAGTCCTGACCCACTCAGGGCTCGGGACACTCAGCACTCCTCGATCCTCGAGGACCCCGTCTCGCGGGACGGTGAGCTCCGCGCGGTGCCTCTCCACAGATCCCAGCGGCCATCTGCCGCGCATCGAGGATCCGCGCCAGCATCGGTCCATGCCCACCGAGGATCTCGCGACGCGCATGAGCCGTTCGCTCGCGCCCTTCACCTACCACCAGATGCGCACGATGAGCAGCGCGCGCGGGATCGCGGGCGCCCTGGCCGCCGGGACCATCGAGCGGGTGCTGCCGAACCACTATGCCGCGGCGGTCCATGCGCGCTCGTGGGCGGTGCGGGCCCGGGCGGCGCTGTCATGGGCCGGACCGGAGTCGGCGCTGGGAGGGACCTCGGCTCTCTATGTGTGGGGTGCGTGGGACCAGCCCGCCGCGGTGTCGATCGCGGCGCCGTGGGAGACGCGCCCACGCGGGCCCTCGTGGTTGAGGATCCGCCGATTCGTGACGATGCCGGCGGCTCACCAGGTCGCCGGGCATCGGGCCGTCGATCCTGAGCTTGCGGTGGTGCTCGCGCACGAGCAGGTCGCGCCGCGCGATCGCGCGGAGGCGGTCTACCGGCCGATCCGCACGGGCATCGTCACGGCCGAGTCCCTGGCGGCGACCGTTGCCTCGACGCGGTTCGTCCGGGCGCGGCCCGCGCTCCTCAGGAGGATCGCCGCCGCCGGTGCAGGTGCCGAGAGCTACCTCGAGGAGACGGCCGGCGACCGTGTGCTCACCGGCCCGGATCTGGCGCACCTGGCCCGCCAGCATCTGATCGCGGTGCGCGGCGAGCTCGCCAGGATCGATGCGTTCGACCCTGCGACCCTCACGGCGTTCGAGTTCGACGGCCACGCGGCGCACGGATCGCGGAGCGCGCGGCGAGCCGACATCGCGCGGGATGCGCTGCTCGCGACGGTGGGGATCCAGACGGTGCGATTCGACTACCGGGATGTCATGGAACGGCCGCACTGGTGCCGTGAGGTGGTGGTCGAGACCCTCCGCAGGCGGCGACTCGCGCCGCCTGCGGAGGTGGATGTCCCGCGAGAAGGGGTCCTCAAGGATTGAGGAGTGCTGAGTGTCCCGACCCGTGAGGTCAGGCGCTGATCGCGTGGGCCAGGTGCGGGAAGATCGCCGCCACCGGCTCGTGGACGATGCTGCCGCCCACCGTCGCGAGGCCGCGGGCGAGCGCCGGGTCCTTGGCGGTGGCGACCTCCCAGCCGTCATTCGCGAGGCGCAGCGCGTAGGGGAGCGTCGCATTGGTGAGGGCCAGGGTCGACGTGTTGCCCACCGCGCCGGGCATGTTCGCGACGCAGTAGAAGGTCGATCCCTCGACCGTGTACGTGGGCGCCGCGTGCGTGGTGGGGCGCGAGTCCTCGAAGCATCCGCCCTGGTCGATCGCGATGTCGACCAGCACCGAGCCGGGCTTCATGCGCGACACCAGGTCGCGCGACACGAGCGTGGGGGCGCGGTCGCCCGCGACCAGCACCGCGCCGATCACGAGGTCCGCCTCGAGGCACGCCCGCTCGACCTCGTAGGACGAGGACACCACCGTCTTCACGCGGCCCGCGTAGAGCGCGTCGAGCTGACGCAGGCGCGCGATGGAGAGGTCGAGCACCGTCACGTCCGCGCCCATCCCCACGGCCTGCGCGATGGCGTTCTGGCCGGACATCCCGGCGCCGAGCACCGTCACCTTCGCGGGACGCACGCCGGGCACGCCGCCGAGGAGCACGCCGCGTCCGCCCTGCGAGGACTGGAGCGCGAAGGCGCCCACCATGGTGGCCATGCGTCCGGCGACCTCGCTCATCGGGGCGAGCAGCGGGAGGGAGCCGTCGGCGAGCGCGACCGTCTCGTACGCGATGGCCGTGGTGCCCGAGGAGACCAGGGCGCGCGTGAGGGCCTCGTCCGCGGCGAGGTGGAGGTACGTGAACAGCAGGAGCCCGTCACGGAGGTAGCCGTACTCGGACGCGATCGGCTCCTTGACCTTGATCACCATCTCGCACGCCCAGGCCTCGTCGACGGTGCCGAGCGTGGCGCCGGCGAGGGCGTAGGACTCGTCGGAGAAGCCGGACCCGCCGCCCGCGCCGGCCTGCACCACCACGGTGTGGCCCGCGGCGACGAGCTCGTGCACGCCCGCCGGGGTCGCGCCCACGCGGCGCTCGTTGTCCTTGATCTCTGCCGGGATGCCGATGCGCATCGCCGCTCCTCCCTGGCGCCCGGGGGCGCCGCTCCTTCATGACCTGAGTGCCGCTGCCGTACGTTCTTCGTCCGACTCCTACAATTCTTGGAGGAAGTTCTCCCAGATCAAGCAATCGTGAACCCGGGGCCGGATTCGGCCGGAAATGGAGAAGGATCGATGGAGCAGAGCCTGCGAGAGGGCCTCCGGGCGAAGGGTGTTCGGCTCGACGACCTCGACGAGCGGATCCTCTGGGAGCTCATGCGCGACGCCCGCATCCCCAACGCCGCGCTCGCGGCCAGGCTTCACGTCGCACCGTCCACCACGCATACGCGTGTCAAGGCGCTCCGCGAGGCCGGCGTGATCCGCAGCGCCCACATCGAGGTCGACTACGAGTCGCTCGGGCTCGACGTGCAGGGCATCGTCTCGGTCCGCCTCCGCGCGCAGGCGCGCCCCCAGATCAAGAGCTACGCCGCGAAGGTCATCACGCTGCCGAACGTCCTCTCGGTGTTCTTCGTGGGCGGCACCATCGACTTCCTCATCCACGTCGCGTGCACCTCGACCGCGCAGCTGCGCGACTTCGTGGCGAGCGAGCTCAGCATGGACCCGGCGGTCGCCTCCACGGAGACGAACATCGTCTTCGACCACCTCATCGGCCACGAGCACCTGGGCGCCGGCGGCCTCGCCGCCATGCGCGACACCATCAGGTAGGGACGATGCCGGGGCCGGGCGGGCGCATCGTCCCCCGTCACGCCGGAGAGGGCACGCGCGGTGCGCGCGAGAACAGCGCTGCCACCGCGAGGTAGGCGACGCCGATGCCCGCCATGACAGCGCTCGAGTAGCCCGTCGGGGGGAGCAGCAGGGCGGCCACCGCCGCGCTCGACACGAACGCGACGTTGTAGGCGACGTCGTAGAGGGTGAAGGCGCGACCGCGGAAGTCGTCCGCGGTGTCCCGTTGGACGATGGTGTCGACCGCGATCTTGGCACCCTGAACGGCGATCGAGACGATCACCGCGGCGGAGAGCAGCGCCCAGCGGGCCGACGAGGCCGCGAGCAGCGCCTGGCCCCCGGCGCCGAGCAGCAGCGCGCCGACGATCCATCGGTGCGGGCCCACGCGCGGCGCGAGCCACGGCGTGAGGACGGCGGCGGTGCCGAAGCCGACAGCGGCGAAGCCGAGCACGGTCGCGAACTCGCCGATGGACTGCTCGGGGTGCGCGGGATCGCCCAGCACGTGCCGCGACATGAGGATCGAGGCGACGAACATCATCCCGTAGAGGAGCCGCTGCGCCGCCATGACGGACAGCGCCTGCAGGGGGGTCACGCGGCGGTGCAGGTAGCGGACCCCCGAGGCGAGCTCGGAGGCGAGCGCACGCAGCTGGGCAGCGAGGTGGAGGGCCGCGAGCGGTTCTGTCGGGCCAAGCTGGCGACGCGAGAGCAGCGTGGTCGCCCACGCGGAGGAGGAGAACGCGAGGGCCGAGCCCACGAGCGCCGCGAGGGCGAGCGACGAGTCCGTCGCGGTCGGCACCACGAGCGTCACCACGCCGCCGACGGCCGCACCCGCGGCCGCGGCGATGGTGCCGAGCGTGGGCATGATCGCGTTGGCGGCGAGCAGCTCGCGCGCGGGCACCACGTTGGCGAGCCCGGCGGACATCGAGGCGAGCAGGAAGCGGTTGACCGACAGCGTGAGCAGCGCGAGGCCGTACTCGATCCAGGACGGGCCGTCGAGGAGCACCACGGCGCCGATGGTCAGCGCCAGCGTGGTGCGGACCAGGTTGCCGATCAGCAGGATCCGCTGCCGCTGCCACCGGTCGATGAGCGGGCCGACGAAGGGCCCGACCAGCGTGAAGGGGGCCAGCAGGATCGCGAAGCCGAGCGCGATCTGGCCCGGCGTCGCCGCCTCGGTCGGGTCGAAGAAGAAGGCGGTCGCGATGCCCACCTGGAACATGCCGTCGCCGGTCTGCGACAGCAGCCGCACGAGCGTGAGGCGGCGGAAGCCGCGTGCGTGCCACAGCCGGGCGAGGTCGCGGGCCAGTGTCACGGCACCCAGCGTAGGGGGAGGTGCCGACAGCGCCCGACGGTGCCCGCGGGATGCGCCGGATTCGTGGGCGATCCGGGTTGCAGCGCTGCAAGCGTCGGGCCAGGGTGGAGGTATGAGCATCCCGGCGCGCGTGGCGATCGTCGGTGGGGCCGGCAAGGTCGCCCGCCGCCTCATCCCCATCCTTCTTCACCGGGATCACGAGGTGGTGGCGCTCGCGCGCAGCGACGAGCAGCTGCACGAGCTCGCAGGCATGGGCGCGGCCGCGCGTCACCTCGACATCGAGGCGATGGACGAGCCGGACTTCGCGGCCGCCTTCGGGGGATGCCAGGCGGTGGTGTTCGCGGCGGGCGGGGGACCGGACGGCAACGCCGCACGCAAGCGCACCGTCGACCTCGAGGGCTCGCTCAAGGCGCAGGCGGGAGCGAAGCTGCGTGGCATCAAGCGGTTCGTGCAGGTGTCGGCCATCGGCGTCGACGCCGATCCCGACCCCGCGCGCGGCGACGTCTGGACGGCCTACGTCTACGCCAAGCGCGAGGCCGACATCGAGCTGCGACGCTCGGGGCTGCAGTGGACCATCCTGCGGCCCGGGATCCTCACCGACACGGTCGGCACCGGTGCGATCAGCATCGGCGACATGGTGGTGCCCGGACCCATCCCGCGCATCGACGTCGCGCAGACCATCGCCTCGTGCCTGTCCCGACCCAGGACGGCCGGGCACCAGTGGGAGATCGTCACCGGGCCGCACCCCATCGGGACCGTGCTCGACGAGCTGACCGCGACGTAGACACGCGCCTCGCCGCCGCCGCATTACCAGGCACCCAACCTTTTCGGTGCTTGCATCCCTCCTAGGGCCAGAGCCGTGAGGGGGGAGTGGCCATGGCGGCATGGGAGCCGATGCTCCAGGAGCTGATGACGGAGAGGTATCCACGTCTGCTGGCGCGCGCAAGGATGCTCGCGGTGTCGCGGGCCGAGGCGGAGGACCTGGTGCAGGACGCCCTCGTGGCGACCTTCCAGCGTCCCCGGCGCTTCGAGTCGATCGGGCAGGCCGAGCAGTACGTGAGGCGGGCGATCGTGACGTCCTTCGCCGCGGCCGCCCGCAAGGGCGTGCTCGAGCGCCAGCGGTGGGAGCGGGTGGAGGTCGCCGAGGCGGCTCCCGATCCGGCCGTGAGCGTCGCGGGCGCGCTCGACGCGGCCTCCGCCGTGGCGGCGCTGCCCGCCCGGGTGCGCGCGTGCATCGTCCTGCGGTACATGGACGATGCATCGATCGCCGATACGGCGCGCCTCCTGTCGCTGAGCGAAGGAGCGGTCAAGCGGTACTGCGCGGATGGCATCGCGGCGCTCAACGCCGCGCTCGGCACGGCCGCGAGCGTGGACGGACCGGTCGGCGTGCCGGTCACGGTGACGAAGGGGGGTGCCCGATGACCGGGCACGAGCTGGAGCGGATGCTTCAGGAGGCCGAGGACGCGTATGCCGCCGACGAGCTCGGGGCGACGATGCCGGAGCTGCGGGCGCACGCCACGATGAGGGCGGCGCGCCTCGCGAGGACCAGGCGGCGCGCGGTCTCGATCGCGGCGGCATCGGTCGCGGCGATCGCGTTCGGCGGGGTGGTCTGGGCCTCGCCCGCGTTGCGGACCGCGCCGGTTCCTGCGGTGACGCCGTCGTGGTCGGAATCGCCGACGCCGGTGGCGACCGCTTCGCCGACGCCCGAGCCGTCGGGCACTGCCGAGCCGCAGGCGACGCCGACCGCATCGTCCTCCTCGACGCCGGTTCAGGGACCGGTCTTCGACGAGGTTGCGCTCGCGGACCTGGTCGCGGGGCTGGATGCCTCGCTGTACCCGGCCGGGCTCGCGCCGATGACCGATGAGGTGTGGGCGACGGTCGATGCGACGTGGGTGCTCGCCGGCTACGAGCCGTCCGTGCTGTCCGGCGAGCCGCAGGGCCCGCAGCTGGTCCTCGCGCTCTCGCCCGCCGGTGAGGCGTACGCGGTCACCGCGCTGTCCGACGACCTGGTGGTCGTGGTGACCGCGTGGACGCCGGGCGAGACCCGGGTGTACGCGCACACGTACACCGAGCGTGTGCGGCGCGCCGGCGCGGAGGGTGAACCCGCGGTGCTCGACCTCGCGACGGGGGAGCTGGCGGGACCGGACGGGGCGGAGCCCGCCATGTCGGTGCTCTCCCTGGTCTCGGACGACTTCACGCGGCGCGGCTTCCAGGCGCAGGCGGGTGCGTACGACTGCCTGGAGCTGGCGGCGCTCGACGGCGGTCGGCTGGCCTTCTGCCACGACTCCGACGCGAGCATCTTCGACTCCGGGGTGACGTACGAGGACCTGGATCCGTTCGTCGGGGTCGTGGCGTTCGACGCCGACGAGACGGTGACCCGCCTCTACGCCCTCGACCCCGACGGGCTGTGGCCGTCGGGAGCAGTCGCGGGCCCGACCGGCGAGGTGGTGGTGACCGGCGAGCCCTCCTCGGGGTGGACCTCGGGGTACTACTACGGGGACGAGGTCCCCATGGTCGGTCGCGTGACGGAGAGCGGGATCGCCACCCTGGGCCGCGCCGACGAGCTGGGCGGCCTCACGCCCGAGGAGTGCGGCTTCAACGGCCTCGGGGCCGTCGGGGTCGACGGCGGGATCTGGGTCATGTGCGGCATCGGCCAGGAGCCCATGCCCGCGCCGGTGTTCTTCCTGCCGGATGCCGGAGCCGCCGCGGTCGCGGTGCCGCTGCCGGCGGACCCCTCGGTCCGGCTCAGCACCCTCTGGATGACCACCGCGACGCGCTAGCCGCGACGCGCATCGTGCCGGGAACGGCGAAGGCCCGGATCCCCCTCAGCGGGGATCCGGGCCTCGTGATGCCTCAGCGGGCCTGAGCGCTTAGCGCTCCACCTCACCGGCGATGAACGACTCGAGCTGGTTGCGGCCCTTCGTGTCCTCCATCTGGACCGGCGGCGACTTCATGAAGTAGGTCGACGCGGACAGGATCGGGCCGCCGACGCCGCGGTCCTTGGCGATCTTCGCCGCGCGCATGGCGTCGATGATGATGCCGGCCGAGTTCGGGGAGTCCCAGACCTCGAGCTTGTACTCGAGGTTGAGGGGCACCTCGCCGAAGGCCGAGCCCTCGAGGCGGACGTACGCCCACTTGCGGTCGTCGAGCCACGCGACGTAGTCCGACGGGCCGATGTGCACGTCGCGGCCGTCCTTGATGCCACCGAGCGGGCCGGTGAGGTTCGAGGTGACGGCCTGCGTCTTCGAGATCTTCTTGGACTCGAGACGCTCGCGCTCGAGCATGTTCTTGAAGTCCATGTTGCCGCCGACGTTGAGCTGGTACGTGCGGTCGAGGCGCACGCCGCGGTCCTCGAACAGCTTCGCGATCACGCGGTGCGTGATGGTCGCGCCGACCTGCGACTTGATGTCGTCACCGACGATCGGGACACCGGCGGCCTCGAACTTCGCGGCCCACTCGGGGTCCGAAGCGATGAAGACGGGGAGCGCGTTGACGAACGCGACCTTGGCGTCGATCGCGCACTGCGCGTAGAACTTGGCGGCCTCCTCGGAGCCCACGGGGAGGTAGCAGATGAGGACGTCGACCTCGCGGTCCTTGAGGACCTGGGTGACGTCGACGGGGGCCTCGTCCGACTCGACGATGGTCTGGCGGTAGTACTTGCCGAGGCCGTCGAGGGTGACACCGCGCTGGACCTGGACGTCCGTCTTCGGCACGTCGCAGATCTTGATGGTGTTGTTCTCCGAGGACTGGGTCGCCTCGACGAGCTCCTTGCCCACCTTGAGCGAGTCCACGTCGAAGGCGGCCACGAACTCGATGTCCGAGACGTGGTAGTCGCCGAACTGCACGTGCATGAGGCCGGGCACGGTGTCCTCGGGCTTGGCGTTCTTGTAGAACTCCACGCCCTGGATGAGGGACGTCGCGCAGTTGCCCACGCCGACGATGGCGGCACGAAGCTTGGCCATGGTGTTTCTCCTTGACTAGTGGTCCGCTGGCGCGGAGCCGTTGTTCTCACCGCCGCGGGCGGATCGTTCATTCTCGATGAGGCGGTCGAGCCACTGGACCTCGCGCTCGACCTGCTCGAGGCCGTGGCGCTGAAGCTCTGCGGTGTAGGCGTCGTGGCGCTCGTGCATGCGCTTGAGCCCGTCCGACACCTCCTCGAGCCGTTCGGAGAGCCGGCTGCGCCGCCCCTCCAGGATCCGCAGCCGCGTCGCGGCGTCGGTGTGTGCGAAGAGAGAGAAGCGCACGTCGAACGCGTCGTCGTCCCACGACGATGCGCCGGCGTTCGCCAGCTCCTCCGACAGTCGGGCGCGCCCCGGGTCCGTGAGGCTGTACGCGATGCGCGCGCGCCGGGACGATGCGGACGACGAGCCCGCGGGCTCCTCGCCGGAGGCCTCGATGAGGCCCGCCTCGACCATGCGACGCAGGCACGGGTACAGCGACCCGTAGCTGAGGGCCCGGAACGGGCCCAGCTCGGCACCCAGCCGCTTGCGGATCTGGTAGCCGTGGAGGGGCTGGTCGCGGAGGATGCCGAGGATCGCGAGGGTCAGGACATCGGTCTTGGCCATGCCATGCTCCTCCCGGCTCGGGGCCCGCATAGCGAGCCGATCTCACGAACAGTTATATCGCTCCGATACATCGGGCACCGTACATCACGAGATCGTGATCCGCGAAACCGGCTCGCCGGGTCACGATGCGGCGTCGCCGCGCGTTGGGGGAGCATCCGGGGCGCCGCCCCAGCCGGCGGGACGCGCGCATCGTCCCGGATCGGGGCGTGCGCCCCCTCAGTCCTTAAGGTGGTCACGTGACCGAACGACCCAGCTCGCCTCAGCGCGTCCCCACGCGCCGCCCCGTCTCGACGTCCTCGCGGACCGCTTCCGCGGGTCAGCAGCCCACGCGGCGCAGCACTCGGGCGACGCAGCCGACCACCGGGTGGGCGGCCACGGGCGTGGCGGAGAGCGCCCCGGTGACGCAGGCCAAGGGGTCCGGCGCGGGGTCCGGCGGCTCCGGAGGCAAGGGCTCGGGTGGCAAGGGCAAGGGCGACCAGCCGCGCTGGAAGACGATCCTCAAGATCACGGGCCTGTCGATGCTCGTGGCGCTGTTCGTCACGATCGCCGCCGGCGCCATCCTGATGATGGTCATCTACTCGAAGCTCGAGGTGCCGGCCGCGTCCGACGTCGCGCTCGCGCAGTCCTCGACCGTGTACTGGTCCAACGGCACCACCGAGATGGGCAAGGTGGGCGAGGTCGATCGCGAGATCATCGACTGCGCGGACCTCAACGACTACACGTCGCACGCCGTGGTCGCGGCGGAGGACCGCACGTTCTACACCAACCCCGGCATCGACTTCGCGGGCACGGCCCGCGCGCTGTACAAGACCGTGGTCCAGGGCGACAAGCAGGGCGGGTCGACCATCACGCAGCAGTACGTCGAGCGCTACTACGTCGGCGAGACCACCACCGACATCCCGGGCAAGATCAAGGAGGCGCTCCTCGCGCTCAAGGTGGACCAGGAGCAGAGCAAGGACGAGGTGCTCTGCAACTACATGAACACCATCTACCTGGGCCGCGGCGCGTACGGCATCGAGGCGGCGGCGCAGGCGTACTTCGGCAAGCCCGCGTCGGAGCTCACGCTCTCCGAGTCGGCGATGATCGCCGGCGTGATCCCCGCGCCGAGCGCCTGGGACCCGCGCGTGTCCCCCGCGAAGGCGGAGCAGCGGTGGAACTACGTGCTCGACGGCATGGTGACCACCGGCTTCATCACGCAGGCCGAGCGCGACGAGCAGGAGTTCCCCGAGACGATCGAGTACGGCGCCACCAACACGTTCGGCGGCACCGACGGCTACCTGCTGCGCACCGCGCTGGACGAGGCGGTCGGCCACCTCGACCTCACGCAGGAGGAGCTCGAGATGGGCGGCTACCAGATCATCACGACCTTCCGCCGGGGCGACCAGAAGGCCGTGGTCAAGGCGGTCACGGACATGCCCGACGACCACGCCGACAACCTCAAGGTCGCGGCCACCACGGTCGATGCGCGCACGGGGGCGGTGACGGGCATGTACGGAGGCCCCGACTACCTCACGGTGCAGCGCAACGCCGTGACCCAGGACGTCGCGCAGGCGGGATCCACCTTCAAGCCGTTCGCCATGATCGCCGCGCTGTCCAACGGCTACTCGCTCGACACCACCTTCCTGTCGAACAGCGACATGGTGATCGAGGGCTTCGAGAACCCGGTCCGCAACTACGGCGGGACCAACTACGGGTATATCGACATGGTCGAGGCGACCAAGCGCTCGGTGAACACGTACTACGTGCAGCTCGGCGAGGCGGTGGGCCCGCAGACGGTCATGGACACCTCGATCACCGCCGGCCTGCCCGAGGACACGCTGGGCCTCAACGCGGAGCCCTCGAACGTGCTCGGCGCCGCGTCCCCGACCGCGGCGCAGATGGCGCACGCCTACACGACCATCGCGTCGGGCGGTATCGAGAAGGAGAGCTACACGGTCCAGGAGATCATCGGACCGGACGGCGAGCCCGTGTACGTCCACCGCGACGACTCGGAGCGCGTGTTCTCCGAGGACGTCATGGCCGACACCACCTACGCGATGCAGCAGGTGGTCCAGGGCGGCACGGGCTGGAAGGCCGCCGAGCTGGGCCGTCCTCTCGCGGGCAAGTCCGGCACGGCGAACGACAACAAGTCGGCGTGGTTCATCGGCTTCAGCCCGCAGATCGTGGGCGTGGTCTCGATGTACCAGGTGGGCGAGGACGGTTCGGTCGAGTCGATCACGCCGTTCGGCGGCTACCAGTCGATGACGGGAGGCTCCGTGCCGCTCGACATCTGGGTCGAGATGATGGGACCTGTGCTCGAGCGGTTCAAGGTCGAGGAGTTCCCGGACCGCGCCGACGTGGGCACGGAGCTGAGCACCAGCCCCTCGCCCGAGCCGAGCGAGACCGTGTCGGAGGAGCCGTCGGCGTCGCCCACGCCGGAGCCCTCGGAGACGAGCACGCCCAAGCCGAGCAAGACGAGTACGCCCAAGCCGAGCAAGACGAGCACGCCCAAGCCGTCGAGCACCACGCCGGAGCCGGTGGTCACGCCGTCCGAGACGACCGATCCCGATCCGGTGGTCACCCCGACCGCCGACGCCGGCGGCGGGGCGGCGGACGGCGGCACGTGAGCCGGTCCGCCGTGGGGCTCAGCGGGCGACGGCCCGCTTGAGCCTCAGGGCGGCCACCAGCGCGCGGTAGCGGAGGGGCTTGAGCGGCACGTCCCAAGCGCCGTCGCACTCGACGATCTCGCCGAGCTGCTGCTTGAACTCGCGCACGCCCATGAGCTGCGGTGCGCGCGCGGAGCCCACGCCGAAGAGGTCGTACTCGCGCACGCCCTCCGCCTTGAGCGTCATGAGGATCTCCCACTTGATGCGCAGGGCCGCGTTGGTGTCGCGCGCCTCGAGGTTGTTGGCGGCGTAGTAGTCGGTGCCGCCGTCCTCGTGCACCACCGCGAGCACCCAGGCCACCGCGCGACCCGGCGCGAGCGTGCCGTCCTCGCCCGCATCGTGCCGCCGCGCGACCCAGATCCGGGTGTGCGGCGCGAGCGCGTCGAGCATCGTGAGGTACATGTCCGCCGGGAAGATGCCGAAGCCGGCGCCCTCCGCCGTCTCGCGGTAGATCGCGTAGAGCTCCTCGAACTGCTCGGCGCTCAGGCCGGTCTCCTCGGTCACCGTCATGGCCTCGTCCTTAAGGGTGCGGCGGATCTTGTAGCGGCCGCGCTTGGAGAACGTGGACATGATCGTGTCGCTGTCAGGGGTGAGGTCGATGATGACGGTGTGGTCGAACGTCACCGTCTGGAGCAGCTCCCGAAGGTCGGGGGCGGCGTGGCGCGCGTGCATGCGCAGGAACGTCGCCCACGGGTAGCGCACCTTGAGGTCGGCGACCAGCGCGTCGCGGATGGCCTTCTCGTTGCCCGGGGT
This sequence comes from Demequina subtropica, assembly GCF_000971235.1. Lineage (GTDB taxonomy): Bacteria > Actinomycetota > Actinomycetes > Actinomycetales > Demequinaceae > Demequina > Demequina subtropica. The sequence goes on from NZ_BBMB01000011.1 coordinate 129,528, forward strand.
CCGCTCGACGAGCGGGATGGGGCCGTGCTTGGCCCACACGTACGGGAAGCCGCGGACCTCGTACCGCGACACGGAGACCACCGCGACGGGCGCATCGTCCGCCGCCAGGACCGCGAGGCGGTCCAGGTGCTCGCGCCCGGGCACCGCGGCGTCGTAGGCGTCCCACGCCGGGGCCTGCTCGATCGGGACGGGGTGGTCGGCGCGACGCGCGAGCTCCAGGAAGCGCTCGTCGGACACGACCTCGACGCGCAGCGGCGTGGGAAGGCTCATGGGCCGAGCCTAACGGCGCTAGAAGCCCGAATCCGTGGGCCGCGGGTAGTGCTCGAGGTACTTCTGCACCAGCCGCAGGTCGAGCGCGCGGACCCACAGGCGGCGCTTGAGGGAGCCGTCGCCGCGGTAGCGCAGCGGGTGCGCGACGCCGTGGCGGCGCTTCGCGGCCTTGACCTTCGCGCGCAGCGCGGGGTCCGCGACGTAGCGCAGCAGGAACCGGTACGGCACCACGGAGTAGAGCACCTGGTCCTGAGGGACCTGCGGCGCCACGGGGGCCTCGCCGGTCACGGTCTCGGGCAGCAGGTCGCGCGCGACCACCTCGGCCACGTTGACGCCGGCGGCGGTGACGTAGAAGTTGTTGCGGCCGATGCGCGGGTTCACCTCGAAGAAGATGCTCTCGCCGGTGCGCGACGAGACCTTGTAGTCGAAGTTGGCGAAGCCCTGGTAGCCGGCGTGGTCGAGGAGGCGCGCGGCGGCGTCGAAGGCCTCCTGGTCGACGTGGGTGAGGATCGCGGCGGGGATCCCGAGCGTGCCGGGGGTGTGCTCCTCGAGCAGGACCTGGCCGCCGCCCACGAGCGTGACCGCGCCCGTGCGGTCGCGGTAGGCCGTGAGCGAGCGCATGCACGTCTCGTCGCCCGGGACGAACTCCTGGAGCAGGAACTCGCTGGGGTACGCCGCCGCCTCGAGGTGGCCGAGCACCGCGGCGATCTCCTCCGCGGACGTGAAGTGGTGGATCTTCTGCTTGCCCGGGAACTCGACCTCGAACCAGTCGGAGCTGTCCGCGGGCTTGCCGATCACCGGCCAGTCGAGCCCCGCCGACTCGAGCCGCGCGAGGGCGTCGGCGGTGGTCACCGCGCCGGTGGCGAGGGCCTCCGGCGTGAAGCCGACCGGGATCGTCACGGGGGTGCGGATGCCCACCTGGTCGCACGCGGCGGCGAACGCGACCTTCGAGGACACGGCGTCGAACATCGCGAGGTCGGGCAGCGGCAGGACCCATCGGGGGTCCAGGCGGTCACGATGCTCCGCGAGCAGGCGGACATGGAAGTCGAGGTTGGTGAAGAGCATGAGCACGTGCTCGGGGTGGTCCGTGGCGATCTCGTCGAGGCGGCGCAGCAGAGTCTCGGGCTCGAAGACGTCGGGCTCGATGATCCAGCGCGCGAGCGTCGAGTGCTTGCCGAACGTGGTGACGCGCGGGCCCAGGACCAGCGACTCCCAGCCGAGGCGCTCATGCGCGGCCCGCTGGAACGCATACGTCCCGATGTCGCCGCCGAGGCCCACGACCAGTACCTGCTTCACCTGCACCCCAATCCGTTGCGCGAGCCAGTCTACGGGCGCGTCCGCCCGGCGCCTCGAGGAACCAGGACGAACGCGCTGGACCGTTGTCGGGCGCAGACGGTATCCTTGACCGTCGCGTTCGACCCGGCCACCCGGCAGGCGAGGCGCGCAGCATCAACCCTCCTGCCACGGAACGTCCGTGGCCGCATGAGTCCAGAGGAGGTGGGTATCGATGCGTCAGTACGAGATGATGATCATCCTCGACCCTGAGATCGACGAGCGCACGGTTCAGCCGTCGCTCGACAAGTACCTTCAGGTCATCACCGGTGACAGCGGCACCGTCGACAAGCTCGACATCTGGGGCCGCCGCCGTCTGGCCTACCCGATCAAGAAGAAGAACGACGGCATCTACGCCGTCGTGAACTTCACCTCGGAGTCCGCCACCGCGAAGGAGCTGGAGCGCCAGCTGGGTCTCAACGAGACCATCCTCCGCACCAAGCTGCTCCGTCCGGACGCCCGCTAAGGGCTGCTCTCTCCCGACTCTCACCAGCACTCACGCGAAACCAAGGGGAACACAACATGGCAGGCGACACTCAGATCACCGTGGTCGGCAACATCACCGGAGACCCGGAGCTTCGCTTCATCTCCTCCGGTGCGGCCGTCGTCAACTTCACGGTGGCGTCCACCCCCCGCACGTTCGACCGTCAGTCGAACGAGTGGAAGGACGGTGACACCCTGTTCATGCGGTGCTCCCTGTGGCGTGAGGCCGCAGAGAACGTCGCAGAGTCCCTCACCAAGGGCATGCGCGTGATCGTCACCGGGCGCCTCGTGGCGCGCTCGTGGGAGCAGAACGGCGAGAAGCGCACCGTCATGGAGATGCAGGTCGACGAGGTCGGTCCGTCCCTCCGCTACGCCACCGCCAAGGTCACGCGCACGCAGCGCGGCGGCCAGGGCGGCGGCTTCGGCGGCGGGGGCGGCGGCGGCTTCGGCGGCGGCAACCAGGGCGGTGGCTACAGCAGCTCGCCGGCCGGCGGCTCCTCGAACGACCCGTGGGCGACCGCCCCGGCGTCGGACGAGCCGCCGTTCTGATCAGGTACTTTTCTTCAGGAGTCTTCAACATGGCTAAGCACGACATCCGCAAGCCGCGCAAGAAGGTCAACCCGCTCAAGGCCGCCAAGGTCGACAAGGTTGACTACAAGGACACCGCGCTGCTTCGCAAGTTCATCTCCGACCGCGGCAAGATCCGTTCGCGCCGCGTCACCGGTGTCACCGTCCAGGAGCAGCGCGAGATCGCGCGCGCGATCAAGGTCGCGCGCGAGATGGCGCTCCTTCCCTACTCCGGCTCCGGCCGCTGATCGGGGGATCTCACATGGCTAAGGTCATCCTGACCCACGAGGTCTCCGGCCTCGGCATCGCCGGCGACGTCATCGACGTCAAGGACGGTTACGCCCGCAACTACCTGGTTCCGCGCAAGCTCGCCACCCCGTGGTCGGCCGGCGCCGAGAAGCAGATCGAGGCCCTCCGCAAGGCGCGTCGCGCCAAGGAGATCGCCACCATCGAGGGTGCTCAGGCTGCGCGCGACGCGCTGCAGTCCGCTCCCGTCACCGTGTCGGCCAAGGCCGGCGAGGCCGGTCGCCTCTTCGGCGCCGTGTCGCCCGCCGACATCGCGGACGCCATCGGCGACCGTGCGACCGTCGACAAGCGTCGCATCCACATCGCGCAGCCCATCAAGGCGCTGGGCGAGTACCAGGTGAAGATCTCCCTTCACTCGGACGTGGCCGCGAACGTCACCGTCAACGTGGTGGCCGCCAAGTAGTTCCTGGTTCGCCAGGTCGCGAGGCCCGGGTCCTCCTTCGGGAGGCCCGGGCCTTTCGCATGCCCGGGGCTTCCCCTGCCCGAACCACGCTGCCCCGGCGGCGCCGCCCGCAAACTGGTAGCCCTTGGTCGCTTCCGAACGATCGTCGCGCGGCAGTGGTCGATGGGTGTCGCCGCCCCGGGGCCGGCGACCATGGGCCACCACGGTGAGGGCGAGAGCGGCGAGAACCGACCCAGGGCTACCACGTCGGGATGGTGGCGCCGGGGCCGGCTCCGGGCATTCCGGCGGCGCGAGCCCGGCCGCGTCAGGCCGTCGCCGGCCGCCGCGTGGAGAACGTTTGCGCGGAGATGTCCGAATTCGGGCACCCTGAGACGCGACACGCCGGGAGGCGACACGCCGGGGACTTGGGTCCACCGACTTATCCACAGCATCATCGCGACCGACCATGCAGGTATTGCGTCAGATTCTCCGTTCTCGACTGAGTCATCCACACCGTTGTCCACATGCCGTCACGCCTGTTGTCCACGGGCCCTCCCCAGGCGCGGCGGAGTTGTCCACGGGGTTGTCCACGGGAGCGTTCACGTTCGATTTGTGGGGCCGCGGATCGGGACCTACATTCGCGTGTCTGAGCCGGCTGTCACACCCCGGCGGGACACTGGATGTGGACCGGAGAGAGGAGCGGGATGTCCGTCGACGAGCTGGAGGCCGCATACGGGCAGGACCCGGGATCGCGCAACTCGTTCGACCGCCTGCCCCCGCAGAACCTCGAGGCCGAGCAGAGCGTGATCGGCGCGATGCTGCTGTCCAAGGACGCGATGGCGGACGTCATCGAGGAGATCCGCGGAGACGACTTCTACAAGCCGGCTCACGAGACGATCTTCCACATCGCGGTGAAGCTCTACAACGCCGGCGACCCGGTCGACGCCCTCACCGTCAGCGCGGAGCTCCAGCGCCAGGGCGAGCTGTCGAAGATCGGCGGCGCCGAGTACCTCCACACGGTCATCGCGTCCGTTCCCTCCGCGGCATCCGCGGGCTACTACGCACGCATCGTCCGCGAGCAGGCGATCCTGCGCAAGCTCGTCGAGGCGGGCACGCGCATCGCCAACCTCGGCTACGACGGCGAGGGCGCGGAGGTCGACCAGATCGTCGACGCCGCCTCGTCCGAGATCTTCGCGGTGACCGAGCGCCGCAACTCCGAGGACTACCTCCCGATCGGCGAGATCATGGAGCGCACGCTCGAGGAGGTCGACGCGGCATCGTCGCGCGACGGCTCGCTGCGCGGCGTCCCGACCGGCTTCCGCGCGCTCGACGATCTCACCGGTGGCCTGCAGCCGGGCCAGATGGTCGTCCTCGCCGCGCGTCCGGCGGTCGGCAAGTCCACGCTGGGTCTGGACATCGCGCGATCCTGCGCGATCCACCACAACCAGACCGCCGTCATCTTCTCGCTCGAGATGAGCCGCGAGGAGATCACCAAGCGCATGCTCTCCGCGGAGGCGAGCGTCAAGCTCTCGAACCTCACCAAGGGTCCGATGGGGCCGAACGACTGGGAGCGCCTCGCGCAGACGGCCGCGACCGTCGCGAAGGCACCGCTGTTCATCGACGACAGCCCCAACATGTCGCTCATGGAGATCCGCGCGAAGTGCCGTCGCCTCAAGCAGCAGCACGATCTCAAGCTGATCGTGGTCGACTACCTCCAGCTCATGACGTCCGGCCGCAAGGTGGAGTCCCGCCAGCAGGAGGTCTCCGAGTTCTCTCGTGCGCTCAAGCTCCTGGCGAAGGAGGTCGAGGCGCCGGTCATCGCGATCTCGCAGCTCAACCGTGGGTCCGAGCAGCGCGGCGACAAGAAGCCGATGCTGTCCGACATGCGTGAGTCCGGAGCGATCGAGCAGGACGCGGACATCGTCATCCTGCTGCACCGCGAGGACGTGTACGACCGTGACAACCGTCCGGGCGAGGCCGACTTCATCGTCGCCAAGCACCGTGCGGGACCCACCGACACGATCGAGGTGGCGTTCCGCAAGGACTACGCGCACTTCACCGACATGGCGCGGGACCTCTAGGACCCATCCACCTCGGTCCTCGCTCCGAACGCCTGGCGCGACACCACCGCGACGAGGAGGATGAGCCCATGCGACGAGCGACGATGCTGGCGGCAGCCGGGATGCTAGGGGTCGTGGGAGCCCTCGCGGGCTGCGCGACGGACGCCGAGGACGATGCTGCGGGAGCCGGCACCATGCAGGCGGAGGCCGGTGCCTCATCGGACGCGGCCGGGCCTTCCGACGAAGGAGGGTCAACCCCCGAGGCCTCGGGCGAGGAGATGGTCGACGACGAGTCGGCGTCCGCGTCGTCCGACCCGGACAACGCCTTCGCCTTCACCGCGACGACGACCACCGGCGAGGAGTTCGACGGCCTCAGCATCGACGACCGCGACGTCATCCTGTGGTTCTGGGCGCCGTGGTGCCCCACGTGCTTCGCGGAGGCGGGGGAGATCTCCGCCGCGCTGCCGCAGCTGCCGGATGGCATCGAGGTGATCGGGATGGCGGGGATGTCGGACGACCTCGACTACATGAAGCAGTTCGTCGACGACGCCGACGTGGGCGGCATGACGCACGTGGTCGACCTCGACGGCGCGCTGTGGCGCCGGTTCGACGTGGTGAGCCAGGCGACGATCCTGGTGATCGACGACTCGGGCGACGCGTACACGCTCGGCGGCGGAGTCACGGCGGACGACCTGGTGGACTACGCGGAGAAGATCGCCGCCACCTGAGGGGTCTGCTCGGGTGCGCGGTCCCGGTCGGGACGCAATAGCCTCGGGACATGAACTTCATCTCCGGTGACCAGATCACCCTGACCTCGGGCGACCAGGTCGCCACCATCGCGACCCTCGGGGCCGCGCTCCGCGAGTACACGGTCGGTGGCCGCGAGGTCGTCATCCCGTTCCCGGCCGACGAGCTCCCCGCGGCGTTCCACGGCATGGTGCTCGCGCCGTGGCCGAACCGCCTGCGCGACGGCCAGTACGAGTTCGGCGGACGCGAGCTGCAGGTGCCGGTGTCCGAGCCCGGCCGCGGCACCGCGCTGCACGGCATGGTGAGCTTCGCGCACTGGACCGTCGAGTCGCGGACCGACACCGACGTCACCCTCGCCTACGTCCTCGCCGCGAGCCCCGGCTACCCGTTCCAGCTCTCGCTCGCGACCACCTACGCGCTCGGCGAGGACGGTCTCACCATCACCACGGTCGCGCGCAACGTCGGCGCCGAGCCGCTGCCGTACGGCCTGGGCTTCCACCCGTGGTTCGCCCCGGGCGGCACGCCGCTCGACGAGTGCACCCTCCAGCTCGACGCGGCGTCCCGCGTCACCGTCGACGACCGCCTGCTCCCCACGGGCAAGGTCCCGGTGGAGGGCGACTTCGACCTCCGGGCCGCGTGGCCGCTCAAGGACGTGGCGTTCGACGATGCGTGGCTGGACGTCATCCCGGACGCCGAGGGCCGCTCGTGGGCGCGCCTGGGCTGGGCCGATGGCCGCACCGTGGAGATCTGGGCCGACGCCGAGGCCAAGGCCTGGCAGATCTGCACGGGCGACGAGGTCGCGGGCGTGCGCCGCGCCGGCGTCGCCATCGAGCCCATGACGTGCATCGCGGACGCGTTCCGTACGGGTGACGATCTCATCACGCTGGAGCCGGGCGCCGAGCACGCGCTGTCCTGGGGCATCCGCCTGGTCTGATCACCGCCGGGGGCGGGGCGCGCCTGAGACGCGTGCGTGTTCCGCCCCGCGCTCCGCCCGTCGCGCGGCGACCAGGACCGCCGCCGCGGCGAGCGCGGCGAGCGCGACCAGCGCGACCAGCACCGGCGTGCCCCAGGAACGGATCGCCAGCGTCACCGCCGACTGCCACCGGGACGTCGCGAGCAGCACGCCGTCGAGGGTGTGCACGCCGTGGCGCGGCAGGATCTCGGCGAGCGCGAACACGGCGACGTAGACGCCTGCGAGCATCATGAGCACGCCGCCGATGCGCATCAGGGCCGGGGTGCGCCGTCGCACGGCGGCCGCGAGTCCCGTCCCCGCGATCGCGGCCGTGAGCGACACGAGCACGACCGACGCGCCCATGCCGAGGCCGTACGCGAGGAACGGCGTCACCGTCGCCACAGGTCCGGCGGCGGCCAGCGCCTGCGTCACGACCACGAGGAACAGCCCGATGGTGCAGCTGAGCGACGCCAGCGCGAAGGTCGCACCGTAGCCCGCCTGCGACCAGAGGGTGCGCCCCGGCGCCCGGCCGGCACGCGCGAGCGCGCCCAGTCCGGGACCGCGGAGCTCCCCGTGGCGCGTCATGACGATGCCCAGCACGATCACCAGCAGGCCGAGCACGAGCGTCACCCACGACATGGACGGCAGCACCGTGGCCTGCAGGCCCAGGCTCACCCCGGCGAACAGCAGACCGAAGCCGGTGAACACGGCGACGAAGCCGAGCGTCATCGCGGCCGCGAAGCCCAGGGCGCGGCGGAGCGCGATCGCGCGCGGCACGGCCGCCTCGTGCGCCCCCGCGCTGCCGGTGATCAGGACCGTGAGGTAGGCCGGCAGCAGCGCGAAGCCGCACGGGTTGAACGCGGCGACCGCGCCGAGGAGCAGCGCATACGCCGCGTCCGATGCCTCCATGAGCGACCTCCTTGGCCCACGTTCGGAGCGTAGCCGCGCCCGGACGGGTCGGGCGGGATCAGTCGTCCTCTTTCATGATGTTGATAATCATTCCCGTTATCGTCTAAGGTGACGGCATGCGCCCGGCTGGGCGCGTCCACAGCAGCTAGGAAGCCTCACTCTCATGACCCTTACCCCGCTCGGGAAGCGCGCCGCCACCATGGCGGGCGCCTCGGCCCTCGTCCTCGCACTCGTCGCATGCTCGCCCGAGGAGGTGGAGGTCGCGGCCTCCTCCGACGCGGTCGAGCACGAGGCCCACGACGACCACGACCACGAGGCGGAGGGGGCGACCGCGGCCTCGACCGAGATGGCCGCCCAGACGCCGCGCATCGTGGTCACGTACGACGGCGGCATCCTGGTCCTCGACGCCAACACGCTCGAGACCGAGGCCGACATCGCGCTCGCGGGCTTCAACCGGCTCAACGTCGCGGGCGACGGCCGCCACGTGGGCGTCTCGACCACCGGCGGCTTTCAGATCCTCGACGCCGGCACCTGGAGCCAGGCGCACGGCGACCACGCGCACTACTTCACGTCCGAGCCCGTCCTCACCGATCTCATGATCGAGGCCGAGGTCCCCGGCCACCTGGTGGTCCACGACGGCCTCGCCGCGTTCTTCGACGACGGCACCGGACAGGTCACCGTGGTCGAGGCCGACGAGTGGGAGCACATGGTGGAGGAGGGGCACCTCGACGTGGTCCGCTCGTATGTCACCGCTGCCGCCCACCACGGCGTGGCGGTCGCGAGCGACGGCGGCGAGCTCCTGGTCACCCTCGGCGACGAGGACGGCCGCACCGGCGCGATGCTCCTGGGTGAGGACGATGCGGCGCTCGCCTCGAGCGAGCGTTGCCCGGGCGTCCACGGCGAGACCGCCTTCACCACCTCCGACGGCGACGAGCTCTTCATGGTCGGCTGCGAGGACGGCGCGCTCGTGTTCCACGGCGACCACGTGCACAAGCTCGACGCAGGCCTCGACTACGCGCGTACCGGCAACCTCTTCTCGGTGGACGGCCACAACATCGTCCTGGGGGACCGCAAGACCGACCCCGAGGGCGGCATCAACCTCACGGAGATCGTGCTGATCGACCCCGAGGCGGAGACCATCGACGTCGTCGATCCGTTCGAGGGGGCGGACGCCGAGTACACGTGGCGCGGCCTGGTGCGCGGTACGGGCGGCGAGTCCCTGGTGCTCGGCACGGACGGTGCGCTGCGCGTCATCGACTCGGCGAGCGGCGAGGTGATCCGCAGCATCGACGTCATCGACGCGTGGGAGGCGCCCGAGGAGTGGCAGACCGCGCACCCGGCCCTTACCGTCCTCGCTGGCATGGCCTACGTGACCGAGCCCGCGACCGGCACCATCCACATCGTCGACTACGTCGGCGGCGAGATCTGGAAGTCGGTCGAGGTCGGCGTCGCGACCAACGAGATCGTGGGCGTCACCGGCTGACCTTGCTCGCCCGAGCAGGGGCCCGGATCGTGGTGGGACGCGCCGCGATCCGGGCCTTCGGCTTGCTGCGGGTCAGGCCGACGGCACGAAGGCGTGCGACCAGATCTCCGAGCCGTCGGGGTTGAGGTAGGTGTAGACCACGGTCGGGTCCTCGGTGACGTCGTAGAGCGCCATCTCGTCGAACACCACGCTGTCGCACAGCTCCTGGAGCGTCGAGACCATCGCGTCGAGGCCTTCGGCGCCGAGGGCCGGGTCGACCTCGTCGGCGAACGTGTACGTGTAGATCACGGTCCCGGGCGCCTCGCCGGTCACCTCGAGAGAGTCGTACACCCCTCCGAACGACTCGAGGATGCTCGGGACGGTGTCCTCGACCAGGCTGATGTAGGTCCCGAGCGACTCTGCGGCGGAGGTGCCAGTGTCGGCGACGTCCTCGACGGCGGGCTCGGTGGTCTCCTCTGCGGCGGGCTCGGCGGTCTCCTCCGGGACGGTGTCGACGGCCGGCGCGTCCTCCTCGGGCTCCGGGCCGCAGGCGGAGAGTGCGAACGTGAGCGCGGTGGTGGCGAGCAGCGCCGCGGCGGCGCGTCCGAACGTCATGGTCATGGTGATATCCCCCCAGGTCTGGTGGCCACACCCTAGCGGCAAGGCTTCCCGCGACATGGATGCGTCACGCGTCGTCGTCGAGCCTCGCGAGCAGGTCGACGGCCGCCTGGGCGTAGGCCCCGATCCACCGGTCGTGGATCCGCTTGATCGGGAGGGGCGACAGGGTCAGGTGGCGCTCCCGCCCGACCCGGCGCCCGGAGACGAGCGCCGCGGCCTCCAGGACCTTGAGGTGCTGGAGCACCGTGGTCCGGTCGAGCTCGGGGAGCGCGGCGCACAGCTCGCCCGTCGTCCGCGGCGCGTCGCGCAGTGCGTCGAGCATGCGTCGCCTGAGGGGGTTGGCGAGCGCCTTGAACACGCGATCGTCGTCGGAGGCCTTGTCGTCCCGGTCCGTCATGTTGTAAAACTACAACATGAACGATATGCCTGAGAAGCTCTCGTTCACCGTGTCCGGCAGGATCGCGCGTCCCGCCGCCGCCGTGTACGAGGCCATCGCCGATCCTGCACAGCTCTCCCAGTACTTCGCCACCGGCGGCGCGCGCGGCCGGCTCGAGCCCGGCGGCGAGGTCACCTGGGACTTCGCCGACCATCCCGGCCGCTTCCCGGTGACCGCGGTGGAGGCCGACCCTCCCCGACGCCTGGTCATCGCATGGGACGCGATCGCGGGCGTCGCAGACCAGACCACCGTGGTCTTCGAGCTCGAGCCGGTCGACGCGGGTGCCCGCACGCTCGTCACCATCACCGAGTCGGCATGGCGCAACACCCCCGACGGCTCGCAGGCCGCCTTCCGCAACTGCATGGGGTGGACCCAGATGCTCGACTCGCTCAAGGCGTGGATCGAGCACGGCATCGTCCTGCGCGACGGCTACTACTCCTGACCCCCGCCCGGACTGCGCATCCCTCCACCCATGCGCGACGATGGGGGGAGGAGGGCGACGATGCGTGCCACGGCGGTCGAACGCGCGATGCCGGGTCTGCGCATCGCCCGCGAGTACCGCCGCGCATGGCTGTGGCCCGACGTGCGCTCGGGCGTGGTGGTGACCGCGCTGCTCATCCCGGCGGGCATGGGCTACGCGCAGGTCGCGGGGCTGCCGCCCGTCACGGGGCTGTACGCGACCATCGTGCCGCTGCTGGTCTACGCGGCGTTCGGGCCGTCCCGCATCCTGGTGCTGGGCCCGGACTCGGCGCTCGCGCCCATCATCGCGGCGGCCATCCTGCCGCTCGCGGGCGGCGACGCCGACCGTGCGGTGGCGCTCGCGGGGCTCCTCGCGATCCTGGTCGGGGCGTTCATGCTCGTCGGCGCGCTCCTGCGGCTGGGGCTCGTGACCGATCTGCTGTCGAAGCCCGTGCGGGTGGGCTATCTCAACGCGATCGCCGTCATCGTGATCCTCACGCAGCTCCCGGCGCTGCTGGGCTTCACGATCGAGCGGAAGGGCCCGTGGGGCAACGCGGTCGCGATCGCGGACGCGGTCGGTGCCGGGGACGTGGCGCCGCTCGCCGCGGCCGTCGGGGTCGCGTCGCTCGCGACCATCCTGGTGCTGCGGCGCGTGCGCTCGCCGCTGCCCGGCGTCCTCGTGGCGGTGGTGCTCGGCATGGTCGCGGTCGCGGCGTGGGGCCTGGAGGACCGCCTCGCGGTGGTCGGTCCGCTTCCCCAGGGCCTTCCCGCCCCGGCGCTCGGGGGCCTCCGCTGGGACGATGCGCTGGCGCTGCTCGCGCCTGCCGCGGGCATCGCGCTGGTCGCCTTCACGGACAGCGCCGTGCTGTCGCGCACGCTCGCCGCCCGCCGCGGCGAGTCCGTGAGCGGGAACGCGGAGCTCGCCGGGATCGGCCTCGCGAACATCGGCGGCGGCCTGCTGGGCGGGTTCCCGGTGAGCGCATCGTCGTCCCGCACCCCGGTCGCTGACGCCGCCGGGTCGCGCACCCAGCTGACGGGCGTGGTGGGCGCGGCGCTCATCGTCGTCTTCATGCTCGCGGCGCCGGGCCTCACCCGGTACCTGCCCGAGCCCACGCTCGCCGCGGTGGTCATCGCCGCGGTCCTCACCCTGATCGACGCGCCGGCCGTCGTGGCGCTGTGGCGGATGAAGCGCGTCGACGCCGCACTGTCGCTGCTCGCGACGGTGGGAGTGCTGGTAGTGGGCGTGCTCGAGGGGATCCTGGTCGCGGTGGTGCTGTCCCTGCTGACCTTCGTCGACCGGTCCTGGCGGCCGTACCGCGCGCGGCTGGGTCGCATCCCGGGCAGGCGCGGCTATCACGACCTCTCACGCCACCCGGGGGAGGCCGTGCCGATCCCCGGCGCCCTGGTGCTCCGCTTCGACGCGCCGCTGTTCTTCGCCAACGGCGGCGTGTTCGCGGACTGGGTGCGCGCCGAGGTCGCCGAGGCCGGGCCCGAGGTGCGCACCGTCATCCTCGCCGCCGAGCCCATCACGGACGTCGACACCACCGCGATCGATGCGCTGCTCGAGCTCGACGACTCGCTCGCGGCGCAGGGGATCCGGCTCGTCCTCGCGGAGGTCAAGGGCCCGGTCAAGGATGTTCTGCGCCGCTATCGGGCCCTGGGGCGCTTCGAGCCGGACAGGCTCGCCCCCACGGTGGGCGCCGCGGTGGACGAGGTCACGGGAACGCTCCGGGGCGACCTCGGCGGGGCGCCCGGCGCCTAATCGGCGTTCTGTGCAGGGGTCGCCCGGTTCCCGCCGAGCGAGGAGCGGCCGCTCCTAATCTGAAGCCGCTCACGACGAGGTGAGCACCACTGATTGGACGGTCCCCCCATGACGTACTCTGCACCCCGCATGTCCCGGGCGAGCGGAAGGCGGCGCGCGGCCGTCTTCGCGGCGGCGATCACCGGGCTCGCGCTCGCGGCCTGCACCCCCGCCGGCACCGAGGAGGCCGGTCCCTCGGACTCCGCCACGGGCTCCGGCGGCGACGCCGGCGAGATGGAGACGATCACGATCGGCTACATCGCGCCCGCGACCGGAGCGCTCACCGGATTCACCGACGGCGACCCGTACATGCTCAGCGTGGTCCGCGAGCAGTTCGCGGACGGCATCACCATCGACGGCACCACCTACGCGGTCGAGATCATCGACCGCGACTCGGGCTCGGACGCGGCGAAGGCCGGCGAGCTCGCGCAGGAGCTCATCACGGAGGAGAAGGTCGACCTCCTCATGGCGACCTCGACGCCGGAGACGGTCAACCCCGTGGTCGCGCAGTGCGAGGCGCACGGCACGCCCTGCCTCACCGCGAACGCGCCGTGGCAGGCCGTCGTGTTCGGCGGCGGCTTCGGGCCCGACAAGCCGCTCGAGTGGACGCACCACTTCTTCTTCGGCATCGAGGGCTTCGGAGACGTCGACCCGCTCGCGTGGGACCAGGTCGAGACCAACAAGAAGGTCGGCGTGCTGTGGCCCAACGACTCGGACGGCGGCGCCTTCCGCGACCCCGACACCGGCTACACGCCGCTCGTCGAGGCTCACGGCTACACGGTGGTCGACCCGGGCGCGTACGAGAACGGCACGCAGGACTTCACGTCGATCATCCAGACCTTCAAGGATGAGGACGTCGAGATCATCGCGGGCATCCCGATCCCGCCGGACTTCGTGACGTTCTGGACCCAGGCCGCGCAGCAGGGCTTCGAGCCCAAGGTCGCCACCGTGGGCAAGGCGCTGTTCTTCCCGACGACGGTGCCGTCGATCCCCGACGACCTGGGCCAGGGGCTCGCGTTCGCGACCTGGTGGGGTCCCACCTTCCCGTACGAGTCCAGCTTCGACGGCACCACGCCCGAGGAGTGGATCGCGGACTTCGAGGCGAGCCCCGAGGGCGAGGGCCTGGTGTGGAACCAGGCCACGCCGCTCAACGGCTCGCTCTTCGAGGTCGCGAAGGTGGCGCTCGAGGCGTCCGGCGACCCGTTCGACAAGGAGGCGCTCGTCGCGGCCTTCGACGACATCAACATGATGACGCTGGGCGGCCAGATCGACTTCACCAGCGGGCCGTTCCCCGGCATCGCGACGATCCCGACCGCGATCGGCCAGTGGGAGAAGACCGACGACGGCGGCTGGGACTGGGTGGTGGTCGACGCGGGCACCGTCCCGGATCTCCCGGTCGACCGTCCGCTCGAGCTGCTCGAGTGGTGATGCCGGGCACGGTGGGGACCGGCGAGGTCCTCCTCGAGGTCGACTCGGTCGCGAAGTCGTACGGCGCGCTCGACGTGCTCACGGCGGTCGACCTGTCGGTCCCCACCGGGCAGGCGTTGGGCATCGTCGGCCCCAACGGGGCCGGCAAGTCCACCCTGCTGAGCGTCATCAACGGCACCGAGCGCGCCTCGGCGGGCACGGTCCGGTTCGCGGGCCGCGACGTCACCGGCCTCAGGGCCGATGCACGGGCCAGGGCCGGCATGGGCCGGACCTTCCAGATCCCGCGGCCCTTCACCCACCTCACGGTGTTCGAGAACGCCCTCGCGGGCGCGACCGCCGGCGCGGGCCTCCACGGGCGCGCGGCCGACGATCGCGCGCTCGAGGCGCTGGTGATGGCGGACATGCTCGACGTGGCGAACACGCCGGCGGGGGCGCTGCCGCTCCTCGGCCGCAAGCGCCTCGAGCTCGCCCGTGCGCTCGCGACCGATCCGCGGCTGCTCCTGCTCGACGAGATCGCGGGTGGCCTCACCGAGGCCGAGTGCGACAGCCTGGTGGAGACCATCCGCTCCCTCCATGCCGGTGGCGTCACCATCATCTGGATCGAGCACGTGGTCCGCGCGCTGCTCGCGGTGGTCGAGAGGCTCGTGTGCCTCGCATCGGGCGTGATCGTGGCCGACGGGGAGCCCGACGCGGTGATGCGCAGCGACGAGGTGCGCGCGGTCTACCTGGGAGGTGGCCTGTGACCGCCCTGCTGGCCGCCGAGTCGATCACGGCCGGATACGGCGACTCGCGCGCGGTGTCGGAGGTGTCGCTCGCGGTCGAGCGCGGCGAGGTGCTCGCGCTCGTCGGCGCCAACGGCGCGGGGAAGTCGACGCTCCTCCGCGTGCTCGCCGGCGCGCATCGTCCCACCGCGGGACGCGTGCACCTGCGTGGCGAGGACGTCACGGACGTGCGCGACTTCGAGCGCAGCCGCCGCGGCGTGTGCCTGGTGCCCGAGGGGCGCCGCCTGTTCGCGAGCCTCACGGTGCGCGAGAACCTCGAGGTGGGCGCGGGCTCGCGGCGCGCGGGGCGGTGGAGCGTCGACACGGTGGTCGAGGCGCTGCCGATCCTCGGACCGCTGCTGGACCGCAACGCGTCGCAGCTGTCCGGCGGGCAGCAGCAGGCCGTCGCGATCGGCCGCGGCCTCATGACCAACCCGGACGTGCTCCTGCTCGACGAGGTCTCGCTCGGCCTCGCGCCCATCGTGATCGACGAGCTCTACGCGTCGCTCGCCGGGGTCTGGGGAGGCGGGCTCGGCATCGTCCTGGTCGAGCAGGACCTCGAGCGCACCCTCGCCGTGGCCGACCGCATCGTGTGCATGCTCGAGGGACACGCGGTCCTCGAGGGCACCCCCACGTCGCTCACGCGCGAGCAGATCACCGACGCCTACTTCGGCCACGAGGTGGCGTCATGGTGATCGTCAACGCGCTCCTCCAGGGAGTGCTGCTGGGCGGCCTCTTCGCGATGGCGGCGCTCGGGCTGTCCATCGCCTTCGGGATCCTCCGCGTGGTCAACCTCGCGCACGGCGAGATCATGACCATCGGCGCCTACCTCGCGGCCGTCGGGCTGTCGAGCCTGGGCGTGAGCGTCTGGGTGAGCCTTCTCGCGGTGGTGCCGCTCATGGGGGTGGTCGGCTACTGGGTCCAGCGGCTGCTGCTCCAACGCGCGCTGACCCTGGGCGAGCTCGCGCCGCTGCTGGTGACGTTCGGCATCGCGATCATCATCCCCAACGCGCTCATCGAGCTGTTCACCACCAACAAGCAGGCCATCTCCACCGGCGACCTCGCGGTGCGCAGCATCAAGCTGGCGGACGGGCTCTACGTCGGAGTGCTCCCGCTGCTCACCATGGCGGTCGCGATCGCGCTCATCGCCGGCACCCAGCTGCTGCTCGCGCGCACCCGCATCGGGCGCCACATGCGTGCGGCCGCCGACGACTCGGAGACGCTGCGCCTTCTGGGCGTCGACCACCGCAAGGTGTACGCGGCCGCGATGGGCCTCGCCTTCGCGATCGCGGCGCTCGCGGGCGTCTTCTTCGGCATGCGTCAGGGAGGCGTGACGCCGTTCGACGGCCAGCTCATGGTGCTGTTCGCGTTCGAGGCGGTGATCATCGGCGGGCTCGGCTCGCTGTGGGGCACGCTCGCGGGCGGCATCGTCCTCGGCGTCGCGCAGACCCTTGCGGGCGTGGTGAGCCCCGAGCTGCCGCTGCTCGTCGGCAACCTCGTCTTCCTCGCGGTGCTGGTGCTCCGCCCGACCGGCATCGTCCGATCCAAGGTGGTGGTCTAGATGGCGGACCTGGTCCCCGGCGCGGTGCGCGTCGACCGGCTGCGCCGGCGCATGATCACGGTGCAGATCATCGGCGCGGGCGTGATCCTGCTGCTCGCGATGGCGCCGTACGTGTTCGAGCCGTCGGTGACGAGCCAGTGGATCAAGCTCTTCTACCTCATCACCCTCGCGACCTCGTGGAACCTGCTCGCGGGCTTCGCGGGGATGGTGTCGGTGGGGCAGCAGGCCTACATCGGCCTCGGGGCGTACGGGGTGTTCGTCTTCAACGACCTGGGCCTCGACCCGTACACGAGCGCGCTGGTCGCCTCGGTCGTGATCGGCGCGGTCGCCTTCGGGCTGTCCTTCATCGCGTTCCGCCTGCGCGGCGGCTACTTCGCGATCGGCACGTGGGTCATCGCGGAGGCGGTCCGGCAGATCGTCATCCGTTTCGACTCGCTCGGTGCCGGTCGCGGGCGGGGCATCGAGGACTACACGGCGGATCCCGTGCTGCGGAACCTCTTCACGTACTGGCTCGCGCTCGGGATCCTGGTGGCCACGCTCATCGGGAGCCTGTTCCTGCTGCGCAGCCGCATGGGGGTGGCCCTCCAGAGCATCCGCGACAACGAGGTCGCCGCACGCGCGGTCGGCGTCGACGTCACCCGGGCCAAGCGCATCGTCTTCGTGCTCGCCGCCGTCATGGCCGCGCTCGCGGGCTCGGTCATCTGCCTCCAGCAGATCGGCGTGCAGTCGCCCTCGCAGATCTTCTCGGTGAGCTTCTCCGCGTTCATGGTCTTCATGGTCCTGATCGGCGGCATCGGCACGCTCGAGGGCCCGATCATCGGCGCGGTCGTCTACTACGTGATGGACCTCTACTTCAGCCAGATGGGGCTCTGGTACCTCGTGGTGCTCGGCTGTCTCGCGATCGTCGTGACGCTCTTCCTGCCCCGGGGCCTCTGGGGCGAGCTGCGCGCTCGCTTCGACATCACGCTCTTCCCCGTGGGCCACCGCGTCGTCGCGCTGCCGCGCCCCGCGGAGCCGGACGCCTCGGCGTCGGCGCCGGCACCACGGACCTCTCCTCGTACGGACGCAACGGCCACCACGGCCTCGACGGAAGGATGACCATGGGCTTCTTCGCACAGCATGACTGGGAGGGCCGCACCTACCTGGGCGGCTGGATCGAGCTCGGCGCCACGGCCGATGCGGTGTCGCCGTCGACGGGCGAGAGCCTCGCCTCGTTCGCGGTCGCGTCGCCCGCGGACGTCGAGACGGCTACCGACCTCGCCGTGAGCGCGCAGCGGACGTGGGCGTCGACGTCGCCTGAGGAGCGCTCGGCGGTGCTGCGCCGCGCCGCGGCGATCCTCGAGGACCAGCGCGGCGTGCTCGAGCGGTGGCTCCAGGACGAGGCCGGCTCCGCACCCGGGAAGGCGGCCTTCGAGGTCGGGCTGGTCGCATCGGAGCTCCATCTCGCCTCGGCCACCGCGATGGTGCCGTACGGCCAGGTGCTGCGCAGCGGCCGTCCGCGCCTGAGCCTCTCGCGGCGAGTGCCGGTCGGCGTGGTCGGCGTCATCTCGCCGTTCAACTTCCCCGCGATCCTGGCCATGCGCTCCATCGCGCCCGCGCTCGCGCTCGGCAACGCCGTGGTGCTCAAGCCCGACCCGCGCACCACCATCGCGGGCGGTCTCCTGCTCGCGGCGGTGCTCGAGGAGGCGGGGCTTCCCGTGGGCGTGCTGAACGTGGTGCCGGGCGGCACCGAGGTGGGCGCGGCGCTCGTCGACGAGCCCCGCGTCCCCGTGATCTCCTTCACCGGGTCGACGCCGGCGGGGCGCGCGATCGCGGAGCGCGGCGGGCGGCTGCTCAAGCGGGTGCATCTCGAGCTGGGCGGCAACAACGCGCTCGTGGTCCTCGAGGACGCGGACGTCGAGGCAGCCGCCTCGGCCGGCGCGTGGGGCTCCTTCCTCCACCAGGGCCAGATCTGCATGACCACGGGGCGCCACCTGGTCCACGAGAGCCTCTACGACCGCTACGTCGCGCTGCTCTCGGAGAAGGCCGCGCGCATCCCCGCGGGGCCGCCCGCCTCCGGGGCGCCGCTCGGCCCGATCATCGACGCGGGTCAGCGCGACAAGGTGCACTCCGTGGTGACGCGCAGCGTCGACGCGGGGGCGCGGCTGACGGCGGGAGGCACCTACGAGGCGCTGTTCTACGCGCCGTCCGTGCTCGCCGACGTCGCGCCGGGTCACGCGGCCTTCGAGGAGGAGATCTTCGGGCCTGTCGCGTCCATCACGCCCTTCTCCACCACGGATCAGCTGGTGCAGCTGGTGAACTCCTCCCCGTACGGGCTGTCGATCGGGATCCTCACCGGCGACGCGTACGCCGCGTTCGAGCTTGCCGAGCGGCTGTCGAGCGGCATCGTCCACATCAACGACCAGACGGTGGACGACGAGGCTCAGGCGCCGTTCGGAGGGGTCGGCGCGTCCGGCACGGGCGTGCGGTTCGGCGGTCACGAGGCGAACATCGAGGCGTTCACGGAGACCCAGTGGGTGACCATGCAGGCGCGCATCGCCGAGTACCCGTTCTGAGCGGGTCTCGCTTCCGTCACAATGTTGCCAAGATTGTTGACAATGATGAGGGGCCGCCCTAGTTTGCGTGGAATCAGCGCAAGGAGGCGGTGATGGTCGTTCACTCCGTGGGCTCCGCGGACGAGTGGCAGGACGTGGTCCGGCGGTGCTTCGTGCCGATCAACTGCGGCGCGTTCGAGCCCGGCTTCCAGGGCCGGATGGACCAGCTCGAGCTCGACGACAGCATCTCGATCGCATGCGTCGCGACCGACGGCCACACGGTCGACAGGTCGGAGCGCCTGGCCGCGCGGGCGGAGGGCGACGCGCTCCACCTCTCCCTTCAGCTCGCCTCGCGGGGGACGGTGCGGCAGGGCCGTCGGATGGTCTCGGTGCGGCCCGGTCGCGCCTTCATGTACGCCACGGACGTGCCCTACTACCTCGACTACTCGGAGCCGGGTCAGCGCCAGCTCATCATCCAGGTGTCGCGCGCCGCGCTCGACGCTCCCCGCGCCGACATGGCCGACGGCCTCGGACGGCTCGCGATGCCCGCGACGGACGCGACGCGCGTGCTGTTCACGTATGCGCTCGATCTGCACCGGCACGGGGGGACGGTCGCCGACGGCGGGACCTCGGAGTCGGCGGAGGTGCTCAAGGACCTCGCCTCGACGATGATCCGCGCGGCTGCCGAGGGAACGCGCGTGCTGCCTCGCACCCGCGGGGGCCTCCTGCGCGCGATCGAGGACTTCGTGACGGTGAACCTGCCGCGCGTGCGGGTCGAGGACATCGCGGCGGAGTTCTTCATCTCACGGCGCACGGTCTATCACGTGTTCGAGGAGGTGGGGACGACCCCGAGCGACTACCTGCGCCGGCAACGGCTCGAGCTCGCCGCGCGGCATCTCGCGGATCCCGAGCACGCCGCGCAGTCGATCGCGGAGGTCGCGAGCGGGGCCGGCTTCGACGACGCGACCACCTTCACGCGCGCCTTCCGCCGCCAGCACGGCGTGACGCCGCGCGAGTGGCGGGCCGCCGGGGGATCCGGGGTGACCGTCGCGTCCTGACGCGGGGCGCATCGTGCCCATATGTTGGACTCGTGACGGTTCCTGGTGACCCTGCCTTCCTCGCGGCGCAGCGCGCGGGCCTGCTGCGCTTCATGACGGGGGCCGCGCGACCCGACGGGTTCGGGTGGCTCGACGAGGACGGCCGCGTGGACGTCTCGCGGCCCGTCGAGCTGTGGATCACGTGCCGCATGACCCATGTCGCGGCGCTCGGGTCGCTCGCGGGGGAGGCGCCGGCGGCGGACGGCCCAGCGGTGTCCGCGCTGCGTGGGCTCGCCGCGCACGGCGTGGCGGCTCTCGCGTCCGGGGCGCTCCACGACGACGCGCACGGGGGATGGTTCGCGGCCGCCGTCGACGGCGTGCCCACGGTGACCACCAAGCAGGCGTACGGCCACGCGTTCGTGGTGCTGGCCGCATCGTCCGCCGTGGCGGCGGGGATCGAAGGCGGCGAGGAGCTGCTGGTCGAGGCGCTGCAGGTCTCCCAGGACCGCTTCTGGGACGAGGCCGCGGGCCTGTCCGTGGAGGAGTGGGAGCGCTCGTGGACGGCGCTCGACGAGTACCGGGGCGTCAACGCGAACATGCACACGGTGGAGGCGTACCTGGCCGCCGGCGACATCACGGGCGACCGCAGATGGCACGAGCGCGCGGGGCGCATCGCGGACCGCGTGGCGGGCTGGGCCCGCGCGAACGCGTGGCGCATCCCCGAGCACTTCGACGCCGCCTGGGAGCCGATGCTCGAGCACCACCGCGACGAGCCCGCGCATCCGTTCCGTCCCTACGGCGCGACCGTGGGGCACGGGCTCGAGTGGGCGCGGCTGATGCTGGCGGTGGACGCGTCGCTCGGGCGGTCCTCGCTGCGTGACGCTGCGGTGGCCCTGTACAACCGTGCGGTCGACGACGGCTGGGACGCGGACGGCGCGGTGGGGTTCGTCTACACGACGGACTGGGCGGGCACGCCCGTGGTGCGCGAGCGCATGCACTGGGTGCTCGCGGAGGCGGTCAACGCGGCGGAGGCTCTACGGCAGGCGACGGGCGAGGCGCGCTACGCGGCGGACGCCGCCGCCTGGTGGGCGTACGCCGCGGAGTACCTCATCGACCACCACCGCGGCTCGTGGCATCACGAGCTCGACCCGCACAACCGTCCCGCCGGCACCGTGTGGCCGGGCAAGCCCGACGTCTACCACGCGTACCAGGCGGCGCTGCTGCCCGCGCTGCCGCTGGTGCCGTCCTTCGCGGTGGCGCTGCGCGACCGCGGCGGGCTGGGCGACAACCTGGGCGGATAGCGGCGCTGCCCTCGCCCCGATCCTCGCAACATGTGCGGATCGTGTCGTCTCCCGACCCCGTCGCAGCTCAACGCGTGCGGATCGTGCGGCCGGGGCGACGCGTCGAGGAGTGCGCGCTGGCGGGACATGAGGGTCGGATTCACGGAGAATCCAGCCCTCATGTCCCGCTGCGGCGCATGCCCCGGTGCGGTGCCGCGATGTCCGACCTATCCTCGAAGCGTCGCCGCAACGCTCGCGCACCAAGGAGACCCCATGGGCCGGATCAGCATCGACCTGTTCACCACGCTCGACGGAGTCGCGCAGGCCCCGGGCGCCCCCGACGAGGACCCCTCGGGCGGGTTCGCCTTCGGCGGATGGCAGGCGCCGCTCCCTGATCCGATGGTCGGGGAGAGCGTGATCGAGGGCATCCGCGGGCTGGACGCGCTGCTGCTCGGCCGGCGGACCTACGACATCTTCGCCGGGTACTGGCCGCATCACCAGGACGGTCCCGCCGGCGAGATCGGACGGAAGTTCTCAGCGGTGCCCAAGTACGTCGCCAGCCGCGGCGCTCCCGACCTCTCCTGGGAGGGATCCACGCGCATCGGCGCCGACCTGGTCCGCGAGGTGCGGGAGATCCGGGACCGGCACCAGGACGTGCACGTCATCGGCAGCATCGACCTGGTGCAGACGCTGCTCGCTCACGACCTCTACGACGTCCTCACGCTGTGGGTCTATCCCGTGGTCCTCGGGCAGGGACGCAAGGTGTTCCCGGACGGGGCGGCGCCGGCGACGATGCGGCTGCTCGAGCCGGCCGCGACAGGGGAGGGCGGCGCGGTGCAGCTGCGCTACGGGCCCACGGGTGCGCCGCCGGCGACCGGGGTGATGGGCGACTAGGCGTAGCGCTCGTCCGACACCCCTACAGCTCCCCGGTGCGCTCCAGGTACTTCATGGCCACGTACCCGAGCGGGATCCGCAGCCAGTAGGTGAGCAGGCGGTAGACCAGCGTCGCGGACACCGCGATCGGGTAGGGCACGCCCGCACCGGTGAGGCCCGTGGTGAGCGCGATCTCGACCGCGCCCAGACCACCGGGCGTCGGCACCGCGGCGCCCACGGCGTTCGAGACGAAGAACAGCACCGCGGAGTCGATGATCGCCATCTCGTAGCCGAAGGCGAGCAGCGAGGACTGGAAGGCGCCGACGAAGCCGATGGTGAGCAGCAGGTTGCCCGCGAGCCCCAGCGCGAGCCGCCACGGCTGGCCCAGCACCTGGGTGAGGCGCGGCCAGGTCTGGCGCAGCATGGGCATCACGCGCTGCAGGGCCCACGTGCGGACCCATGGCACCAGCAGGGCCGCGCCGATCACCAGGACCACTGCGGCGAGCGCGACCACGACGGCCGTCGACGGCAGCGCCGAGAGCGCGCCCTTCGACCCCGAGGCGAGCGTGAGCGCGAGCAGTCCCAGCACCGTCACCACCACGGCGCTCACCTGGACCAGCGCGACGGTCGCGACCGCGAGAGGTGTCGCGACCTTGCGCTTGGTCAACAGGCGCAGGTTCAGCGCCGCCGGTCCCACGCCGGCGGGCACCGCGACCGACACATACGCCGCCGCGACCTGCGTGAGGAGGACGCGGCTGAACGGCAGGTGCACCGGGCTGAACGCGGCGAGGGCGAGCGCCGCGCCCACGAAGGTGAGGAGCGCCCAGCCGAAGCCCGCGACCATCCACCCGGGGTTGGCCTGCTGCACGGCCTCGATGAACTTCTCGGTCTGGAAGCCCGCGAGGATGACCACGGCGGCGATGAGGCCGAGCGCGATGGTCATGATGGCGCGCCATCCGAAGCGCGTGATGTTCACCGAGGCGACCTCGGCATCGGGCGAGCGCTCGAGGATCTCCTCGCGCACCGCCTCGAGCACCTTGTCGTACGGGCTCGCCTTGACGGCGGCGCGCGTGATGGGCGGCAGCACCACCGTCTGGAGGACGGGCGCGGCCTGCTCGACGTGCTCGGCGCCGAGCGACCGGAACGCCGAGTCGACGGCCCGGTCCGGCCCCACCAGCGCCGCGGACATCGCGAGCACCTGCGCGACGTCGATGCGCTGGGCGATCACGCTCGTCGCGGCCTCCCCGAGCTCCCATGACGTCAGCCAGACGGTCGGCTCGTCCTCGGACGCATCGGTCCCCACGAGCACGGTGTCCGCGTCGAGATGACGATGCGAGATGCCGGCGCCGTGCGCGCGTCCCACCTCGGTCCAGATCGCGTCGAGGAGCGTGTCCGAGATCTCCGCGGGGTCCAGCGCGGAGAGCGGCATCGTGGCCGGTGGGCGCTGGTAGACCAGCAGCATCGTGTCGCGGATCTGCCCCATGCCCAGGACGCGGCCGGTGCGCACCCCGGCGACGCGTGCCGCATGCGACACGAGCGCGGTCGCCTCGGCGGTCTGGCGCAGCGAGACGTCGGCGCGGGTGTCGATGCCGCGCAGGCGCAGCGACGACCACAGCTTGGAGACGAAGCCCGCCGCCTGCTGGTCGCCGTCCATCGCGACCACGAGCAGCCGGTGGTGCTCGACCGTGGTGAGCGCGTACACGCGTCCTTGTCGCGTGCGGGCGAGTGCATCGGTCGCGGCGTCGAGCTCGGGGTACTCGTCCTCGTCGTGCTCGACGTCTGCCCTGATCAGGGACAACGGCTGGAAGCCCGCACGCCGCAGGCCCTCGACCAGCGTGTCGCCGTACGCGCGATCCGCGGTCGAGCCCAGCCAGTACCGCAGCGCGAGCCCTCCGAGGCGCCCGAGGAGCACGGTGAGCAGAACGGCGGGGATGGTCACGACGCCGAAGATCACGGCGATCGCGAGGCCCAGCCACATGATGTTCCACGACATCCCGAGGGAGCGCCGTGCCGAGCGGCGGCCCGCGGCGGTGAGCAGGCCCGAGATCGCGGCGACGTACGCCGGCAGCTGGATCTGGTCGAAGCCGCGGGGCGTGAGGCTCGCGGTGAGCTCCTCGGTCGCGAGGTTGAGGAGCGCGAGCGCCGCGACCAGCGTGAGGATCACGCCGATCACGCCGGCGGCGAGCGACTCGACGAGTCGGCGCGGCTCTCGGCGGACCAGCAGGTCGATGATCATGATCCCGGGGATCACGATCGCGAGGATCGCGGTGAAGAGGTTGACCGGCGCGACCAGGAGCTGCTGGAGGAACGGCGAGATCGACGAGATGTCCTGCGTCAGGCCCTCGGTGGTGCCGATGAGGAACTCGCCCACCAGCAGCACGGCCGCGATGCCGACCACGGTCGCGAGCATGCCGATGACATCGGTGAACCGACGGACGCGGGTCTCCGGCTCGTCGACGATGCGGACGGGCAGCGCGTGCTCGCGCGTCTCGTCCACCTCGGCAGCCATGCGGCGAGTCTACGGGCGCGCGCGGACCGGAACCGGGACTACGCGACGCCGAGCGACACGAGCCATTCGTGCGGCACCACCTCGGGGCCGATGAAGGCGACGGCGTCGAGCGTCCAGTGGGCGAGGACCAGGGGCGCGAGACGGCCCCGACGCACGTACACGTAGCCGAAGACCAGGCCCATCACCATGTTGCCCAGGGCCATGGGCCAGCCTTGGTAGAGGTGGTAGGCGCCGCGCAGGAGGGCCGCGAGCACGATGGCCGTCCACGGCGAGCGCCCCAGGTCCCGCAGACGCGTGAGCACGAAGCCCACCACCACGAACTCCTCGAGCACGCCGGCGGCGGCGGCGGACAGCAGCAGGATGGTCGCGGACCACCACATGTCCGGGAGCCCCGACGTGTCGACCGTGACGGTCTGGCCGAGCGCGCGCGAGATCGCGTACAGCGCGAGGCCAGGCAGGCCGATGCTCGCGGCGAGGATCGCGCCCCACCCGAGATCCCGCCACCACGCGCGCGCGGGCCCGACGAGGCCCAGCCGGGCGCGCCACGAGGCGCCGTGCTGGCTCAGCAGGTAGAGCGCCAGCGCCACCGGCACCAGCGCGAAGCCGATGCTCAGCACCTGCCGGATGAGGTCGATCACGTCGATGCTCGAGCGGCTCGGGTTGAGCGTCGTGGTCTGCGAGGAGATCGGCGTGGTGTCCAGGTACCGCTCGACGAGCCGCACCGCGGCGTAGACGGCGGTCTGCCCGAGCGACAGCCCGAGCACGATCCACACCTCGGCGCGCATGCGGCCCTTGCCGGGCAGGATCAGCCCGGGCTCGCGGGCGGGCGGCTCCGACGGGGGAGCGGCGGCTTCGGTGCGGGGCGCGGTGTCCATCGTCACGACACTCTAACGAGCGGGGGTTCCCGTCCTACGCTGGCGGCATGCGCATCGTCTCGCTGCACCGCTTCCCCGTGAAGGCCCTGGGCGGGGAGTCGCCGTCCTCCGTCGAGGTCGACGCACGCGGCCTGGTGGGTGACCGTGCGCTCGCGGTCGTCGACGCGGACGGGCTGTACGCCGCCGGCAAGCGCGGCAGCAGGTGGCGGCCCATCGAGCCCGTTCTCGCCTACGCCGCGGCGATGACGGACGATGCGGTGGTGGTGTCGCATGGCGAGCGGACCTGGGTGGCCGGCGGGGCGGCGTTGGATGCCGAGCTGAGCGGGGCGGCCGGAGAGCCCCTGCGCATCGTGCCCGAGACCCCGGGCGAGCGCCCGCACTTCGACTCGTCGCCCGTGTCCCTGGTGGGCACCGCGACCCTGGACTGGTGCCGTTCCGAGCTGGGCGCGGATGCCGACCCCCGGCGTCTGCGCGTCAACATCGTGGTGGAGACGGACGAACCGTTCGTCGAGGAGACCTGGCTGGGCTCGCGGCTCAGCCTGGGCGGCGTGGTGCTCGAGCTCACCAAGCGCAACGAGCGCTGCCGCGTGATCGACCTCGCGCAGAACGGCGTCGAGCAGACCACGCGCTGGCTCAAGCCGCTCGGTGAGCGGCGCGATGCCTGCGTGGCGGTCTACGCGCGGGTGGTCGAGCCGGGCCGCGTCAGCGTCGGCGACAGGGTCGCGCTTCCCTGACCGTTGCGGCTCCGCCACACCGATACGCGGCTCCGCCACACACTGCTCGGCGTGTCGTCGGTGTGTCGCGGCCGCGGAGGCCTCGCGGCCGATCGCCGCGGCCCCGCTGTGTGGCGGAGCCGCAGCCGCAGAAGGTCAGGCCAGGTACTCGTCGACCAGCTTCTCCGCGAGGCCCACATAGGTGCCGGGGGTGAGCTCCGACAGGCGCGAGGCGGTCTCCGCCGGCAGCCCCAGGCCGCCCACGAAGTCCCGGATCGCGCCGGCGTCGATCTGCTGACCACGCGTGAGCTCCTTGAGGCGCTCGTACGGGTCCTCCATGCCGGCCACGCCCGCGACGGCGGCCGCGCGCATCGCCGACTGGATCGGCTCCGCGAGCACCTCCCACGAGGCGTCGAGGTCCGCGGCGAGCGCGGCCTCGTTCACGGAGAGCGTCCCGAGCCCGCGGCGCACGTTGTCGATCGCGAGCATCGAGTGGCCGAAGGCGACGCCGATGTTGCGCTGCGAGCTCGAGTCCGTGAGGTCGCGCTGGAGGCGCGACGTCACGAGCGTCGCGCCGAGCGTGTCGAACAGCGCCGCCGAGATCTCGAGGTTCGCCTCGGCGTTCTCGAAGCGGATGGGGTTGATCTTGTGCGGCATGGCCGACGAGCCGATCGAGCCCTTGGTGGTCGCCTGCGCGAAGTAGCCGAGCGAGACGTACGTCCAGACATCGGTCGCGAGGTTGTGCAGGATGCGGCCGAAGCGCGCGACGTCCGCGTAGAGCTCGGCCTGCCAGTCGTGCGACTCGATCTGCGTGGTGAGCGGGTTCCAGGTGAGCCCCAGCCCCTCGACGAACGTCCGCGAGACCTCGACCCAGTCGGTGCCGGGCACCGCGGCGGTGTGCGCGCCGAACGTGCCGGTCGCGCCGTTGATCTTGCCCAGGTACTCCTGCGCCTCGACGCGGCGCAGCTGTCGCCCGAGGCGGTGCGCGAGCACCGCGAACTCCTTGCCCAGCGTGGTGGGCGTCGCGGTCTGGCCGTGCGTGCGCGACAGCATCGGGACGGCCTTGGCGGCGCGCGCCAGGTCGGCGACCTGAGAGACCAGCGACGATGCGGCGGGCAGCCACACGTCGCGCACGGCGCCCTGCACCATGAGCGCGTAGGAGAGGTTGTTGATGTCCTCGGACGTGCACGCGAAGTGCACCAGCTCGCGCAGCGGGTCCAGGGACGTGCCCTCGATGCGGCGCTTGATGTAGTACTCGACGGCCTTGACGTCGTGGACCGTGACCTTCTCGATCTCGGCGTGCTCGGCGATGCCGGCGGCGTCGAAGCCCGCGGGGATCGAGCGCAGCAGCGCGACCTCGTCCTCGGTGAGCGGGCGGGCGCCGGGCACGGCGTCGCGCGCGCACAGGTGGATGAACCACTCGACCTCGACGTGGAGGCGCATGCGGTTGAGCGCGGGCTCGGAGAGGTGGTCGACGAGCCCCGCGACGGCGCCGCGGTACCGGCCGTCCAGGGGTCCGAGGGCGATGGCGGGCTCGAGGGCGGCGAGGGAGGTCCAGTCGTTCACGCCGCACATTCTTCCACGCACGGGTGACGGCGGCTCCGGCGGCGGTGTCCACGGCCTCAGGGACGATGCGCGACCTCCCCAGCCCGCGCATCGTCCCCCGGCGCCGCACCGGGCGTCGCGCCTAGCGTCGCGGCATGGATGACGTCCCGACGCTCGTCGCGCAGGCCCGGCTCGCGATCGAGATCGCGCATGCGCGGCTCATCGCCGCGCGGCGCGCTCCTTGGCAGGGGATCCACGGCGAGGCCTACCGGGACGAGCTGTCCGCGGCCGCTGCGCGCGTGACCGCGGTGAGCGAGACGGTGCGGATCGCGGCGCTCGCGGGAGACGGCCTCCCGTGAGCGAGCCCGCGTGGACCCGGGGCGGACGCGGCGGGACCGCCGCGGTGCTGGGCGACCTCGAGGTGGCGGTCGGCGCGCTGCGCGAGGCGGCCGACTGGCTGGGCGAGGCCGCGCTCGCGCTCGCGACGGCCGCGCTGGTCGCCCCGCAGCGCGCGCCCTGGCTCCAGGACCCCGCGATGGCGTGCTCGCGCGAGGCCGAGGGGCTACGGGACCTCTCCCGGAGGCTCCGCGGTGCGGTCGATGCGTACCGTGCGGCGGAGTCCGGCGCGCACCACGGCGTGAGCGCGGAGACCTACGCGCTCGACGTCCTCGGCGACCAGCTGGGGCGCATGTGGCTGGGGGTGCGGGAGACGGTGCTCCACGGGCCCGCGGGGCTGATCGGCGCGATCCCGCGCATGCCGACCACGGGCACGGTCAACGAGGCGACCGCGAACGTCGGCCTGGGCCTCACCGGGGACGCGTACGGCACGGTGGTCGCGCATGTGCGCGCCGCGGTGCGCGCGGCGGAGCGCTCGCTCGAGCCCGCGCTGGCCGGGGTGGAGGTCGACGGCCCGGGCTTCTCCGCCGGCGCGCCGCGCACGGTCGAGGAGCTCATGGGCCGCCTCGACTGGCTCGGCGTCCAGGGAGGCGGCAGGATCGCGATCGAGACGGTGACCGATGCGGCCGGCACGCATCACCTGGTCTACATCCCCGGCACGCAGGATCCGACCCTGTGGGATGCGAGCCCCGCGGACCTCGAGGCGGATCTCGCGGCGGTCACGGGCGAGTGGTGCGACGCGGCCCAGGCGGTGGTCGAGGCGATGCGTGCCCACGGCATCGGCGCCGAGGAGCCGGCCATGCTCGTGGGACACAGCCAGGGCGGGATGATCGCCGCGGTGGTGAGCGCGACGCTCGCGAGCACCTACCGGATCACCCAGATCGTCACCGCGGGGTCGCCCACGGGGAGGATCGCGCTGCCGGCGACCGTCGATGCCCTCCAGCTCGAGAACCTGCGCGACGTGGTGCCGGGCCTGGACGGTCGCCCCAACCCGGCGACCCCGACGCGCACCACGGTCACGCACGACCGCCGCCACTCCGCGCAGGACGATGCGCCGGACGCGTCCCACACGGTGCTGCAGGCGCACGGGCTCCCGGGCTACGCCCAGACGGCGCGGCTGGTGGACGGGGGCCTCGACCCGTCGACGCGGGCCTGGGTCGAGGGCGCGGCGCCGATGCTCGCGGGCGGGAGCTCGCAGATGCGGCTCTACGCCCCGGTCACCGAGGCGGCCTCGGGTGCGTCGCGGTGAGGGTGGGGTTCAGCGGCGCGCGCCGGGGATCACCGCGGACAGCACCGACGAGATGATGCTGATGAGCAGGGCAGCGCCCAGGGTCTCCCAGAATGCGCCGATGGTGAGCTCGGCCCACGGCACGAGCGTGGTGAGCCAGGCGGTCACCCACAGCATGAACCAGCTCACCACCAGGGCGAAGAGTCCGAGCGTGAGGATCTTGAACGGCAGCGCGAGCGCGTCGACGATGGGCCGGATGAAGGCGTTCGCGGCGGCCATCACGGCACCGATGAGCAGGAAGACGCCCACACGCGCCCACGGGCCGGCGTCGCCGCCCGAGACCTCGACGTCGAGGGGGAGGAAGGTGACCAGCCAAACGGCGACGGCGGAGATCGTGGACGTGAGGACGAAGCGCATGGCCGTCATTGTTCCACGGGGGTGCCATCCTGGTTCCCATGCTCGATGCGCACCTTCCCGACCTGCCTGCAGCCCGCCCCGCGATCGCCGCCCTCCCCGCCTACGTGCCGGGCGCGCGCGGAGCCGCCGACGCCGCCCCGCCGGTGAAGCTGTCCTCCAACGAGAGCCCCGACGCGCCCCTGCCCTCGGTGGTCGAGGTGCTCGAGGGCGCGGCGCGCGGGATCAACCGCTACCCGGACATGGGCGCGACGGACCTCACCGCCCGGATCGCGCGCGAGGTCGGCCGCGAGGCGTCCGAGGTGGTCGTGGGTGCCGGCTCGGTCGCGGTGCTCGCGCACATCCTCCAGGCCTACACCGGGCCGGGCGACGAGGTCATGTTCGCGTGGCGCTCGTTCGAGGCCTACCCGATCCTGGCGCGCATCGCCGGTGCCGAGCCCGTCATGGTGCCGCTCACGGCGGAGGCCCGCCACGACCTCGGCGCGATGGCCGCCGCGGTGACCTCGCACACGCGCGTCATCATGCTGTGCTCGCCGAACAACCCGACCGGCCCGACGCTCAGCCAGGCCGAGCTCGACGCGTTCATGGCGTCGGTGCCGTCGCGCGTGCTCGTGGTCCTCGACGAGGCCTACCTCGAGTACGTGCGCGCCGAGGACGTCGCGGACGGCCCCGCCTCGCTCGACCGGTACCCGAACCTGGTGCTGCTGCGCACGTTCTCGAAGGCCTACGGCCTCGCGGGCCTGCGCGTCGGCTACGCCGTGGGCCCCGCCGCGCTCATCGCGCCGGTGCGCGCCTGCGTCACCCCGTTCTCCGTGTCCGGCCCGGCGCAGATCGCGGCGATCGCCTCGCTCGACGCGCGCGACGAGCTCGAGGAGCGCGCCGCGCGCGTGGTCGCCGAGCGCACCCGCGTGGTCGAGGCGCTGCGCGCCGACGGCCGGGACGTCCCCGACGCCCAGGGCAACTTCGTGTGGCTCGCGGTGGGCGACGCCACGGCGGACCTCGCGGGACACCTCGGCAGCGCCGACCCGGCCGTGCTGGTGCGCCCGTTCGTGGGCGAGGGCGTGCGCGTCACCATCGGCGCCCCTGCCGAGAACGACGCGTTCCTCGCGCGCCTCGCCACGTGGGAGCGCCCGGCGTGACCCCCGCATCGTCCGTGGCGCCGCTGCGCGCCTCGTTCGTCATGCCCGTGCTGAACGAGGAGGACTACGTCGCGACCGCCGTCGCGAGCGTGCTCGCGCAGGACGGCCTGGACGAGCGCGAGCTGCTGCTGGTGCTCGGCGCGTCGACGGACCGGACGGACGAGGTGGTCGCGGGGCTCGCCGCCGCGCACCCCGAGATCCGCGTGCTGCACAACCCCCGCAACGCGATCTCGATGTCGATGAACATCGGCATCACGGAGGCGCGCTTCCCCGTGGTGGTCCGCGTCGACGCGCACTCGGTGCTGCCGCCCGGCTACGCGGTCACCGCGCTGCGCTCGCTGCGCACGTCGGGCGCGGTCAACCTGGGCGGACGCATGCACGCCGAGGGGCTGACGCGCTACGAGCAGGCGGTGGCCTGGGGCTACAACTCGCCCGGCGGGCTGGGCGGCGCCGTCTATCACACGGGGGGCGAGGCGGGCCCCGCGGAGTCCGCCTACCTGGGCGTCTTCGACCGCGCGGCCGTGCTCGCGATCGGCGGCTTCGACGAGTCCCTCTCGCGCGGCGAGGACTGGGACCTCAACCGCCGCCTCATCGCGCGCGGCGGGCTCGTGTGGTTCGAGCCGGCGCTCGACGTCATCTACCGCCCGCGCTCGTCGGTCCGCGCGCTCGCCAAGCAGTTCCACGCGTCCGGACGCTGGCGCGGGGAGATCATCCGCCGCCTCAAGGGACGCGTCCCCGTGCGGTACTACGTGCCGCCGGTGCTGGTCGCGGGGCTCGCCTTCGGTGCCGCGCTGGTGCTGGCCGGCGCGATCACCGGAGGCGCCGCCGGCATCGTCCTGGCCGGGATCGGCCTGCTCCCAGCGCTCGTGTACGGCGCCTGGGTGGCCCTCACCGCGCTGCGCGCGGACGTCCCCGGACCCGTGCGCCTGCGGCTGCTCGGCGTGCTTCCCACGATGCACCTGTCTTGGGGTGTCGGATGCCTCTTGGGTATCCTCATGCCGAGCAGGGGGCACAACGCCTTCGCAGGACGTTGAGGCATCCACCCCGAGGAGACGTGTGACCGACATCGACTACCCCGCGCTGGCGCGGGAGGCGGGACTCAAGCGCGTCGGTGAGCGTCCGCCGCTGGGCGCCTACGTCGCCGAGGCCTGGCGCCGCCGCGACTTCGCGTACACGATTGCGAAGTACCGTATCCAGGCGAAGCTGGGCCAGCACTACCTGGGACTCGCCTGGGTGGTGCTGCAGCCGATCCTCACCGCGGCGATGTACGGCCTGGTGTTCGGCATCATCATGCCGAGCGACTCGCGTCCGGACAACTTCGTCCCGTTCCTGGTCGCGGGAATCTTCATCTTCCAGTACTTCTCGCACAACTTCCTGGCCGGCGCCCGGACCGTGCGCGGCGATGCGGGGCTGGTGCAGAGCCTGAGCTTCCCGCGCATCCTGCTGCCGCTATCGCTCGTCATCGAGAACACGCTGCTGCTCATCCCGCAGATGGCCGTGATGCTCATCATCCTCGTCGCGTTCGGCGAACCGATCACGTGGGCCTGGCTGCTGCTGCCCGTGCCGCTCGCGATCATGTCCCTGTTCTGCCTCGGGGTCGCGCAGATCAGCGCGCGTGCCGCGTTCAAGATCCCGGACCTCCTGAACGTCTTCCAGACGTTCAACCGCCTCGTCTTCTACGGCTCGGGCATCTTCTACTCGCTCGACCTCGTGCTCGCTGACCAGCCGAAGCTGCTGTTCCTCGTGCAGTTCAATCCGGTGCACGACTACATCTCGATCGTCCGCGGGCTAGTCGTCTCGGGCAATCCGATGTTCACCATCCAGTGGGTGATCGCGATCGCGGCGGCCGTCGTGACGCTCGTCGGAGGCACCATCTACTTCTGGCTCGCGGAGGAGGACTACGGAAATGTCTGAAGCCTCCCCGTCGAGGCCGCTCGGTCCGCCCACCGTCGTGGTCGACAACCTCCACATCAAGTACCGCACGTTCGCATCGGGCAAGGCGCAGAGCTCGCGCACCTCGTTCGCGACGCGCTCGCGCGGCGGCACGCGCTGGGTGCACGCGCTCAAGGGCGTCTCGTTCGTCGCCTATGAGGGCGAGTCGATCGGCGTGATCGGCTCGAACGGCTCGGGCAAGTCCTCGCTCATGCGGGCGATCGCGGGTCTCAACCCGCCGGCGGAGGGCGCGGTCTACGCCGCCTCGCAGCCCGCGATGCTGGGCGTCGGCTCGGCACTCATGCCCGGGCTCGCGGGCTCGAAGAACGTTATGCTCGGCGCGCTCGCGCTCGGCCTCTCGCCGCGCGACGTGCGCGAGAAATACGACGGGATCGTCGAATACGCGGAGATCGGCGACGCGATCGACCGCCCGATGAAGACCTACTCGTCGGGCATGAAGTCGCGCCTGCGCTTCTCGATCGCGATGGCCCGCGAGCACCAGATCCTGCTGGTCGACGAGGCTCTCGCAGTGGGCGACAAGGGCTTCCGTAAGAAGAGCGAGCAGAGCATCCGCGACCTCCGTGACACCGCGGGCACGGTGTTCTTGGTGAGCCACTCGATGAAGTCCATCCGCGACACCTCGACGCGCGTGATCTGGATCGAGAAGGGTCACCTCGTCATGGACGGCGACCCCGAAGAGGTGTGCTCGGCCTACGAGGCGTCGGAGTAGCGCGCGTGGCATCGTCCGGGGATGCGCGCGTCGCCTGGGTCGAGTCGCCGCTCCAGCTCCTCAACGCGATCGAGTGGGCGGCTGCGACCGGCGAGCCGCTCGACATCATGGCGCGCGCGGGACTGGTGCAGCTCGATCGCACGGTAGCCGCGCTCGTCGGGCATCTGCCGGCCGGCGTGACCATCGACTTGAGCGCGGGCTCGGCGGTCAACCCACGCATGCGGGGTGCGCACTCCTGGCTCCTGGGTGACGTCTACTCGGGACAGGTGAAGGCGATGCTCGCCGCGACCGGCGTGCGCGACACCGTGATCGTGGACGACGGCTCCGCCGCGACCTCGATGGCCGATGCGCTGGCGGCGCGTGCAGCGCTCAGCCGTCCGGGCGTCGCGGAGGGGCTCGGGCATCGTGCCCTGGGGTTGGCCGGCTCGGCGCGCCTGGCCGCGGCGGCCCGCCGCGGGCGGGTGGGCTTCTTCACCGCGTACCCCGACGCGCCAGGGTTCGTCGCGCTCGCCGCGGCCGGGGCTGACGTGCGCCGCAACGCCTACGCATGGACCCGCGCCACCCGACCCGTCGATGCGGTCTACGCGGAGCACGTTGTCGTGGGCACCGCCCTCATCGCGGACGGACATGTGAGCCGCGACGCCTATCGGGAATGGCTCACCGGACACGCGGACCCGTCCACGGTGTACATTCCGCACCGACGTGAGGATGCGGAGCTCGCGCTCATCGCGGACCTGGGCCTGACGGTCCTGCCGGTGGACGTGCCGATCGAGATCGCGCTCGCCGGCTCGCCCACCGTCCGCCGGGTGTCGACGCTGCCGTCGAGCGTGGTCGCGACGTTGAGGGTGATCCTGGACCCGGAGGTCGAACTCGACGTGGAGGTCATCCCGTCACGCTGGTGGGAGCCGGGCGTCGATCCGCGCTTGCGGGCGATGCTCGAGGCGCTCGCCGAGGACCGCTGAGCGGCGCGTCCCTGACTGCCATGAGATTCTGAGGAGACGATGACCGACCGACCGACCGCCGTCCCGCCGGGGACGCGCATCCTGCACGTGGGGATGCACAAGACGGCCACGACGGTGATCCAGAACGCCGCACGCGCCCATCGGGACGATATGTGGCGCCACGGCGCCTGGTATCCGGGCCACGGCAAGGACCACATCGACGAGACGCGCGCGCTGTGGCAGGACTCGGCGAGCGCCGAGGTCGAGGAGGCCAACGAGGATCGCTGGCAGGACTTCGCCGCAGAGCTGTCCCGCAATCCCGACCGCCGCACCCTCGTGAGCGCCGAGCACCTCGCGGGCCTGTCCGAGGCGAACCGCCGCCGCCTGGTGGCCGCCGCCGGCGGGGAGCCCCACATCGTCATCACCGCACGCCCGCTCGCCGCGATGCTCCCGTCGATCTGGCAGCAGATCGTCAAGGAGCGCCGCGAGGTGAGCTTCGAGACCTGGCTCGAGAAGATCTTCGCCGAGCCGCGCAAGCGCCACTTCGTGCGGGCGTTCTGGCAGCGGCACGACCTGGGCGCGCTCGCGGAGGGCTGGGCGCGGGTCACGTCGCCCGACCGGGTCACGATCGTCATGCTCGACAAGCGCCGACCGCAGCTGCTCTACGACGCCTTCGAGGGCTTCCTCGGGATGCCTGAGGGCTCGCTCGTGACCGAGGGGCTCGACGCCTACCGGTCGAACCGCGGCCTGTCTGTCGAGGAGGTCGACCTGCTCCGCCGCGTCAACCGTCAGCTCGACGGCGCCGCGAACGCGGGCGGCCACTACTACCGGCTGGTCCGCAACGGCATGGTCGGCGGGATGCAGCTCTGCCGTCGGCCGGGGCCGGAGGAGGGCGTGCTTGCCGTTCCCGAGCGCTTCATGGACCTCGCGACCGACGCCGCGCGCGACGCGATCGCCCAGATTCGAGCGACCGGCGTCCGCGTGATCGGGGACCTCGACACGTACGCCGAGCCGTCGAGGCCCGCGACGGTCGAGACGTTCGAGCCGCGCGACATCGGCACCGACGTGCTCGTCGAGGCGCTCGCCGGCATCGTCGCGTCGTCGACGCGCAGCGGCGTGGGCTTCGAGCGGGCGCCGATGCGGGAGGGCGCCGAGCGTTTCGTCGGGGCGAAGGCCCAGGCGGTGCCGATCGAGCCGCATGACGGCACGGTGACGCTCACCTTCGGAGGCGCCCCGGATGCGGTCGCGACCGCCGCTGATGCCGTGGCGGCCGTCGGCGACGCCGCGGCGGTCGCAATCGCGCTGCCGCATCTGTCCGACGAGGTCTTCGGCGCGTGGGAGCACGCGCTTGCACGCGGCGAGGAGCGACCCTTCGATGCGTGGCTCGCGTGGGCGGCGTCGCGTGAGGCGTGGGGCGCTCGCGGAGCGCTCGCGGACCCCGGGGCGCTCGCGTCCGTGGTCGCGGCGCTGCGCGACGCACGGCCGGACGCGGACGTCAGCGTGGGGCTCGTGCCCGAGGACGGTGGCTGCCTCCCCGGCCCGGTCGCGTCCGTGCTCGGCCGCGTGGGTGCGCGCTCGGCCCGTCGCGGCATCGCGGTCGACGAGTATGAGGAGCTGATCGCGGGCGCGCTCGCGTCGCTCAAGGCCGGCGATGGCGGTCGCAGCCCGCTGACCGAGCCGCTGACCGGAGGGTTGCTCGAGGACTACCGCGCCGCCCGTGGCGCGGCCCTCGCGCAGCTGCCCGACGGGCTCATGCCCGAGGAGGGTCAGGCCTGGGCGAAGCAGCAGGCGGTCATGCCGACCGAGGTCCCTACTGAGCGGATCCGCACGGTCGCGGCGGCGAGCCTGTGCGTCGGCGCGATCCTCGCGTCGCGTGACGCCTACGAGGCCGCGCATCGTCATCCCGACGATGCGCTCGCCGCCAGCGCCGCCCCCGGTGCCGCGCGACCGCGGTCCGTGCCGCAGCCGTCGCGGCTGCCGAGCCCGATCCGGCGCCTGCTGCGCGCGACCAGAGGACGATGAGCCACGGCGCGCACGCGCCCGCGAGAGGAGAACGATGAGCGAGACGAAGCCCCAGGTGGTCGCGGTGATTCCTGCGCGC
Source organism: Demequina subtropica (assembly GCF_000971235.1). Classification (GTDB taxonomy): domain Bacteria; phylum Actinomycetota; class Actinomycetes; order Actinomycetales; family Demequinaceae; genus Demequina; species Demequina subtropica. The sequence continues at coordinate 166,309 of NZ_BBMB01000011.1, forward strand.
GGCGGGTCGAAGGGCGTGCCCGGCAAGAACGTCGCGCCGGTGGGCGGTGTGCCGCTGATCGGCCGCGCGATCCGTGCCGCGCTCGCGGCCGGCAACGTCGACCGCGTCTACGTCAGCACGGACGATGCGGCGATCGCCGCCGTCGCCGCCGCCCACGGGGCCGCCGTGGTCGAGCGTCCCGCGGAGATCGCGGGCGACACCGCGAGCTCGGAGGACGCGCTGCTGCATGCGCTCGACGCGATCACCGACGGCGGGCAGGACCCCCGGATCCTGGTCTTCATGCAGGCGACGTCCCCGTTCATCGACCCGACGGCGATCCGCGACGCCGTCGATCGCGTGCGCGAGGGCGAGGAGGACGTGGTCTTCTCCGCGTTCGAGACGTATGCGTTCCTGTGGCGCCGCGGCGAGGCCGGTGCCGAAGGTGTCAACCACGACCACTCGTTCCGACCGCGTCGCCAGGACCGCGAGCCGCACTACCAGGAGACGGGCGCGTTCTACGTGCTCGACGTCGCGGGCTTCCGCGCCTCGCGCTTCCGCTTCTTCGGGCGCGTCGGCATCGCCCAGGTGGACGCGGCGACGGCCGTCGAGATCGATGAGCCTCGCGAGCTCGAGCTGTCGCGCGCGCTCGCGCCGTTCCTCGACGCCCCCGAGCCGATCGCGGCGAAGGCCCTGGTGATGGACTTCGACGGGGTCCACACCGAGGACCTCGTGACCGTCGACCAGGACGGGAAGGAGGCCGTGACCGTGAGCCGTTCCGACGGCATGGGCATCGGCCTGCTCCGCGCCGCGGGGGTGCCCATGCTGATCCTGTCCAAGGAGCGCAACCCGGTGGTGACCGCACGTGGCGCGAAGCTGCGTGTCGAGGTCCGCCAGGGCATCGACGACAAGGTCGCGGTGCTGCACGCATGGTGCGAGGAGCAGGGCCTCGACCCGGCGGATGTCGCCTATGTGGGCAACGACGTGAACGATGCGGGCCCGCTCGCCGCCGTCGGGTGGCCGGTCGTGGTGCCGGATGCGCACCCCGCGGTCGCCGGCCTGGCGAGGATCCGGCTCACCACGCCTGGCGGGCGCGGAGCGTTGCGCGAGCTCGCGGATCGCATCCTCGCGGCGGACCCAGCGGGATCTCCCGCGCGCTGAGACCCCGCTACCGCACGTAGGCTTGCCTCCGAGGGGCCTACAATCGAGTGCTTGCGCCGATGGCAGGAGCCGTCGCGAGAGGCGTGGCCGCGGCCCATGTGCGCGGCCGAATCCATGTGAGGAGAAGGTGGAGAACATGACCGATGCTGTGAAGATCGGTGAGGACTATGTCGGTGATGGTCACCCGGTCTATGTCATCGCTGAGATCGGCCTGAACCACAACGGTTCCGTCGAGAACGCCAAGAAGCTCATCGACGTCGCTGTCGAGGCCGGCGCCCAGGCCGTGAAGTTCCAGAAGCGCACGCCGGACATCGCGACGCCCGAGCACATGAAGGCGACCCCGCGCGAGACTCCCTGGGGCACGATGACGTACCTCGAGTACCGCTACAAGGTCGAGTTCGAGCAGGCCGAGTACGCCGAGATCGACGCTTACTGCAAGGAGAAGGGCGTCGTCTGGTTCGCCTCCCCGTGGGACGAGCCGAGCGTGGACTTCCTCGAGTCGATGGACGCGGTCGCGTACAAGATCGCCTCGGCCTCGGTCACCGACCTGGGCATGCTGCGCAAGATCAAGGCGACGGGCAAGCCCGTCATCCTGTCGACCGGCATGTCGACGATCGAGCAGATCGACACCGCGGTGGAGACGCTGGGCAAGGAGAACCTCATCATCCTCCACGCCACGTCGACCTACCCGCTGCCTCCTGAGGAGGCGAACCTGAACATGATCACGACGCTCAAGGAGCGCTACGGCGTTCCGGTGGGCTACTCGGGTCACGAGCCGGGTCTGCAGATCTCCATCGCCGCGGTCGCGCTGGGCGCGGTCGCCGTCGAGCGTCACATCACGCTCGACCGCACGATGTGGGGCTCGGACCACGCCGCGTCGCTCGAGCCCAAGGGCTTCATCTCGCTGTGCCGCGACATCCGCATCATCGAGAAGGCCATGGGCGACGGCGTCAAGAAGGTGTTCCCGGGCGAGCTCGCACCGCTGAGCAAGCTGCGCCGCGTCGACGGCTAGGAGCCGCCATCAACGCAGGAGTCGAGGGCGTGCGTGAGCGCGCTCAGAAGTCGGCGTCGGTGACCGTGATCGCGGTCGCCGACGCCGACTCCTACCTGAAGTGGGTCGCGCACACGGTCGCCCAGCTCCCGCAGGACTGGAGCACCACGGTGCGCGTCGTCGAGGGCGCCGCGACGCCGTCCGTCGCGCAGATGCAGGCTCAGCTGCTCGGCTCGGGCGTGGAGGCCGAGGCATGCGAGATGCGCACGCTCGACGCCCTCGCCGACGAGATCCGGGCGCTCGAGCCCGACGTGGTGCTGCTGGGCACCCGCGGACCGACCGCCTGGCTCGTCATGGAGCGCGCCATCGCGACGATGGAGCGTCGCCCCGTCGTGGTGACGGGGCTGCCGGGCATCTCGATCCCGGCCAAGCGTCTTGGTGTCACGTTCCGCTCCGGTGCCGACCTCTTCCTCCTGCACAGCCGCCGCGAGATCCGCGCCTACGAGGAGATCGCGGCTGACGGAGCGCTCGCCGGCACGTTCGCGCTCGCGACGCTGCCCTTCGTGGCCGATGTCGCCGAGGTCGCGGACGGCGCCGCTCCGCGAGGCAGCGAGGTCATCTTCGCCGCCCAGGCGCTCGTGCCGCGTCTCGCGTCCGAGCGCATGCGGATCCTCGAGTCGCTCATCCGGCTCGCCCAGGAGCGCCCCGACCTCACCGTGGTGGTGAAGGTGCGCGCGGCGCCGGGCGAGGCTCAGACGCATGCAGAGAAGGACGCGTACCCCGACCTGCTGGACCAGATGCGGGCCGAGGGCGTCGAGGTCCCGTCGAACCTCGTGGTGTCCGCCGAGTCCATGGGCGCGCACCTCGAGAGGGCCTGCGGACTGGTGACGGTCAGCTCGACCGCCGCCGTCGAGGCCGTCGCGAGCGGCGTCCCCACCCTGGTGCTCAGCGACTTCGGCATCCGGGACGCCGTCATCAACCCGGTCTTCTACCGGTCCGACCTGCTGGGCAACCTCGGTGACCTCGAGGAGGCACGGTTCTTCTCGGTGCGCCGCGACTGGTTGCAGGACAACTACTTCCATGACCGCGCCGACAATGACTGGGAGCCGCGCCTCGAGGCGCTCGTCGCGCGCAGGCGCGAGTCCGGGCTTCCGCCCGTGTCGGTGGTGGCGCGCGACGAGCTCACCGTGATGCAGCGCAAGCACGCCGAGGTGAGCGCGCTCGGCGCGACCGGCGGCCTCGGCTCTCGCACGGTCGCCCGCACGCTTCCGGTCGTCCGCGCCGTGGCATGGCGGCTGCGCGGGGTGCGAAAGCTCCTCTGGTAGCCGTCCGGTCGGGCTCGCACCCGGTCCGTCAGCCGGGAAGCCTGCGACGGAGGCCGCGCGCGATGCGCCGCAGCCCCCGGGGCCGAGGCACCGACGGGGTGGGCGGGGCCGTGCGCGCCGCGACGCGCTGCCGGTGCATGGGGAGCATGGCTGCGGCCGCCTCGTCGTCGATGTCGCGCATCATCACCGCATCGGTGTCGGCATCACGTACCGCGGCTGCGGCCCGCGCGCCAAGCATGGCGGTCGCCAGCAGCGCCGTCGAGCCCGCGCCGAGTGTGCGGACGCCAGGACGTGCCGCGGCTGCGAGGGCGCGGGGGCCCCAGCCGATCACGTCGACGTCGGTGCCCTGCGCGGCGAGCGCGAGCCTGACATCGGTGTGGCGCGAGTCGTGCCCCGGGTGTGCGAGAGCGACCGCGACCGAGGCGCATCCCGCGGCCGCTAGCAGGGCGGCCGCCGCCGCGGTCCGCTCGAGGGCGTCGGGCAGGAACGGATCCGTGTCGGCGATGACGAGGCCGTCGGGGTGGATGGACGCGTCATCCGGCACCGTCGCGGCAACGGCCGAGGCAGGGATCTCCTCCGGATCGAATTCGAGACCGAGCCGGGGCATCCTCGCGCCGGGCACGAGCGGGACCGCGAGGTGGCCGGTCACCCTGAATGCGACGGAGGCGGGCGCCGGCGGCAGGTCCCGTGTCCACGCCGCGACATCGCACGAGAAGAGCGTCACGGGCGAGGTGGTGAAGAGGTCGAGCAGCGTCGAGGCAGGGCGCGCAGTGAGGCTCGGCACCACGAGCCGCGTGACATCGTGCGCACCGAACGCCGCGACGATCGCGTCGACGAGGTCGTGCTTGTTGCGAGACGGCGGCGCATAGTGGGCCGGGTGGTACGGCTCCATGGCGGCGTTGAGGTCGAGCACCGCGCGGAAGCGTCCGTCGAGGAACGCGGGAGGCTCATCCGTCCACCAGTGCGCGACCTCGGGCACCTCGGCGCACGAGGCAACCAGCAGCACCCGGTCCGTGTCGACGTCCACCAGCCCCGCGTCGATCGCGGCGACCATGACGGCCGCCGTCCACGGTCCGTCGGCGAGCCACAGCTCCATGGCTACCCCCTGCCCGTCTCGATGAGCGCGCCCAGCAGGTCGCGCGCATGCGGGTCGAAGACGCGCAGTGCCCGGTCGACAGAGTCCTGCGGTGCGGCGGCGAGCATCGCGGCGGACCGCGCCCGCAGATGCTCCTGCAACTCGGGTGTGAGGCGCTCCTCGCGCTCGAGGTGGAAGTCGACGAGGAACATCGCGCTGTGGACGGCGCGATCGATCGCCCGCGGGTCCCCGCTCGCGAGGGCGAGCGAGGTGATCGACTCGCTCGCGCCGATGAAGTCGAGCGTGCTGACGTTCCCGGCCTGCGTGAGCGCCGTCGCGTTGGTGGTCTTGCGGTAGAAGTACGTGTTGAGGGGCACCACCGCGGTCGACTCGGCCTCGAGGTAGACCTGCCACATCCACGGACGGTCGCTCGCCGTCCGCAGGCGGGCGTCGAAGTCGAGCCCCGTCAGGTCGATGCGCTCGAGGTCGTAGATGCCGGCCCAGATGTAGAGATAGTTGAGCGCGCAGCGCTTACCCAGGAAGCCGAACGCGCTCGAGGTCGCGTGGGGGATCCGGCGCCTCATCTCGGGCACGCGCGAGAGGCGCCGCTCGTGGCCGTCGACCACCACGTGGTCGGTTCGGACGAAGTCGACCTGGAGGTCCTTGATCGAGGACACGAGGTGCTCGAGGTGGCCCGGCCCGTACCAGTCGTCTGCGTCGAGGTACGTGAGATAGCGGGCGTCGACGGCACGATGCGCACGGTTGCGTGACGCCGCGACTCCCTGATTGACCTCATTGGTGAGGACCGTGAGGTGCGGCACGGTCGCGGACGCGCGCTCGAGCTGCGCGGCAGTCGAGTCGGTCGAGGCATCGTCGACCACGATCCACTGGATGCCGTCGCGGCTCTCCCTCGCCATCGAGGCGAGGCTGGTGCGGAGGAACTCTCCCGCGTTGTGGGCAGCGATGACCACGGCGAGTTCGTGTGCTGGCACGTGCGGGTTCTCTCTTTTCGGCGGGCGTGGCGCTGCGCACCATGATGCCACGCCGCCGCCGGGACGCGGGTCCACGGCCCCGTGGGCGCCTCTCGCCTGTGGGAGAATCGACGTGATTCGCCTGATGAGGGAGGTGCTCGGCGTGACGCGTGACCGGGGAAGAGTGGAGATCCACGACCATCCGCAGCACTGGACCCTGGCCGAGGACGCACCGATCTTTCGGAACCCGCCGCGACCGCCCGAGAAGCGCGAGCCCGGCTACATGGAGCGCTACGACTCGCACACCGTCATCTACGACGCCGTGCTCGGCGAGCAGGAGATCCGCGTCATCGGACCGGGCATGCGGAACCTCGGACCGCTGGTCCGGGAGTCGCGATGGTCCCTCGACGGCGTCGAGGTCGAGCCGAGCATCACCGCGCGGCCCAAGAGCCTCCGCGTGGACGTGCGGCTGCCCGAGGGTTTCGAGCCTCGCGCCGAGGGTCACCGGCTGGAGATCGACGGTCCGCTGGGACCCGTGTCGCTCGGCTTGAGCCCGCGTTCGACCGGCATCTTCAAGGGGCGCCGCGTGCTGCTCACGCTCCAGAAGGACAACGACCTCCAGTGGATCCGTGACTGGCTGCGCTTCTACGCGCGCGAGCACGGGGTCGACGCGGTGCTCGTCTATGACAACGGCAGCACCGCCTACACGCCCGAGGAGCTGCGAGAGGCGATCGAGTCGGTCGACCAGATCGAGGCCGGCGTGGTCGCGGTCTGGCCGTTCAAGTTCGGGCCCGCGAGCTGGGCGGGCGTCCCTCACGACTCGAAGTACCTCCAGCTGGCCGTCATGGTGCACTCGCGATACACGTACCTGGCCGAGGCGGTCGGCGTCATCAATGCGGACATCGACGAGCTCGCGATCGTCGAGGGCCGGCGGACGCTGTTCGACCTCATGGAGGAGTCTCCCGACCGCGCGCTCCTGTACCAGGGGCGATGGATCGAGAACGCGAGCGTTGCGCCCGTCAGCGATCCCGCGCGCTTCACCGACTTCGCCTACTACGACCCGCAGGGCGAGCCCACGCGCAAGAAATGGGTGTCCGACCCGACCTCACGCGGCCCGGGCCGCTGGTACATCCACGGGATCAACGCGCTGAAGGTCAAGGACCCCGACCCGCGGGTGACGCTCTGTCACTTCCGCGGCATCAGCACCGGATGGAAGTACGACCGCAGCCAGGTGCCGCTCGAGGGGCTGGTGAGGGACGACGTCCTGGTCGAGGTCCTGCGCGAGCACTTCGGGCACCACTCGGCTGATGCGGCCGACGTTGCCCCGGCGGACCCCGCGCCGAGGCGCCGATGGTGGCGACCGGGCCGCTGACCGCGAGCGGCGATCGCGGGGAGACCGCCTCGCTGACGCGGAACGTCAGCGAGGCGTGACCGTCAGGGCGCCCGAGCTGATCGACGCCGTGACGTGCTGGAACACGCCCGTGCGCGTCGCGCCGCTCCGCACGCTGTCGCCCAACGGCCATCCCCACGGTCCGGTGGGACCGCCGCTCGCGAGGTACTCCTTGGTGAGGATCCATGATGCCGTGTAGTAGGAGACCTTGCCGGAGGAGGTGCGGAAGAGGTAGCCGTTCGTGAGCTGCTGGTAGGTGCCGCCTCCGGGCGTGATCGCGGCGGCGACCGCGCCGGTGGTGAGGTCGTAGTCGAACCAGGTCTGCTCGAGGGCCGAGGCGATGGGCACGGTCGAGGTCCGCACCTCGCCGGCGTAGGCGTAGGCCGTGAGCTTGGAGAACGGGATGCGGTAGATGCCGTTGGCCTTGGACGAGGGTCCGGTGGGCCAGCCCCAGGTGCCTGCGGGTCCGCCGGAGGCGAGGTAGGCCTGGACGATCACGCCGTTGGTGCCGAGCTCGATCTCGGTGCCGCTGGGGTTCATGAACAGGACCGAGCTGACGAAGGTCTGGTACTCGCCGGTGCCGACGGTGGTGGCGTTCGCGGTCGGGTAGCCGGGTCCGCTGATGCCGCCTGCGGCGGTCCACTGGTCGAGCATGTCGCCGACCACGGCGTGGAGGGTGCCGTTGCGTCCGAAGGCCATGGCGTCGTCGAACTCGTAGGTGTAGACGCCGTCGATGACCTGCTGGTCGCCGTGGGGCCATCCCCAGTCGCCTGCGGGTCCGCCCGCGGCGAGGTACGCCTGGGACAGGCGCCAGTCGGACGGGAAGTAGGCGCTCTCACCCGAGGCCGTGAGGTAGAGGTAGCCGGAGCGCAGACGCTGATAGGTGCCCTTCGCGGAGACCACGGGCTTGGCGATCGCCCCGCTCGCGTCGTCGTAGCCGTACCAGGCGGCCTCGAGCTCGTCCGCGAGCGGAACCCTCGCGGCCCGCACGTCGCCGTTGCGGTTGTAGGCGGTGATCTTGGTGAACGGCACGCGCCAGATGCCGTTGGCCTTGGTCGAGGTCGCGGTGGGCCATCCCCACGAGCTCGACGGGCCGCCCTCGGCCAGGTACACCTTGGTGAGGATGCCTGCGGAGGTGAGCTCGACCTTGACGCCCGACGGGCTGATGAACAGCACCGAGTTCTCGAACTCCTGGTAGACGCCGCCGTCGACCGACCTCATCGCCGAGGTCGGATAGCCCGGGCCGTCGTCCCCGCCGAGGCTCGACCAGTAGGACTTGATCGCGGTGCCGACCGTGAACACGGGCGAGCCGAACCAGTCGGAGTAGTAGGCGAAGAAGTTCCGGTTGCCGTAGGACGAGCACGAGTTCCCGGTGCCGTACCCGGCGTTCAGCGCGGCCTGGTTGGGCGTGTACGGCGTGTAGATGTAGAGCCCTGCGGTGGCCTGGTTGCGGATGTCGACGGACTTGCGGCCGCAGCTGCTCTTGGGGTGGTACAGGATCCGGTTCGTGTATCCCGCGACGTAGCCATAGCTGTTCGGATAGGCCTGGTAGATCTTGTACTGGCGGGCCGCGGAGTACAGCTGGTTGAAGAAGCCGTAGTACTGCGTGTCGCACGGCGCGGTGTCGGGGCACGCGAAGCCGGTGGCGCGGTCGTAACGCCACTCGCTCGGGTAGGTGTGCGTCACGAGGCCGGTCTCCTTCTGGAGGAGCACCAGGAGGACCTTCTGGCTCACGCCGCAGCTGCGCGCGACGCCGTTGATGATCTGCGCGGCTGTCTGGGTCTTGGCCGTGTAGCCGTCACAGAACGCATCCGCCGCCTTGTAGGTGGTGGTCTGCGAGTAGTTCTTGAGGCACACGATCGGGTCGTTGGCGCCGGCGGACCACTCCTCGTGGCACGTGGGGACCTTCCCATTCAGGAAGGACTGGACCTGCGCCGCGGTCATCGCGTCCGAGTCGTAGAAGTTCGCATCGGAGATGATGTAGCCGGGGTCGAAGTCCGACAGGTCCGCGGCGGCGGCCTCCGTGGGCGTCGCGACGATCGCGGCGAGCGCACCCACGGTGCCGGCGAGCACCGCACCCGCGAGTCCGAGGATCCGAAGGCTCGTGCGGCTCATCGGGCCACCTCCACCGGCTCGGAGCTGCCCTTGTAGGCGTCGGAGTCGTAGGCGAGGACGACGGTCAGCGTGCCCGAGAGCGCCGCGACGTCCACGTCGAGGCCCGAGCCGCACGCCATCGTCCCTGCGGACCGCGTCGCGGGCCCGCTCGCGGAGGCCGTGGCGGATCCCGTGCTCACCGTGAGGGTGCAGGTCCCGTCCTCTTCGACCACGTCATAGACCACGCCGCCGCCCGAGAGGGTATCGCCGGTGATCGCGTACCGCGTGAGTTCCACCTCGACGTCCGCCTGGGAGCCTCCCGTCGGCGCCGGCGTCGTGGACGGCTCACGCGTGGGGATGCCGGCGGCCTGGCTCGAGTCCGGGGTCGAGGACGCTGCGGGAGAGGTCGTGGACGACTCCTCAGGGGTGGCCGCGGTGCTGGCGGCGGCCGTGGCGGTCGGGTCCGGCGTCGGCGTGCCGGCCGCCGCGAGGTCGCCGTCGTCGCCTGTGCAGCCAGTCGCGAGCACAGCGATCAGGACGGCGCCGACGGTGCCGACAAGGTGACGCGCAACCTTCACAGGATTCCCCGCAATCTCCGCAGATAGTTTCGAACTCCGCGACATTCTCGCATGCGGGTAGGGGCGATCCCCGTTCCTGCGCGCGTGGCGAGGAAGCTCTGGGAGGGTGCGTCAGCGGCCCACGAGCGCCCGCGCGCGGCGGCGCGCCCGCCGCAGGAGCTCGCGCACGAGCGTCCCGCCCGAGGCCTGCCGCACCGTGGGGGCGGACGGCGCCGCAGGCGCTACGGCAGCCGGTCGCGCCGCCGTGGAGGCCTTCGCGGGCTTGCCGGCCGCAGGGGCGAGCGCCTTGCGCTTGGGCCCGTTCGCGGCCGCGAACATGCCCGTGAGGGCCTCCACGGCGATCGCGGTGTCCACGGTGGGCGCGGCGTCCAGCGCATCGTTCGGCATCGTGCGCGAGCCCTCGACCAGGCCGTCCAGGTCGCCTACCACACGAGCGCCGGAGGCGACGATGTCCTCGATGAGCAGGCGCCCTGCGTCCTGGCAGGCCGGCAGCGCCCACTCGGGCAGTGCGAGCCTTGGTTCGTCCTGCTGCGGCTCACGCCGTGCGAGGACCCGGTCGTATGAGCCCATCCACAGGAGCTGGCGCAGGTCGAGTCGCTCGGCCCCCTCGCCCTCGAGGTACCGGTTCACCTGGAGCGCGAACGCGGCCTCAGGGACGGTCATGCCGCGGTTCGTGTCATGGCCGTCCACCGGTGCCGAGGCGAGCAGCCCGTCGGGAAGCCCGAGCAAGGACTCGAAGGCTCCGAAGAGCGGGCTGGGCCCCGACGGCGGGAGCACGATCACCGTGACCTGGTCGGCGCCGAACACCTCGGTCCAACGGCTCACGAGCCCTCGACCGTCGGTGCGGTGGAACGCGTCGGAGCCGCCGATGCGCACCACGGGCTGCTCCCGGAGCGCATGGTGCAGGAAGTCGTCGAGCGATCCCGCGTAGCCGGTCTTGAGCCACTGCTGCCACATCGACGGGAGCAGGGAGGCGAAGCTGCGCACCACGATTACGATGTGGACGTCGCCATCCATCTCGGCCCGCACCTTGCGCACCGCATCGATGTCGGCCTCGCAGATGACCTCGAAGCTCACGAGCGTGCGGCGGTCCGGGTGCGCCCCGATCGCGGCTTTGAGGTCGAGCCACCACTCCTCCTTGGCGTGCGCCCCGCCCCACGCCTCGGCGGTGCGGCCGATGAGGTAGCTGGTGCCGCGCTGGTGGTTCAAGCCCTTGAGCGGGTAAGTGACGCCGGCGTCGGCGAGCTGCGGGCGCAGCTTCGAGGCGGCGCTCTGGAGCGCGGTGCTGCCGGTCTTGGGGGCGCCGATGTGGAGAAGGGTCGCGCCCTCGGGGATCAGCAGCTCGGAGGGGTCGGGCGCGGCCATCCCAGCAGTATAGGTAGTCACCGCGCGGCGTCCTCGATGGGATCCGGGAGGCCACGCTCGAGGCCGAGCAGCGCCGTGAAGCGGCCGCTGACGGTCAGCGGCCGATGGTCCTCGAGGAACGCGTCGAAGTCGGCGTCGGTGATCGCGTCGCGATCGAGATCGCCGAGGACGCGCGCGAGCGACGCCGCCCCCTCCGCACGGTCGAAGAACCGCACCCAGGCCTGATCGCCGAACTCGTCCACGAGGTGAGGGATGTCGGGCAGCACCACGGGCACGCGGTACGTCGCGGCGAGGTGGAGGCTGCCGCTGTTGAGTACGGCCTCGTACGGCAGCACCGCGACGTCCGCGGCGGAGTACCACGTGCCCAGATCCTCGTCCGAGATGCGCTCGAGCTGCGCGACCGTGCCGGGGACCGAGTCGACCAGCCGTCCGAGCTCGTCCAGATACTCCTCGTTGACCCCGCCGCCGAGCAGCAGCGTGCAGCCGCGTCCGGCCTGCACGGCACCCACGGCCTCCGCGAGCGTCCAGAGGCCCTTGTACGGGCGCAGGTGGCCGGCGTGGAGGACGGTGAGGCCCGTCGCCGGTGCGCCGAGCATCGTGCGCGCCTGCGCACGATCGAGCCGGGGAGCGTAGAGACCCTCATAGCTCGGGTGTGCGATGCGCGTGGTCTTCGCCGGGTCGATCGCGTAGAACTCGCCGACGACCTCGGCGGTGTGCGGCGACATGATGTGCACCGCATCGGCCTTGTCCGCGAGCATCCGGTGGACCGCGACCTCGGCGTCGAAGTAGTTCGTGTCATGCGACAGCGCGTTGTGCACGGTCCACAGCACCCGCACGCCGCGGGCCCGCGCCTCATCGAGGAGCGTCGCGACGGTGTCGATGTTCGCCCACGCCTCCTCCTCGGACTCGGCCGCGTCCACGATGGGTCGCGGCCAGTGGAGGTGCAGCACGTCACCGCTCGTGAGCTGGGGGACGCGGCGCACCAGGTCCCCCATGGTGAGCGCGGACTGGATATCCGCGCCGCCGAGCGTCGCGTCGAGGTAGACGATGTTGAGGAACGGGTTCGAGCGCCAGTACGGGAACACGAGCACGCGCGGGGCGGGCGCGTGCTCGATCGACCGCGGCACGGACTCGGACTCGACCGGCACGATGCCGAGCGTGTCCCCGCCCTCGAGGCGCAGCGTCGCGCGCATCTCGAAGGCCTGGACGGTGACCTCGGAGGCCGGCTCCACGCCCGCGACGGGCACATTGAAGCCACCGAGCTCGGGGTGCTCGATGCGGAGCTTGATGCCGGAGACGGCGGTTCCGGGACGGGCCGAGAGGCGCGCTCGCCACCGCCACTCGCCGTCGACCTGCCAGGCGGCGGCGGGGCTGCGGACCTCGGGGCCGTCGGCAGGACGGTGCGCGACGTGGATCGAGGCGCCGACCGCGAGCGCGACGCCGAGGTCGAGAGTGGAGGTGCCCGCGAGAGCGAGCTCGAGCCCCATCCCGGAGACGCGGACCGCCTGCGCGCGGTCGCCGGCCGCGCGGGCGGCCGCGACGAAGGCGCGCAGATCGGCCGCATCGTCCGTCCAGCCGCGCCAGTGCCACGCTCCGTAAGAGTTCAGGTCGCGCGGTCCCCAACCGCCGTCGGCGAGCGCCGCGAGCGCGTCGCGCGCCGCCTCACCGAGCTCGTCGGGGGCGAGGCTCGCGGAGTTGAGCACCCGCGAGTTGATGATGCCCGCTCCCATGCGTCGCAGCTCGGGGTCCTGCCGGTCGAGCGCGAGGACTCCCCGTGCGGCGTCCGCGATGGCGGACGCGGTCGCGAGGTCGGGCGCGAGCGGGCATGAGTCGAGGCCCAGCGAGTCCCATGCGGCGGGCAGCGTGCCGTCGAGCAGGCGGCGCGCCGCGGTGAGCTTGCCGGACTGCACGGGCACCTGCAGGTCGACGATCTGGGTCACCGCATCGTCGAGGAGCGCCTCGAAACGGGCCCGCTCCGCCGCGTCGTCGAACTCGGTGAAGCGCTGCAGGCGCGTCCACAGCTCGACGTTGAACAGCCGCCCGAGGTAGGTGGTGAGCACCTCAGGGTCACCGATCGAGCGCACGAAGCCGAGAGTGTCCTCGGTCTGCGTGAGCCAGTCGCCCATGATGCGGCCGCTGATCACCTGCTCCGTGATTGCGCCCGACCGGCGGCGGTGATGGTAGATCGGCGCCGGCACGACGTCGACGGACCGTGCGAGCGCGTAGGCGCGGGTCGTGTGCGCGACGTCCTCGCACAACGTGTCGACCGGGTAGTCGAGCCCGTTGTCCACGAGCAGCGCGCGGCGGAACACCTTGTTCCACGCCGTGTGGTCGAGGATCAGTCGCGGCTCCGAGGCCAGCGTGACGCCCAGGCGCGGCTCGTCGAACAGCGTGGTCGTGTGCGCCCAGTAGCGCCTCTCGCGGCCGTCCTCGAAGAAATCCGTCGCCGGCGCGGTCACGATGTCGGCAGCGGACTCGTCCGCCGCCGCCATGAGCAGGGCGAAGCAGTCGGGGGCGAGGACGTCGTCGGAGTCAGGGAAGATCACGTACTCCCCGGTCGCGAGCCGCAGCCCGCGGTTGCGGGCCCTGCCCAGCCCGCCGTTGTCGAACACGTGCACCACGATGCGCGGGTCGCGCGCGGCGTGCTCCCTCGCGATCGCCTCGCAGCCGTCGGGGCTGCCGTCGATGACCAGCACGGCGTCCCAGTCCTCGAAGCTCTGTGCGACGAGGCTGTCGAGGAACTCCGGGAGCCACCGCTCGACGCCGTAGATGGGGACCACGACCGAGAGTCGCGCGGCCCGGGGGGCAGGCTCGGAGGCCGAGGAGAGAGGGGTGATGTCCGATATCATCAGGGCACCATGATAGGCATCTCGACTCAGCGCTCGGCCCGTCCCGGAGCCGGCGGAGGGCCTGTCGAGGAACCCCTCATCTCGGTCATCGTCCCGACCTACAACGTGGCCGGGTGGATCGACGACCTGATGCGCAGCGTGCTGCGGCAGACGCACGGCCACCTCGAGGTGATCGCGATCGACGATCACTCGACGGATGGGACGTTCGAGACGCTCGAGCACTACGCCGCCGAGGACCCTCGGGTCCGCGTGATGCGCAACCCTGGTCGTGGAGGGGGTGCCGCGCGCAATGCCGGGGTGGCCGAGGCGAGCGGCGCGTATCTCGCGTTCGCGGACGGCGACGACATCGTCCCCCATGACGCGTACGCGACGATGCTGGACAGGCTCGAGGGCTCGGGCAGCGACATGGCCGTGGGCAACTTCGCGGTGTTCGGCCCGTCGCACCTCCGCACGCGCAGCAGGTCGGTGCCCACCTACGACGCGCCGCTGTCGCACGCCACGGTGGGCGAGGTCCCGTCGCTCCTGCGCGACCGCGTGTGCTGGAACAAGCTCTACCGGGCCGATTGGTGGCGCTGGAACGGCATCGAGTTCTCGACGTCGCGCCGCTCGAACGACATCTACGCCGGGACCCTCGCGTACGCGTGTGCGCAGGTCGAGATCCTCACCGAGGCGGTCTACGTGTACCGCCAGCGTGTCGGGGGCTCCTCGATGACATCGTCCAAGACGAGCGCGCCGTCGATGCTCGACCACTTCCGTGAGGAGCGCAAGTGCGCCGCCGCGGTGGCCACCATGAGCGCGCCGGCCGTGGCGTACTACTACGAGAACGTTCTGCGATTCGACTCGTGGGCGCACCTTCAGGGCCTGTGGGCGGCGCCGGAGGGTGAACCCGCCCCTGAGGTCTCCGAGATCCTCGAGATCATCCGCGGGCTGGTCGACGCGGCCCCTGAGGAGACGTTCGCGGGGCTGAAGAAGGCGCAACGGTGGGTGTATCGGCTGATTTCCGGCGGGGCGGTCGAGCTGCTGCGCTTCGGCCAGGCGGCGTCGGTGAGCGAGTTCTACCTGCTCACCATGACGGATCCCGACGGCTGGGACGCGGTGGACCAGGCGCTCGGGGACGACGCCGCGGAGTTCTTTGCGTACGTGATCCAGGACGAGCTCCCCGAGCTCATGCTGGAGACCGCCCAGTCGGGTGACGGGATCGAGGCGCTGATCGAGGCGATCGCGGCCGCGGATTGCCGCTACGGGCTCGCGCGACGCAGCGGACCACTCGGTGGGGAGATCATCCGTTCCGCGCACGCCTGCCACGTCGAGGACTCGCTCGCGCTGGCCGCCGTGCAGCGCCGACGCGCGAGCATCGTGGTGACCCGCGCCTCCGCCACGCACGTCGAGCTCGACGTGCTTCCCGTCGACGCGACCTTCGTGCTGCGCCACGAGGGCGGCGCGACCGTGGCCCCCATCGCGGGCGCGGCGGGCCGGCTCGAGATCGATGTCGAGCGGCTGGAGCCGGGCACGTGGAGGCTGCTCGCGACCGTCGCGCTGTCAGACCGCGTGGTCGAGTACCGTCCCCGTCTCAAGTCGCGTGACACGCCCAAGGTCGCGGGCGACCGCTTCCGCGTGATCGAGGGACGCCACGGCGCGATCGATGTCGAGGTCCCGCGTGAGCCCGGCACGCTCGAGGTCCTCGGACGTCGTGCCCGCAGGGCCGCCGGCGACCTGCGCCGCCGCCTTCGCGGCTAGCGGCGCCCGGGCCGGGCCCTCGCCCCCTCGACCGGGCCGTCAGAGGTGGAACGGCGGCTCGTAGCCGAGGACGCGGTAGTCCTCGCGGTAGAAGTTGGACACCAGCTGCTTCACGCGGTCGGAGATCTCGATGTCGGCGCTGCGCACGTTCGCGATCTTGCTGCTCTCGAGCGAGTGCTTGATGTCGGTGGGGACGTCGAAGCCGGTCGCCGCGCGGAGTCGCTCCATCGCCGTGCCCAGGCCGTCCTCGAACTTGTGGACGTGCGCGAGCGGGTGCAGGTACTCGACCTGCGGACGCATGTGGTTGTCGAGCACCCACGGGTTCGCGATCGCGCGACGGAGCGTCTTCTCGGCCCAGACCTCGAGCGCAGCCGCCGAGGTGTCGACCGTCTTGTCGTTGCGCATCGACCAGATGAAGTCCGACACGAACCGGCGCAGCGGGTCGCGCACCACGGTGAAGATGGCGTCGAAGCGTTCGAACATGAGCCAGCTCTCAAGGACCTCGGTGTGGAAGTGCTGCGGACTCACGCGGCGCACCCAGTTGGGGTTCGCCTTGCCGGAACGGCCGTCGCGAAGCTCGGTATTCCAGCCCGCCGCCTCGAACGCCCGCTCGATCGACGTGCCACCGGTCTTGGGGATGTGCAGGAACAGGACCGACGTGTCGCCGGTGCGGAAGATGGGCATCGTTCTCCAGGAGGGGCTGCGCCCGGCGGACCGGGATGGATGACATCAGTATGGCGCGCCGCGCGCGAGGCGCCGGCAGCGTCGGGCTGGGTGCCCGTCAGATCATGTAGCTGGGCTCGGCATGGAGCACCGCGCGCAGCACGGCCTCCGCGGCGTCCTCCACGCTCTCGTCGCGGTCGCCGACCACGACGTCGGCATCGGCGGGCGCCTCGTAGGGGTCGGAGATGCCCGTGAACTCCTTGATCTCGCCGGCACGCGCCTTCGCGTAGAGGCCCTTGCGGTCGCGGGCCTCGCACACCTCGAGGGGCGTCGCGACGTGCACGAGCACGAACCGGCCGTGCTCCTCGGCCATGGCGCGCATCTCGGCGCGCATCGTCTCGTACGGCGCGATGGGCGCGCACACCGCGATGCCGCCGTGGGCCGCGAGCTGGGCCGCGACCCAGCCGATGCGACGCACGTTGAGCTCGCGGTCCGCGCGCGAGAAGCCGAGCCCGGAGGAGAGCATCGCGCGGACCTCGTCGCCGTCGAGCAGGGTGACGCGCTGGTGGCTCTCGGCGCGCAGGCGACGCGTGAGCTGACGCGCGATGGTCGACTTGCCCGAGCCCGACAGCCCGGTGAGCAGGATCACCATGCCGGTGCCGCGCGAGCGGCCTCCGCCGCGGCGCGTGGCGACGGACGAGGCGAAGAGCACCTCCGCGAGGTGCGTGAGCAGCGCGTCCGCATCGTCGCCGACCAGGTGCGCGGCCGCGGGCCGCGGCAGCACGCGGACCTCGCGCGAGGCGCGCGTCGCGGCACCGACGGCGCGCGACAGGGACTCGGCGTCGCCGGAGTCGACCAGCACCAGGTCGCCGTCGCGGTCGCTCACGTCGTTGCCGAGCGACAGCGTGACGTGGTCGAGCAGCGGCAGGCCCGCGGAGGGACGATGCTCGGCGAAGGGCGCCGTCGCAGGCTCGCGCAGCATCGTCACCTCGCCGGCGACCCAGGTCCCCGCCGAGGTGGTGTGCGACTCGCGGACGTCGACCCGGGCGATGGGGGTCGCCTCGGTGTCGAGCAGCTCGATGCTCGCCGGCACGGCGATGTCGGAGACGCGAAGGGTCGCGACATGGGCGTCGCGCGTGGGGAGCTGGTAGCGGACGTCGGCGCCGTAGGCGCCCGCGCGCATGAGCTCGAGCTCGTTGAGCTGGGGTCGGGTCAGTCGCAGCTGCACGTCAGCCTTCCTTGCCGCCGGGTTCCGCCGCCTCCGCGCGCTTCGCCTGCTCCGCGGCCCTGGCGCGCTTGGCCTGCCAGATGAAGAGCGGGAAGCCCATCTGCCGGCGGATGAGCGCCCAGGCGAGCGTGCCGCCCACGAGCGCGAGCAGCAGGGCGGCGAGCGTGGCCTGGTTGGACACCCCGAGCATCTTGAGACCCGAGATGAGCAGCACCATGGCGAGGGCGCGGCGCACGAGGCCGCCGCCCACGCGCGAGGAGAGCTGCGCGCCCAGGTACGTGCCGGGGATCGACCCGAGGATCACCGGGATGGTGACCTCCCAGTCGACGTCCCCGAACATGAGGTGCGCGATCGCGGCGGACACCACGAGCGGGACCGCCTGCACCAGGTCGGTGCCGACCAGCTGCGAGGCCTTGAGCGCGGGGTAGAGCGCCATGAGCGCGATGATGATGAGCGAGCCCGACCCCACCGAGGTGAGGCCGACCATGACGCCGCCGATGACGCCGACGATGATGGTCGGGATCGGGCGGGGCACCACGTCGGGGCGCTCCTTGGGGAGCGGCGCCGCCGAGCCGTCACGGGCCCGCGCACGCTCGCGCAGGCGCATGTAGGCGCGCAGCAGCAGGCCCGCGGACGCGACGATGAGCGCGATGCCGAGCGCCTTCTTGGTGAAGGCCTCGACCGCCTCGGGGTTGCCCACCGCGTGCTGCAGCAGCACGCCGAGGAAGGCCGCTGGCACGGAGCCGTAGACGAGCAGCCGGACCAGCTGCCAGTTGACGGTCTTGTTGCGGATGTGCACCCATGAGCCGAAGGGCTTCATCGCCGCCGCCGCCACGATGTCCGAGGACACCGCGACGGGGGCGGGGATGTTGAAGAACAGCACGAGCGTGGGCGTCATCAGCGCCCCGCCGCCCATGCCGGTGAGACCGACCACGACGCCGATGGCGGCCGCAGCCGCCATCAGGCCGAAGCTGAAGTCCATCAGTGCTCGCGCACGAAGCCCGCGCCGACCGTACGGTTGGTCGCCTCGTCGATCAGGATGAACGAGCCCGTGGTCCGGTTCTCCGCGTAGTCGTCGACCAGCAGCGGGCTGGTGACCCGGAGCTTGACGCGACCGATGGAGTTGAGACCCAGCTCGTGCACCTCCGCGTTGCGGTGGAGCGTGTTGACGTCGAGCTCGTACACCACGTCCTTGACCATGGCGCGTGCCATGCGGGTGGTGTGGAGGATGCCGAGCTTGCGGCCCACCATGAGCGCGTCCTGATCCATCCAGCAGATGGTCGCGTCGATGTCCTGCGTGGGCTCCGGGTGGTTGCCGGCGCGGCAGATGACGTCGCCGCGCGACACGTCGATCTCGTCCTCGAGGCGCAGCGTGACCGACATCGGCGGCGCGGCCTGCTCGAGCGGGCCGCTCGGGCCGTCGATCGCGGCGATGCGCGACGTCATGCCCGAGGGCAGCGCCATGACCTCGTCGCCGACCTTGAGGATGCCCGAGGCGACCTGGCCCGCGAAGCCGCGGTAGTCGTGGACCTCGTTGCGCATCGGCCGGATGACGTACTGGACCGGGAAGCGCGGGTCCTGCAGGTTGCGGTCGGACGCGATGTGCACGTGCTCGAGGTGGTGCATGAGCGACGCGCCGCCGTACCACGGGGTGTTCACCGAGCGCTCGACCACGTTGTCGCCGAGCAGCGCCGAGAGCGGGATCGCGGTGAGGTCCGCGATGTCGAGCTTCGCGGAGAACGCCGTGAACTCCTGGTAGATCTCGTTGAAGCGCTCCTCGGACCAGCCGACCAGGTCCATCTTGTTGACCGCGAGCACGATGTGCGGCACGCGCAGCAGCGAGGCGATGGTCGCGTGGCGACGCGACTGCTCGGTGAGGCCCTTGCGGGCGTCGACCAGGATGATCGCGAGGTCGGCGGTCGAGGCGCCGGTCACCATGTTGCGCGTGTACTGCTGGTGGCCGGGCGTGTCCGCGATGATGAACTTGCGCTTGGGCGTCGCGAAGTAGCGGTACGCCACGTCGATGGTGATGCCCTGCTCACGCTCGGCGCGCAGGCCGTCCGTGAGGAGCGCGAGGTCCGTGTACTCGGTGCCGCGCGCCTTCGAGGCGGCCTCGACCGACTCGAGCTGGTCCTCGAAGATCGACTTGCTGTCGTAGAGCAGACGGCCGATGAGGGTGGACTTGCCGTCGTCGACCGAGCCAGCGGTCGCGAAACGGAGAAGATCCATCAGAAGTACCCTTCCTTCTTGCGGTCCTCCATCGCGGCCTCCGACACTCGGTCGTCGCCGCGGGTGGCACCGCGCTCGGTCAGCCGCGTCGCGGCGGTCTCGGCGATGATCTGGTCGATCGTGGCCGCGTCGGACAGCACCGCAGCGGTCAGCGTCGCGTCGCCGACGGTGCGGTAGCGCACCGTGCGACGCTCGATCATCTCGCCCTCACGCGGGCTGCAGAACTCGTTCGCGGCCATCCACATGCCGTCGCGGTGGAACACGTCGCGCTCGTGCGCGAGGTAGATCGAGGGCACCTCGATGCCGCGCGAGTTGATGTAGTCCCAGATGTCCAGCTCGGTCCAGTTGCTGAGCGGGAAGACGCGGATCGACTCGCCCATGTGGACGCGACCGTTGTAGAGGTTCCACAGCTCGGGACGCTGGTTGCGCGGGTCCCACTGGCCGAACTCGTCGCGGAAGGAGAACACGCGCTCCTTGGCGCGGGCCTTCTCCTCGTCGCGGCGGGCGCCGCCCATGCACGCGTCGAACCTGTTCTTCTCGATGGTGTCGAGCAGCACGGGGGTCTGGATGCGGTTGCGCGAGCCGTTGGGCTCCTCACGCACGAAGCCGCGGTCGATCGCCTCCTGCACGGAGCCGACCACCAGGTTGAGGCCGTACTTCTCGACCACGCGGTCGCGGTACTCGATGACCTCGGGGAAGTTGTGGCCGGTGTCCACGTGGACGAGCGGCATGGGAAGCCGCGCCGGGGCGAAGGCCTTGAGCGCGATGTGCAGCAGCACGATCGAGTCCTTGCCGCCCGAGAACAGGAGGGCAGGGCGCTCCATCTGCGCGACGACCTCGCGCACGATGTGAATGGCCTCTGCCTCCAGCGCGTCGAGCTGGCTGAACGAGGTTGCCGTCATCAAGAGTCTCCGTCGGTGTTCTCGGCGATCGCCGCGAGGATGCGCGGCGCCAGGCCCGGACGGCACGCGACCAGGTCCGGGAGGTACGGGTCCGGGCCATTGTAGAGGAGCGGCGAGCCGTCGACGCGGGACGTGAACAGGCCCGCGGCCCGGGCGAGCGCGATGGGGGCGGCCGAGTCCCACTGGTACTGGCCGCCGGCGTGGACGTAGGCGTCCACCTGTCCGCGGACCACCGCGGCGATCTTGACGCCTGCGGAGCCCATGGGGAGCAGCTCGGCATCGAGCGCGGCGCGGACGGGCTCGGTGACCGCCGGCGGGCGCGAGCGCGACACCGCGAGGCGCACCGGCGCATCGTCCGCCGCCTCGGGGGCGGGGGCGACGGTCGCGGACGAGAGCACGAGCTCCTCGCCGGGGATCCCGACGACGCCGAGCGTGAGCTCACCCTTCTCCCACAGCGCGATGTGGACCGCCCAGTCGGCGCGTCCCTCGGAGTACTCCCGCGTGCCGTCGAGCGGGTCGATGATCCAGACGCGGTCGGCGCTGAGGCGGGCCTCGGAGTCCTTGGCCTCCTCGCTCAGCACCGCGTCGTCCGGCCGGTGCTCGGTGAGCAGGCCCGCGAGCAGCGCCTGAGCGGCCGCGTCGCCTGCGTTCCCCAGCTCCTTGCCCTCGAGCCCGGACTCCCGGCGGACGCGGAGGAGCTCGTCCCCCGCGGCGCGCGCGAGCAGCTCGCCAAGAGCCGCATCGGTCAGCGCGTCAGTCATCGGTCCTCCAGTCCTCGTGCCCCGTCGAGCGGGCACGCGTGAGGCCAACGGTACAGGCTCGCCCCGAGGGGGTCACCAGCCCGATACGCTCCGATTGCTAACCTACGGTACCGTAGCCTACGCTGGCGTAGGTTATTCAGGGGCCCCCTCGCCCCGCTCGCAGGACGGAAGGAGGAGCGCGTGAGCACTCACGGTCCGCTCTCGGAGGAAGGCCTGGTAAGGCTGCTCAGCCACACCGGGGAGCGCCTCGATCATCCCGACTTCGGACGCTACGCCTCCGAGCTCGACGCGGCGCGGTTGCGCCGCATGTGGCACGACATGACGGTGGTCCGCGCGTTCGATCAGGAGGCGACCAGCCTCCAGCGCCAGGGCGAGCTGGGCCTGTGGGTCCAGGCGGTCGGGCAGGAGGCCGCTCAGATCGGCTCGGGGCACGCGCTGCGATCCTCGGACTTCGTCTTCCCGTCCTACCGCGAGCACGGCGTCGCCCACACCCGCGGGGTGGACCTGCCGGAGATCCTGCGCATCTTCCGTGGGCTCCAGCACGGCGCGTGGGATCCGGCGGCGCACGGCTTCCACCTCTACACGCTGGTCATCGGCGCGCACGCGCTCCACGCGACCGGCTACGCCATGGCGATGGCCCGCGACGGGCTCGTCGGCACGGGGCAGGAGACCGACGGCGCGGTGGTCTGCTACTTCGGCGACGGTGCGACCAGCCAGGGAGACGTCAACGAGGCGCTCACGTTCGCGGCCGTGAACGATGCGCCCATCGTCTTCTTCGTCCAGAACAACCAGTTCGCGATCTCCGAGTCGACCACGCGCCAGAGCCGTGTCCCGCTCGCGCAGCGCGGCGCGGGCTTCGGGGTGCCGTCCGTGCGAGTGGACGGCAACGACGTGATCGCCTCCTACGCCGTGACGCAGTGGGCGCTCCAGCACGCGCGCTCCGGAGCGGGGCCGGTGCTCATCGAGGCCTTCACCTACCGCATGGGCGCGCACACCACGTCCGACGACCCGACGCGGTACCGCTCCCACGCGGACGAGGCGTACTGGGCCGAGCGCGACCCGATCGCGCGGCTCGAGACCTACCTGCGGGGCATCGGCGAGCTCTCCGACGAGGCCGTCGAGGCGGCGCGCGCCGAGGCCAAGGAGCTGGGCCGGCGCACGCGCGAGACCGTCAAGGCATGGGGGCGCCCCGAGACCGCGACGATGTTCGACCACGTTTACGCCGAGCCGCACGCCACCGTGGCCGCCGAGCGCGCATGGTTCTCGCGCTACGAGAGGTCCTTCGCCGATCAGGGGGCGCACGCATGACCACGATGACGATGGCGGGCGCGATCAACCGCGGCCTGCGCGCCGCGATGGAGCGCGACCCCAAGGTGCTGCTCATGGGCGAGGACATCGGCCAGCTGGGCGGCGTGTTCCGCGTGACCGACGGCCTGTGGAAGGACTTCGGCGGCGACCGCGTCATGGACACCCCGCTCGCGGAGTCCGGGATCGTGGGCACGGCGATCGGCATGGCCATGCGCGGCTACCGTCCCGTGGTCGAGATCCAGTTCGACGGCTTCATCTTCCCGGCCTACAACCAGATCACCACGCAGCTCGCGAAGATGCACTACCGCTCGCAGGGCATGATCACGCTGCCGGTGGTCATCCGCGTGCCGTTCGCGGGCGGGATCGGCGCGGTCGAGCACCACTCGGAGAGCCCCGAGGCGCTGTTCGCGCACACCGCCGGGCTGCGCGTCGTCTCCCCGGCGACGCCGCAGGACGCGTTCGACATGATCCAGCAGGCGATCGCCTCGCCCGACCCGGTCCTGTTCCTCGAGCCCAAGGCCCGCTACTGGGACAAGGGCGAGGTGGACGAGTCCCGCGTCGCCGCGCAGCTCGAGGGCGAGCACGCGGCCTCCGCCGCGACCGCCGAGATGTCGCGCGGCCGCGTCGCGCGCGAGGGCTCGGACGTCACGCTCGTGGCGTACGGCCCGACGATGCGCCTGGCCCTGCAGGCGGCCGAGGTCGCCGGCGCGGACGGGACCAGCGTCGAGGTGATCGACCTGCGCTCGGTGTCCCCGCTCGACTCCGACACCGTCCTGCGGTCCGCCAAGCGCACCGGGCGCGTGGTCATCGTCCACGAGGCGCCCACCGCCTTCGGCCCCGGCGCCGAGCTCTCCGCGCGTGTGACCGAGCAGGCCTTCTTCCACCTGCATGCGCCGGTGCTCCGCGTGGGAGGCTTCCACGCGCCCTACCCTGGGTCGAAGCTCGAGCACGACTACCTGCCCAGCCTGGACCGCGTGCTCGACGCCGTCGACCGCGTGATGACGCACTGAGAGGGCCCGCATGCCTACCTTCGAGACCTTCCACATGCCCGACGCGGGCGAGGGCCTGACCGAGGCCGACGTGGTCACGTGGCGCGTCGCCGTGGGCGACACCGTCGAGGTGAACCAGCCGCTCGTCGAGATCGAGACCGCGAAGTCGCTCGTCGAGCTTCCATGCCCCGTGGACGGCGTGGTGACCGAGCTGCTGGTCGCCGAGGGCGACACGGTGGATGTCGGCGCTCCCATCGCGCGCTTCGACGTGGATCCCGGGGGTGAGCCGGAGGTCAGCGTCCCGGGAGAGGTGTCCGGAGCGGATTCGGGAGTGCTGAGCGTCCCCACCCCGGAGGCGGAGGCGGAGGCGGCGGCGCCCGCCGCATCGTCCCCCGCTCCGGTGGAGGAGGCCTCCGGCGCGGTGCTGGTCGGCTATGGCGTCTCGGCCGGGTCCGCGCGGCGACGTCCCCGCAAGGAGGGCGCGCTCGAGCCCGTCGGCGGCGCGGGCGAGGTGTCGGACTACCCGGTCCTCGCGAAGCCGCCCGTGCGGAGGCTCGCCCGCGAGCTGGGAGTCGAGATCACCACGGTGACGCCGTCCGGACCGGGAGGCCTGGTGACGCGCGAGGACGTCGAGCAGGCGGCCAAGGCGAAGTCGGCGCGCTCGCTCGCGACCTACGCGGGCGACGAGCAGCCGTGGCTCGAGTCGGGCTACACGGCGGACGGCGGCCGCTCGACCCGCGTGCCCGTGAAGAGCGTGCGCAAGCGCACCGCCGAGGCGATGGTGAAGTCCGCCTTCACCGCGCCGCACGTCACGGTGTTCCACACCGCCGACGTCACGGCGACGATGGACCTGGTCAAGCGCCTCAAGGTGGACCGCGACTTCTCCGACGTGCGCGTGACGCCGCTGCTCATCGTCGCGAAGGCGCTGCTGCTCGCGGTGCGACGCCACCCGGAGATCAACGCGAGCTGGGACGACGAGGCGCGGGAGATCGTCTACAAGCACTACGTCAACCTCGGCATCGCGGCGTCGACCCCGCGCGGGCTCCTGGTGCCGAACATCAAGGACGCGCACCGGCTGCCGCTGCACGAGCTCGCGCTCGAGCTCGGCGAGCTGACCGCGCTCGCCCGCGAGAACCGCACGCCTCCCGCCGCGCTCAGCGGCGGCACCATCTCGATCACCAACGTCGGCCCGCTCGGCATCGACACCGGCACGCCCATCCTCAACCCGGGCGAATCGGCGATCCTGGCCTTCGGCGCGATCCGCGAGCAGCCGTGGGTCCACGAGGGCGAGATCAAGATCCGCTGGGTCACGCAGCTCGCGCTGAGCTTCGACCACCGTCTGGTGGACGGCGAGCTCGGCGCGCGCGTGCTGGCCGATGTGGGACGTGTGATGAGCGACCCGGCGCAGGGCCTCGTCTGGGGGTGACCCCTCACCCCCGCCGACGCTGCGCACGGATCTCGGGGCGACACGCCGCCGTTCCGGGCGCGCGGCGCGCGTTCCCCCGGCGTGTCGCGCTCAACTCCGTGCGCGCTGTCGGGGTGGGGTGGCCCAGGTGACGGTGACCGGGAGTCCCACGAACGCACCGAACGGCGAGAGCGCCCGCTCGCACCGCTGTCGGTCCCGACGGGACAGGCCGACGATGTCGTGCGCCTCGACTTCGACGGAGTGCGCCCTCAGGGTGCGCCTCCACGTGCCGACGACGCGGCCGTCGAGCACGAAGGTCGAGCGGAAGACGCCGTTGCCTCCCGGCACCACGGACGGCTCATGCGCCTTGTCGAGCTGCGCGCTGCGATCGGCGTAGCCCAGCACTAGCTCGTCGAAGCCCGGCAGCGCGAGGTCCTCGAGGTCGACCGCCGGTTCCTCGAGCGCGGCGGGCGCCACGAGCATCGGCCCCGCCTCAGTCTCGACCGCCTCCACCGAGGCCTCCGCCCCCGCGATCCCCGCGCGGCAGTCGCGCAGCGGCAGGCCCGTCCAGCGCGCGAAGTCCCTCTCGGTGACCGGCCCGTGCGAGCGCACGAAGCGCGTGGCCAGGGTCGCCAGGCCCTCGTCGCGCGAGGGGTGCGCGGGATCGGGGGCCCATTCGTCGAGGCGCGCGAAGAGCTGCTCCTTGCCCTCCTCTCCCGCGAGGCACACCGCTCCGGACTGCGCCGCGTCGACGATCACGTGGTAGCCGCGCTGCCCCGCGGGCGAGACCCCTGCCTCGTCGAGCGCCGCGAGGCAGGCGGCGCGCGTGAGCCGCGTCCCGGTGAGCGCCTCCCGCAGCGCCTCTGTCCCGCGCGCGACGTCGGCGTCGGTGAGTCCGAGCGCGGCACGGCGTGAGGCGGCCGCTGCACGCGGTCGGCGGCTCATGAGCGCGGTCATCCACGCGGCGTCGCGGGACGGCACCAGGTGGATCGTGCCGCGCATGGGCCAGGTGCGCAGCACGTAGCCCCGGTCGATCGCGGCCACGACCTCGGCCTGCGGCGTGCCGGGAAGGCGTACGCCGAGCGACCAGCGGGCCGAGGCGACGTCCTGCGCCTGCATCGCCCCCAGGTGCTCGACCACGCACGCCACCGCGCTCGCGCCGCCGTCGAGGACCAGCCCGCGCGCGCCGGTGAGCAGCAACGCGCGGAGGCGCAGCGCTCGGACTTGTGCGAGCGTGAGAACGGTCACGGGGCCACGCTACGCGCCGAGGCGAGGTGCACTATTGTCAAGTCTCGGCAAAGTTGCGGCCAGGGAGGCGGAATGGAGCGATGGCTCGCGGATCACGACGGCGACCTCGAGCGGCTCGCGGAGGGCCTGCGCGCGTGGATACCGTTCGCCGCCGACTCGCCCCTGTACGACCTGCTCGCGCGCCGGATGGTCGATGACGCCGAGGTGCTCGCGGTGCTCGCCCGCATCCCGGCGTCGCCGCCAGTGAACGTGCTGCTCGCCGCCGTGCAGATGCTGGTCACCCCGGACGATGCGCTCGCGGCCTGGTACCCGAGTCGGGTCGCCGCGCCGCGGGAGCCCGACGCCGCGGCCTACCAGGCGTTCCGCGACTTCGTGCTCAACCGCGCGGGCGCGATCGAGGAGATCGGGCGCACGCGCACCACCCAGACCAACGAGGTGCGCCGATGCGCCGTTCTCATGCCCGCGGTGGCCGAGGCCATCGCCCTTCAGGGCTGGGAGGTCCCCGTGCACGCCGTCGAGATCGGCGCGGCCGCCGGTCTCCTGCTCGGCATGGACGCGCTCGCGTACCGCTACGGCGACGTGCGGCTCGGTGGCGGCGCTCTCGAGGTCGGATCCGACCTGCGCGGCGGGCTGCCCCTCCCCGCGCGGGTGCCGAGCCTCGCGACCCGCATCGGGCTCGACCTCGCGCCCATCGACGTCTCCGCGCCCGCCGAAGTGGCGTGGCTCGAGGCGCTCGTATGGCCCGAGCAAGCGGAGCGCCGCGCGCGGCTCGAACAGGCGATCGCGCTGCGGCGCACCCTTGACGTGCGGATGGTGGCCGGAGACGCCGCCGTGACGCTGCCGCAGGTCGCGCATGCCCTGCCCTCGGGGCCGCTCGTGCTGTGGCACTCGATCGCGCTTTACCAGCTCGAGGATGCGCGACTCGATGCGATCGACGATGCCGTCGCGGCGGTCGCGCGCGAGCGCCCCGTCACGAGGGTCGCGTTCGAGCCCGCGCCCGGCGGCGCCGCGGACGTGCGCATCGGCCTGCGGCCGAGGGAGGTCGAACCGATCGCCACCGCACATGCGCACGGTGCGTGGATCGACGCCCCCTGACTCGCGTCGGTCAGGCGGAGGAGCCGACCAGGAAGGCCTCGGGCGTGCGGTCGATCACCTCGGGCGTGAGCGTGGTGGCCCACAGCGGCGTCATGTGGCTCTGGTCGCGGTAGACGAGCACCCCGCCCACGACCGGCGAGCACGTGTCGTCGGAGCAGTAGGTGTCGGTGAGGTCGAGCACCGTGACCTCACCGGGCGAGAAGCCTGCCGCAGCATCAGCCTGCGGATCGAAGGGGAGCGCCTCGGAGCGGTCGTGCGCACAGCGCTCCGCGCCCTCGAGGCCGTGGATCGCGGCGCACTTCTGGACGTCCTCGACCGGATGGGGCAGGTCCGTGAACGCGAGGACCCGGGCGCCGGAGTCGACCGCCACCTGCCACGCCTCGGTGAGGCCCGCGACGCCCGCATCGTGCTGGTTGTCCGCGCCCGCGAGCTCCCACTCGACGCCCGAGAGCCCGCTCGTGATGATGAGGTCGTAGTCGCCGGTGCGGATCTCGTCGGCGGCGGCATGCTGCCACTCGGTGCACAGGCGGGTGGTGAGCGGTCCGAACGTGGTGCGCTGCGCGAACGTATAGGCGCAGCTCGCACGGAAGGACATGCTCACGTCCCAGTCGTATTCCTGGGCCAGTGAGTGGACGATGGGCTTGAGCTGGTTTGCGTGGGAGTCGCCCACGACGAACACCCTCGGGCCCTGGCCCGTGCCGCCCGTCGCGTGGCACGTGCTGAAGCCCTCCTCCTTGTAGGCGTAGAAGCAGTCCTGATCGCCGATCCAGCGATCGATCTCCTCGCCGCCTGCGCCGGTGTCGCCGAGCGCGGGCAGCAGCGCCGCCGGCTCGACCCCGGCGCACTCGGGGCCACGCGTGACCGCGGCGGCACCGAGGCAGTCGTCGCCATGCGAGACCGCGAGCTGGACGGCCTCGGCGTTGGCCTCGGCCTCGCGGTCGGCCCGCGCGATGGTCGCGACCGGCAGCGAGAGCACCGCGAGCGTGCCGATCAGCAGAATCGCGAGCGTGCGCCGGCCGGTGAACAGGCGGTCGCGCGAGGGGGCGAGGTAACGCTGCTCGACGAAGCGGTAGCTGATCGCGGCGCATGCGAGGGAGGCCGCGAGCTGCCCGGCCACGAGGAGCCTGTGGGGGGCGTCGGGGAACGCGTAGCCCGAGATGATGATGATCGGCCAGTGCCACAGGTAGAGGGAGTACGAGACGTCCCCGAGCCACTGGATCGGACGCGTGCCGGCGATGCGGACCGCGTCCCAGCGCAGAGCGGTGCTGCCTAGGCCGAGGATCAGCGCCGTCGCGACGGTCGGCACGAGAGTGGGGTAGCCGGGGTGCGCGGTGCCGGCGGTGAACATCACCATCGCGCCGATGATCGCGAGCCACGAGGCCCACACGAGCGGCGCGCGCACCATGTCGGGCACGCGAATGCGCACCCCGAGCGATGCCAGCAGGGCCGGCAGCAGGGCGACCACGCCGCCGAGCGCGAACTCCCACACGCGCATGGTGGTGGGGTAGAAGGTGTCGGTCTGCGCATCGGCGAGGCCGTGCAGCGCCCAGGCGAACGAGGCGACGAAGGCGACGACCAGCACGGTCGGGGCGGCGACCGCGAAGCGGCGCGCACGGCGACGGACCAGTAGCCAGAGCAGCACCATCAGCACGGGGATCGCGATGTAGTACTGCTCCTCGACCGACAGCGACCAGAAGTGGCGCGCCGGCGAGGCGGAGAGGTCCTCGCTGAAGTAGTCGGAGCCCGCCGCGGCAAGCTGCCAGTTCTCGACGTACAGCGTCGCGGCGATGGCCTCCTCGCTGAACTGGCGCCACATCGCGTGCGGGACGACGAGGGCGGTCGCGACCGCGGTCGCGAGCACGACGAGGAACGATGCCGGCATGAGCCTGCGCACGCGACGTCCCCAGAACGAGGCGAGGGAGAAGCGGTGCGCCGTGATGTCCCGCGCGATGATCCCAGTGATGAGGAAGCCCGAGATCACGAAGAACACGTCGACGCCGATGTAGCCGCCGGGGAGGCGCCAGCCGACGAGATGGTTGATCAGCACGCCGCCGATCGCGAGCGCGCGCAGGGCCTGGATGTCCTTGCGGTGGCCTCCGTGCGAGCGCGCCTTCGGCGACTCGGGGGCGCGCCCGGGTGTGACGCGAGCGTCCTCGATCGTGGTCGACGTGGCCATGCGGAAGCCTTCCCCCCAACGCCGCCGTTCAGATGGCGACGCTCAATGCCGAAATTCGGGGTCCATCATAGCGTGGACATGTTTCATTCACGCCGCACGCATCGTACCTGGCAGCCTCCTTGAGGGCCGCAAGGTGTGCCGCTAGGGTGGCGGCACCAGCACGGGGGGTGCCGATGCCGCACGAGGACACGTTCTATCCGGATCCGGACGACTCGTTCGCGTCGCTGCCGGTCGCAGCGGAACCGGAACCCGCCGCTGAGCCCGCACCCGATCCGACCTGGCCGCCGCAGACGCCGGCATCGTGGGACGAGCAGCCCGCGTACGAGCCCTACGAGCCGCCGGCGCGCCAGGAGAGCGCCCAGGAGCAGATCCGCGGGCGCGGCATCAGCATGGAGCTCAACCACTATGCGCACGCGTCGGTCGGGTTGGGCGGCGCCGCGCTCGTCGCGACCCTGATCATGTTCGTCGCGGGCGGCGTGCTCTGGGTCTACGTCGGCGCGGGTCTCGCGTCGGTCTACTACGGCGTGCGCGGGTGGAACGCCGCCGCGCGTCGCTTCGCCACGAACGGCCGGACCGCCGCCGTGGGCATCGCGCTGGGCTGCCTCACGCTCCTCGGCGCCGTCGCCTATGTGATCGCCTCCGTCCTGGAGGCCGCGGCCATCGTCGGGGAGGCGACCGGCGCGTAGCCGCAGCGCTCTACTCTGGTCCGCATGACGGTCGAGACGCTCGTGACGCTCAGCGCCGCGGCGAGGGACCTGTCCATCGCCGCGACCACCGGCGCGCTGCTGGTGATCGCGGGCGTCCTGCCCGCCGGCCACCGCGCGGTGGGGCGTGCGTCCCTGATCGCCCGGCTCGGCTCGATCGGCTGGGTGCTCGGCGCCTTCGCGCACTCGATGGCCACCTACGCGAGCATCCGCGGCACCCTGCCCGACGCGTCGCGCTTCGTCGAGGAGTGGTGGAGCTACTCGATGTCCGTCGACCTGCTCCAGGCGTACCTCCAGGTGCTCGGCGCGGGCCTCGTGGCCTCGGTGCTGTGCACGCTCGTGCGCACGCCGGCCTTCGCGGCCTGGTCCCTGGTCCCCGTCGCGTGGGCGCTCGCATGGCTCGCGCAGACCGGGCACGCCGCGGGTGCCGCGGACCACCACCTCGCGACGTCCGCGATGTTCCTCCACCTGGTCGGCGCGACCGTCTGGACCGGCGTCATCGGGGTGATGCTCGCGCTGCGGGGCGTGCTCGGCACGCTCGCCAAGGACGCGATGATCCGCGCCTCGCGGATGGCGATCTGGGCCGCCGCCGCGGTGGTGGTGTCCGGGCTCGCGAACGGCTGGATCCGGCTGTCCGCGGTCTCGGACCTGTGGACCACGCCGTACGGCCGCCTGCTGCTGCTCAAGACCGGCCTCATGGTGGTCGCGATCTCCCTCGCGGTGCTCCACCGCCGCGTCGCGCTGCCGCGCCTGTCCGAGCGCGATGTCGCGTCCCGATTCTGGCGGCTCATGATGGTCGACGTCGGCGCGCTCGTGGCGGTCATGGGGGTCGCGGCGGTGCTCGCGTCGACGGCGCCGCCCGTGCCGATCGTCGCTCTCGAGGAGCCGAGCCCCGCGTACCAGCTCACGGGCTACGAGCTCCCGCCCGCGCCGTCCTTCGCGAACTGGATCGGGCTGTGGCGGCTCGAGATCATCGCGGCGTTCGTGCTTGCGGCGCTCGCGGTGGTCTACGTGCTCGGCGTGACCCGGCTGCGCCGCCGCGGCGACGCGTGGCCGTGGCATCGCACCGCGAGCTGGATGGCGGGCATCGTGCTCATGGTGTGGATCACGCAGGGCGGTCCCACCGTCTACGGCATGACCACCTTCTCGGGGCACATGCTCGAGCACATGCTGCTCGTCATGGTCGCGCCGCTCGCGCTGACGTTCGGTGCCCCCATCACGCTCGCGCTCCGGGCGCTGCCGCCGCGTGGAGACGGGTCGATGGGGCCGCGCGAGTGGATCCGCACGGTGGTCGAGTCCCGCTGGATGCGATTCTGGGCGCACCCGATCGTGGCCGCCGTGAGCTTCGCGGGCTTCCTCATCGTCTTCTACTACTCGCCGCTGTTCGAGCTCGCGCTGCGCAACCACGCGGGCCACCTGTGGATGACCCTGCACTTCACGGTGGTCGGGTACCTGTTCGTCAACGCGCTCGTGGGGATCGATCCCGGGCCCACGCGGCCGGGCTACCCGCTGCGCATCGTGCTGCTGTTCGCCACGATGGCGTTCCACGCCTTCTTCGGTGTCGCGATCATGATGTCGACGGTGCTGCTCGCTCCCACGTACTTCGGCCTCATGGGCCGCGACTGGGGCCCCGACGCGATCACCGATCAGCAGTACGGCGGCGGCATCGCGTGGGGGATCGGCGAGCTGCCGGTGGTGGCGCTCGCGATCGGGATCATCGTCGCCTGGCGTCGCGCAGACGCGAAGGAGACCCGCAGGCGCGACCGCAAGGCCGACCGCGACGACGACGCCGAGCTGAGGGCCTACAACGCGATGCTCGCGGCGACGGCCGAGGAGGACGCGCGCACCGAGCGTTGAGCCCGTGCCGTGAGCGCGCGGCTCAGCCCTCGAGCACCGTCCCGTCGGGGATGGTCTCGGCCTTGCCGGTGTCCTCGAGCGTCACCTCGCCGCGGCACACGACCCCCGCGCCGAAGGTCCAGTCGCCGCGCACGGTCAGCGCCGTCGCGTCCCGGAGCGACGGGGCGCCGTGCGGGAAGCGCGCCTCGAACGCGGACATCGTCTTGTAGTGCTTCGAGTCGAGGTCCACGAGCGGGGCGGCCGGCAGCGCGAGCCGCAGGCCTCCGTCCTCGCCCAGGTCGTATGCGTCGGAGCGCAGGAGCAGCAGGTCGTTCGTGGTCTTCACCGGGAGGAACCTGTCGCGTCCGACCACGATGGACGTCGCGCCCTCGAACACCTCGATCGCGGCGCCCATGGCCGTCTCGATCTGGAAGACCTCGGGGCTGCTCGAGTCGGTGGGGTCCACGTTCTTGACGTTGCGGATGAGCGGCAGCCCCAGCACTGCGCCGCGCTCGGTGAGCGCCGCGTACAGCTTCTCGAGGTCGAACCACAGGTTGTTCGTGTGGAAGAACGGGTGGTGGTGCTCGTCCGTGAAGTAGTGCATCTCCTCCGCGGCGGTCTGCGCGGTGTCGCGCAGGATGAGCCGGCCGTCGGCCTTGCGGATCGCGAGGTGGCCGCCCTTGCGGTCGGCCGCCGTGCGGCGGCACAGCTCCGCGGCGTACGGGGCGCCCGAGGCCGCGAACCAGCCGGCGATGCGCGCGCTGGGGACGGCGCCCAGGTTGTCCGAGTTGCCTGTGGAGGCGTAGCGGTAGCCCGCGTCGAGCAGGGCCTTGAGGATCCCCGAGCCCAGGAGCGCGGTGTAGATGTCGCCGTGCCCCGGAGGGCACCACTCGAGCGTGGGGTCCTGCGGCCACTCGACCGGCATGAGGCCGTCGACCAGCAGCTTGGGCTCGGCGTTCTGGAGGAAGTCGAGCGGGAGCCCGTCCACGGCGAGGTCCGCGTACGGCGCGAGCGCCTCGAGCGAGTCCTCCTGGGTGCGGAAGCTGTTCATCAGCACGAGCGGCAGCGACGCCCCGGTCGCGGCGCGCGCCTGCTGCACCTGGGCGACGATGAGGTCGAGGAAGGATCGCCCGTCTCGCACCGGTAGCAGGGACTTCGCCTTGTCCATGCCCATCGAGGTGCCCAGTCCGCCGTTGAGGCGGATGATCGCGGTGCGAGCGAGCGCCTCGCGCGCCTGCGCGTCCGAGACCTCGACGCCCTCGAGGAAGGGAGGGTCGAGCAGCGGCTCGATGGTGTCCTCGCGGATGAGCCCGGTGGCGCCGGCCTCGAGCTCCCCGAAGTAGTGGGAGAACACGTCGATGGCGGTCTGGTCGACCCCGGCAGCGGCCATCTTGGCCTGGGCGGCGATGAGTCCAGGAGCGGTCGTCATGCCCCCGAGCGTACGGGTGGAGGGGCCTCGCGGCCAGGGCATCGTGCGAGGTTCGCGAGTTGCAGGCATCACATCGTTTCCACAGATTTCATCCACAGGTGTGGGTAAAACCTCGAGTCTCCGCACGATTCATGTGGATGAACATGTGGGCGCGCGGTGGACAGGAGAACCCTGTCCGGTACCCCTTGCAGTGCTCGCCGGACGCGAGTAGAAACGCGGTTAGCGAGAAGGTGCGACGCGCGCCGACGGGGGACGTGAGAGCGCTCCCCGAGGCCGTCGGACCTACCGGGCGACGGCGACGGCGTGCGGTGGGGGCGAGGGTGAGGCGCACGAGATCCTGATCGGACTCCTCGGACAACGGCGGCCCATGTCCGCAGCCTCGACGCGGCTGCGCGACCTGTGGGTGACGGCACAGGGCAGACGGGCCCGGGGAGTCGGCCGAGAGGTCGTCGCCGCGTTGCGGGTGCCCCCCTGCCGTGGTCTCTCGTGCTTCAGGCAAGGCCCCCCGGACCCGAATTCCGGGGGGCCTTCGCTTCTCCTCGTCGCCGCGCATCGTCCCCCGCGGCCCCGTGCGAGACTGTGCCGGATGCGAGGCGAGAGCGAGGACGGGATGGTCGACACGATCGAGCGCGAGGTCGCGGACGATGCGCCCGGCGCCCCACGTGACGGGATCGGCATCGCGGCGTTCGTGACGGGATGCCTGGGCCTGGGCCCCGTGGCGATCGTGCTGGGCGCGATCGGGCTGCGGCGCTGGGGCGCGGGCGCGGCGAGCCGTCGGTCCTGGCCGCTCGCGGGGCTGGTGCTCGGGGTCGTCGGCTCGCTCCTGTGGCTCGCGGGCTGGCTGATCCACGCCGGCACGGAGAGCTCCGACGGCACGGTGGTCGCGCACGCCCAGGTCGACGCGATCACGGTGGGCAACGCCGTGGTCGCGCGCTTCGCCGAGGACCCCGCCGCCACGGCGGTGGCGGTCGAGCTCACCGATGATGCCTACCTGGTCGACGGCGTCGCGGTCGCGCGCACCTCGCCCGACGTGGTGGCGGTGACCTACAGCGGCTCCACCGCCGCCGACTGGTGCCTGACCTTCGACACGGACGCGGCGGGCGAGCGCGCGGTCGCGTACGCGGCGACCGAGGGGCTCGTCGACTCCTGCGCGCCGTGACGCGCCGGGCGGCGCACCTGCGCCCGTGACGGCTGCCTGACGACTCCTCACACGCGTCGCCCCGGGGTCGATGGGGTGCCTGCGGACTGCAGTCCGCACCGCAGTCCGCAACGACCGGAGGGGGTGCCATGCCACGCGCGCCGATGCGCCCCTCGCGCCTCCACGTCTACATCGGCGTGATCATGGCGGCCGGTCTCGCGACGTTCGCTGTCTCGGTGGTCGCGACGCCATGGGACCAGGTGCTCGAGCTGAGCCCGCTCTGGGCGGTGGCCTTCCTGATGCTGAGCGCTCTCGCGGGCGAGGTCAGGCCCGTGGTGCTGCACGTGAGCGGCACGGAGAAGCGATCGCTCGGCACCTCGATGCCGTTCGTGCTCGCGCTCATCCCGGTCGCGGGGGCGACGACCGCGATGATCGCGCAGCTCGCCGCGGGCTTCCTCATCGCCGCCCGTCACCGGATCCCGGTCACCAAGCTGCTGTTCAACATCGGCCAGAACGTGCTCATGGTCGCCGTGGCCGCGTGGGTGTACGCGGCGATCGCGGGCACCGATCCGCTGGCACCGGGCGGGGAGATCGGCACGCGGCATGTGGCCGCGCTGCTCGCGGGCGGGATCGCCATGGTCGTCGCCAACCAGCTCATGGTGAGCGCGGCCGTCGCGCTCGCGGCATCGCGTCCGCTGCTCCACCTGGCGCGCCAGGACTTCGGGTTCCTGTCGCTGTCCCAGCTGGTCCTCATCGCGGTCGCCGGAGCGGCCGTCGACCTCGCGCACCACGGGCTCCTGGGGCTCGTCCTCCTCGGCGCCCCTGTGGCGGCCGCGCATGTCTTCGCCGCCATGGGCGCCCGGCATGCGCACGAGGCGCGCCACGATCAGCTCACGGGGCTCGGCAACCGCGGACGCCTCGGCGACGAGCTCCGTGCCGCGCTCTCGACCTCCCGTCACCGCGCCGACGCCGGTCCCGGGCTCGTGCTGCTCGACCTCGACAACTTCAAGGACTTCAACGATGCGCTCGGGCATGCCGTCGGCGACGGCATCCTGCGCGAGGTTGCGAAGCGGCTGGTCCTGGAGGCGCCGCCGTGCGCCTCGGTGCACCGGCTCGGCGGGGACGAGTTCGCGATCGTGGTGCTCGGCGGCCTGTCGGAGACCCAGCGCGTCGCCCGCGCCGTGCTGGCGTCGCTCGCCACCCCGCTCGCCGTGGACTCGCTCGAGCTCCTGGTGAGAGCCTCGGCGGGCGTGGCGGTCGCGCCGCTCCATGGGGGCGATGCCGCGTCGCTCATGAAGAACGCGGACATCGCGCTGTACCACGCCAAGCTCGAGCGCGATCGGGTGAGCACCTACTCGCCCGAGTTCGCCGTCAACACCGTCGAGCGCCTCCAGCTCCTCGTGGACCTGCGCGCCGCCCTCCACGAGCGCGCCCTTCACGTCGCGTACCAGCCCCAGGTGGACCTCGCGACGGGCCGCACCGTCGGCGTCGAGGCGCTCGCCCGGTGGAACCATCCCGAGCGTGGTGCCGTCGGCCCCGACGAGTTCGTGCCGCTCGCGGAGGACTCGGGGCTCATCTACGCGCTCACCGACATCGTGCTCGACGCGGCGCTCGCGGACCTCGCGCGATGGCGCGACGCGGGCCATGAGCTGCGCCTCGCGGTCAACATCTCGGCGCGCCATCTCTCCGACCTCGCGACGCCCTCGATCATGCGGGCCGCGCTCGACCGCCACGGGGTGCCCGCATCGTCGCTGGTGCTCGAGGTGACCGAGACCGCGATCTTCACCGACCCCGTGCGGGCCGACCTCGTGCTGGGGGCGCTGCGCCAGCTCGGCATCGCGATCGCGATCGACGACTACGGCACGGGCAACGCCTCGCTCAACTACCTGCGACGCCTCAAGATCGACGAGCTCAAGATCGATCGGTCCTTCGTACGCGGGGTGGGTGGCGACCCGCAGGACCTCATCATCGTGCGGTCGACCGTCGAGCTCGCGCTCGCGCTCGGCCTGCGCGTGGTCGCGGAGGGCATCGAGGACGCGGACGCGGGTGCGGCCGTGCGGGCGCTCGGCCCCGTGATCGGCCAGGGCTACCACTACGGACGTCCGATGTCGGCGTCGGAGATCGACCTCCGCCTCGGCGCGGAAGCCTCAACACCGGCCCTCGACCGTCGATAGGACGCCCGGAGGGCGTTCTCCTCAGCGTCGCCTCCCGGGGGAAGCTCGAGGGCCGCGACCGCGCCTCATGCCGATGACCCAGGAGGGATGACGATGCGACACCAGCCGCGCCGACGCCTGCTCCTCCTGTACATCACCGCCGTCTCGGTGATCGGCATCGGCGGCACCGCCGCGACGGCCCTGACGCGCGAGGCTCCCCCTGAGCTCAACGGCACCAGGATGATCTCGATCGCCTTCCTCGCGGCGTTCGCGATCGTCGGCGAGATCCGCCCGATCGTGATCGTGCGCAAGGGCGAGGAGACGCGCAAGCTCTCGCTCGCCACGCCCGCCGTGCTGGCGGTGCTCGCGGTGAGCGGGCCCGTGATCGCGATCGGGGTCCAGGTGCTCAGCACCCTGATCGACGACGTCCGCACGCGACGGCCGTGGCACAAGATCCTGTTCAACGGTGCGCAGTACGCGGTCTGCATCCTCATCGCCAACGGGATCTACGATCCGCTCGCACGCGACCTCGGGGGAGTCAGGACGCCCGGCGCCCACGCGCTCCGCATGGGTGCGCTCATGCTCGCCGGCCTGGTCATGATCATGCTCAACTGGGTGATCGTCGGGCTCGCGATCGCGCTGTCGACGGGCCAGCCCGTGCGCGCCCCCCTGCGCACCGAGGCCGGCGAGTTCATCGCGACCCATGCGGTGCTCATGACGCTCGGCTGCATCGCGGCCGACATCGCCCCGCACGGCATCGGCGTCCTCGTGCTGCTCATCCCTCCCGCCATCGCGGCGCGTCGGTTCGCCTCGGCCGGGGCTCGGCACGCGCATGCGGCCGCGCACGATCCGCTCACGGGCCTGCGCAACCGCAGCGAGCTCAACTGTGCGCTCGAGGACGCGCTCGGCGCGGGGCCCCGCCACGCGGGCCAGGGGCCGGGCCTCATCCTGCTGGACCTCGACCTGTTCAAGATCTTCAACGACACGCTCGGGCACCCGGTGGGCGACCAGATCCTGTGCGTGGTCGCCGACCGCCTCGCCGCGGCGGTGCCGGACGCGTCGCCGGTGCACCGCCTCGGAGGGGACGAGTTCGCGGTGGTCGTGGACGGCACGGTCGAGGACGCGCGAGCGCTGTCCGCGCGGATGCTCGCCGCGCTCGACGACCCGGTGCGCATCGACGATCTCGAGCTGCTGGTGCGGGCGAGCGCCGGCATCGCGGTCGCGCCGATGCACGGGGACGACGTCGCGGCGCTCATGAAGAACGCCGACATCGCGCTCTACCACGCGAAGCTCGAGCGGGACCGCATCAGCATCTACTCGCCCGAGTACGACGTCAACACGGTCGAGCGCCTGCGGCTGCTCGCCGACCTTCGCATCGCGATCGACCACGGCAGCCTCGACGTCGTGTACCAGCCCCAGCTCGACATCGCGGCGTCGCGTCTGGTCGCCGTCGAGGCGCTCGCGCGCTGGAACCACCCGACGCGCGGCCCCATCGGCCCCGATGTGTTCATCCCGCTCGCCGAGGACTCGGGCCTGATCTTCCGCCTCACCACCGTGGTGCTCGACCAGGCGCTCGCGCAGCTCGCGCAGTGGCGCACCAAGGGCCACGACGTGCGGATGTCGGTCAACCTCTCCGCGCGCCATCTGTCCGACCTGGGCGTGCCCCAGCAGGTCGCGCTCGCCCTCCAGCGCCACGGCGTGCCCGCATCGTCGCTGGTGCTCGAGGTCACCGAGACCGCCATCCTGTCCGACCCGGCACGCGCCAACCTGGTGATCTGCGGGCTGCGCGCGCTCGGCATCACCATCGCGATCGACGACTACGGCACCGGCAACGCGTCGCTGAGCTACCTGCGCCGCCTCGAGGTCGACGAGCTCAAGATCGATCGCCTGTTCGTGAGCAACATCCGTGCCGAGGGCCACGACATGATCATCGTGCGCTCGACCATCGCGCTCGCGCTCGAGCTCGGGCTCCGGGTGGTCGCCGAGGGCGTCGAGGACCAGCCGACGATCGACACCTTGCGAGGCTTCGGCGAGGTGGTCGCGCAGGGCTACCACGTGGGCCGCCCCGGCCCGGCCGATGCGGTCGAGGCGATG
Organism: Demequina subtropica; assembly: GCF_000971235.1. Taxonomy (GTDB): domain Bacteria; phylum Actinomycetota; class Actinomycetes; order Actinomycetales; family Demequinaceae; genus Demequina; species Demequina subtropica. Next base: position 205,179 of record NZ_BBMB01000011.1, read on the forward strand.
CTGATCCGTGTCAACGGTCTGCCGACGCAGGCCCATGCGTGAGCACCGGGTGCCCGCACCTCGCATAAGGTGTCGTGACCCGCACCACCCTGGCGGGCCTGCCGGTGATGGGCCAGAATGACCATCGACCGGGACCAATCCGGTCGACAACCAGGCAGGACGATGTCGTGTGTGGTGATCATCGGACATTTCGGACACCTCAGCCGTTCGAACGGTCCGTCTCTGCCAACGGCGTCGTCGACACAAGGGAGAGAATCATGAACAAGTGGACCAAGGTGAAGAACAGCGCGATCGTCAAGGCTTCGGCGGGCGCGGGCACCCTGATCGCGGTCGCCGTCGTGGCGGGCGCCGGATGGAAGTGGGCGTGACCCTAGACGGTCCAGACAGCGGCGCCGGGACGCGTGTCCCGGCGCCGCCGTCGCGCGTGACGGCGTACATCGTCGCCGTCTGCGTGCTCGGCTACGCCGGTGTGCTCACCATGCTCGTGGCGACCCCGTGGACGCACGCGGTGCATGCCGGCGCGGTGTGGCCCACCGTGTTCCTCGTCGCGGCGGCGATCGCCGGAGAGGTGAAGCCGATCCGTCTGCTGCATGGCTCGGGCGACGCGCGCACCCTCTCCACGTCCGCGCCCTTCGTGCTGGCCCTCGTGCCCGTCGCCGGAGTCGTCGTCGCGGTCCTCACGCAGGTCGCGGCGAGCCTTCTCGACGACGCGGTGCACCGACGCGACCCCAGGAAGTCGATCTTCAACACCGCGCAGTACGCGGTGAGCGTGCTCGTGGCCGCCGTCGTGTACGCGGCCCTGTCCGGGACGGCCCTGCTCGGCGCGCCCGACCCGGCGCATCCGGCGCACATCCCCTCGCTGCTCGCCGCGGGCCTGTGCATGATCGGGACCAACTGGGTCCTCGTCGCGGGCGTCATCTCGCTGTCGTCGGGGCTGCCCATCGGCCGGGTGCTGCGCGAGGACCTGCGCGACTTCCTCCTGATGAACATGGTTCTGCTCTGCGTCGGCGGCGTGGCGGCGGACGTCGCCGCGGACGGCGTCGCCGCGCTCGTGCTGCTGGGAGCGCCCGTCGTCGCGGCCCACATGTTCGCGGCCGCGGCCGCGCGTCATGCGCATGACGCGACCCATGACTCGCTGACCGGGCTGCGGAACCGCAGCCAGCTGTACTACGAGCTCGACCGCGCGCTCGAGGCGCGGGGGATCGTCGTCGCCCAGGGACCGGGCCTCGTCCTGCTCGACCTCGACCACTTCAAGGACTTCAACGACACCCTGGGCCATCCCGTGGGTGACGAGATCCTGCGGCAGGTCGCCGTGCGCCTCGTCGACGTCGCACCCGAGTCCGCCTCGGTCCATCGACTCGGCGGGGACGAGTTCGCGGTCGCGGTCCACGGCTCCGTCGTCGACGCGCGCCAGGTCGCCTCCGACCTGCTGGCCGCGCTCGACAAGCCGCTCCGCATCGACGGGCTCGAGCTGCTCGTGCGGGCCAGCGCGGGCGTCGCGGCTGCCCCGGTGCACGGCGATGACAGCGAGGCGCTCATGAAGAACGCGGACATCGCGCTCTACCACGCGAAGCTCGAGCGCGACCGCATCAGCACGTTCTCCCCGGAGTTCGACATCAACACGGTCGAGCGGCTGCGCCTGCTCGCGGACCTGCGCGGCGCGCTCGACTCCGGCCAGCTCCACCTGGTCTACCAGCCGCAGATCGCGCTCGCCGAGGGTCGGGTCGTGGGCGTCGAGGCGCTCATCCGTTGGCGGCACCCCGAGCGCGGGCTCGTGCGTGCAGACGAGTTCATCCCGCTCGCCGAGAACTCCGGGCTCATCTTCCCGCTCACCGCATTCGTCCTGGAGGAGTCGCTCGCTCAGGTCGCGCGTTGGCGCGCTGCGGGTCACGACTTCCGCATCGCCGTCAACCTCTCGGCGCGGCACCTGTCCGACCAGGGTCTGCCGCAGCAGGTCGCGCTCGTCCTCGCGCGTCACGGGGTGCCCGCCTCGTCGCTCGTGCTCGAGGTGACCGAGACCGCGATCCTGTCGGATCCCGCCCGCGCCGACCTGGTGCTGAGGGCCCTGCGCCACCTCGGGGTCGCGATCGCGATCGACGACTACGGCACCGGCAACGCCTCGCTCAGCTACCTCAGGCGCCTCGAGATCGACGAGCTCAAGATCGACCGCTCGTTCGTCAGCAACATCGGCGCCGACCACCACGACCTCATCATCGTGCGCTCGACCATTGCGCTCGCCCTCGAGCTCGACCTGCGTGTGGTCGCCGAGGGCATCGAGGACGCAGCCACCGTCGACGAGCTCCGAGGCCTGGGCGAGGTCATCGGCCAGGGCTACCACCTGGGCATGCCCGTCGTCGCCGCGGAGCTCGACGACTACCTCGGTGCGGTGATGTCCGTGCGGGCCGACGCGGGCGGTCCGGGCGAGGAGGCCTGACGTGCTCGTGATGGCGGCGTGCCTCCTCGCGGTGCTGTCGCCTCTCATCGCGCTGCGATGGCCCGCGGGACTGCTGCTGCGCAGCTGGCGTCTCCCCGTCCTCATCTGGGCGGCGCTGGTCGCGCAGATCGTCCTCATCGAAGTGCCTCTGCCCGAGGGTTTCGCCCCGGCCCTGCACCTCGCGACGTACGTCGCCGCGCTCGCCTTCCTGTGGCTCAACCGCGCCGTCCCCGGCGTTCTCGTCGTCGCCGCGGGCGCGGTCTCGAACGGCGTGACCATCGCGCTCAACGGCGGTGTGCTGCCGGCGAGCGCACAGGCGACCGCCGCCGCCGGCATCGACCCCGATCACGCCTTCGCCAACACCGCCGTGATAGACAACCCCGTCCTGCCGTGGCTCGGCGACGTGTTCGCGTGGCCCGAGCCGCTTCCGCTCGCCAACACCTTCAGCGTCGGCGACGTGCTCATCGTCGTCGGCGTCGCGATGGTCGCGTGGGCGGGCGCCCGCCCGCTGCGCGCGGGCCGTCCGGCGCGTTCCGAGGACGAGGCGGCGCCGGCCCCGTCGGACGGATGACCCCGCGCTCGCGGGGAGCCCTCGCGGCCGCGCTCGCGGTCTACCTGGTCGCGCTCGCGCTGCGCCCCGCGCAGACCGCGGTGGGCCCCGTGCTCGGCGACATCGGCGCCGATCTCGGCCTGGGCGAGGGTGCGCTCGGGCTGCTCGGCGCGCTGCCGCTGCTGGGCTTCGCTGCCGTGTCGCCTCTGGTCCACCGCCTGTCGCGACGGTGGGGGGCCGAAGGGACGCTCCTTGCGGCGCTCGTGGGCCTCGTCATCGGCGTCGTGGTGAGGTCGTGGACCGGCGTGCCCGGCCTGTGGCTCGGCACCGCGGCGATCGGTGCGACCGTCGCGGTCGGCAATGTGCTCGTGCCCGTCATCGTGAAGCGCGACCTCCCCGACCGGATCGCCGTCGCGACGGGCGCCTACTCGGCGGTGATCGCGGGCGCGGCGGCCGTCGGCGCGGCGGTCGCGGTGCCGCTCGCGGAGATCGGCACCTGGAGGCTCTCGCTCGGGGTGTGGGCCGCGCCCTTCGCCGTCATCGCCGTCGCGTGGTGGCTCCGCACGCGGGTCGCCCATGATCCCGCCGCGACCGTGGCCGAGGCGCACCTCGCCCATGCGAGCACGTGGCGGTCGGGAACGGCCTGGCTGGTCACCGCCTTCATGGGGCTGCAGGCGACCAGCTTCTACGTCATGGTGACCTGGCTCCCGACCATCGAGGCCTCCCTCGGCGTCTCGGCGCACACCGCAGGCATCCACCTGTTCGTCTACCAGATCGTCGGGATCGGAGGCGGGTTGCTGATCCCCTTCGCCATGCGCCCGAGCAGCCAGGCCGGCGCGGCGGTGACCGCCACCGTGCCGCTCGCCATCGGCATGGCGGGCCTGCTGGTCGCGCCCGGCGTCCCTCTGCTCTGGATCACGATCGCGGGTGTCGGGTCCGGCGCCTCGCTCGTGATGGCGCTGTCGCTCATGAGCCTGCGGGGGCGGACGTCCGCCGAGACCACGCAGCTGTCCGGCATGGCGCAGTCGATCGGCTACCTGCTCGCGGCGGCCGGGCCCGTGGCCGCTGGCGTGCTCGCGCAGGCGACCGGGTCCTGGACGCCCACCTTGGTGCTCCTGCTCGTGTTCGCCGCGGGGCAGCTGGCGGTGGGGGTCGCGGTCGGCGTCGATCGCCGGCCCGGTGCGGGCACATCCGCCGCGACTGCCTCCGAGAACGCGGAAGGCCCCTCGTAGGAGGGGCCTTCACCAGCGAGCGGGTGACGGGAATCGAACCCGCGCTATCAGCTTGGGAAGCTGAAGTTCTACCATTGAACTACACCCGCGTGCGCGGCCCGGAGGCCGTGCGTCACCCATTGTAGGGGGTCCCACGAGCGCCCAGCACGACGCCACGGCGGCTCCTCCGGGTATCGAGCCCCGGCTCGACGCGCCAGAATGGCTCCCATGCCGCCTCGTCCCACGCGCCGTGCCGCCCTGATCGTCGCGGCGGCCCTGCCGGTCCTCGCGGGCTGCTCCGGAGCGCCGGCCTACCCGATCCTCGCGACCACCGCGCCCGCCCAGGTGCCCGAGCACATCTACGCGACGCGCGCGCTCGAGGTCACGCTGAGCAACCCGTCGAGCGAGCCGGTCCTGGTCGAGGGAGGCACGATCTTCTCGCCGTACTTCGAGCGCGTCGACGCCGTCGGCATCGACGTCACGCTCACGCCGGGCGACGAGGCGGTGGTGACGCTCCCGCTCGGGGTGGTGACCTGTCCGGCGGGGGGCGGCGAGACCACCGCGCAGGTGGTCCTCGAGGTGGGCGGCGAGGAGCTGCTCCAGAGCGTGACTCTCGAGGCGAAGGGGCTCAAGGCGCTCAACCGCGAGGCGTGCGCGGTCATCGCCGACGACGAGGCGTGAGCGCCGCCCCTATTCCCGGCCGCACGCGATTGCATCCTCCCTGGTAGATCGGCCAGACAGACGGGGTGCCCCGACCTCCTCGAGGCTTCCTCCCTGGCACATGCGCGTTGTCGATCGTGGCGGGTCCGCGCTGAGGCGCCCCGCCGTCGGACCGTCCGGCGGCGCGGAGAGGGCTCGCGGGAGGAACTGAATCATGGCTCTGGGTACCGGAATCTTCCTCATCGTGGTCGGCGCGATCGCGGCGTTCGCGATCAACGACTCCGTCGACGCCGTCGACCTGGTGATGATCGGCTGGATCTGCATGGGCGCGGGCGTGGTCGCGATCATCGTGTCGCTCATCGCGAACCAGCAGCGCAGCAACACCACCCACCGCGAGATCCGCGACGAGCACGTCGACGAGCACCGCGTCGAGGGCTGATCGCGCCGCGCCCTTGACCCTCCCATGGGGGGAGGGTCCAGGGTGAGGGCATGCACTCGGATGAGCTCCTCAGCATCGGCGAGTTCGCCGCGCTGAGCCGCCTGACCGTCAAGGCGCTCCGGCACTACGACGAGCAGGGCCTTCTCGCCCCCGTGCGGGTCGACCCCGTCACGTCGTACCGCTTCTACGCCCCTTCCCAGGTGCGTCGCGCGAGCCTCATCGGCACCATGCGCCGCATGGACGTGCCCCTCGCGATCATCCGCGAGGTGCTCGACCACGCCGCCGGTCCCGAGGAGGCGACCGAGGCGTTCTCCGCCTGGTGGGCCGAGCAGGAGCGTCGCCATGGCGAGCGGCGGGCGATCGGCCGGTACCTCACCCGACACCTGCGACACCAGGGAGCCCCGATGGACATCTCGACCCGCACCGTCCCCGAGCGCACGCTCGCCGTGATCGGTCGCGAGCTCTACCAGCCCGAGCTGGAGGCCTTCATCATGGAGGCCTTCTCCACGCTCTTCCAGCACGCCGAGGCCCATCCGGGCCTGCGCGCGCTCGACACCACCGTCGACGAGCCGACCTACGTGCTCTACCACGGCAGCGTCACGCCCGACTCGAGCGCGCTCGTCGAGGCGTGCGTCGTCGTCTCGCCCGATGCGCGCCCCGCCCCGGGCATCCAGATCCGCCTCGAGCCCGCGCACGAGGAGGCCTACACGACCCTGACCTCCGCGGAGGTGGAGTTCCCCGACATCCTCGACGCGTACGACGCCGTCGCGGAGCACGTCCTCGCACACGGCTCGATGCGCGAGGACCTGCCGTCGAGGGAGGTCTACTTCGCCGACGTGATGGCGGCGGCGCCCACCGACCCGGTGTGCGACATCGCCTTCCCGTTCACGGGGCGCTGAGGCCGATCAGGCACGATGCCGCGGCCGGGACGATGCACCGTCCCGGCCGCGCGCATCGTCCCCGGCGGACGTAGCCTGGCCGGTGGCATCGTCGCCGCACCCGCACGGGAGGAAACATGGCCAGCGTCTCGACGTATCTCAACTTCGACGGCACGTGCGAGGAGGCCTTCGCCTTCTATCGCGACGTCTTCGGCGGGGACTTCGTGGACCCGCCCATGCGCATGGGCGACGCTCCCGCGGACCCCGCCATGCCGGCCCTGAGCGAGGAGGAGAGGGCCCGCATCATGCACGTCGCGCTCGACATCGTCGGCGGGCATCGGCTCATGGGCTCCGACATCATGCTGTCGATGGGGCATGTGCTGACGCCGGGCAACGCGATGTACGTCGCGGTCTCGTTCGACGACGAGGACGAGGCGCGCGACGCCTTCGCCCAGCTCTCCGAGGGCGGCACCGTCTCGGTCGAGCCGACGCCGATGTTCTGGGGGGACCTCTACTCGGACTTCGCGGACCGCTACGGCATCCAGTGGATGGTGATGGCCCCGCTCACCGAGGGCACCGGGCTGGCCTGAGCCGAGCGCCCCGCGTCAGCCGCGCGAGCGGTCGCGGTAGGTCGACTCGATCGCGTTGAAGAACGCGTCCGCGAGATCCTGGAACGAGTCGCGGTCGAGCTCGATCGCGTCGCCCGCCTCGAGGCCCAGCACCGTGGCGGCCGGGTCGAGCGCGGAGCCCGCGGGAGGCTCGAAGCGCCCGCCGTTGCCGTGGATCGACTCGGCCACGGCGCGGACCTCCTGGAGCGGCCCGCCGGGAGCCTCGAGGGCGCGGCGCCGGTACGCGAACATGCCCTCCATCTGGCCCACGAGCGCGACCAGGAGCTCCGCCTGGAACTCCTCGAGCTCCGCCTCGAACGCATCGTCCGACGGGGCCTGCGCCACCAGGCGGTCGAACGCCGCGAGCTCGACCTGGATGCGCCAGCTGCAGGAGTCGATGTAGGTGCCGCGGAACACGTCGATCTCTTCCATGGATGACCTCCTGGGGCCAGTATGGCCGCTGCGGCGGCCCCGGTCACGGTTGCGCGGAGCGGTCCTCGAGCTGCTGCGCGAGGATGTCCTCGGCGGCCCGGACGCGGGTCTCCTTCTCGAGCTCCTCCGGGGTGGGATAGCGCACGCGGACGAACGGGCGGCTCAGCTGGTAGCTCACGGTGAGCCGCGAGTCGCGGACCACCCAGGCGGCCGCCCCGAGCGAGACCGCGAGAGCGCCGACGGCGCCGACCCCGATCGACCAGCGAGGGCCCGCGTGCTCGCCGATCCACCCGACCGCGGGAGAGCCGATGGGCGTGGCCCCCATGAGCACCATCATGTAGAGCGCCATGACGCGGCCGCGCATGCGTGGCGACGTGGTGGTCTGGACCGTCGCGTTCGCCGAGGTCAGCATGGTGAGCGCGGTGAAGCCCACCGGCACGCAGGTCACCAGGTAGACCTCGTACGTGGGGGACAGCGCCATGAGCGTCGCGGAGACGCCGAAGGCGAAGGCCGCTCCCACGACGAGCCGGAGCCGCGGGCGCTTCCGGCGGGCCGCGAGCAGCGCTCCTCCGAGCGAGCCGATCGCGGTCACCGAGCCGACCAGGCCGTAGGCGCCGGCGCCCTTGTCGAACGCGTTGGCGGCCATGAGCGCGCTGGTCATCTGGAAGTTGAGGCCCACGGCGGACACCACGCCGACCACCACGAGGATCACGACGATGTCCGGCCGTCGCCTCACGTACCGCACGCCCTCGCGAAGCTGTCCGCGGCCGCGCCTCACCCGTTCCTGGTGCTGGAGCTCGCCGCCGCGCATGACGGCGAGCGCGATGATGGTCGCGGCGTAGGACACGGCGTTGAGCACGAAGACCCAGCCGCTCCCGATCACCGCGATGAGGAGCCCCGCGAGCCCCGGCCCGATGAGCCGCGCGGCGTTGAACGATGCGCTGTTGAGGCCCACCGCGTTGGGCAGGCTCGCCGGCGGCACCAGATCCGACACGAACGTCTGGCGTGCGGGGCCGTCGAAGGCGGACACGATGCCGAGCAGGAGAGCGAACACGTAGACGTGCCAGAGCTCGACGTGGCCGAGCAGGGTCATCGCGCCGAGCGCGAGGCTGAGCACTCCCTGCCCCAGCTGGGTGATGACGAGCAGCTTGCGGTGGTCCATCCTGTCCGCGACCACGCCGGCCCACGCGGACAGGAGCAGGAAGGGGAGGAACTGGAGCGCGGTGGTGATGCCGACGGCGAACCCCGAGTTGGCGCTCAGCACGGTGAGCACCAGCCAGTCCTGCGCGACCCGCTGCATCCACGTGCCGATGTTCGACACGAGCGCGCCCGCGAACCACAGGCGGTAGTTGAAGAAGCGCAGCGAGGCGAAGGTCTGTGACATGCCACCTGTTCAACCGGCTGACGCGGGCGGTTCTTCCGCGGCGTCGCGTCGGCACGTGCGCCCTCCTCACCCTACGCCCGCGCATCGTCCGTCCCGCCCGCGGGGGGACGGTGCTCGACCGCGCGCTCGGATGAGTCAGGCGCCCGCTGCGTCGAGCTCCTCGAGCTGCTCGGGGGTGAGCGCGACGTCGATCGCCTCGGCGCACTCGAGGTACTGGTCGAAGGTGCGGGCGCCGATGAGCGGCAGCACCGTCGGCGACTCCTGCGCGAGCAGCCACGCGAGGACCACCTGGTTCCCGGTCGCGCCCGTCGCCGCGGCGACGCGGTCCACCGTGGCCAGCCGCGCCTCGGCGTCGGGGCCCGCGTACGCGCTCATCGCCCAGAAGGCGGGGTCACGCCGCTCGGGTGCGGAGAACAGGCCCTTGAGCACAGGCGAGTACGCGACCAGCTGGAGGTCGGGGTGCTCCGCGAGGTAGTCGCGCTGCTCGGCGCCCACGATGCTGCGGCTGTCGAGCCCCGCGCGCGGCCGCAGGTAGCTGTGCTGCTGCTGGACGGCGACCGGCTGCGGCCAGCCCTCGGCGTCGCACAGGGCGCGGATCTCCGCGAGGCGCCATGCCGGCACGTTGGACCAGCCGTACGAGCCCACCAGCCCCGCCTCGACGGCGCTCGCGAGGAACCCGAGCGTCTCCCGCAACGGCGTCCGGCGGTCGTCGACATGGACGTAGTACAGGTCCACCGAGTCGAGACCGAGGCGCCCCAGGGATCCCGCGAGGGCGTCGCGCAGGGTGCTCGCGCCGGCGCCGACGTAGCGGGTGCGGGCCACCTCCCAGTCGGCGGCGCCGTCGACGAAGACCCCGTCGACGCTCGTGAGCATGGCGGAGCCCTTGGTAGCGAGGTGCACGCTCGGACGCGCCCCCGAGTCCGCGAGCCACTGGCCCAGGAGCCGCTCGGAGTGGCCGCCCGTCGAGCCCTCGTCCTCCCACCAGCAGTAGCAGTCGGCCGTGTCGATCATCCCGGGCACCGCGGCGCCGTCCGGTGCGGCGAAGCGCGGCACCACCTCGGTGACGAAGTGGTCGAGGATGCGCCGCGACTCGTCCTCGGGGGTCCGGGTGCCCATGAGCATCGCCCCCACGCCCAACGGCGCGACGTGAAGGCCCGAGCCGCCCAGGCGTCGCGACGTGCGGATCTCATCGGTCGAGGTCATGATCTCGACGCTACGTCGGTGCGCGCGCGGGCGCGCGGTGGGACGATGCGGGGGAGGGGCCCGCGCGCGGCGGGCGCCCGGGGGAGGTCGGCCATGAGGTACCTGCTGCTCGTCTGCACCGAGGAGATCGATGATCCCGCGGGCGGCCCCGACGACATCGAGCGGTGGGTGTCGACCCATGACGCGAGCGGCGCGCGCGTGTGGGGCGACCGCCTCGCCGACGTATCCGAGTCGCGTGTGGTCCGCGTCCGCCACGGCGGCACCACCGTGGTCCCCGGCGCGCTGCATCGCGACTTCGCGGCGATCGCGGGGATCGACATCCTCGAGTGCGCGTCGCTGGACGAGGCGATCGCGGTCGCGATCGACCACCCGATGGCGCGTCACGGGGTGCTCGAGGTGCGCCCGTTCTACGACTGGGACGGCGACGCCTGATCCCGCCGCTCACGCGGCGCGAGCCGCCCGATAGCCTGGCGGCATGACGGATCTCCTGGTGCTCGGCGGCACCGCCTGGCTGGGCCGCGAGATCGCCGCGCAGGCGGTCGCACGCGGCTGGGACGTTACGTGCCTCGCGCGTGGCGAGTCCGGCATCGTCGCCCCCGGCGCGACGCTCGTGACCGCGGACCGGGACCGGCCCGGCGCGTACCGGGAGGTCGCGGGCCGCGACTGGGACGCGGTCGTCGAGGTGAGCTGGCAGCCCCGGCAGGTGCGCGAGGCCGCCCAGGCGCTCGCCGCACGCGCGCTGCACTGGACCTACGTCTCCTCGGTCGCGGCGTACGCCCCGAGCCGGGAGGTGGTTGCGGAGGACGCGCCTCTGCGCGCGCCGGCGGGTCCCGACGAGCGCGTCGACGGCTCGCGCTACGACGCCGCGAAGGTCCGATGCGAGCTGGACACCCTCGTGGAGGCGCCCGAGGCGCTGCTGGTGCGCGCGGGCGTGATCATCGGACCGGGCGACCCGACCGAGCGCTTCGCGTACTGGCCGCGTCGGGCCGCGCAGGCGGGAGCGGAACCGATGCTCGTGCCCGCCGCGCCCGCCCATCCGTGGCAGCTCATCGACGTGCGCGACCTCGCGGCATGGAACCTCGACGCGATCGAGGCCGGCGTCGGTGGTCCTGTGAACGCGGTGGGCGAGCAGCGCGAGCTCTCCTACGTGGTCGAGCTCGCGCGCGAGGTCGCCGCGGCCGTGGGCCCGCAGGTCGACGTCGACGGCTCCTGGCTGGTCGAGCACGGCGTCGCACCGTGGAAGGGCCCCGGCTCGCTGCCCCTGTGGGTGCCCGACGATGGCGGCGCCGCGCGCACGGGCTACCACTCGGGCGCGCGGTTCGTCGCGACGGGAGGCCACCGGCGCTCGCTCATGGAGTCCATCCGCGACGTCCTCGCCGAGGAGCGTGCGCTGGGACTCGACCGCCACGTGGACGGCGGTCTCACGCGCGAGCGCGAGCTCGCGCTGCTCGAGGCGTGGGCGCGACAGGCGGTCTAGGAGGCTTCCCCGGCGACCGCATCGTCCACCCGCGGGACCGCGCCCGTTGGTGTCTGCCTCCCGGCTCCCAGGTAGAGGAACGTCGACCCGGGCAGCGGGAGGAACCGCTGATCGGGGGAGACCAGGCGGAAGGCGCCGGAGGCGTCGATCGCGCCGACCGGGATCGCGTCGGCGTCGCCGCCGAACCGCTGCGCGAGCTCGCGGAGCCCGTACTGCTTGGTGAGGTGGGTCGCGTGGATGCGCCATCCCTCCGCGACGCGGGCGTCGAGCGTCGCGAGATCGGTCCTCCCGTCGAACGCGTACGAGGCGCGGCGCTCGAACGTGAGCGCGCGGCGCTCGCCCGTGCCCTCCGCGGGCGCGAGCTGGAAGGACCGGTGGAAGCCGTACTCGGTGCCCAGGCTGCGCGCGACCAGCGCGTTGTAGTAGTCGTTGTCGGTGGCCGCGAGGACATGGCTCACACCTGACTCGGCGAGCGCATCGTCCGCGTGCTCGGAGAGCACCTCGCCGAAGTACGTGCGGATGCCGGCCATCCGCATCGGCTGCAGGCTCTGGTAGCGGCCGTCCGCGACCGTCACCTGGATGCCGCGCGCAGCAAGCGCCTCCGCGAGCTCGAGCGCGAAGCGCGAGGCCCCCACGAGCAGCAGGCCGTTGCGTGCGCCCATGGTCAGCCCGAGCCTGCGCGCGAGCGGCGCGAGCGTGAAGCCGTGCGCGACGACCGTGACGATGATCACCAGGAAGACCGTGGGCACCAGCTGCGCGCCGTCCGGGTAGCCCGCCTCGACCATGGCGGGCCCGAAGGATCCCGCGGTCGCGGCCGCGACGATGCCGCGGGGGGCGATCCACGCGAGCAGCTTGCGGTCGGGATCCGGGACGTCGGAACGGGTGGTGACGAGCCAGATGGTGGCGGGACGCACCACGAGCATGAGGACCGCGACGAAGGCGACGATGCGCCAGTCGAGCGCCCGGAGGTCGTCGGCCGTGAGGGTGGCCGGGATGACGATGAACAGCGAGCTCACCAGGACGACGGTGAGCCCCTCCTTGAAGTGCAGCAGCTGCTCGCGCTCGGCGAGGCGCATGTTGCCCAGCACCAGGCCCATCGCGGTCACCGCCAGCAGCCCCGTCTCGTCCTGGAGGTGGTTCCCGAGCCCCGCCACCAGCAGCACCGCGACCAGCAGCAGGGGCGACTTGAGGTGGGCGGGCACCCATCCGCGGCGGAACGAGACGCCGAGCAGCAGGCCCGCGGCCGCGCCCATGCCGCCGCCCACGATCACCGCGTAGAGGACCCCGCCGAGGATCGAGCCCACGCCGCCCTCGGACAGCGCGAACAGCTGGAAGGTGAGGAAGGCGAGCGTGACGCCGATGGGGTCGTTGACGATCCCCTCCCACTTGAGCAGCGCCGCCGAGTCGCGCCTCAGCCCCGCCTGACGCAGCAGAGGCGCGATCACCGTGGGCCCGGTGACCACGAGGATCGCGCCCAGGACCAGCGCGACGGGCCAGTCGAAGCCGCCGATCCAGTGCGCCGCGGCCGCGGTGAGCGCCATCGCGACCGGGGGCCCGGGGATGGTGAGCCGCCGGATGCCCTTGCCTACGCGCCGGAACTCCGCGAAGCGCAGGCTCATGCCGCCCTCGAACAGGATGACCGCGACGCCCAGCCCGATGAGCTCGGAGAGCTGCTCGGGCTCGAGGTCGACCGTCACCAGGCCCGTGAAGGGGCCCATGGTCAGGCCGACCGCGATGAGGATCACGATCGCGGGCACGCGGAGCCGCGCGGCGAGCAGCTGGGAGGCCATCCCGGCCGCGAGGACCAGCACCAGGCTGGTGGCGAGCGTCATGAGCCGATGCTAGAGGCGGGAGGCGGCCCGCCGTCAGTCCCAGAAGCCCTGGTGCGGCACGGCAGCCTCGTCCTCGAGGAGCGGACCGGTCACCGTGATCTCGCGCGCGCCCGCACCCAGCACCGTGCGGCACGGCAGCGCGAGCGTCGGGTTCTCGTCGTGCGCGCCCGTCATCGCGAGCAGGCTCGTCTCCGCGAGGCCGTAGACCACGGCGCCGATGCCGGACCAGTAGATCGCGCCCGAGCACATCGCGCACGGCTCGCAGCTGGTCACCAGGGTGGAGGACGCGAGCTCGTCGGGGTCGAGCTGGTTGCTCGCGAGCCTCACCAGGTTCGTCTCGGCGTGGCCCGTGGCGTCGCGATGCGTCACCACGGTGTTCTCCGCCTCGAGGACGATGCGTCCCTCGCCGTCGACCAGGACCGCGCCGAAGGGGTGGTTGCCGTGGTCGCGCGCGGACTGCGAGACGGCGATCGCGCGGCGCACGTGCTCGAGGTGGTCGCTCATGCAGCCAGCGTAGGTGGGCCGCCGCCCCTCGGATGTCGGGACGCTCAGCACTCCTCGATCCTTGAGGCCGCCACCTCGCGGGACGCTCACCTCTCGCCGCGACCTAGGCTGGTGGGCGGTTCCACACGTAAGGAGACATCATGACCCTGCCCACCATCACCCGCGACGCGAACGGCGCGCCGAGCATCGACTTCGCCGGCGCCGAGAAGCCCGAGGGCCTCGTCGTCGAGGTCCACGAGGCCGGCTCCGGTCCCGCAGTGGCCGAGGGCCAGCACATCACCGTCCACTACAGCGGCTGGCTGTGGGACGGCGCGAAGTTCGACTCGTCGTGGGACCGCGGCGAGTCCATCTCCTTCCCCATCGCGTACGGCTCGCTCATCGACGGCTGGGTCGACGGCATCGTGGGCCAGCCCGTGGGCTCGAAGCTGCTGCTCGTGGTCCCGCCGGAGTCCGGCTACGGCTTCCGCCCGATGGGCCCGATCCCCGCGGGCTCGACGCTCGTCTTCACGGTCGACGTCCTCGAGGCCCGCTGACCCACCCCTCCTGACAGTCGCAACGGATCTCGCGGCGACACGCCGCGATCCGGGCACGATGCGCGGGTGCGGCCCGGCGTGTCGGGACCAGCTCCGTTGCAACTGTCAGGAGGGGTGAGGGCTCAGACGCGGGCGAACGCCTCGATGTCCTCCGCGAACTCCGTGGCGGCGTCCTCCGACACCGTGGTCCGGGTCTCCGACGCGGCGGCAAGGTAGTCGACCGTGCCGGGACCGTCATCGTCCCCGCCGTCCACCGCCGACTCGAGCGCGGACTGGTTCGCGCGCCGTGCCGCGAACTCGATGTCCGCGGGAGTGAAGCCCGCCGAGGCCTCGACCAGCGCGCCCACCGAGACGCCCGCGGCGGCCGGCGGGATGAAGCGCGACCAGATCGCCGCGCGCGCCTCCGCATCGGGCAGGCCGATCGGGATGACGTAGTCGAAGCGGCCGTGTCGCAGGAACGCGCTGTCGAGCGAGCGGATGAAGTTGGTCGCGCACACCAGCAGCCGGTCGGGGCGCTCGCGGAACGCGGGGATGAGCTTGAGCAGCTCGTTGGTGACGCCCTGGAGCGGCGACGGCGGGTCGCCGCGGCGGTGCGAGGCGATCTCCTCGACCTCGTCGATGAGCACCACCGCGTGCTCGAGCTCCGCGATCCGGTGGAACGTGTCGCGCAGCGCCCCCGCGAGGCCGGCGGGGTCCGCCGCGAGGCGTGACGGGAACACCTCGACGAACGACCAGTCGAGGCGCGACGCGATCGCCTTCGCGAACGTGGTCTTGCCGGTGCCGGGCGGCCCGAACATCACCACCGCGCGCGGGGGAGCGACGCCGTAGCGATCCGCGAGAGCGGGCTCCGCGAGCGGCAGCACCAGGCGCTTCTCGATCAGCTCCTTCTCCCGCCGCATGCCGGCGACGGACTCCCACAGGCCGCGCGGCAGCACCCGTCCGCCCAGGTCCTCGAGCAGCGCCATCTCCTCGCGCTGCACGCGGATGCGGCGCTCGAGGTAGCGGACGGCCTTCTTCTCGGAGAAGCCCGCATCGCGGAAGGCGTCGAGGTGGGTCTGCTCGGCGGGCACGAGCGCGGACAGCGTGCTGGGACCCGCCTCCGCGACGCGCGACTCGACCGCCGCGAGCAGCCCGGGCCCGATGCCCTGGCCGTGCCACGCATCGTCCACGCCGTGGAACACCACCCAGGCCTGGTTGTGCGCGCGCCGGGCGACGGCCGCGCCCACGATCTCCTCGCCCGCGCTCGCGACCACCGCGATGTCCTCGGACGCGGAGGAGAGCACCTCGGCGAGCGCATAGACGGGCTCGACCCCGCCGGCGCGCGAGCCCTCCCACAGGCGCACGACCGCCTCGAGGTCCTCGGCGTGCGCGTCACGGATCCGCCACGTGGGCATGTCGGCCTCCTCGTACATCGGCGTACCGGGGTCGCCTCCGACGGTACCCCAGGGGGGTATGCCTGCGCCCGGTCGCGCCACCTGGCCGCCACGCTCACCGAGCCGGGACGCGCGTCTGTCCTTGTGCCGGGAGCCGCCCGGCGGCAGGGTGGAGGGATGGCGTCCGACGCATCGTCCGCACCCAAGGCCTTCGTCACCGTGCTGCACGTCGCCGCGGTCGGCGCCTCTCTGGCCTTCCTGTCCTCCGGGGTCCACACGTGGTTCGGCGGCGACCTGTCCGTCGCGACGCCGCTCCGCCGCACGCTCGTCGGGGTCCTCGCCGTCGTGTACCTGATCCGCCTGCTCGTCACGCAGTACGTGATGGTGAAGCGCCCGTTCCCCTGGCCCGAGGCGCTCGCGGTGGGACCGTGGGTGGTGATCCTGCAGCTCACGATGGCGTGGTTCGGCGGCACCACCGAGGCGCCCGTCGACTGGGTGGTGTGGGTCGGGGTGGGGCTTTACGCGCTCGGATCGTGGCTCAACACCTGGTCCGAGGAGCAGCGGCGGCGCTTCAAGAAGGACCCCGCGCACCGCGGCGTGCTCTTCACGGGCGGGCTGTTCTCCGTGGTGATGCACCCGAACTATCTGGGCGACACACTCCTGTTCACCGGCTTCGCGATGGTGGCCGGCGGGTGGTGGCCGCTGCTCGCGCCGGCGATCATGGCGGCGAGCTTCGCGTTCGGGCACATCGCCCGGCTCGACGCCCACCTCGAGGAGCACTACGGGGACGCGTTCCGCGCGTACGCCGCGCGGACAAGGAAGTTCATCCCGTTCGTGTGGTGAGCGGTTGCGGGGCGCGCGCTCCGGGCGTAACGTACAACCAAATGGTTGTAGATGAACTCTCACAAGCCGACGTGGACCGTATCTTCCACGCGCTGGCAGACGCGACCCGCCGCGACATCGTGCGGCGGACGCTCACCCAGGAGGCCTCGGTCACGGAGCTGGCCCAGGCCTACGACATGTCCTTCGCCGCGGTGCAGAAGCACGTGGCGGTGCTGGAAGGAGCGGGGCTCGTGAGCAAGCACTCCCGAGGCCGCGAGCGGATCGTCCGTGGCGACGCCGCGCAGATCGCGCGCGCCCGCACCCTCCTCGCCCAGCTCGAGGAGCTGTGGCGCTCGCGGTTCAGCCGGCTCGACGCCGTGCTCGCGGACCCGGACGCCCCCGCGCCTCCCCCCGCCTGACCAGGCATCGAAAGACGCCGTCCCCAAGGAGCAGCCATGCCTCTCACGTCCGTCGCCTCCGATCCCGAGGCCCTCACCATCACCGTCGTCGGCGAGTACGCCGTGCCCGTCGAGCGCCTCTTCGCCGCCTACCTCGACCCCCGCCAGCTCGAGCGCTTCTGGGGGCCCGTCGAGTGGCCCGCGACCTTCTCAAGGCACGATGCGGTGCCCGGCGGCCGTTCCGAGTACGTCATGACCGGCCCCGACGGCGAGCGCGCGGGCGGCTACTGGAAGTGGATCGCCATCGACGCGCCCCGCTCCTTCGAGGTCGAGGACGGCTTCGCGAACGAGGACGGCACCGACAACACCGACCTGCCCGCGATGCGGATGGTCTTCACCTTCGACTCGCTCCCCGACGGCTCGCGCTTCACCTCCGTCACGCACTTCGGCACGCTCGAGGCGCTCCAGACCGTGGTCGACATGGGCATGGAGGAGGGCCTGCGCTCCGCGATGTCGCAGATGGACGCGGTGCTCGCGGACCTCGAGTCCTTCGCCGCGGGCCGCGCCGTCGACGCACAGATCCTCTCCGACACCAAGGTCCGCGTGAGCCGCATCATCCGCGGCACGGTCGAGCAGGTGTGGCGCGCCCACCATGACGCGGAGCTGATGAAGCGCTGGCTCCTGGGCCCCGAGGGCTGGACGATGCCCGTGTGCGAGGTCGCCGAGAACGTGGGCGACACCTATCGCTACGAGTGGGCGCCGACCGTGGGCGGACCCGCCGACGGGGCGCCGCCGTTCGGCTTCACGGGCGAGCTGCTCGAGTCCGCCTCGCCGTACCGCGAGGTCACCACGGAGAACATGATCGGGATGGAGGGGCCGGGCACCACCAACGAGCTCACGCTGACCCCGGTCGTGGGCGGCACGCTCCTGAGCCTGGTCATCACCTACCCGAGCCGGGAGCTGCGCGACATCGTGCTCGGCACCGGCATGACGGACGGCATGGAGACCAGCTACGCGCGTCTCGAGTCCGAGCTCGTCGGGGTCTAGGCGCGCCGCGCGACCACGACGACGGCGCCGAGGTCCTCGTCCCGCTCGATGCCGGCCGCGAAGCCCGCGTGGGCCGCAGCGGCGAGCGTGAGCGGGGCGAGCGCCTCGCTCGTCTCGAGGATCACGACCCCGCCCGCGCGCAGCAGCCGGGACGATGCGGCCAGCACCTCCCGCTGCAGCGCGGTCCCGTCGGGGCCGCCGTCGAGTGCGAGGCGGGGCTCGTGGTCGCGCGCCTCGCGCGGCATCAGCGGGATCTGAGCGGTCGGCACGTACGGCGGACAGGCCGTCACCGCATCGACGCGCCCCGCGAGGTGCCCGAGCGCGCCGTCCATGTCGGAGACCATGCACGATGCGCCGAACGGCGCGAGCGTCCGGCTCGCCAGCGCGACCGCGGCCGGGTCGATCTCCGCGGCGGTCACCTCGAGGTCGGGGCGCGCGTGCGCCACCGCCGCCGCGATGGCCCCGGTGCCGCTGCACAGGTCCACCACGGTGCCGCCGGGCGGGCTGAGGGCGGCCGCGAGGCGCGCGACCAGCTCGGTGCGCCGCCGAGGCACGAACACCCCTGCGGCGGCGGGGATGCGAAGGCCGGCGAACTGGGCCCACCCGAGCACCACCTCGAGCGGCTCGCCCGCGAGGCGGCGGCGCAGCAGGGACTCGTGAACGCCGGCATCGTCACCTGCGGCGTCGGCGATCAGCCGCGCCTCCTCCTCGGCGAGCACGCAGCCCGCCGCGCGCAACCGCGCCACCGGATCGTCCACCGTCACGCTCGCACGCTACCGCTCCGGTTGCGCGCTCCGGGAGGGGAGGGACACTGGCAGTCATGGACCCGGACCAGCTCGACCCTGCCCACGAGGGGCACGTCCTCTCGCCCGACGACGGCGACTATCTGCGCTTCGAGCGCACCTTCGCGAGCCCGCCCGGCGAGCTATGGGCGGCGCTCACCGATCCCGACCGCACCGCCGCGTGGGGGTTCCGCACCGGGTTCGAGCCGCGCGCCGGAGGGGTCGTCACCATGTCCGACGGCGGTGCGGGCGAGGTGCTCGCGTGGGACGAGCCGCATGCGCTCGAGTACGCGTGGGAAGGCTACGGCGGCCGATGGCACGTGCGCATCGCGATCGCCGAGCTGCATGAGGGCGCGCTGCTCACATTCGATCACGTCGCGCCCGACCCCAACAGCCCCGACATCGCCGCCGGATGGCACTGGCACCTCGACCGCCTCGAGCTGCATCTGGCCGGGGGCACGCCTCCCGCGGTCGACTCCGACGCCCACTTCGAGGAGCTCCAGCGGCTGTACGCGCACGCCGAGGGCTGAACTCGCCGGCGTCACCCCAGCCGCGTGCGGGCGAACGCGCGCACCGAGGCCCACGCCGCCAGACCGGCGAACGCCGCGGCCGCGAGGAGCGAGGCGGGACCGATCGCCGCGGCCTCGGCGGGCCCGCCCGCGCCGGCCCACATCGCGGGGGCGATGTACGGCACCCATGCGCCCAAGCCGAGCATGGCGAGGATCTGGCTCGCGGCCGTGACGGCGATGATCGCGCCGGCGGCCCCCAGGTAGCCGCGGAAGCGCACCGCGACCCATCCGAAGCCGAGCGCGAGGGCCGCCATGAGCAGCCCGGCGACCCAGACCCGGGCGAGCTGCCCCGCCACGGCGCCGGTGAACGACCCGGGATCCGCGAGGGCGAGCGCGCCCGCCGTGAGCGCCATCGCGAGGGTGATGCACGCGGCCGACCACGCCGCGATCACGAGGAGCTTCGCGCGCGCGATCTGCCCGCGCGTCACGGGTAGCGCGAACAGCGAGCCCAGGGTCCGGTCCGCCCACTCGCGGCCCACGAGCCACGCGACAGCGAACCCGACGCCGATGAGCGCGACCACGCTGACCACCTGGCCGGAGAGCGCCGTGACGGCCTCGCCGATCGTGCCGTCGCGGTAGGGCGCCAGCTTCGCGGCCGCGGGTCCCGCCGCATCGGCCGCGCGCGCGATCATCACCATCCCGACCGACATGAGCGGCGGGAAGGCGACGAGCAGCACGGTCGTGAGCCGCGCGGTGAGCGAGCGCGAGAACGTCGCGACCTGCAGCGCCCACGCGGCGCTCATGCGTGCGCCTCCGCCCGGACGCGCGCATCGTCGCGGTGATCGGCGTCCCACGCGCGCACCACCTCGAAGAAGCGGTGCTCGAGGTCCGTCTGGCCGGGCTGAAGCGTCCCGACCACGCGGCCGGCGTGCACCACGGTGATGCGGTGGGCCATGCGCGAGACCTCGTCGAGGTGGTGGCTGGAGACCAGCACGCCCGCGCCCCGCGCCGCCGCGGCGACCAGCACGTCGCGCAGCAGCAGGACCCCGGCCGGGTCGAGCGCGTTCGTCGGCTCGTCGAGGATCAGCAGATCCGGGGCATGCGCCGCGATGCACGCGAGCCCGAGCCGCTGGCGGTTGCCGAGCGACAGCCCGCGCGCGCCGCGCCCCGCCCAGCGGCCCAGCTCGAGCCGGGCGATCCAGGACGATGCGGCGGCCTCCGCGTCCGCCCGGTCCAGCCCGTGCAGGCGGGCCGCGAGGACGATGTTGGCGCGCACCGTGAGCTCCGGGTAGCCGAAGGGCTGGTCGATCGCGAAGCCCACGCGGGCGAGGGTCGTGGGTGCGGCGTGCGCGACGTCCTCCCCGAAGATCCGCACGGTGCCCTCGTCGAGCGCGGTCTGGCCGACCATCGCCTTCATCGCGGTCGTCTTGCCCGCGCCGTTGAGCCCGATGATCGCGTGGATCTCGCCGGGCTCGACGCTCAGGCAGAGGCCGTCGAGCGCCCGCAGGCCGCCGTAGGTGCGGACCGCATCGCTCAGCTCGAGGGCGCTCATGACGCGGCTCCCGCGTAGGCGGGCACGGCCGCGTCGGAGAGCGCCGGGACCACCGTGGTCATCGCGTCGCCGACCAGCGCGCCGAGCGTGCGGCGCGAGCCGTCCGTCGACCAGTCGAGCAGCACGGCTGTGACCGCCGCGAGGCATGCGGCGGCGGCGATGCGCATCTCGGTCTCTTCGCCGGCCGGGGCGGCGGCCTCGACGATCGCGCGCTCGGTCGCCGCGGTGTTCGCCGCCATGCCGGCCTGCAGCTCGGGCTCGCGTGCGGCGATCGCGATCGCGCGCCGCGCCGACTCGGTGGGCTCCTGGTCCAGGAGGGGGACGAGCGAGAGGAGCCCGCGGGCGACCCGCTCGATCGCGGGCGTGCCGTCAGGCTGGGCCGCGACGGCGGCGGCGATGACGGGGTCGAACGGGTCGTCGAGCAGGACCCGCTCCTTGGTGGGGAAGTGCCGGAAGAACGTCATGTGGCTGACGCCGGCGGCGGCCGCGATCTCCTCGACCGTGACGGCGCGGTAGCCGCGCTGCTCGAACAGGTCGAGCGCGGCGGACTGGAGGCGGGCCCTGGTGGCCTCGGCGCGGGTGGTCATGCCACAAGTGTTAGTCACTAACATCTGTTGCGCAACCGGTGGCCGCGTTACCGTCGCCGAATGAGCGATTACCAGGTGCTGGAGATGGGCGCCCTCGAGGGATGGCGCGATCACCACGGCGGCTTCCAGCCGCACACGCAGCGCGACGGCCGCCGCGTGGTGGATCACGAGATCTCGATGCAGTACATCGGGATGACCGCCAATGCCTTCGTCCCCGGCGAGGAGGCGGGCTACTGGCACACGCACGCCGAGATCGAGGAGCTCTACGTCTTCCTCGCGGGCCGCGGCCAGATGGCGCTCGACGGCGAGATCGTCGAGGTCGGCCCCGGAACCGCGGTGCGCGTGGGCCAGGGCGTGTGGCGCACCTGGCGGTGCCTGCCCGACAGCCCCGAGGTGATGCGCTGGTTCTGCATCCGAGCGGGCGGCGGCGAGCTCCCCCACCTCCCGGACGATGCGACGCGCGACGAGGGCCGCCCCTCGCCCTGGTGACGAGGTCCGTCGCGGCCGGCCGTGCTTGGCGCGGTGGGCCGGACGGGTTCGTTCCCGCAACGAGCGCCTGGGCGCACCCTCGAAGGGTGTGTGACGGGGTGCTGGCACCTTTCCTGCACGAAGGGCTGGCGCGGGAGGAGCGGATTCCCGGCGTGTGAGCGGCCGCTCGTGCAGGAAAGGTGCGAGTACTGCGCAACGCACATGTCGATGGCGCGGGGCGCGGGGCGCGGGGCGCGGGCGTGGGCGTGGGCGTGGGGGCGCGCCGATCCGCCCGCCGCTCATGTGGCGACGGGCGGATGAAGGCGGCCTGGCTCAGGCGGGCACGAGCGTCGCGGGTGCTCCCGCCGCAGCGGGTGCGGGGGTCCCGCCGAGCTCCACGCGACGCGACGGCAGCAGCGTCGCCACGACCGTGGTGACCGCGAGGATCACCGCGCCCCACAGCACCGCCGTCTGCGCGGCGTCCGTGTAGCCGGTCGGGCTGAGCTCGCCGCCGACGCCGGTGAAGATCGCCGTGAGCGTCGCGATGCCCAGCGCGACACCGACCTCGCGGACGGTGGCGTTGGTGCCCGAGGCCTTCGCGTGGTCCTCGTCGCGCATGCGTGCCAGCACGGCCGTCGCGAGAGGCGCGAACACGAGCCCCATGCCCACGCCGCACGCGACGAACCCGGGGACCAGCTGCGCGTAGGCCACGTCGGGATCGAGCGACAGCCCGATCCACGCGAGGCCCGCCGCCTGCAGCCCCACCCCGCCGGTGATGAGGGCTCGCGTGCCGACCCGCGGCGCGATGAACCCCGTGAGCGGCGCGACGAACAGCGGCGCCATGGTCCACGGCATCGTCATCACGCCGGCCTCGAGGGGCGACCTCCCCTGCACCACCTGCATGAACTGGATGAGGATGAAGACCGCGCCGAAGATGCCGACGGAGAACATCAGGCCGACGGCGTTGGCCACGGAGAACGAGCGGTCGCGGAACAGCGACAGCGGCAGCAGCGCGTCGCGGCGTCCGCGCTCCCACGCGAGGAACGCGAGCAGCAGCACCCCGCCGCCGATCAGCCCGGCGAGCACCTGGGTCGAGGTCCAGCCCGCATCGTTGCCTCGGACGATGCCGAAGACCAGGCCGAACACGGCCCCCATCCCGAGTGCGAGCCCCGTGAGGTCGAGCCGCACCGCATCGCCGCGCGTCTCCGTGAGGAACGCGCGCACGAGCACGATCGCGAGGATGCCCACCGGCACGTTGAGCCAGAAGATCGCGTGCCACGTGAGGCCCTCGACCACCGCGCCGCCGATGAGCGGGCCGACGGCCACTCCGAGCCCCGCCACGCCGCCCCAGATGCCGATCGCCATGGGGCGCATCTTCGCCGACACGTTGGTGGACAGGATCGCGAGCGAGAGCGGCATGAGCGCCGCGCCGCCGATGCCCTGGAGCACGCGGGCGGCGATGAGCGCCTCGGCGCTCGGGGCGAGCGCGCACAGGATCGAGGCGACCGTGAACAGCGCGATGCCGCTCGAGAACACGCGGCGACGCCCGAACCTGTCGCCGAGCGCGACCGCCATGAGGATCATGCTCGCGAAGGCGAGCGAGTAGCCGTTGATGAACCATTGGAGCTGCTCGAGCGACGCGTCGAGATCGGTGGCGAGCACCGGCAGCGCGTTGGTGACGACGAGGTTGTCGAGGCTCGCCATGAAGGCCGGGATCGACGCCGCGAGGATCACGAGACCCAGCGGCGACCGGCGTGTGGTGGATGACATGTTCCCTCCCCGGAAGTCTGTGGAGCCACCGTGAGTAATCAATTGATTACTACGCTTCGCACCCTAAGTAATCGGCTGATAACATGTCAACATGAACGCGGAAGAAGGCCGTCTGACCAGCGATGACAGGCGTGAGCAGGTGCTCGCGGCCGCGACGATCGTGTTCGGGGACAGGGGATATGCGGGCGGGACCACCGATGCGATCGCGCGCCAGGCAGGGATCTCCCAGGCCTATGTGGTGCGGATGTTCGGGTCGAAGGAGAACCTGTTCCTCGAGGTCGCCCGCCGCGCGACGGGCCGGCTGCGCGTCGCGTTCCGCGACGTCATCGCCGGCTTCGACGGCGGCGAGTCCAACCTCGAGCGCCAGCACGCGCTCGGCGGTGCGTATGGCGAGCTGGTCGCGGACCGCGGGATCCTGCTGAGCCTCCTGCACCTCTTCGGCCTCGGCCAGGACCCCGTCTTCGGTCCCGAGGCGCGCGAGTGCTTCCTCGACGTCTACAGCATCGTCCGTGACGAGGCCGGGTTCACGGCGCAGGAGGCGACCGAGTTCTTCGCGCGCGGCATGCTCAACACGATCCTGCTCGCCATGCGGATGCCCGACATCGGCGACGATGCACGCGCCTTCGAGCTCATGTCCACGTCGATGGGCCCGCAGTGCGAGACCATCCTCGCCAGCTACGCGGCGCAGGCCCTGGCGCGCGGCTGATCTCAGCGCGCGGCTGATCTCAGCGCGCGGCTGATCTCAGCGCGCGGCTGATCTCAGCGCGCGGCTGACAGCTGCGCCGGCGCGGCCGGCAGCGCGATCGTCACCGTGGTGCCGTCGCCCTCGGCCGACTCGACCGTGAGGGTGCCCCCGTGCACCGCGATGATCGCGGCGGTGATCGCGAGCCCGAGCCCCGAGCCGCCGGTGGCACGCGCGCGGGAGTGGTCTCCGCGCACGAACCTCTCGGTCGCGCGCGCCGCGATCTCGGGCGCCATGCCCGGCCCGTCGTCGAGGACCTCGATCCTGGCCAGCGCATCGTCCTGGCGCACGCGGACGGTGACATGGTCGCCACCGTGGATCGCGGCGTTGGTCACCACGTTGATGACGGCCTGACGCAGGCGGTCCGGGTCGCCCTCGATGGTCACGGGCTCCGGCGCGTCGAGCGTGAACGTCACGCCCTCGCGCGCCGCGGTCGCGTCCCTCACCACCTCGCCGCACACGTGCGCGAGGTCGAGGGGGATCGGGTTGAGCTGGGGCTCGGCGTCGTACTTCGCGAGCGTGAGCATGTCCTCGACCAGGCGCTTCATGCGCTCGGCCTCGGCCTCGGTGCGCCGCCACGCGTCGGCCACGTCCTCGTCGCGCGCGATCGCACCGCGACGGTAGAGCTCGGCGTAGCCGAGCACGGTGGTGAGCGGCGTCCGGAGCTCGTGCGACGCGTCCGCGACGAACTCCCGCAGCCGAGCCTCGGAGCGCTCGCGCTCCTCGAGCGACGCCGTGAGCGTCCCGATGACGGCGTTGAGCGACGTCGCGAGCTCCGCGCTCTCGGAGCCATGTCCGGCGCCCTCGAGCCGCACGTCGAGATCGCCCTCGGCGATCCGGGACGATGCCGCGACCATCCGGCGCATGGGGTTGACCCCGAGCGAGATCACGAACCACGCCACCGCTCCGAGCCCCGCGAGCACGGCCGCGATGCCGAGCGCCTCGATCAGGATGAGGCGGTGGGTCGCGTCCTCGACCCCGGAGGTGGACAGCGCGGTGATGTCGGTGCCGATGCTGGTGGCGCGTGCGAGCACGCGGTACTCGCCCTCGTCGTCGGTGGCGGGGACCGTGAGGTACGCCGAGCCCTCGGTGGGCAGCTCGACGCCGGCGAACGACGGGGACGAGGTCTCGCCGTCGAAGACGTTCGGCGTGAAGAAGACGTAGCAGTTCCCGTCGGTGTCGACGAAGCCTCGGAAGACGTCGGACGGACGATCGCCGTCCTCGTCCGCAGCAGCCTCGTCTCCCGAGCCGCACTCGAGCAGGAGCTGGGGCTCGCCGCGCTCGAAGCGAGCGCCGACGGACCCGGACGAGGACGCGAGGCGCTCGTCGAGCTGCCCGATGAGGAACGTGTGGGTGACCGCGGTGACCACGATGGCGATGGCGATGGCGATCGCCGCGATGGCCCCGAGGCCGATGAGGACCCTCGAACGCAGCGTCAGCCCGGCACGGGCCGTCACGACACCCTCAGGGTGTAGCCCACGCCGCGGACGGTGTGGATGAGCTTGGGCTCGTGGGTGTCGATCTTGCGGCGGATGTAGCCGATGTACGTCTCCACGACACCCGGGTCGTCGTCGCGCGAGTAGCCCCAGACGCCCTCGAGGAGCTGCCCGCGCGACAGCACCCGACCGGTGTTCTGGAGGAGGTGGCGCAGCAGGTTGTACTCGGTGGGCGACAGCTGGATCTCGGCGCCGGCGCGCGTGACGCGGTGCGAGACGTCGTCGAGCTCGAGGTCGGCGATGCGGTACACGTCCGACGCGCTCGGCGCGTGCTCGACGCGGCGCGAGACGGCCTCGACGCGCGCGACCAGCTCGTCGAGGTTGAACGGCTTCTGGAGGTAGTCGTCGCCGCCGATGGTGAGCCCCTCGACCTTGTCCTTCGCGCTGTCGCGCGCGGTGAGGAAGATGATGGGCGTGCGGTCGCCCGACTCGCGCAGGCGACGGCACACGGCGAAGCCGTCGAGGCCGGGCATCATCACGTCGAGCACGATGAGGTCCGGGCGCTGCTCCTTCACGGCCTTGAGGCCGGACTGGCCGTCGGTGGCGTCGGACACCTCGTAGCCGGCGTAGCGCAGGGCTGCGCAGAGCATCGTGCGGAGGTTGTCCTCGTCGTCGATCACGAGGATGCGTCGTTCAGGCATGCGTCAAGTATCGCCGGGGAACCTCACGATTCGCTGGGAGGCACCTGGGCGTGGGCCGGGACGCGCGTCGCCCGGCGTCCCAGGCGACTCCAGCGGCGCTCCCAGGGTTCTCCCAGGTCCGCTGGGTTAACTACTGGTGAACGAACGGCCTGGGGCACCACCCGGCGCCCCCTACCTGAGAGGTCACCATGCCCGTCTACGCCTTCATCCTCGCCGACCTGATCGCGATCGCCATCATGGTCTTCGGCCTGTACTTCCCGCGTCATCGCCGCCGCGACCTCATCGTCGCGTTCCTGTCGATCAACGTGGGCGTGATGGGCGTGACCTACGCGATGACCAACGCGGACATCTCGCTGGGCTTCGGCATGGGCATCTTCGCGGTCCTCTCGATCATCCGCCTGCGGTCGACCGAGATGGACCACGCTGAGATCGCGTACTACTTCACGGCGATCGCGATCGGCCTCCTCGGCGGCTTCCCCGCGCTGTCGGCCTCGCTCAGCTTCACGCTCATGGCGGTGCTGCTCGCCGTGATCCTCGTGGGCGACAACCCGCGCCTGCTGCCGCGCAGCCGCCAGCAGCAGATGATCCTCGACCAGGCCTTCACCACGGAGGAGGGGGCGCGCGAGTACCTCGAGGCGCTGCTCGGCGCGACGGTCCACCGCGCGACCATCCGCAAGGTCGACCTCCTCAACGAGTCGACCGTGGTGGACGTGCGCTACACGCTCCACGCGCAGGTCGAGCGCCCCGCCGTCGAGCGCATCGGCGCCCAGGGCGTGGCCGCCGAGGTGGCGCGATGACCGCCTGGGAGGCGCGCCTCGAGCGGCTGCCCGCGGTCACGCTCGCGGAGCTCGAGAGCGAGTACGCCCTGCTGACCCGCGTGGACCGCAAGTACATCGTCTCGCCGGCCGTGTGGGCCGACTTGATGGCCGAGGTGGAGGGCCTGCGAGCCCTCGAGATCGACGGGGTCCGCTCGTTCGGCTACGAGTCGGTCTACTACGACACCCCGGAGCTCGACTCGTACCGCGACGCCGCGCGACGCCGGCCCGCCCGCTACAAGGTCCGCACCCGCGAGTACCTCGACACGGGCGGCCGGGCCATCGAGGTCAAGCTGCGCTCGCCGAAGGGCGAGACGGTCAAGCACCGCGAATGGCTCGCGGACGATGCGCCGGCGGAGCCTCTCGAGGGCTCGGCACGCGAGTTCGTCGCCTCCTTCCCGCAGGTCGGTGCCGCGGTCGACGACCTCGCCCCGGTCCTCACCACCCGCTACCACCGCTCGACGCTCGTGGCGCATGGCGCCCGGGTCACGGTCGACACCGGCGTGACGGGCATCTCCGCGGAGGGCCCGCGCATCGACTTCGGCGGGGCGCTCATCGTCGAGACGAAGTCTTCGATGCGGGCCGGCGACGTGGACCGCGCGCTGTGGGCGCGCGGCATCCGTCCCACCCGCGTGTCCAAGTACTGCACCACCCTGGCCGCGCTGCAGCCGGACCTGCCGTCGAACCGGTGGTCCCGCACGCTGCGCCGGCACCTGACGACCGCCGCACACGCGGCCTGAGACCTGAGAGAGACGATCCCCATGCGCAAGCCCACCCTCGCCTTCGCCGGCCTCGTGACCGGCGCCCTGATGCTGACCGGCTGCTCGACCACCACCGCCGACACGGCCGCCGAGGAGGCGACCACCTCCGAGGACACGACCGCGACCGAGACGACCTCGACCGCCACGACCAGCGACTTCACCGAGGTCGAGTACTCGGGGCTCCAGGTCAAGGACGAGGACCTCACGGTCGACGAGTCCGCCGCCGTGGACATCGTGCTCGCCGACGGCGCGACCGAGGCGGTCGACGGCGTGACCGTCGACGGCGACACCGTCACCATCACCGAGGGCGGCGTCTACCGGCTCTCCGGCACCCTCACCGCCGGTCAGGTGGTGGTCGCCACCGACGACAAGGACGTCACGCTCATCCTCGACGGCGTCGACATCACCGCCGCGGACACCGGCGCGCTCGACATCGAGGACGCCGACGAGGTGATCATCCTGCTCGCGGACGGCTCGACCAACACCATCTCCGACGCGGTGGACGCGACCGCCAGCACCGACGAGGACTACGACGGTCCCAACGCCGCGCTGTTCTCGCGCTCCGACCTCTGGATCACCGGCGAGGGCTCCCTCACCGTCAACGGTGTCGCGAACGACGGCATCACCTCGAAGGACGGCCTGGTCATCGACTCCGGCACCATCTCCGTCACCGCGACGGACGACGGCATCCGCGGCAAGGACTACCTGGTCGTCACCGGCGGCGACATCACGGTCGAGGCCGGCGGCGACGGTCTCAAGGCCGACAACGAGAACCTGGCGAACGACGACGGCGCCGCCGTCGGCGTCGCGTGGATCTCCGGCGGCACGCTCGACATCACCGCGGGCGTCGACGGCATCGACGCGTACTACCAGGTGACGATCGAGGGCGGCGAGCTCAGCATCGCCGCCGACGACGACGGCATCACCACGAGCGGCGTGCTGCACATCGTCGACGGCACGGTCGACATCACGCAGTCCTACGAGGGCCTCGAGGGTCGGGTCATCCGGCTCAGCGGCGGCGCCGGCACCATCGTGTCGAGCGACGACGGCTTCAACGTGAGCTCCGGCTCGGGCTCCACCGCGGGCGACGGCACGGCGGACGTCGGAGGCGGGATGGGCGGCGGCATGGGCGGCGGCGACCGCGGCGATCGCTCCGGCGGCCCGGGCGCGGCGCCGAGCTCGACGGACACCGATGACTCGACGGCCTCCACGACGGCCACGACCGCCGCGTACACGACCACGGCATCGTCCGACGACGGCGCGACGGACGCGACCACCGTCGCGGGCGGCGGCGGCATGGGCGGCTTCGGCCAGGCCGAGGAGGGCCTCGAGCTCGAGATCACGGGCGGCACCTGGTACATCGACGCCGAGGGCGACGGGCTCGACTCCAACGGCGACGCGGTCATGACCGGCGGCACCGTGGTGATCGACGGCCCCACCAACAACGGCAACGGCGCGGTCGACACCAACGGCGAGTTCACCATCAGCGGCGGCACCCTGGTCGCGTCGGGCTCCTCCGGCATGCTCGAGGCGCCCGAGGCCGACGGTCAGGGGGTCCTCACCATCGCCTTCGCCTCCGCGATCGAGGCCGGCACCACCATCACGGTCTCGGACTCGGACGGGGACGCGGTCGCGACCTACACGACCGGCAAGGTCTCGCAGTCGGTGGTGCTGTCCAGCGACGCCATCGTCTCCGGCGAGAGCTACACCGTCTCCACGGGCGGCACGGTGAGCGGCGACGCCTTCCACGGCCTCGTGGTCGGGGACGGTGCGTCCGGCGCCACCGAGCTCGGCACGGTGACCGCGGGCTGACGCCCCCCGCTGACAGCCGCAACGGAATCGCGAACGACGCGCCGGTGCATCGGCCCACGACGGCCGATGCACCGGCGCGTCGCCATGAGATCCGTTGGCGCTGTCAAGGGAGAGGGCGGCTCCCCGCGACCTCGCATCCCGCTCCCAGCGTTCTCCCAGGCGGCGCCGTGAGTATTGATACCAGGGCCCCCACCCCCCCAGGGGTCCCGAGCCGAGAGGCGCCCATGGTCGCCGGTCGGCCCGTCCATCGCTCGCGTTCCCTTCCCACCTCCCGGAGGGACCGCGACGGACGGGCCGGGCCGGCAGGCTCCGGATCTGATGACCGGCTTCGGCCGGGCCGGAGCAGGGCCGCGGACGCCTCTCGGCTCGCCCCCCTCGGGGCGGCGGCTGCCAACGTCGTCCCGACCGATACGCGAGGCCCCTGGTGACTGCCAACACCGGGGGCCTCGCGGCGTCTCACAGGCCGGTGACCAGCAGCTCCGCGAAGGCGCGCGCGGCGGGCGCCGGCGACGCGGGCAGGGCCACGAAGATGTCGCGGTAGGTCGCGGTGCGGGTGGGCACGGCGACGATGCCGGGGATGGCGGGGCTCGCGTCGAGCGCCATGCGCGTGAGCAGGGCGACGCCCAGGCCCTCGGCGATGAGCCGCTGCGCGGCGATGTAGTCCTCCGTGACGAACGCGATGTGGGGGTCGAAGCCGGCCTCCCCGGCGGCCGCGACCAGGTGGGTGCGGCAGCGGATGCAGCCGGAGATCCAGCGCTCGTCGGCGAGCGCCGCCATGTCGACCGCGGGGCGGGACGCGAGCGGATGGGTCTCGGGCAGGATCGCGAGGTACTCGTCGCGCCCGAGCGGCGTGGTGGGCATGTCGAGGGGCGGCGGCGTCGCGGCATCGGAGAAGCCGATGACCAGGTCCGCGGCGCCCTCGCGCAGCAGGGCGAGCGCGGGGTCCGTCTCGGTCTCCTCGAGGCCGATCTCGATGCCGGGGTAGGTGCGAGCGAACTGCGCGAGCGGGCGCGGGAGCACGGTCGCGCAGAACGAGGTGAACGCCGCGATGCGCAGCGTCCCCACGCGCAGCTCGGAGTGGTGGTGCAGCGCGCGCTCCGCGTCCTCGAGGCTCGCGGCGATCGCATCGGCATGCGCGACGAGCGCCTCGCCTGTCGCGGTGAGGCGGGTGACCCGGCCGGCGCGCAGGGTCAGCGGCACGCCCGCCCGGCGCTCCAGCGCGCGCAGGTGGTGCGCGACGGTCGGCTCGCTCAGCTGGAGGGCGCGCGCCGCCGCGGCCTTCGACCCGTGCCGGGCCACCTCGCGGAGGATGAGCAGACGTTCGACATCGATCACCGGACCATCATCTCATCGAGGTCTGGGTGCTGGTCATGCGGTCTTGTGGTGGTGTCGGCGCACGGTGAGCATGGGGGCATGCTCGACATCGCCTCGGCCTTCCGCCCCGCACCCGGGTACCTCGACACGCCGTCGTACGGGCTGCCCGCCCGCGCGACCGCCGCAGCCGTGCGGCACGCCGTGCGGGCGTGGGAGCGCGGCACCCTCGACCCGGTCGCGCTCGACGGCGCGGTCGACCGCATGCGCGTGGCCTTCGCGGCGCTGGTCGGGACGCGGGCGGAGGACATCGCCCTCGCGGGCTCGACGTCGCAGGTGGTGGGCATGGTCGCCGCCTCGCTCCCCGACGGCGCGCGCGTGGTGATCGCCGAGGGCGACTTCTCCTCGGTGATGCTGCCGTTCACCCACGACCCGCGGCTCGACGTGCGCGTGGTGCCGCTCGCGCGCATCGTCGCCGAGACCCTGAGCGGCGCGGACCTGGTCGCCGTGAGCGCGGTCCAGAGCGCCGACGGCGCGGTGCTCGACCTCACGGCGCTCGCGGACGCCGCCCGGGTGTCGGGCACCCGCACGCTGCTCGACGTCAGCCACGCCGCGGGCTGGATGACGCTCGACGCGCGCGCGTTCGACGTGGTGGTCGCGAGCACCTACAAGTGGCTCGGGACGCCCCGCGGGATCGCGCTGGCCGCCGTGCGGCCCGAGGCGGCCTGGGTCCGCCCCGTCGCGGCGAGCTGGTACGGCGCCGACTGTCCGTGGTCCGCGCTCTACGGTCCCCACGTGGAGCTGAGCGAGAGCGCGCGGCGGCTCGACACGTCGCCGCCGTGGCAGCTCGTCGAGGCCGGTGCGGTGGCGCTCGAGCTCCTGGTGCGCCAGGGCGTCGAGAGCATCGGCCGCCACAGCGTGGGCCTCGCGGACGGCCTGCGCGCGCGCCTCGGCCTCGCGCCAGGCGCGTCGCCCATCGTCTCCCTCGCCGGCGTCGACGCGGCCGTGCTCGCCCGTGCGGGGATCCGGGCCGCGGGCCGCGGCGGGCGCGTCCGCCTCGGCTTCTATCTCTACAACGACGAGCGCGACGTCGATGCCGTGGCGAACGCCCTGCGTGTCGCGCACGCCGCCTGATCCGTCCCTCGCGCGCCGCCGACCCGGGTGATGTGGGCGCGCCTCCGCGCCGGTTACGCTTGCCGGATCGGGGGCAGGAGGGACGATGCGCATCGCACCACGGATCGCCGCGGCGGCGTCCGCGCTGCTGCTGCTTGCGGGCTGCACCGGCGACGAGCAGCCGGATCCCGGGCCCAGCGCCACGGGCGCGCCGACCACGGACGCCGGCGTCCCCGTCAGCCGTGAGGGGCACGTCGAGAACCCCTACGAGGGCGCGACGATGTACGTGAACGCGGACTGGACCGCGAACGTCCTCTCGACCGCAGGGGAGACCGCCGACTCGTTCCTCGCGGACGACATGCGCGCGCTGTCGACGCAGCCGACCGGCGTGTGGCTCGACCGCATCAAGACCATCGCCGGGACGGACTCCGTCCGGGGTCTCGAGGCGCACCTCGACGACGCGGTGAGGCAGGCCGCGAACGATCCCGACGGCGCGCCCGTCGTGGTGACGCTCGTGATCTACGACCTCCCGGGCCGCGACTGCTACGCGCTCGCCTCGAACGGCGAGCTCTCCGCCAACCAGGAGGACATGGCGCGGTACCGCACCGAGTACATCGACGCGATCGTGGACATCCTCGCGCGGGACGAGTACGCGGACCTGCGCATCGCCGCCGTGATCGAGCCCGACTCCCTGCCCAACCTCGTGACCAACGCGGATGCGGAGGCGTGCCAGGAGGCGGCGCCGTACTACCGCGAGGGCATCGTGTACGCCCTCGACACGTTCGCGTCGCTCGCGAACGTGTACTCGTACCTGGACGCCGCGCATGCCGGCTGGCTCGGATGGCCGGACAACGCGGGTGCGGCGGCGGCGCTGTTCGCGGAGGTCGCCCAGGAGACCCAGTCGGGCTTCGCGTCGATCGACGGCTTCGTCACGGACACCGCGAACACCACGCCGCTCGAGGAGCCGTTCCTCGAGGCCGGGGCCCAGGTGGGCGGGCAACCCGTGGAGGCCGCATCGTTCTACCAGTACAACCCCGACCTCGACGAGGCCTCGTGGGCCGCCGACCTGTGGCAGCGCCTGGTCGCCGCCGGCTTCCCCGAGTCCACCGGCATGGTGATCGACACGAGCCGCAACGGTTGGGGAGGCCCCGACCGCCCGACCGCCGCCTCGACCTCGAACGACCTCGAGACCTATGTGGACGAGTCCCGGGTGGACCGCCGCGGGCATCGGGGCGCGTGGTGCAACGTGTCCGGCGCCGGGATCGGCGAGCGGCCCGTCGCGTCGCCCGAGGGCTACCCCGACGCGCACCTCGACGCCTTCGTCTGGGTCAAGCCGCCGGGCGAGTCGGACGGCTCCTCGCGCCTGGTCGCGAACGATCAGGGCAAGGGCTTCGACGAGATGTGCGACCCGGCGTACCGCTCGGACCGGCTCGACGGTCAGCTGACGGGCGCGCTCCCGGACGCGCCCATCTCGGGTGCGTGGTTCCCGGCGCAGTTCAGCGAGCTCGTCGCGAACGCGTACCCCGCCGTCGGGCAGGGGTCGGAGTCGGCCGGCGGCTCCACCTCGGGCGAGACCGAGGCGCCCACGATCGACGGGGCCTGCGCCGCGACGCTGACGATCGAGCAGATCTGGACCAACGGCTACACCGCGCGGGTGCTCGTCACGGCGAACGCCGACCTCAGCACGTGGGCGGTGATGCTCCCCGCAGGCACCCAGATCCGTGGCTCCGACTTCTGGAACGCGGAGCACAACGACGGCATCGCGACCCCCAAGGAGTGGAACGACGACCTCACGGCAGGCGCGACCGCGGACTTCAGCTACATCGGGGAGGGCGATCCTCCCGCGGACGGTCCGCTCGAGTGCCGCGCGGAGTGAGGCGCGCGGCGCTCAGCCCGCGAGCTCGAGCCGACGCGCCTCGAGGCCGTCGAGCACCAGGCCGAGCGTGAACTCGAACTCCGCCTGCGTGTCGCACATGCTGAGCGCTCCCTCGGCCGCGTGCAGCTCCATGTCCGCCATCTCGAGCAGGTGCGGGAAGGTGGCCGCCATGGCACGCATCGCCGCCTCGTCGGGCTCTTCGTCCCCGCCGGGGGCGGGGTCGAAGAGCTCGTTCGAGAAGCCGAGCACGAACGAGCCCAGCGCGTGGATCGCGCGATGCGCGAGCGCGTGGTCGAATCCCGCGGCGAGCAGCGTCCCCACGAGCTCGTTGTAGAGCACGAACGCGGACGCGGGCGACTCCTCCTGCTGCGCGATCACGCTCGGCGCCCAGGGGTGGGAGAGCATGATGCGGCGTGCCTCGAGGCACCGCTCGCGCACCGTCGCGCGCCAGTTCGCGCGGTGGACGGCCGTGCCGGCCTCCGCGACCTCGGCCACCACGGCGTCGACCATGCCCGCGATCAGGGCCTTCTTGTCGGCGACGTGGTGGTAGAGCGACATCGCCTCGCGATCGAGCTCGTCGCCGATCGCACGCATCGTCACGGCTCGCATGCCGGACTCGTCGGCGAGCCGGACCGCGGCGTCGAGGATGCGGGCGCGGGTGAGCGGCTCCTTCGCATGCTCGTCGGACACATGACCTCCTGTTGCCTTCATGAACCTTACGGCGTATGGTCGCCTTACGGTGTAAGGACACATCCGGGGGGATCTCATGAACTCGACCACCGCGACCACCCATGACCCGTCCACGGCCGCCTCGGCGGTCTCTCCGAGGACCGCGCCGTATCGGCAGCCGCGCACGCTGCTGTCCGCGCTCTGGCTCTTCGTGATCCTCAACTACCTCTACTGCGACGTCATCGGCTTCTTCGACAAGGACGTGATCCGCGACACCCTCGACGGCACCGGGGCGATGGGCGACTACGGGCAGCCTTTCCTGCTCGGCGCCTCGGTGCTCATGACCATCCCGATCTCCAACGTGCTGATCGCACGCATCGCGCCGCGCGCGCTGGTGCGGTGGGCATCGATCATCGGTGCCGGGGTCATGACGCTCGTGCAGGTCGCGACGCTGTTCGTCGGCTCGTTCACCGTCTACTACGGCTACTTCTCGGCGATCGAGATCGGCACCACCATCGCGATCCTCATCGTCGCGTGGAGGTGGCGCGGCGTCGCATGAGAGCACGGGGCGCGATGCGCCGACCTCAGACGTGGAGCGCCGGCCGGGCGTGTGCTCGGCCGGCGCTCCACGTCTCGCTGGTCTCAGCCGGCGAGCTGCGCGCTCATCTCCCGGGTGCGGGCCACCGCGGCCCGCGCCCCGGCCGAGACGACCCCCTGAAGGCCGGCATCGGTCATCGCCTCGAGCGCGGCCAGGGTGACGCCGCCGGGGGAGCTCACGCGGCGGCGCAGCTCCTGCGGGGTCTCGCCTGACTCGGCGAGCAGCTGCGCGGCGCCCGCGAAGGTCTGCTGCGCGAGCAGCGCGGCGAGGTCGCGCTCGAGGCCCTGCATCACGCCCGCCTCCGTGAGCGCCTCGGTGAACGCGTAGAAGAAGGCGGGCGCGGAGCCCGCGACCACGGTCACCGCCTCGATCAGCTCCTCGGGCACCCGCACCACCAGGCCGGTCGCGCGCAGCATCGCCTCGGCGACGAGCAGGTGCTCCTCGGTCGCGTGCGCACCGGGCGACACGGACGTCGCGCCCCGTCCCACGACCGAAGGCGTGTTGGGCATGATGCGGATCACGGGCGTGCCCCCCGCGAGACGCTCCTCGTAGAACGAGGCGGGCAGCGCGGCCGCCACGGTGAGCACGAGCGCGCCGGGCTCGACCGCCGAGGCGATCTCCTCGAGCACGTCGGCCATCTGCTGGGGCTTGACCGCGAGCACCACCGCCTGGGCCCCGGCGACGGCCTCCCGGTTGTCACCGGTGGCCTTGATCGCATGCGCCTGCACCAGGGCCTCGCGCTTCGCCTCGCCGCGGTTGGCGACCGTGATCGACTCGCCCGGCCAGCCCGCGACCTTCATCGCGGTGATGAGGGTGCCGCCGATGACGCCCCCGCCGATGACGGCGACGGTGGGCAGCGCGGACGGGGAGGACGTGGCTTCGATGCTCATGCGTCCAACCTATCGCGGCGCCTCCGCGAGGTCGCCGTCGAGGTAGCGCTGCAGCGTCGGCGCGTAGACCGCGCAGAGCTCGTCGACCGTGGCGTCGGCGAGCGCGGGGATCGCGAGCACGTAGCGCCCGAGCGCGAGGCCGGTGATCTGCGTCGCGCATGCCGCGGCGCGCGCATCGGCCTGGTCCTTCCGCACGATGCGTCGCAGCAGGTCGCGCTGCATCACGGTCGCCATCGCGGGACCCACCTCCGCGGTCGAGACGGCGGAGGCGAGCACCGCGCGCAGCCGCACGTTCGCGACGGGGTCCTCCCACAAAGACAGCGCGAGCCGCAGGAGGCCCTCGCCCAGGCGCTCGCGCGGCAGCGACGCGAGGTCGACGACCCGCGCATCGTCGCTCTCGAGCGGGCGCATCACCGCGACGAAGAGATCCTGCTTGGTGCCGAAGTAGTGCCGCACGAGCGCCGGATCCACGCCGGCCGCCCGCGCGATCTCCCGCAGGGACGATGCGGCGTAGCCCTTGTCGCCGAAGACCTCCGCGGCCGCGGCGAGGATGTCGCCGCGCGTGTCCGCGCCCGGGCCCCGCGGACCTCGGCCGCGCGGACCGTCCGCCGCGGGGGCCGTCATAGCCCGAGCATCTCCGCGAGGTCGGCGACGTCCTCGGCCGCGCCCTTCGCGACGAAGAGGGCGCTGCCGTTGGTCCAGGCCACGCGCGTGACATCGTCGGACTCGAGCACCGCGCGCTCGCCCACGACGGTGCCGTCGACGGTCGCCTCCGTGAGGTCGGCACCCTTGCCGGCCACCTTGGCGAGCGCCTTGGCGGCGTCCTCCTGCGAGTACAGCTGGCGTGCGACGACCGTCACCTCGTCGGTGCCGTCGGAGTAGGTGAGCAGGTATGCCTCGGCGATCCGTCCGGGCAGCGCGCCGTCGGAGGCGGCGTCCCTCGCGGCCGCGTCGATGAGCGTCCAGTCGCCAGCCGCCGTGGGCATCGCCGCGAGGAAGGGGCTCGGGTCGGTGGGGACGAACGGCTCGAGCGTGCTGCCGGGCTCGGCTGACGGCACGCTCAGCACGTGCTGCTCGGGCAGCGTGATCGCCTCGGGGCGCAGCAGGAGGAACCAGGCCGCGGCGAACGCGGCGCCCAGGATCACCAGTCCCACGAGGATGAGCGGCCAGGCGCGTCCGGGCGTGCGGCCCTCGTCGACACCCGTGCCGTCGCCGCCGTCACCCGCGTCGCCGCCTGCGGGGGCCTCGCTCCCCGCCGTCGCCGCCGGGCGCGCGCCGGCGCTGCCAGAGGCCTCGGCCGGGACGCGCGGCCGGTACAGCGCCGGGGTCGGCTCGTCGTCGCTGCCGGGCTTCGGGACGGTCGCGGCGATGGTCGCCCACGAGGGCACGGCCGGCACGGGCGCCATGGCCGGTGCGGGGGACGATGCGGCGGTGGGGCGAGCGGCATCGTCCGCAAGGACCGGGGTGAAGGCGGGGCCCTCGTCCGCGAGCGGGGCGGGGTCGAGGATGCGGCCGCGCACCTGAGGCACGCCCGCGAGCGGGGTGGGGGCTCCGGCCGCGTGGAGCGCGGCGTTGGCCGCCGCGGTCGCCCCGAGGGCCTCGACGGACGTCCGGTACGACGCCTCGACCTGGGCGGCGGGTCCGCGGTCGCCGTCCGTGGGAGACCACGCCTCGGGAAGGACCTCGTCGGGATCCGGGCCCTCGTACGGGGTCGCGACCTCGTCGATGTCGAGGTCAATCGGCTCGGGCGAGTCCTGGCGCGCGCGTGCGGGGGCGCGCGGCGGCGCGGGCTTCGACGGCGCCACCTCCTCGGGCTGTCCGGCTCGGGCCTCGTGGACCGGGGCCCAGCTCCACTCGTCGCGCGTCATGCGCCCCAGCCTAAGGGCGAGCGCCGACCCCGCCGGCGAGCCGCGCTGTCGGAGGCCGCCGGTAGCGTGAGCGCATGGCGACCTCGACCCGCAAGACCCTTCCCGGCTACCGCTGCAGCGAATGCGGCTGGACCGCCGTCAAGTGGGTGGGGCGCTGCGGCGAGTGCCAGGCGTGGGGAACCGTGGTGGAGGTGGGGGCCGCGCCCGCGGGGCCCGCGACCAAGGCCACCGCGGTGACGGCTCCCGCGCTGCCCATCCCCGAGGTCTCGGCGGCGGCGGCCGCGCGCGCCGCGACGGGCGTGGGGGAGTTCGACCGCGTGCTCGGCGGCGGGCTGGTTCCCGGCGCGGTGATCCTGCTCGCGGGGGAGCCGGGCGTGGGCAAGTCGACGCTGCTGCTCGACGTCGCCGCGCGCACCGCGCGGGCCGGCGGGCGCGTCCTCTACGTGACGGGCGAGGAGAGCGCGGGACAGGTGCGCCTGCGAGCCGAGCGCATCGGGGCGCTCGAGCAGGAGGTGCTGCTCGCGGCGGAGACGGACCTCGGGGCCGTGCTCGCGCACCTCGACGCGGCGGAGCCCGCGCTGGTGATGATCGACTCGATCCAGACCATCGCGTCGGCCCAGGTCGAGGGTGCGCCGGGTGGCGTGGGTCAGGTGCGAGAGGTGTCGTCGGCCCTCATCCAGGCGGCCAAGACTCGCGGCCTGCCCATGGTGCTCGTGGGCCATGTGACCAAGGACGGTTCCGTTGCGGGACCGCGCATCGTCGAGCACCTGGTCGACGTGGTGTGCCAGTTCGAGGGCGACCAGCACAGCCCGCTGCGGCTGCTGCGGGCGCTCAAGAACCGCTTCGGCTCGGTGGACGAGGTCGGCTGCTTCCAGCTGGTCGACTCCGGCATCGAGTCCATCGCCGACCCGTCGGGGCTGTTCCTGTCACGCGACGCCGAGTCCGTGCCCGGCACGTGCCCCACCATCACCATCGACGGCAAGCGGCCCCTGCCCGCGGAGATCCAGGCGCTCGTGGCGCCCAGCGCGCTCGCGAACCCGCGCCGCGCGACCTCGGGGGTGGACGGCTCGCGGGTCGCGATGCTGCTGGCCGTCCTGCATCGTCGCGTGGGGTTGCCGGTCGCCTCCGAGGACGTCTACGTCTCGACCGTGGGCGGCGCCCGCGTGAGCGAGCCGGCGGCGGACGTCGCGCTCGCGCTCGCGCTCGCCTCGGCGCGTGCCGACACCCCGGTGAGGCCCGGCTGGGCCGCGGTGGGCGAGGTCGCGCTGTCGGGCGCGGTCCGGCCCGCGTCGGCGATCTCCCAGCGCGTCGCGGAGGCGGCGCGGCTGGGCTTCACCGACGTGATCGTGCCCGCATCGACCGACACGTCCCGCCTGCCGAGCCAGGTCCGCGTCCACGCGGTGGGCTCGGTCGCGCAGGCCGTCGATCTCGCGCTCCCGCGCGACTGACCGTCGGGACACGCCCCGCCAGCGTCAGGACAGCACGAACGGGATGCGCTCCGCGGTCTGGCCCTGGAAGGTCAGCTGCGCCCAGTACGTGCCAGGCTGGGGAGCCCGGGTGCTGGGCGTGCCGCAGCCCTCGGAGCTCCACGCGCGCGGCCACGAGACCTCGAAGGTCTTGGACTTGCCCGCGTCGAGCAGCCACTCCTTGTCGGCGAGCGTCTTGGTCGCCTTGCAGTCGGACGACGACCAGATGCGCGTGTCGCCCGAGGTGATGAGCAGCGAGCTCTTGCCGGTCGAGGCATCGAGCAGGCAGGCCTCGTCGCCGGTCTGCGTGAGGGTGACGTCGAAGGCGACCGACTCGGCACCCACCCGGGCCTTGTCGCCGAGCACCACGGAGATGTCGCCCTGCTCGCAGGCCCCGATCGAGGCGGCGGGCTCCTCCGCGACGACGGTCGGCTCCGCGGTGGCGCCCGACTGGTCCGCCACCTCGGTGACGGTTGCGTCGACGTCGGCTGCCGCATCGTCCGCGGGTGCGTCGGCGGTCTCCGTCACGGCGGGCTCCGACCCGCCGGCGGCTCCCGCGCCGTCCGTGCCGGTCTCCGAGCCGGACGCGACAGCGCTCCAGATGAGCTTGCCGACCAGCACGATGACCACCACCGCGACCACGAGCACGATCCTGCGTCGCCAGTACACCTCGGCGGGATGCTCGCCCACGGGCTCGCGTAGACCCTTCATGGCAGCCACCTCCGATCCCCATCCACGGTAGGGGCGTCAGGCGCTGGGATGATGGAGGGCGTGCCGACCGTCCCCAGAAACGCCGCCGTGCCTGCGATGTCCGAGACCGCCGCGCGCGTCGACGCGGTGCGCGCGTGGTTCCGGGAG
Organism: Demequina subtropica; assembly: GCF_000971235.1. Taxonomy (GTDB): domain Bacteria; phylum Actinomycetota; class Actinomycetes; order Actinomycetales; family Demequinaceae; genus Demequina; species Demequina subtropica. The sequence goes on from NZ_BBMB01000011.1 coordinate 245,548, forward strand.
GCCGGCCGCGACCTCCCGTGGCGAGACGACCGCACGTCGGCGTGGGGGGTGCTGGTCAGCGAGGTCATGCTCCAGCAGACGCCGGTGGTGCGCGTCGAGCCGGTGTGGCGGGAGTGGATGTCCCGGTGGCCCACGCCCGCCGCGCTCGCCGCGGACACCCAGGCCGATGCGGTGCGCGCGTGGGGTCGGCTCGGCTACCCGCGGCGCGCGAAGCGTCTGTGGGAGTGCGCGGTCGCGCTGGTCGAGCGGCACGAGGGCGAGGTGCCCTGCGACCTGGAGGCGCTGCGCGCGCTTCCCGGCGTGGGGGACTACACCGCGGCGGCCGTGATGTCCTTCGCGTTCCACCGGCGCGCGCTGGTGCTCGACACGAATGTGCGGCGCGTCATCGGGCGCGCGTGGAGCGGCGAGCCGTTGCCGGCGGCGCACCAGACCGTGGGCGAGCGCGCGCTCGCGGCGTCGCTGATGCCGGAGGACGATGCGGCGGCCGCCGAGTGGGCCGCGGCCTCCATGGAGCTGGGCGCCCTGGTGTGCACGGCGCGCGTCGCGCGCTGCGACGAGTGCCCGCTCGCCGCGTCCTGCGCGTGGTTCGCGGACGGCTGCCAGGGGCTCGAGGCCGCGCCGCGTCGCACGCAGCCGTGGCACGGGACGGACCGCCAGGTCCGCGGGAGGATCATGGCGCTGCTGCGCGCCGCATCGGCTGGGGTGAACGTGACGGGGCACGCGGCGCTCGCGGACGTCGAGCCGGGGCAGCTCGACCGCTGCCTCGAGGGGCTGCTCGAGGACGGCCTGGTCACCCGCGACGAGGCGACGGGACGCTGCTCGCTCTAGCGGCGCATCGTGCCGTCGCCCGCGCGCCCGCGCCCGCTGCGTGCCACTCGTGCCGCTCGTGCCCCGCGCGCCGCGCCTCGCGCGCCCCGCGCGCCCCCGCGCCCCGCGCCCCGTGCTGGCGGGACATGAGGGCCGGGATTCACCCGGATCCAGCCTCTATGTCCCGCCAGGAGGCGGATCAGGCGTAGCGCAGGTCAGGCGTAGCGCGGATCAGGCGTAGCGCAGGTCAGGCGTAGCGCGGATCAGGCGTAGTGCGTGCCGTGGACCGCGTGCGGCTCGATCGCCGCGAGCTCCTCGTCGGTGAGGTCGGGGAAGTCCAGCGCCGCGACGTTGGCCGCGAGCTGCGCGACCGAGGAGGCGCCCACCAGGGCGGAGGTGACGCGCCCGCCGCGCAGCACCCACTGGAGCGCGAGCTGAGCGAGGGACTGGCCGCGGCCCGCCGCGATCTCGTTGAGCGCCCGCGTGCGCTCGAGGTAGGTGTCGGTCAGCTGGTTCTCGTGGAGGAACTGCGAGTGCGTGATGCGCGAGCCCTCCGGGATGCCCGCGAGGTACCGGTCCGTGAGCATGCCCTGCGCGAGCGGCGAGAAGACGATCGACCCGGCGCCCACCGCATCGAGGGCGTCGAGGAGGCCGTCCTCTGCGGTGCGCTCGTACATCGAGTACTTGAACTGGTGGATGAGCAGCGGCGTGCCCAGCTCCTTGAGGATGCGCGCCGCCTCCTCGGTCTCCGCGGGGCCGTAGTTGGAGATGCCCGCGTAGAGCGCCTTGCCCGAGCGGACGGCCTGGTCGAGAGCCATCATCGACTCCTCGATGGGCGTCTCCGGGTCCGGGCGGTGGTGGTAGAACACGTCGACGTAGTCGAGCCCCATGCGGGTGAGCGAGGCGTCGAGGCTGCTGAGCAGGTACTTGCGCGAGCCCCAGTCGCCGTACGGCCCGGGCCACATCGAGTAGCCGGCCTTGGTGCTGATGATGAGCTCGTCGCGGTAGGGCTTGAGGTCGCGCGCGAGGAAGCCGCCGAAGTTCTCCTCGGCGCTGCCCGGCGGGGGTCCGTAGTTGTTCGCGAGGTCGATGTGCGTGATGCCCATGTCGAACGCGGCCAGCAGGATCGCGCGCTGGTTGTCCAGGGAGTGATGCCCCCCGAAGTTCTGCCACAGCCCGAGGCTGATGCGCGGGAGTCGGAGGCCGGAGCGCCCTGAGCGGGCGTAGGGCATGGTCGCGTAGCGGGCAGCGTCGGCCACATACGGGTCGTGGGTCATGCGCTCCACCCTAGGCGTTCACGCGGCGCCCCTCGGATGCGGCGCCCTGGTATCTGCGGTCCCGCCCGCTACGGTGGGTCGCGTGCGGGGGAGCGACTGGCTGGTGGTCCTGGCGGTGGTGATCGCCGTGGTGTGGCCGTTCGCCCGCTGGGCGGTGAGGGTCCTGAGCGCGGTCCCGCGCGGCAAGCGGGCAGCGCTGGCGCGACGAGCCCTCCAGGTCGCGGCGGACCGCGATCCTCCTAACCGCGTGCCGCGCGACGCACCGCCGGTGATCGCTGCGCTCTACGGACCCGCGCCCGCGGCGCGGGTGGTGCCGCTCGACGTGTGGCACGAGCTGGACGGCCTCGTCGCGGAGGTGCGGGAGGTGAGCGACGCGGAGGACGCGGCCTTCGGTGCCGCGATCGACGTCGACGGCTCGGTGCTCATGCTCGAGCGTGGCGGTCCGGTGGGCGACTCGCTGTGGATCGCGAAGCCCGACGGCGTGAGGATCGCCGTGGCGGAGGCGCGTGCGGGCATCATCCTGGGGGCGAGCATCGACCGCGGCCGATGCGCGTGGTGGTACGCCATGCCAGAACGCAAGGTTGCGCAGATCCGGGTGTGGGACGAGGCGCACGGCGTCGCGATCCTGGGAGAGGTGCGCTACGAGCTCGACGAGCTGGCCGACGAGCCGTACGGGTGGCTGGTGGTCGAGGGCGACGTGGTCGTCGGGACCCTGCTGGGCGGGGTCGAGGGGATGGTCGTCGCGGTGCGCACGGGCCTCCCGCTCGTGGTGCTCGGCGGCACGCGGTTCGTCACTGTCGCACGCGATCTCGCGGCGGAGCGCCGTGGCGAGCGACGCGTGTCCGTCTCGCTCTTCGGCCCCGAGACCGATCGTGCCGATCAGCTGACCTCGCTCGACCTCTCGGTGTTCCCACCCGCGCGCACACCTGTCCGGCGCGGTGGCATCCCCGGTGGCTCGGTGGCGGACGGCGAGGCGGTGATCCAGTGGTCGCGGCCCCGCGTGCTCGAGCTCCCGGGCCCGCTTCACGTGCCGATGCGGGACGGACGGGCGTTCGCGACCGATCCGGTCTTCGACGGCGAGCACGTCGCCATGGGCCTGGTCGGCATCCCGAAGCGCACCGTCGCCACGGTCCTTCACCCGGCCACCGGCGCCCGGACCTCGCTGCCCGGCGCCTCGCACGGCAGGGTGCAGATCAGGAACGGCCGGGTCATGTGGACGGAGGTTCTCCCCGGGACCTCGCCACGCTACGTGACCCGGGTCGGGGCGCTGCGCCGTCCCGGCGGCTGAGCCCGGACCGAGGGACCGGACGATGCGCCGGCATCGTCCCGAGCAACGCCGAAGGCCCGGCCTCGCCGCGTGAGCGGCGGGACCGGGCCCTCGAAGCGTTCGCGCTACTCGGCGGTCTTGGAACCCGCCTCGGCGTCGGTCGCGATCGGCTCGTCGACCACCGAGTCGCGGTCGACGCCCTCGAACGTGAACTCGCCGAGGATGCCCTCGCCCTGCGCGTCCACGCGGATGATCTGACCCGAGGTGACCTCGCCGAAGAGGATCTTCTCCGACAGCGGGTCCTCGATCTCGCGCTGGAGGGCGCGGCGCAGCGGTCGCGCACCCAGGACGGGGTCGTAGCCCTTCTCGGCGAGCAGCTCCTTCGCGGCGGTCGTGAGCTCGATGCCCATGTCCTTGTCCTTCATGCGCTCGTCGAGGCGGGCGACCATGAGGTCCACGATCTGGATGATCTCGTTCTGAGTGAGCTGCGGGAAGACCACCACGTTGTCGACGCGGTTGAGGAACTCCGGCTTGAAGTGCTCCTTGAGCTTGCCGTTCACCAGCTTCACCATGTCGTCGTACGTCTGGCCGCCCTCGACGATGGCCGAGAAGCCCGTCGCCTGACGGCGCGAGATCGCGTCCGCACCGAGGTTGGTGGTCATGATGATGATGGTGTTCTTGAAGTTGACCTCGCGACCCTGCGCATCCGTCAGCTTGCCGTCCTCCAGGATCTGGAGCAGCGAGTTGAAGATGTCCGGGTGGGCCTTCTCGACCTCGTCGAACAGGACCACGGAGAACGGCTTGCGGCGCACCTTCTCGGTGAGCTGGCCGCCCTCCTCGAAGCCCACGTAGCCGGGGGGCGCACCGAAGAGGCGGGCCACGGTGTGCTTCTCGCCGTACTCGGACATGTCGAGCGAGATGAGCGCGTCCTCGTCACCGAAGAGGAACTCGGCGAGCGCCTTGGCAAGCTCGGTCTTACCCACACCGGTCGGGCCGGCGAAGATGAACGAGCCACCGGGACGCTTCGGGTCCTTGAGGCCGGCACGGGTGCGGCGGATCGACTGCGACAGGACCTTGATGGCCTGCTCCTGGCCGATGATGCGCTTGTGGAGCTCGGCCTCCATGTGGAGCAGACGCGAGGACTCGTCGGAGGACACGCGCGTGACGGGCACGCCGGTCGACATCGACAGCACCTCGGCGATCAGGTCCTCGTCCACCACGGCGGCGACGTCGAGGTCGCCCGACTTCCAGGCCTCCTCCTTGCGCGCACGCTCCTCGGAGAGGCGGCGCTCGACGTCGCGCAGCGACGCGGCCTTCTCGAAGTCCTGCTCGTCGATCGCGGACTCCTTGTCGCGGCGCACGCCCGCGATCTTGTCGTCCAGCTCCTTGAGCTCGGGCGGCGACGTCATGCGACGGATGCGCAGGCGCGCGCCCGCCTCGTCGATGAGGTCGATCGCCTTGTCCGGGAGGAAGCGGTCGGAGATGTAGCGGTCCGCCATGGTCGCGGCGGCCACGATCGCATCGTCCGTGATGGTGACGCGGTGGAACGCCTCGTAGCGGTCGCGCAGGCCCTTGAGGATCTCGATGGCGTGCGACAGCTCCGGCTCCGGCACCTGGATGGGCTGGAAGCGGCGCTCGAGCGCGGGGTCCTTCTCGACGTGCTTGCGGTACTCGTCGAGCGTGGTCGCGCCGATGGTCTGCAGCTCGCCGCGCGCGAGCATCGGCTTGAGGATCGAGGCCGCGTCGATCGCGCCCTCGGCCGCGCCGGCACCCACGAGCGTGTGGATCTCGTCGATGAACAGGATGATGTCGCCGCGCGTGCGGATCTCCTTGAGCACCTTCTTGAGGCGCTCCTCGAAGTCACCGCGGTAACGGGAGCCCGCGACCAGCGAGCCGAGGTCGAGCGTGTAGAGGTGCTTGTCCTTGAGCGTCTCGGGCACGTCGCCGCGCACGATCGCCTGGGCGAGTCCCTCGACCACGGCGGTCTTGCCGACGCCGGGCTCGCCGATCAGCACCGGGTTGTTCTTGGTGCGGCGCGACAGGACCTGCATCACGCGCTCCATGATGAGCTCGCGGCCCACCACGGGGTCGAGCTTGCCCTCGCGCGCGGCCTGCGTGAAGTTGCGGCCGAACTGGTCCAGGACCGTCGAGCCGGCCGGGGTGCCCTCCTGGGGGCCGCCGCCGGAGGTGACGGGCTCCTTGCCCTCGTAGCCGGAGAGCAGCTGGATGACCTGCTGGCGCACGCCGCCCAGGTCCGCGCCCAGCTTGCCGAGCACCTGCGCCGCCACGCCCTCGCCCTCGCGGATGAGGCCCAGCAGGATGTGCTCGGTGCCGATGTAGTTGTGGCCCAGCTGCAGCGCCTCGCGCAGCGACAGCTCGAGGACCTTCTTCGCGCGCGGGGTGAAGGGGATGTGACCGGAGGGGGCGTGCGAGCCCTCGCCGATGATCTCCTGCACCTGCTCGCGGACGCCGTTGAGGGAGATGTCCATCGCCTCGAGGGCCTTCGCGGCCACGCCTTCGCCCTCGCGCACCAGGCCGAGCAGGATGTGCTCGGTACCGATGTAGTTGTGGTTGAGCATCCGCGCCTCTTCCTGCGCGAGCACCACAACACGACGGGCTCGATCGGTGAACCGTTCGAACATGTCAGCCTCCCTTGATTCGTCCGGCCGGGGCCGGGGTCGCGGCAGTCTCCCGCCACGGTGCTTCCAGGCTAACCGCGGGCCCCCGGGCCTCATGCCCGTGTTCGCCAGGGGCGTGAAGGGATTGGGGAGGGGACGATGCGCGGGCCGGCGCGCGCGTGAGCGTCGCGTCCGGCGTCGCGGGCCTCAGACGCTCCGCTTCACGGAGATGCGGACCTTCATGGTGGTCGCCGTCTGCGACACGACCGTGGCGGTGAAGGGCACGCCCGAGCTCGAGAACGTCTGGCCCGTGCGGTGGGTGGTGTGCCAGCGCCCGCTGCGGCCGGTCGACAGCACCTCGACGCCGCCGCGTCGCTTGGCCTGGGTGGCCAGCAGGCCCGAGCGGTACACCACCGAGCGGTACTGCACCGTGAGGGGCCCGAACAGGCCCGACGCGTAGTAGGCGCCGGCGTCGGTGCCGCGCGCGTTGCGGTACTCGAGGTAGTAGGAGATCTTGGTCCGCTTGTCCGTGATCCGGACGGCGCGCGTGCCTCCGCGCGTGTGCGTGGGGCTGAGCGTGACGGTCCGCGTCTGCGCCTTCGACGTGTCGAGGGACACGGTGGCCCTCGCCTCGCCCGGAAGGCCCAGGTAGGCGCGCTGCGCGGCGCCGAGCGCGCCGGGCGCGTAGCCCGTGCCCATGCCGATGCCCATGGGACCGTAGAGGCCGTAGTACTCCGAGGTCCGCGTGGACGAGCCCTTGCCCGTCCGCAGGTTGGAGTGCATGAGCCCGAGGTTGTGCCCCAGCTCGTGCGCCACGAGGTTCATCCGCGGGTAGACCATGTGGACCTTGCCGCCGCTGTGCAGGGTCCCGGCGTTCGCGAGCCCGCTGTAGCCGTAGCGGCACCCCGTGGGGCTGTACACCACCAGGTGGTTGGCCTTCTTGCTGAAGTCGACGCCGGGGAACCTCTTCGCCGCGCGGGACCACAGCTGCGTGGCCGTCAGGCCGCACGACCCGGAGATGCGCATCGTCCTCGTCGACTTGACCGGGAACGCGGTGATCGCACCACGAGACTCCGACGTCCAGTAGTTCGCGGCCGACCTGGTCACGCGGGTCGCGGTCGCGGCCGACACGTCGCCCGACACGCGCGGGTCGGAGATGGTCACCACGTAGGCGCGGTGCGCGCGCGGCGATGCGACGGAGGACGATGCGGCGGACGCCGGCGGCGCCGAAGACACGGCGACGACGGTGAGCGCGGACCACGCCGCGAGCAGCACGAGGGCACGGCGGAGGGCACCGGGGCGCGAAACGGACATGGCGCCCGAGGGTAGGGGTGCTCAGCGGTCGCGGAATCCGCCTTGTGCGTGGCGTGTGAGCACTCCCACAACGCCTTCATGATCGCGTGGAGCGGGCGACTCGTCGCCCGCCTGCTGCGTGCGCAGTACGCGCGCGGCGCCGCGCATCGTCCCCTGTACCGCGTCCGTGGCATCTTCGTCCCTGACGGGACGGAAGCCTGGTCGGACCAGGGATCTCGTCGTTATCTTGGGTCCAGGTCGCGCATTCGCCGGCCGCACGGCGCCGGGAGGGGCAGCACACCATGATCGAGGCGAGAGACCTCACCAAGAAGTACGGCAGCAAGACCGCCGTCGACCACGTCACGTTCACCGTCCAGCCGGGCATCGTCACCGGCTTCCTCGGCCCGAACGGCGCCGGCAAGTCCACCACGATGCGCATGATCCTCGGCCTCGACAGCCCCACGGCCGGCGAGGTCACCGTCAACGGCAAGCCCTACGCGAAGCTGGTGACGCCGCTGAGCGAGATCGGCGCGCTGATCGACGCCAAGGGCGTGCACCCGCGTCGCTCGGCGCGCCAGCACCTGCGTGCGCTCGCCGCGACGCACGGCATCTCGGACCGCCGCGTCGACGAGGTGCTCGACCTCACGGGCCTGAGCCAGGTCGCCAAGCGCAAGGCGGGGAACTTCTCGCTCGGCATGGGGCAGCGCCTCGGCATCGCCGGCGCGCTGCTGGGCGACCCGAAGATCGTCATGTTCGACGAGCCTGTCAACGGGCTCGACCCCGACGGCGTCCTGTGGGTGCGCCAGCTCGCGCGGCGGCTCGCGGAGAACGGGCGCACCGTGTTCCTGTCGAGCCACCTCATGAGCGAGGTCCAGCAGACGGCCGACCACGTCATCATCATCGGCCGCGGCAAGATCCTCGCCGACGCCCCGCTCCAGGAGTTCGTCCGGGCTCACGCCCGCGAGGGCGTCCTGGTGACCTCGCCCGATGCGGGCCGGCTCGCCGAGGCCGTCAAGGCGGCGGGCGGGACGGTCCAGGCCGTCGACCACCGCGAGCGGATCTCCGTGACCGGCATCGAGGCGCGCGAGATCGGGCGGATCGCCCGCGACAACTCCCTGTGGCTCGCGGAGCTCCGTGACGAGAGCACGAGCCTCGAGGACGCCTACATGCACCTCACCGCCGAGGAGACCGAGTACCGGGCCGGCGTGCCCACCGAGAGCACCGCGAAGGAGGCCTCCAAGTGAGCGCCGCGACCCAGACCGATACGACCACGTCCGTCGAGGTCGTCACCCACCGTGCGGGCTACGCCCGTGCCGTCCGCTCCGAATGGATCAAGGCGCGCACGCTGCGCTCGACCTGGATCCTCGTGGGCTTCGCGCTGCTGGCGTTCATCGGCTTGCCGGTGCTCGTCGTCGGGGAGACGACCGTCACCGACCCAGCCGAGGGTGCAGTGGCGGCGATGCACGCGATCTTCGTCGCGAACGACTTCGTCCTCATCCTGGTCGCGGTGCTCGGCGCGCTGCTCACCACGTCGGAGTTCACCACCGGCATGGCGCGCAACACGTTCACGGCGACGCCCAAGCGCGGGGCCGTGCTCGCGGCCAAGGCGACCATCGCGTCGCTCTTCGCGCTCGGCATCGCGGTGGTGGGCGCCGTGGCCACGTGGTTCGCACTCGGGGACAAGCTGTCCGGTGCGGCGTCGCTCGACTTCGGCAACGCCGAGATGGTCAAGGTGCTCGTCGTCACCCTTGTCGGCTACATCGTCACCGCCGTGCTCGCCGCCTCGCTCGGCGTGCTGCTGCGGTCGTCGGTGGGCACCATCTTCACCATCGTGGCGATGCAGCTGATCCTTCCCGGCATCCTGCTCTCCGTGCCCAGCGACATCGCCAACTGGTGCGGGGCCGTCATGCCCGGCGTCGCGGCGAGCGCCGCGGTCAACACCGATCCGATCGACCCCGGCACCATCTTCCTCACGCCGGGCGCGGGCCTCGCGGTCCTCATCGCGTGGGCGGTGCTGCCGTTCCTGGCGGCGATGGCGGTGCTGAAGGCACGCGATATCTAGCCCCGATCACCCATCGCAGGGGCCGGCCGGCTCGGTCGGCCCCTCCGTGTGTCTAGGCCTCGAGCAGGATGGTGATCGGGCCGTCGTTGACCAGTTCGACGTCCATGTGGGCGCCGAACACCCCGGTGCCCACGGTCAGCCCCTGCGCGCGCAGCGCGGCCACGACGGACTCGACGAGCGGCTCGGCCACGGGCCCCGGCGCGGCGCCGTTCCACGACGGCCGGCGGCCCTTGCGCGTGTCCGCGTAGAGCGTGAACTGCGAGACCACGATCACGGGCGCGTCGACGTCCGACACGCTCCTCTCGTCGGAGAGGATCCGCAGCTCCGCGATCTTGCGCGCGATGGTCTGGACCTGCTCGGGCCCGTCGCCATGGGTGACGCCCACGAGCGCGACGATGCCCTGGCGGTCGAACGATGCGGTGACGGTGCCGTCGACCGTCACCGAGGCGCGGGACGCGCGCTGGAGGACCGCCTTCACCCGCGGCTCACCAGCCGCCGCGCGAGCCGCCGGACGAGCCGCGCGACTGGCCGGGGCGGCGCGGTCCCAGCGCGGGCCGCACGTCGACGAAGTAGATGATGACCGCGACGATCGATGCGAGCCCGAAGATGCTGGCGAGGCCGATGACGCCGCCCAGCGGGGCGGGGATGGTGAACACCGCCGCGAGGCCCAGGATGACGAGCCACATGGTCTTCGAGCGCTTGCCCGCAGCGACGAACTGCGTGTCGGGGTAGCGCGCCGCATCGATCAGGCCGTAGACGGCACCGGCGAACGCCGCGATGGAGATGACGAGCAGCACCAGCTGCTGCAGGCCTCCGAACATGGGAACCTCCGGGTGTGACGGCGCGGACGGGTTCCTACGCTAACGCAGGGGGAAGAACCTGCAGTCCCTCGGCACGCGCGGCAGCCGCGAGACGGCGGTCCCACGCGGCGAAGACGAGCTCGGTCCCGGTGAGCGTGAGCGCGCTCGCCAGGTGGATCGCGTCTCCCGCGCGGAGCGGCCTGCGATCCACGAGCTCCGCCGCGCGCTCGGTCACGGCGGGGCTCACCTCGACCTTGATGAGGCCCGGCCACAGCTCGGACCAGCGGTCGCGTGCCTGCGCTGCGGGCGCGGCGTCGATCCGGCCGATGCGCTCGGCGGACGCGAGCACCGAGCGTGCCTCCGCATCGGCCAGACGGGAGGTGACCAGCGCATCGGCGGCCTCCCAGAGCGCGACCGCGAGGTCGCTTCCCGTCTCGAGCACGCACAGCTTGAGCAGCGCGGAGGTGTCCAGGTAGACCAGCGCCATCGCGCTACCTGCGCAGCCTGCCGAGCAGGCTCGACAGCGCGTCCTTGGCCGCCTCGGCCTGCGGGAGGCGTGGCACGGCGCGGTCGGACGCGGGGAGGGCGATCACGCCTTCCTCGGCAAGACGCGTGAGCAGGGGCGTCGACTCGACGGGACCGATCTTGGCCGCCGGCAGCCCGCTGTCGGTGAGGATCACGTCCTCGCCGTCGCGCGCGGCCGCCAGCGCCTCGTCCAGCCTCGTCGCCAGATCGCTGATGGGCATCTCCACCCGGCCACCGTACCCCGGAGGTCCGCAGCGGCGGCGGAGGCGGGCGTCAGGCGGGAACGTCGCCGCCGTCGGCCGCGCACCCCTTGCCCATGAGCAGCCCCTTCATCGTGGGGCCGGGCTTGGGCGGCCTGTCGGCGGAGAAGCCGTCCGCGTTGACCACCAGCTCCTGCGCCGCCGAGACGGGGCCGCCGTCGGTCGGCACGGTGAGCGTGAGCGACGGGTCCACCGAGCGCTTGAGGATCGCGAGGGCGATGGGCCCGAGCTCGTGGTGGCGCGCCACGGACGTGACCCGCCCCACCTCGGCGTCGTCGCGTCCGAGGACGGGGGCGCCGGGCTCGGGAAGCGAGTGACCCGAGCCGTCGAGGTGCAGCATGGTGAGCCGCCGCGGGGGGCGGCCCACGTTGTGGACCTTCGCGACCGTCTCCTGGCCGCGGTAGCAGCCCTTGTGAAGGTGCACCGCGGTGCGGAGCCAGTCGAGCTCGTGGGGCAGCGAGTGGTCGTCGACGTCGAGGCGCGCGCGGGGACGATGCGCGGCGATCCGCAGCGCCTCGGTCGCCCAGGTGCCCGCGAGGGTCCAGCCGGACTCGAGGCGCGCGTCGATCTCGGCGTCCAGCGATGCGCGCGGGACGAGCACCAGCCGCCAGGGCCGCACCGCGTCGGTGAGCGCGGCGGGGTCGGCCGCGTAGGAGGTCCCGCCCGCGACGATGCCGGGCCAGGGGTCCACCCACGTGACCGGCTCGCCCTCGGCGGCCGGACGCGCGACGGCCTCGCCGATCGCCGCCCACTCCTCGGTCGCATCGTGCACCTCGACCCGCAGCATGAAGCGCATCCGGTCGAGGAACGCGGCGAGCGCGGGCGCGGTCTCGGAGATCAGCCACGCCGTGGCGCCGTCGTCCACGAGCCCGGCGACGTGCTCGATCCGGCCCTGCGGGGACAGGATCATGAGCTCGGCGGACACGCCCGGGGCGAGCGCCGCCACCTGCTGCGTGCACAGCGAGTCGAGCCACGTGAGCCGGTCGGGCCCCGTGACCATCACCACGCCGAGGTGCGACTGGTCGACCACGGCGCGGCCCTGCTCGAGAGCGCGCTGCTCGGCAGTGGGGTCGCCGTAGTGCCAGGCGACGCCCGCATCGGCGCCGAGGCCCACGACGGCGCCGTGACGGGTGAGGAGAGGTGAGGTCATGGCGGGAGAACGCGCGGCGCGGGGGTCAGGATTCCGGGGCGTCGTCCGAGCCGCCGAGCGTCTCGGCGTCCTCGGGCACGGCGGGGCCGTCGACGCGGGTGAGGCGCGCGCTCGCGTACGACTGGAGGTCCTGGCCGAAGGCCGCGAGGTCCCACGCCCACATGAGCTCGCCGCCCACGTTGCCGTACATGCGGGTCGCGCCGCGCACGTCGGGACCGGACTCGGTGGCGGCGGCGAAGCGGGTCGCGAGGTCGATGCGACCGTTGCCCACGGCGCCGAAGTAGGCGGTCAGCAGGCCCGACGCATCCGCCATGACCACCTCGAGCGGGTGCTGGAAGTCCCTGAGCTCGACGCCCTCGGGCGCGCTGGGCGCGACCCGCCAGTAGCCCGACTCCTGCGACCAGACCTGGCCCTCCTCGCCGTCCGGGCCCATGAGGGTGATCGTCGACGTGTAGATGAGGTACGGGCCGCCGTCGTGGTCGAAGACCACGCGCTGGCGGAAGTCCGAGGCTTCGATGCCGGGGTAGTCCACGACGCCGTGGCCCTCCCACGTGCCCACGACCCACGCGAGCGGGTAGACCTCCGGTGCGAGGTCGGACGGGATGACGAAGGTCACCGCTTGGGACCCTTCACCAGGCGGAAGGCGACGATGCCCGCGACCCAGGTGGTGGCGCCGAACGCCGCGACAGCGAGGACCGTGAAGGTGACGTCGAGTGCAGTCATGCGCCGAGTCTATGCCGGGACGCAGGTCCCGGGCCACGGCGGTCGCCGGCCCGGAGGGACGATGCGGCGCGTCAGTAGACGAGCGCCGTCGCGTCCGCCGCGGTCGCCTCCGCGACGAAGGCCGCGGCGCCCGCGATCCGCGCCCCGGGCAGCAGGTCGTCCTCTTCGATCTCGCGGCGGCGGGCGCACTGCGCGCACACCGTGAGGGTGCCGCCCGCGAGGACCGCGTCCCGCAGCTGGGACAGCGGCGGGGAGTGCGGGATCACCACGTCGTCGGTGCCCGGCAGCGCGTGGAGCGTCGCGTCACCCGTGAGCCAGACGCTCACGTCGAGCCCCGACGCGAGGCCGGTGGCGGCGACGGTGAACGCCTGCATGAGCGTCTCGACGCGCTCCGTCCCGCACGTGACCTTGACCACGAGCGCGGGCATGTCAGACCGCCGTGCGGGTGGTGGCGCGCTTGAACAGGAGGTAGATCTCGCAGCCCAGGCACAGGTCGAACACGCTGTTGAGGAACGACGCGAACGTCACGAATCCCGTGAAGACGAAGAAGCCGAGGTCCCAGCTGAGCAGCCCCGACCCGACCGCGAGGATCGAGAACGTGAGGCCCATCTGCTGCGCGAAGCGCGGAGCGCGGAAGGACTCGGTCTCCTTCGGCGGGTCGAGGCGCGGGCGCACGGCCTTCTTGAAGACCCACGACTGGAAGGTCGCCTGAGGGCCGATGATCGCGCCGGGGATGAACAGCACGAGCAGCACCGCCATGATCGCGATGCCGCCGGCGTTCGCGCCGGCCAGCAGCGCGGCGATGGAGAACGCGAGCTGGAAGAACGCGCCGAAGCGCGGTCCCCGAGGGTCGATCTGGATGTCGTTCATTTGTGCCTCCTGGGGCGGAGTCTAGGCGCGCCGCGCGACGCGCGTCACGCCCGCTAGATCGAGTAGTCGGTGCCCGTGCGCGGCACGGCCGCGAGCGCCTCGCGCGCCTGGCCCTCGGTGGGGGCGCCGGAGATGCGGGAGACCACCACGCCGTCGCCGTCGAGCAGCAGGATCGTGGGGGTCCGCAGGATCTCGAGCTCGCGCGCGAGCTCGAGGCGCTCGGCCGCATCGATCTCGATGTGCTCGACGCGCGGGTCCTCCGCGGCGATGCGGCCGAGCAGGGCCGCGGTGGGCGGGCACTTCGCGCACATCGGCGTCGAGAACTGCACGAAGGTCGCGTGGTAGCCGCGCTGGGCCCCGAGCGTCGCGGAGGACAGCGCCCCCGCGCGCTCCACCTCGCGCACGACTCCCTGGCGGCGCTGCCACCAGACCGCGGCGACGCTCGCGACCGCGAGGATCGCGGCGACGATGAGCACCCGTTCGAGCATGTTCTCCCTCGCTTCCTGTCAGCCGACCAGCAGGCGGCCCGCGACGTAGACGAGCACCCCGGCCGAAAGAACAGGCGCGAGCGCTGAGGACATTCCCGGCATCCACCCCTTCGCGCGGGGCTCCCGGCGCATGAGCTCCTGCAGCAGCGACACGATGACGCCGCACAGGAGGCCGACCCCGGCGCCGCCGTACCACGGCAGCTCGGGGAACAGCACGCCCGTCGCGAGCCCGGTCCCGGTGGCGAGGATCAGGGCGAGCAGCGAGTTGAGATGCGGCCGTCGGGTCGACACCGCGGCGACGGCCGCGACGGCGAGCGCCGCGCCGCCGGTCACCACGAGGTCCTCCGCGCCGTGCGTGCGCGACGCCGCGACCCACGCGGCACCGGACGACACCACTATCGCGCCCGCGCATGTCGCGGCCACCGACGTGACGGCGCGCCCGCGCGAGCTCGGCACGAACACCTCCGACACCAGCGCCGCGATCGCCATGAGCGCCACCGCGACCACCATGTGGCGCAGGTGCGGAGCCGATCGTCCGAGCACCACGGCGACCACGGCGAGCGCCCCGCCGCCCATGAGGATCACGGACGCGGCGCGGCGGCGCGAGGCGCGCAGCAGCGCGGGCCAGCCGAGCGCGAGCACCACGATCATGGCGAGCACCACGACGGCGAGATACCTGGTGCCCAGGAATCCGCCGGCCGCGATGAGCGCCGCGGCGACGGCGCTGATGGTCGCCCTGGTCGTGGGAAGCATGGGCGTTAGTGTCTCAGACCCTCGCGCCGCTAGAGTGAACCGCAATCGGAGGTGGCGATGGCAGACCTGCTCGTGCTCACGCCGTCAGGAGACGGCGCGGCTGACGTCCTGCCTGCCCTCGCGCTCCTGTCACACCGCACACGGGTGGTGGCGCCGGAGCCCTCGGCGATGCTCGATGCCATGGACGCGGACGTCCTGGTCGTCGACGCGCGGACCGACCTGGTGGAGGCGCGCAACAACTGCAACCTCATCCAGGTCACGGGCGTCGCGGTGCCCCTGCTGCTCGTGCTGCGCGACGGCGGCATGTCCATCGTCAACGCCGACTGGGGCGCGGCGGACGTGGTGCTGGCCGAGGCCTCCCCGGCCGAGGTCGAGGCCCGCATCCGCCTGCTCATCGGCCGCGCGAACGCAGCGGACCCGCTCGACCGCGTGGCCGAGTTCTCCTCGGGCGACCTCACGGTCGACGTGGGCGGCTACACGGCTCGCCTCAAGGGGGTCCCGCTGGACCTCACCTACAAGGAGTTCGAGCTCCTCAAGTACCTGATGCAGCATCCGGGCCGGGTCTACACCCGCGACCAGCTGCTCCAGGAGGTCTGGGGCTTCGACTACTACGGCGGCACGCGCACCGTGGACGTCCACGTGCGCCGCCTCCGCGCGAAGCTCGGCGCGGAGCACGAGCAGCTCATCGGCACCGTCCGCAACGTCGGCTACCGCTTCGATCCGCCGCAGCCTCAGCGCTCCGTCGCCCCGGAGACCGTCTGACGCCCCGATAGGATTGCGGCGTTCCCGTCCCGTCTCCAGGAGCGCCATGACCTCTCGGACCCCCGCCCGCCTCTTCTCGCGTCTCACGCCCTCGACCGAGCGGACGCTGGTCGACGTGCTGCGCACGGAACGCGCCGGGGGGATCCTGCTGCTCATCGGCACCGCGGCGGCGCTCATCTTCGCGAACACGCCGCTCCAGGAGTTCTACGGCAACCTCAGCGAGCTGCGCATCGGCCCGCACGCGCTGCACCTTGACCTCACGGTCGCCGCGTGGGCCAAGGACGGGCTGCTCGCGATCTTCTTCTTCGTGGTCGGCCTCGAGCTCAAGCGCGAGATCGTCGCCGGCGAGCTGCGACGGCCCGCGACGGCGGTGGTGCCCATCGTCGCCGCCATCGGCGGCATGGTGATGCCCGCGGCGCTGTACGTGCTCTTCAACATGGTCGAGGGCGGCTCGCTGGACGGGTGGGCGGTCCCGACCGCCACGGACATCGCGTTCGCGATCGCCGTGCTCGCGGTCGTGGGCAAGTGGCTGCCGAACGCGTTGCGCGCCTTCCTGCTGACGCTCGCGGTGGTCGACGACCTCCTCGCGATCATCATCATCGCGGTGTTCTTCTCGAGCGACCTGCACTTCGAGTGGCTCGCCGCCGCCGTGGTGTGCATCGTCGCCTTCGGCCTGCTCATCCGCAAGGGCTGGGCGTCTCCGTGGCTGCTGTTCCCGATCGCGTTCGCGGCGTGGGCGTTCATGCACGCCTCGGGCATCCACGCCACCATCGCGGGCGTCGCGCTCGGCATGATGGTGCCCGCGATCGCGCGCGAGGGGGAGCGCACGTCGCTTGCGGAGCACTGGGAGCACGTGTGGCGTCCCGTCTCCGCCGCCGTGGCCGTGCCGATCTTCGCGTTCTTCGCGGCGGGCGTCACCATCAACTCCGACGCGATCGCGGACCTGGTCTCGAGCCCCGTCGCGCACGGCGTGATCGCGGGCCTCGTGATCGGCAAGCCGCTGGGCATCGTCCTCGCGACGTGGCTCGTGGCGACGTTCACGCGCGCTCAGCTCGACCGTGGGCTGTCGTGGCTCGACGTCACCGGCATGGGCATGCTCGCCGGCATCGGCTTCACGGTGTCGCTGCTCATCGGCGACCTCGCGTTCGGCGGCGAGAACGCCGAGGTGGTGAAGCTCTCGGTGCTCACCGCATCCCTGCTCGCGGCGATCCTCGGTGCCTCCCTGCTGTTCGGGCGGGACCGGTTCTACCGCAAGCTCTACGAGCGCCGCTCCACGCCCATCCCGCTGCCGTCCAACCGGATGGCCAAGCCGCAGGAGCTCGGGAAGTCGATCGGTGTCGACCCCGCCGAGGTCGGCGTCGAGGGCGAGGACGATGCGGAGGCCTCCCACTAGGAGGCGCCCCCCTCAGGCGGTCGGAGGCTCGACGCGGACCCGGGCTCCGGGCGCCGTGGGGCACAGGGCCGCGATCTCGCAGCTCCCGCAGTCGGGCTTGCGCGCCATGCATCGGCGCCGTCCGTGGAAGATCACGCGATGCGACCAGAGCGTCCACTCGCGGCGCTCGATGAGCGCCATGAGGTCCCGCTCGACCACCACGGGGTCCTCGTTGACGGTGAGCCCCAGGCGGCGTGCCAGCCGGCCCATGTGGGTGTCGACGGTGATGCCCGGGATGTCGAAGGCGTTGCCCAGCACCACGTTCGCGGTCTTGCGTCCCACGCCGCGCAGCGTCACCAGGTCGCGCTGGCGTCCGGGCACCTCCCCGCCGAAGCGCTCGACGAGGTCACGGCTGAGCCCGAGCAGCGACTCGGCCTTCGCGCGGTAGAAGCCCGTGGGGCGGATGAGCGCTTCGAGCTCGTCGCGGTCGGCCGAAGCCATCGCATGCGCGTCGGGGAAGCGCGCGAACAGCGCGGGAGTCACCTGGTTGACGCGGACGTCCGTGCACTGCGCGCTGAGCACCGTCGCGACGAGCAGCTCGAAGGGGTCGCGGTGGTCGAGCTCGCAGTGGGCGTCGGGGTAGACCTCCGCCAGGGCTCGGTTGATGGCGCGTGCGCGTCGCACGAGCGCCACCGGCGGCGCCTCCTGGGCCGCCGAGGCGACCGTGAGCGGGGTGCGTGACATGCGCCCACCCTAGACCGCTCAAGCGCCCTCACCGCCCCGCCGATAAGGGTGGGGACAGGTGCGCGACGGCGTGCCGGACGGGAGGCGGATGTGGCAGTGACGGCGGCTGCGAGCGTGATCGCCGACCTGCGGCAGCAGCGCCGCGATGCCCGGCGCGAGCTGGCACGCGTGCGGTGGTGGAGGCGGCTCGTCCGCGCGCGGCGCGATCTTGCGCTCGCCTTCGTCGCCGAGCCCGGCGGTCCGGGCGAGCTGGGCCTCGACCTGTCGTGGGAGGCGCTCGCGGCGGGAGCGCCCACCACCGACGAGCTTGGTCAGGCGGTGTGGCCGGAAGGGACTACTCTCTCAATCCGGGCGCTCGATGACCTGGACGATCTGGACGCACGGCTCGCGTCGTACGAGTCTCGAGTGGCCGCAACGCTTGATAATGTGACGGGCCAGATGGTGCGTGCGCTCGGTCAGGCGCATACCGTCGAGGTGGAGAACAAGGAGGCCTGACATGCCCGAAGCGGCACGCGAGGAGCAGCTGCTCCGGTCGTCGCCGCTCTTCGGCGGCATGGATGGCGCCACGGCGCGCTCGCTCATCGCCGAGATGACGCGACGCGAGCTCTCCCGCGGGGACACGATCTTCGCCGAGGGCGCCGACGGTCACGAGCTCTACGTCGTGGTCAAGGGCAAGGTCAAGCTGGCCCGTACCGCGCGCGACGGTCGCGAGAACCTGCTCGCGCTGCTCGGTGCCGGCGACATGCTGGGCGAGCTCGCGGTCTTCGACCCGGGCCCGCGCATGTCCCGCGCGCACGCCGTCGAGGACACCGTGGTCTACGAGCTTCCCAAGCAGGTCCTCGACACGTGGCTCGACGACCACCTCGAGATGTCGCGGCACATGCTGCGCGCGCTCGCGCAGCGCATCCGCCGTCAGTCCAACACCATGGCGGATCTGGTCTTCTCCGACGTCCCCGGCCGCGTCGCCAAGGCGATCCTCGACCTCGGCCACCGCTTCGGACGCATGGAGCGCGGCCACGTCACGGTGCGCCACGGCCTCACCCAGGAGGAGCTCGCCCAGCTCGTGGGCGCCTCGCGCGAGACCGTCAACAAGGCGCTCGCGGACTTCGCGTCGCGCGGCTGGATCGACGTGCACATCGGCTCGGTCGAGGTCTACGAGCCCGAGCGCCTGCGCGCCCGCTCGCGCTGACGTCCCCCTCCCCGCTCCGACACTCACCACGGATCTCGCGGCGACACGCCGCATCGTGACCGGTCACGGGCCGTGACACGCCGGCAACCCGGGACGCACTCCGTTGGAGCTGTCAGCGGGTGGGGAGGCTAGAGCGAGCGCAGGGCGACCGTGATCTCGACCTCGACGGGCGCCCCGAGCGGCAGCGCCGCCACGCCCACGGCCGAGCGTGCGTGACGCCCCGCCTCCCCGAACACCTCGACCATGAGGCTCGAGGCGCCGTTGATGACGGCGGGCTGCGCGGTGAAGCCCGGCGCGGAGGCGACGAACCCGGTGATCTTCACCACGGACTCGATGTTGTCGATCCCGCCGGCGGCCTGCGCGACCGCGGCGAGCGCGTTGAGGGCGCACTGGCGCGCGCACTCGGTCGCGCGCTCGGGCGTCACGTCGCCGGTGCGCTGGCCCACGAGGCCGACGGCGAGCAGGTCGCCGTCGAGCAGCGGCAGCTGGCCGGAGGTGTGGACCAGGTCGCCGTGGCGCCGGGCGGGCACGTAGGTCCCCACGGGCGTCGCGACCTCGGGCAGCTCGAGCCCGAGCGCGGCGAGACGCTGGCTCGCGGACACGGCTACTTCTCCCCGGTGGGGCGCTTGAGATAGGCGACCAGGCCTCCGGTGGGGCCGGTCACCACCTGCACGAGCTCCCAGCCGTCCTCGCCCCACTGGTCGAGGATCTGCTTGGTGACGTGGTCGATGAGCGGAACGGTGGCGTACTCCCAGGTGGTCATGGCCCCGAGCCTAGCCCGCGGGCGCCCACGGAGGGGGCTGACCCGAGCTCCCAGAACCCTCGCTTACCCTTGTACGCATGTCCCGGTCTCATCCGCGCCCTCGTACGAAGGTCACGTTCGTGCAGCTGCTCACCGCGCTGTCGCTGTTCGTCGCCCTGTCGATCATGGGCGGTTTCCTCGTCGCAGGCCTCGCGCTGCCTGCGGTGACGGTCGCCGGATCCGCCGCGAGCGGCACCGCCGAGCTGTTCGAGGAGCTGCCCGAGGAGCTCGCCTCCGTGACGCTCCCGCAGCAGTCGAACATTTACGACCGCACCGGCAAGAACCTGCTCGCGACCTTCTACCTCCAGAACCGCGTGGTGGTCCCGCTCCAGGACATCTCGCCGTGGCTGCAGAACGCTGTCGTGTCGATCGAGGACAAGCGCTACTGGCTCCACCACGGGGTCGACGGCGAGGGCCTGCTGCGCGCGGCCTACGTCAACCTCACCTCGCCCGACTCGCCCGGTGCGTCGACGCTGACGCAGCAGGTGGTGAAGAACACGATCCTGCAGAAGGCGATCCTCTCGGAGGATGACGACGCGATCGACGCGGCCACCGAGGTCTCGCTCACCCGCAAGATCCGCGAGTGGCGCCTCGCGCTCGCGCTCGAGGAGAACCTGGACCGCGAGTACGGCGACTCGTGCGACCCCCTGGAGCCCAAGGTCGACTGCGGCAAGGAGCAGGTCCTCGAGCAGTACCTCAACATCGCGCAGTTCGGCTCGAACACGTACGGCGCCGAGGCCGCGTCGCAGCTCTACTTCTCGAAGTCCGCCGCGGACCTCAACGCGATCGAGGCCGCGACCATCGCGGGCATCACGCAGAACCCGTCGAAGTGGGACCCGATCCGCTACCCGGAGAACGCCAAGGCGCGCCGCGACACGGTGCTCTACCAGATGTACCTGCAGAAGTTCATCACCGCGGACCAGTACGACGAGTACTCGACCATCCCCGTCGAGGAGACCCTGGACGTCTCGAGCCCCAAGTTCTCGTGCGTCGCGGCCGCGGACGCCCCGTTCTTCTGCGACTACGTCACCAAGATCATCCGTCGTGACGAGGTCTTCAACCAGGACGGCGCCGAGCTCACGGGCACCGAGCTGCTGAGCCAGGGTGGCCTCGATGTGGTCACCACGCTCGACCTCGGCAAGCAGCGCGCGGCGAACAAGGCGCTCGAGGACGCGCTGCCCGCCGACGACCCGTCGGGCTGGGCGATGGCGCTCGTGTCGCTCGACCCGCAGACGGGCGAGATCCTCGCGATGTCGCAGAACCGCGAGTTCGACCCCTCCGACGAGGGCGAGGTGGGCACCACCGCGATCAACTACGCCGTCGACTACGAATGGGGAGGCTCCTCGGGCTTCTCCCCGGGCTCGACGTTCAAGCCCATCATCCTCACCAACTGGCTCCAGAGCGGGCACTCCCTCATGGAGAAGGTCAGCGGATCGCAGACCAAGTTCGACCCGTCGTCGTGGGACGCCTACTGCGTCGACGGCAACGTGACCGGCGACTGGTGGTCCCCGGGCAACGTCGAGGGCGCGCGCACCTACACGCAGACGGTGCTCGACGCGACGGCGAACTCCGTCAACACCGCGTACGCCCACATGGAGAACGAGCTCGACCTGTGCGAGATCCGGGACACCGCCGAGCTGCTGGGCTTCCAGCGCGCGGACGGCAACGACCTCGAGATCACGCCGACCATGGTGCTCGGCTCGCAGGAGGCCTCGCCTCTCACGATGGCCCAGGTGGCGCAGGTGTTCGCGAACGAGGGCGTGAAGTGCGATCCCATCGCGATCCTCTCGGTGACCGACGCGGACGGCAAGCAGCTCGAGGTCCCGCCGCAGCACTGCGAGCGCGTCATCGACAAGGAGATCGCCGACGGCGTGGCGTACGCCATGCAGGAGGTCATGAAGACCGGTTCCGGCAAGAAGATCCCGCTCGCGGACGGCCGTCCGGCGGCGGGCAAGACGGGTACCGCCCAGAAGAACGCGCACACGTGGTTCCTGGGCTACACCCCGAACCTGGTCGCGACCGTGTGGCTGGGCAACCCCGACTTCAACGAGCCGGGGCAGGGCATCGAGCTCAACGGCGTGACGTACTGGCCGCTGTACGGATCCTCGCTCGCCGCTCCGACGTGGAAGGCGTACATGGACGCGGCGCTCAAGGACATGCCGGTGGAGGACTTCAACGAGCCGACCGACGACATCCTCTACGGCAAGCCCGTGCCCGTGCCGTCCATCGTGGGCAAGACGCCCGAGGAGGCGAAGAGCACGGTCGAGTACGCGGGCTTCAAGCTCGCCGAGAGCGGCACCGCGATGTACTCGACGCAGTACGCCCCGGGGACGATCATCGCGCAGTCGCCGAGCGCCTACTACAAGTCGCTGCCGGGTACGACGGTGAACTACACCGTCGCCACCGATCAGCTGCCGTCCTGGTACACCAAGTGGCCCAAGGGCTGGGACCCGACGGTCGCGCCGGACGACTGGTGGGGCGCCTCGTGGCCCCCCGCCGAGTTCGCGACCAACCCGCCGGCGGGGTGGCCCGTCGAGGACACCACCACCGACGAGGGCGACACCACGAACAACGGCGGCGGCAACAACGGCGGGAACAACGGCAACAACGGCGGCGGCGACCGCAGGGGCAACTGACCGTGGCGCGGCGGGTGGTCGCGGGGCTCGCGGCCGTCGCGGCGGCCGGCGTGGCCTGGGGCCTGGCCGAGGCGCGCGCCTTCACGGTGCGACGCCACGAGGTCCCGATCCTGCCGCCGGGCAGCCGCCCCGTGCGGCTTCTGCACCTGTCCGACCTCCACCTGACGCCCGGCCAGCGCCGCAAGGTGGCGTGGGTGCGCGCCCTCGCGAGCGAGCAGATCGACGCCGTCGTCACCACCGGCGACAACCTCGCGCACCCCGACGCGGTGCCCACCGCGCTCGAGGCGCTCGAGCCGTTCCTGGGGCTCCCCGGCGCGTTCGTCTTCGGCTCGAACGACTACCACGGTCCGCTTCCCAAGAACCCTCTCGACTACTTCGGCGGGCCGTCGCGGCTGCGCCCGAAGCAGGCGGAGCTCCCCACCGAGGACCTGCGCGCGGGGCTGGTGGCCCAGGGCTGGGTGGACCTCAACAACGCGCGCGGCTCGATCGCGGCGGTGGGCTCGGTGCTCGACCTCGTGGGCGTCGACGACCCGCACATCGGCCGGGACCGCATGCCCGAGCCCGCGCCGGAGGTCGACGGCGCGTCCGCGCGCATCGGCGTCGCACACGCGCCCTACCGGCGCGTGCTCGACCAGATGGCCGCCGACGGGGCCTCCCTGATCCTCGCGGGGCACACGCACGGCGGTCAGGTCTGCGTGCCGTTCTACGGCGCTCTCGTGACCAACTGCGACCTCGACACGAGCCGCGCGAGCGGTCTCCACGGGTGGCCGGGCGTGCGCCCGGACTCCGGCGGCAAGGGAGCCTACGTGCACGTGTCCGCGGGCCTGGGGACGTCGCCGTACGCGCCGTACCGGATCGCGTGCCGCCCCGAGGCGACGATCCTGACGCTCGTGCCGGGGGTCTGAGGGCCCGATTTCGTGTTTCGGCCCCGAGTCCGATATTCTTAGCAGGCTCAAAAACCGGGGTGTGGCGCAGCTTGGTAGCGCGCGTCGTTCGGGACGACGAGGCCGCAGGTTCAAATCCTGTCACCCCGACGGTTGAGACGAGGGCCGGATCCGCTGAGGATCCGGCCCTCGCTGCTTGTCCGGCCGGCGGGCCCGGCGCGCGGCCGCCGCGCGTGGACGATGCGACACGTGGCCGTCTGCAACGATGCACAGGCACGCGCATCCCTTATTTGCCACTTGACCAGGTATGACAACGTTATCGAAATGTGACCGATTTGTGAGTCGCACCCCTTGCTTACAGGGCTGTCAGGCATATCGTGAGCGAGACGCCACCTCAACGTCGAGGGCGGTGCCCCGGGGCGAAGACGCCCTGGCCTAGTCGAAGGGATGTCGACGTGAAGAAGTCCTCACTGATCTCTGCAGGGGCCCTGCTCACCGCCTCGGCTCTGGTGCTGGCCGGCTGCTCGAGCGGCGACGGCGGCGACGAAGGCTCGTCCATGGAGCCCACCACCGGCGACACCGGCGGCGCGATGGCCGAGGGTGGCCGCGCGTGCGTGATCCTGCCCGACGCGGCATCGTCCCCCCGATGGGAGAACGGCGACCGCCCGGCTCTCGAGGAGGCCATCACGGCCGCCGGGTTCGAGGCCGACATCCAGAACGCACAGGGCGACACCGCGAAGTACGCGACCATCGCCGACCAGATGCTCACGCAGGGCTGCGGCGTGATGATCCTCGTCGACTACAACGGCGCCGGCATCACCGTCACCGAGAACGCCGCCGCCCAGGGAATCCCCGTGATCGCCTACGACCGCCCGATCGAGGGCGCCGACTACTACGTCTCCTTCGACAACTTCAAGGTCGGGGAGCTCGAGGGCCAGTCCGTGGTGGACGGCCTCGAGGCCAACGGAGTCGACCCCGCCGAGGCCGTGGTGGTCTACATCGGCGGAGACCCGGC
The DNA here is from genome assembly GCF_000971235.1 of Demequina subtropica. GTDB lineage: Bacteria > Actinomycetota > Actinomycetes > Actinomycetales > Demequinaceae > Demequina > Demequina subtropica. The sequence goes on from NZ_BBMB01000011.1 coordinate 269,845, forward strand.
GGACGGCAACGCGGCGAAGTTCCACGACGGCGCGGTGTCCGTCATGGAGGCCGCAGGGATCACCGCGGCAGCGGAGCCGCCGGGCAAGTGGGACGGCGAGTACTCGGCCACCCAGTTCGAGCAGGCGCTCACGGACCTGGGCGGCAAGGTCGACGCGGTCTGGGCCGCGAACGACACGAACGCCGCGGGCGTCATCACGATCCTCGACAAGAATGGGCTCACCGTCCCCGTCTCGGGTCAGGACGCCTCGGTCGCAGGCCTGCAGAACGTCCTGCTCGGCAAGCAGGCCGCGACGGTCTACAAGCCGTACCAGCTCGAGGCGGCCACGGCCTCGGAGCTCGCGGTGCAGCTGCTCAACGGCGAGGCGCCGACGGCCCCGGAGGAGTACGACGACGGCACGCCGTTCTTCGCCGAGACCCCTGTCCTCGTGGGCCCCGACGGCATCCAGCAGGTCATCGACGACGGCAACGCGTCGTACGACGAGATCTGCACGGGTGAGGTCGCGGCCAAGTGCGACGAGGTGGGGCTCCAGCCCGCGTCGTGATGCTCGGGCGTGGGGAGGGTGCCGTGCGGCGCCCTCCCCACGCGCATCGTCCTCCCGTCCGTCCCGTCCGAGCAAGGAGAACCGCATGAGCGCGATCATCGAGTTGAGATCCATCACCAAGAGCTTCGGCCCCGTCGACGTCCTCAAGGGCGTCGACTTCACCGCGCATGAGGGGCGGGTGACGGCGCTCGTCGGCGACAACGGCGCCGGGAAGTCGACCCTCATCAAGGGCCTGGCCGGCGTGCAGCCGTACGACGGCGGGGAGGTGCTCTTCGAGGGCAACCCCGTCACGCTCCATCACCCGCGTGACGCCGCGCGGCTGGGGATCGAGGTGGTCTATCAAGACCTGGCGCTGTGCGACAACCTCGACATCGTCCAGAACATGTTCCTCGGGCGCGAGGAGCTGGCGGGCGGGACCTTCGACGAGGGCCGCATGGAGGCGGAGGCCGCCCGCGCGCTGCAGACCCTGTCCGTCAAGACCGTGAAGTCGCTGCGGCAGAAGGTCGCGTCGCTGTCCGGCGGCCAGCGCCAGACCGTCGCGATCGCGCGCTCGGTGGTGAAGAAGGCGAAGGTGGTCATCCTCGACGAGCCCACCGCGGCGCTCGGCGTCGCGCAGACGGCGCAGGTGCTCGACCTGGTGCGGCGCCTCGCGGACAGCGGCGTCGCGGTCATCATCATCTCCCACAACCTTCAGGACGTGTTCGCGGTAGCTGACGACATCAGCGTCCTCTACCTGGGCACCATGACCGCCCGGCTCGAGGCGTCGCAGACCAGCCGCGACGACGTGGTCGGCTACATCACGGGAACCAAGCGCATGACGGGGGTCGACGCGTGAGCACCGAGATCGAGAACGAGGGCCCGGCGACCGTGGTCGAGGACGAGGCGCCGAGCCTCCTGGGCAAGGGCGGCCACGGCGGCGTCGGCGACGCGGTGCGCTCCTACTTCCAGCGCGTGCGAGGCGGCGACATGGGTCCGCTGCCCGCCGTCGGCGGCCTCGTGGTGCTCGTGGTGATCTTCGCGATCGCGAACCCGCTCTTCCTCACGGAGCGCAACATCGCCAACCTGTTCACGCAGGCGGCGCCGCTCGTCACGCTCGGCATGGCGCTCGTGTTCGTGCTGCTGCTGGGCGAGATCGACCTGTCCGCGGGAGTGACGTTCGGCGTCGCCATGGGCGTCTTCGTCAAGCTCACCCAGCCCGGAGGGATGGCGTGGCCGCTCGCGCTGCTGCTCGCGCTCGGCATCGGCGTGGCCGTCGGCGGCTTCATCGGCTTCTTCGTGGCCCGCATCGGCGTGCCATCGTTCGTGGTGTCCCTGGGCCTGTTCCTGGGCCTGCAGGGCGTGATGCTCGTGATCATCGGCGCGGGCGGCACGTACCGCCTCAGCCCGAGCCAGATCAGGGCCATCCAGAACCAGAACCTGCCGCCGTGGGCCGGGTGGACGATGCTCGGGGTGGTCCTCGGGGTCCTCTTCGCGGTCGCGCTGCTCGACCGCCGGCGCCGCGCCGCGTCGGGGGCACCGAACCCGCCCGCGAGCATCATGTACGCCAAGCTCGGCGTGATCGCGGTGCTGGGGGCGTTCGTCGTGTTCTACCTCAACCAGGACCGCGGCACCGCGGCGAGGTCGCTTCAGGGCGTGCCCATCGTGGTGCCGCTCGTGCTGCTCATCCTCATGGTGGGGACCTACGTGCTCGACCGCACGCGCTTCGGCCGCTACATCTACGCGATCGGCGGCAACACCGAGGCCGCGAGGCGCGCGGGCGTCAACGTGACGCTGGTGAAGTGGTCGGCCTTCGTCGTCTGCTCGGTGCTGGCCGTGGTCGCGGGCATCTTCACGGTCTCGAAGGTGGGATCGGCCGATGCGGCGATGGGCCGCGAGATCGTCCTCTCGGGCGTCGCGGCCGCCGTCGTGGGCGGCGTGAGCCTCTTCGGCGGCCGCGGGCGCCTGGTGCACGCCGTCATCGGTGCGACGGTCATCGCGGTCATCACCAACGGCATGGGCCTGCTCAAGTTCTCGGCGGGGGCCAACCTCGCGGTGACCGGCGGCGTGCTGGTCCTCGCGGCGACGGTGGACGCGCTCGCCCGGAAGCGCTCGGGCGCCACCGGGGTGTAGCGGCGCGCATCGTCCCCTCGCCGCGCCCGCGCATCGTCCCTCGCCGCGCCCGCGCATCGTCTCCTCGCCGCGCCCGCGCATCGTCCCAAGCCTCCTGGCGGGACATGGAGGCCGGATCGGGGCCGGATCCGACGTCCATGTCCCGCTGGGGCGGCAGGTCGACTGCGGCACGCCCGCGACAACGAGCCGAGGGCCGGCCTCCCCAGCGGGAGACCGGCCCTCGGGACGGACGACGCGGCGGTCGCCTACGCGGCGGCCTTCAGCTTGGCCGCGACGAGCTCCGCGATCTGAACCGCGTTGAGCGCCGCGCCCTTGCGCAGGTTGTCGCCCGAGACGAACAGCACGAGGCCGCGCGTGCCCTCGAGGGACATGTCCTGGCGGATGCGGCCCACGAGCGACACGTCGCCGCCGGCGGCCGCGAGGGGAGTAGGGACCTCCTCGACACGCACGCCGGGGGAGTTCGCGAGGATCTCGTAGGCGTCGGCGGGGGTGATGCCGCGCTCGAACTCGGCGTTGATCGACAGCGAGTGGCCGGTGAACACGGGCACGCGCACGCACGTGCCGGACACCATCAGCTCGGGCAGGCCGAGGATCTTGCGCGACTCGTTGCGGAGCTTCTGCTCCTCGTCGGTCTCGTTCGAGCCGTCGTCGACCACGGAGCCCGCCATGGGGAGCACGTTGAACGCGATGGGCGCGACGTACTTCACGGGCGCGGGGAACTCGACCGCCGAGCCGTCGTGCGCGAGCGCCTTGGCGCCATCGAGCACCGCGGCGGCCTGCGAGTGCAGCTCCTCGACGCCGGCCAGGCCGGAGCCCGACACGGCCTGGTACGAGCACACGACCAGGCGCTCGAGGCCCGCGGCCTCGTGCAGCGGCTTGAGGACCGGCATCGCGGCCATGGTGGTGCAGTTGGGGTTCGCGACGATGCCCTTGGGGATGTCGTCCAGCGCCTCCGGGTTGACCTCGGAGACCACCAGCGGCACCTCGGGGTCCTTGCGCCACGCCGACGAGTTGTCGATGACGATCGCTCCCGCGGCGGCGAACAGCGGCGCGTACTCCTTCGAGGCGGCGCCCCCCGCGGAGAACAGCGCGATGTCGATGCCGGCGTAGTCGCCGGAGGCGACGTCCTCGACCACGATCTCGCCGTCCAGGTGCGGCAGCACCTTGCCTGCCGAGCGCGCGGACGCGAAGAAGCGCACGGTCGCGTCGGGGAAGCGCTCCGCGACCAGCTCGCGCATGACGGCGCCCACCTGCCCGGTGGCGCCCACGACTGCAACGGTCAGGCTCATCGTCCCGTCCCTCCGTAGACCACGGCCTCGCCCTCGGTGGAGTCGAGCTCGAACGCCGTGTGCACCGCCTTGACGGCCTTCTCGAGGTCCGCGTCGCGCGTGACCACGGAGATGCGGATGTCCGAGGTGGTGATCATCTCGATGTTGACCCCCGCGTCGCGCAGCGCCGCGAAGAACTTGGCGGAGACGCCCGACGAGGACTTCATGCCGGCGCCGATGAGCGACACCTTGCCGATGCTCTCGTCGGTGACGAGCTCGACGAAGCCGATCGCGGCGTGGTCCGCCTCGATCGCCGCGAGCGCGTCCGGCACCGAGGCTGCGGGCAGCGTGAAGGAGATGTCCGTCACGCCCGTGTTCGTCGCGGAGACGTTCTGGACGATCATGTCGATGTTGACGTCGGCGCGCGCGACGGCCTCGAAGAGCCGCGCGGCGGAGCCGGGCACGTCGGGCACGCCCGTGACCGTGATCTTGGCCTCGGACCTGTCGTGCGCGACTCCCGCGATGATCGGGTCTTCCATCTCGTCTCCTTCTTCAGTCTCCCCCACGACCCACGTTCCCTCCAGGCCGGAGAACGACGAGCGCACGTGGATGGGCACATTGAACCGGCGCGCGTACTCGACGCAGCGGGGCATGAGCACCTTCGCGCCGGAGGCGGCCATGTCGAGCATCTCCTCGTAGGTGATGCGTGCGAGCTTGCGGGCCGCGGGGACGATGCGTGGGTCGGCGGAGAAGACGCCGTCCACGTCCGTGTAGATCTCGCACACGTCCGCGCCGAGCGCGGCGGCGAGCGCCACCGCGGTGGTGTCGGAGCCGCCGCGGCCCAGGGTCGTGACGTCCTGCGTCTCCTGGTTGAGGCCCTGGAAACCGGCGACGATGGCGACCTTGCCGTCGGCGAGCGCCTTCTGCAGGCGACCGGGAGCGACGTCGATGATGCGCGCGCGGCCGTGGTGCTCGCTGGTGATGACGCCGGCCTGCGGACCGGTGAACGCCTGCGCGGGCACGCCCTCCTTGGCGATCGCCATCGCGAGCAGCGCCATCGAGATGCGCTCGCCCGCCGTGAGCAGGATGTCCATCTCGCGCGCGTCGGGTGCATCGGTGATCTGGTTCGCGAGGTCGATGAGCTCGTCCGTGGTGTCGCCCATCGCGGACACCGTGACGACCACGTCGTTGCCCTCGCGCACCGTCTCGGCCACGCGACGCGCGACGCGCTTCATCGCGGCGGCGTCCGAGACCGAGGATCCGCCGTACTTCTGCACCACAAGGGACATGCAAGACTCCAGGAGGAATGGGGGTCGATGTCCGCCCGGCGGACACGGTGTCTCATTCTAGGGGCACGCGTGCGCGAGGCCAGTGCCTCCGGTCCCGTGCGCTGCCGAGCGCTCCGCCCTAGGGTGACCTCGTGGGCACCGTCGCACCTGTGGTCTGGACCGCCTCCGGCGCCGTGAGCGGCCGCTGGCGCGAGCATCGTTCCGCCGACGGCTCCGCGAGCCGCGCCGCGATCTTCCTCGGGATCCCGTACGCCGAGCCGCCTGTGGGCGCGCGCCGGTTCCTCGCTCCTGAGCCTCGCGCGGCGTGGGACGGGGTGCGGCCCGCGCTGCTGCACGGCGCGACGCCGCAACGAGGCTGCCCCTGGCCCGACTCGTATGTGCCCGAGCCGTCGATCCCGGGCGACGACCTCCTGACGCTCGACGTCGGCACGCCGGATCCCTCGCCCGATGCGGGGCTGCCCGTGCTCGTGTACATCCACGGCGGCGGCTTCGTCGGGGGCTCGCATGCGGGCCCGTGGTGGGGCGGCCAGGCATTCCATCGCGACGGGGTGGTGACCGTCGCGGCGTCCTACCGGCTCGGCTTCGACGGCTTCGGCTGGATCGACGGCGCCCCGCTCAACCGCGGGGTCCTCGACTGGATCGCGGCGCTCGACTGGGTCCAGCAGAACATCCGCGCCTTCGGCGGCGACCCCGCCAAGGTGACGATCGCGGGCCAGTCCGCGGGTGGCGCCGCCGTGATGCGGCTGCTGACGATGCCCGCGGCCCGGGGCCTCTTCCGCGGAGTCCTCGCCCTTTCGCCCGCGGACACGCCCATCCGGGTCGACCGGGCCCGTGCGGCCACGATCGAGGGCGCGGCACGGCTGGGCGTCACGCCCGACCTCGAGGGCCTGCGTTCGCTCACCGAGGCGCAGGTGCTCGCGGCGCAGGCGCAGGAGCCGCCTCCGCTCGACGACCCCCTGGCCGGCACGTTCCACGACAACCTGGTGCTCTCGCCCGTCATCGACGGCGAGCTGGTCCCCGGCACGGTGGCCGACGCGCTCGCGGCCGGGGTGGGCGACGACGTCGCGCTGCTCATCGGGGCGACCGCGCACGAGTTCACGCTCGCCCTGCACGATGCGCCGGACGCACTGGTGGCGGGGCCGCCGGGGGAGCTGCTCGCACGCGCCGGGGTCCCGGAGGACCTGCGCGACGAGCTCGCGGCGACCGCGCCGGGGCCCGAGGGTCGCCTGGTCGCGGGGCAGGCGATCACGCACGCGATCTTCCGCCGGCACGTGGGGCGGTGGGCGGCGCTGCGCGCGGCGCGCGGGGCCCAGCCGCGCACGTGGGCGTACGACTTCCGTTGGACCAGCCCCGTCGACGGCATCGCGGGCCACTGCCTGGACCTGCCCTTCGGCTTCGACGTGCTGCGCGAGCGCAACGCCGCGCGCTGGGTCGGGCCCGAGGCGCCGCAGGAGCTCGCGGATGCGGTGCACGGCGACTGGCTCGCGCTCGTCCGTGACGAACGGGTCGACGCGCCCGTGCATGCGGAGGGCCGCTCGACCATCGTCTACGGGGAGCCGCTCCGTGAGGTGCGCCCGGGTTACGCGTTCGAGGAGAGGCTCGCCCTCGCGACGGCGCCGCTATCCCAGGGGAGCCCCTGACCGCTACCCCCAGAAATGGGGGGATGTCCCTGATAGATCCGCCGATCGCGGTGTGCGACTGTTGAGCCACCCGGTGCGGCGTCGGAGCCGCACCCCATCCCAGGGGGATCCATGGTGGCGACAACCACGGCCGCGGTCACGACCGCGGCGGTGAGCGCGCAGGGCGTGGCACGGTCGTTCGGCTCCGTGCAGGCCGTCGCGAACGCGACGCTCGAGGTGCAGCCCGGCACGGTGACGGCGCTCATCGGGCCGAACGGCTGCGGCAAGACGACGCTCATGCTCATGCTGGCAGGCCTGCTGCGGCCCGACGCGGGCGAGATCCGCGTCGCGGGCGCCGACCCGCGGCACGATGCGGCGGCGGTGCGCGACGCGATCGGGTGGATGCCCGACCAGCTGGGCTCATGGGACAACCTCACGTGCCTGCAGACGCTCACGCTCATGGGGCGCGGCTTCCGGCTCCACGCTCACGAGGCGCGCGCGCGCGGCGCGGCGCTGCTGCGCACGGTGCACCTGAGCGAGTTCGCCGACCGCCCGACGCGGGTCCTGTCGCGCGGCCAGAAGCAGCGCCTGTCCATCGCGCGTGCGCTCATGAACGACCCGGCGGTGCTGCTCATGGACGAGCCCGCGAACGGGCTCGACCCGCGCTCGCGCGTCGAGCTGCGCACGCTGGTGCGCGAGCTCGCCGCGGAGGGCAAGGCCGTGCTGGTGTCCTCGCACGTGCTCGCCGAGCTCGACGAGATGGTCGACGACGCGGTGTTCATGTCGAAGGGCCGCACGCTGGGCGACGAGATCGCCGCGAAGGTCGCCGACGCGAAGACGCGCTACCGGATCGGGACGCTCGACGACGACCTGCTGCGCGCGGTGCTGACCGAGGGGCAGATCGCCTTCGACGACGAGCCCGCCGGCATGGTGATCCGCGTCGGCTCCGAGGCCGATGCGGCGCAGGCGCTCGCGTGGCTCATGTCCAAGAACGTGCCCGTCCACCGCTTCGGCCCCGCAGGCAGCGCGCTCGAGCAGACCTACATGACCATGGAGGAGGAGCGGCGATGACTGTTCTCGACGACACCCCGGCCGCCGCTCCCGCGCCCGGCCCCGCCCCCGCATCGTCCCGTCGTCCCGTGAAGGGAAACCCGTGGCTCCCGACGCTGCGCGGCACGCTGCTGGTCACCCAGATCGAGCTCATGCGCCGCCGCCCGACCGCCAAGGGCTGGATCTTCTACGGACTGCTGTTCGCCGGCATCATGGCGATCGGCCTCTTCGCCGCCGCACAGTCGGACGGCTCCAAGAACTCGACGCTGCTCGAGCTGGTGCTGGTGATGGTGCTCGGTGCGGGCCTGCTGGTCGCGCCGTCGCTGTCCGCGACCTCGCTCAACGGCGACTCGTCCGAGGGCGTGCTGGCGCCGCTGCAGATGACGCGCCTCACGGCTGGCGACCTCGCGGTGGGCAAGCTGCTCGCCTCGTGGTTGTTCGCGCTCGCGGTGCTGCTCACCACGACGCCGCTGCTGGTCTACGCGTTCTCGCGCTCCGGCTGGCACTGGGACGAGCTGCTCATCGTCATGGCCGTCATCCTCCTGGTGGTGCTCACCGCGACGGCCGTGGGCCTGGCGTGGTCCGCGCTCGCGGCGCGCGCCGTCGCATCGGTCTCGCTCGCGCACCTCACCACGGGCTTCCTGCTGCTGGGCACGCTGCTGCTGTTCTTCTTCACGCAGCCGCTGATCTCCGTGACCGTCACCGAGACCTCGCGGAGCTTCGACTGGGACCAGTTCACGCCCGAGCAGGAGGCGGCGGTCGACGCCTGGTACATGAACGGCGATCCCTCCGCGTTCGACGGGATCGATGTGCACGACATCACCTGCTCCGTCCAGGACGGCGGATGGGAGCACGGCGTCGCCCGCACCGAGCAGACGGCGTGGCTGCTGCTGGTGAACCCCGTGGTGCTGATCGGCGAGTCGTCGCCCATCGTCAACTACCTCACGTGGGACGAGGACGGCCGCGCGGCCCCTGGTCTGTTCGCGGAGATGCACCGTGCGGTGAGCGACGCGCGCATCGGACCCTCCGAGGAGGATCTCCAGGACTCCGTGAACTGGGACGAGTGCGTCGACCTGGTCGCCTCGGTGACCGGCGACTACTCGGTCTACGAGGACAACGACTGGGAGCAGGAGCAGGAAGCTAACTCCGTCTACCCGCGCGCGCCGTGGCTCGGCCTGGGCGTCCAGGCGGCCCTGCTGCTGGGGTCGATGTGGATCGTCATCGCGCGTCTCCGGGTGCCCTACAAGAAGCTGCGCCAGGGCACGCGAGTCGCCTGACCCCTGCGACCTGACCCATTCGACAGTCGCAACGGATCCCGACTCGACACGCCGGTGATCCGGGCCTTCCGGGCCTGGATCACCGGCGTGTCGGCGTCGATTCCGTTGGGACTGTCAGGGGCGGGAGGTCAGCTGACCTTGCGGCGTCCCTCGAAGGCGCGGCCCAGGGTGACCTCGTCGGCGTACTCGAGGTCGCCGCCGACCGGCAGGCCGCTCGCCAGGCGCGAGACGGTCACGCCCATGGGCACGAGCATGCGCGTGAGGTAGGTCGCCGTGGCCTCGCCCTCGATGTTGGGGTCGGTCGCGATGATGACCTCCTCGATCTTGCCGTCGCCGAGGCGGGAGAGGAGCTCGCGGATGCGGAGGTCGTCGGGGCCGACGCCGTTCATCGGATCGATCGCGCCGCCGAGCACGTGGTACCGGCCGCGGAACTCGCGCGTGCGCTCGATGACCACGACGTCCTTGGGCTCCTCGACGACGCACAGCACGTCTTCTGCGCGGCGCGGGTCGGTGCAGATGCGGCACTGGTCCGACTCGGCGACGTTGCCGCAGACGGTGCAGAAGCGCACCTTCTCCTTGACCGTGGTGATGGCGTCGGCGAGGCGCCGCACGTCCGCCGGATCGGTGCTGAGGATGTGGAAGGCGATGCGCTGCGCGCTCTTGGGGCCGATGCCCGGGAGGTGCCCGAGCTCGTCGATGAGGTCCTGAACCGCGCCGTCGTACATGGGGACAAGCGTAGGCGCATGAGGCGTCAGCGCCGGTCAGCGACCACGAGGCACCGCTGCGAGGCGGGAACCTCGCGGAGGCGACGCTGATCCACCGTGGCGGCGGGGGCAGGCGTCAGTCGTCGATGACCACGCCGCCGAGCTCCTTGGCGAGGATCTCGGCCGCGCTCATCCCCGCCTCCGCGGCGCGTGCGTCGTCGTCCGAGATCTCCTCCTCCTCGTACGGAGGCTCTTCCTCGGGCGGCGGGACGTCCCACGGCGGGGGGTCGCCGACGGGCGCGGTGGCGACCGGGGCGGCCGGAGCCGTCGCCGGACGCGGCGCGGCGGCCGACGGCGCGGACGATGCGGCCGGAGCCGCAGCGGGCACGGGCGCCGGACGGGCGGCCGGTGGTGCCGCGGGCCGCGTCGGGGCGGGACCGGCAGGACCGGCGACCGCAGCGATGCGGAGCTGCATCCCGAGCGTCTCCCGCAGCGCGAGCTGCAGGTTCTCGGCGTGCTTGCCGCCGTCGAGCATGGACACCAGGTTGGGATTGGAGACCGCGAGCGTGAGCGTGCCGTCCTGGACGGACTGCACCTGCGCGTTCTGGCTCACGAGCGTCCACGTGACGCGCCACCGTTCGAGCGTCCCAAGCACTTCGGGCCAGCGACGGCGCACCAGCTCCGTGTCCGCGGGTCCGCCGGACGAGGCCGCGGCGGGCTCGTCAGCGGGCGTGGGCGGCGCCGGGGCCGGCGCTGCGGGCGCCGCCGGGGTCCAGTCGTCGTCGTCCTGCACCGCCGCAGCCGCAGGCGCGGGAGCGGGAGCGGGAGCAGGCACGGGCGGTGCCGAGGCGGCAGGCGTCACGGCGACCGGCGGCGTGGCGGCCGGAGCCGGGGCGGGTGCCACGGGCGCGGGGCTCGCGGGCGCCGCGACGGGCGCGGGCGTGGGCGCCGCCGGGGCGGGAGCGGGGGCGGCATACGCCGGTGCGGCGGGTGCGGGGGCCGTGGCCGGTGCCTCCGAGGCGAGGAGGCGCGCGCACAGCAGCTCGAGGTGGAGCCGCGGCGAGGTCGCGCCCACCATGTGGGTGAGCGCGTCGTTGACCAGGTCGGCCGCCGCGGAGCCCCGCGCGAGCCCCAGGCGTCGCGCCTGGGCGCGCACCCGCTCGAGCTGGTCCTCGGGCATGGAGCCGAGCGCGCGGGCGCCCGCATCCCCGGCGGCGCACAGGACCAGGAGGTCGCGCAGCCGCTCGAGGAGGTCCTCGACGAACCGCCGGGGCTCGTGGCCCGTGGACATGACGCGCTCGACCACGTCGAACAGCGAGGCGCCGTCCGCCGCGGCGATCGCATCGACGGCGTCGTCCAGCAGCGTCGCGTCGGTGAAGCCGAGCAGCGCGATCGCGCGGTCGTACGTCACGCCCGAGTCGTCCGATCCGGCCATGAGCTGGTCGAGCACCGACAGCGAGTCGCGGACCGATCCGCCGCCCGCGCGCACCACGAGCGGGAGCACGCCGCTCGCGACCTCCACGCCCTCGGCCGTGCACAGGGTCTCCATGTACTCGGTGAGGACGGGCGGCGGCACGAGCCGGAACGGGTAGTGGTGCGTGCGCGAGCGGATGGTGCCGATGACCTTCTCCGGCTCCGTGGTCGCGAAGATGAAGCGGATGTGCGGCGGGGGCTCCTCGACCAGCTTGAGCAGCGCGTTGAAGCCCTGCGGCGTCACCATGTGCGCCTCATCGAGGATGAAGATCTTGTAGCGGTCCCGCGCGGGCGCGAACGCGGCGCGCTCGCGCAGCTCGCGGGCATCGTCCACGCCGTTGTGGGAGGCCGCGTCGATCTCGACCACGTCGACCGAGCCGGCGCCGCCGCGGGCGAGCTCGACGCACGACGGGCACGTGCCGCACGGGGTGTCCGTGGGGCCCTCCGCGCAGTTGAGGCAGCGCGCGAGGATGCGCGCGGAGGTGGTCTTGCCGCAGCCGCGCGGGCCGGAGAACAGGTAGGCGTGGTTGACGCGGTCTGCGCGCAGCGCCTGCATGAGCGGGACGGTGACGTGCTCCTGACCCACGACGTCCGCGAAGTTGTCGGGACGGTAGCGGCGGTACAGGGCGGTGGTCACGGGTACGACTCTAGTGCGGGGCCCTGACGCCCAGGAAAAGCCCTCCACAGCATCGTGCGGGCATGAAGAGGCCCCCCACGCACCCGACAGAGCCCGCTTACCCTTGCTTCGTTCCCGACCTGGGGGAGTTGGGCGAGGTATCGCCACGTGGGGGGTTGCCGACAAGTCTAACGGCTTGTCGGGTGAGGAAGTGCCCGCCGGATCGGGTATAGTTTCCGGGCCTGGAGGATTCGCCTAGTGGCCTATGGCGCACGCTTGGAAAGCGTGTTGGGTGCAAGCCCTCAGGGGTTCGAATCCCCTATCCTCCGCCAGAAGTCCTCGATCAGCGACGGGATGGTGCCTGTGACCGAGCGAGCGAACGGACGCCCCGACGCCCGACGCGCTCAGGTCCGCCGCCACCGGCGCGAGCGCCAGATCGTCGTGTTCGGCGTGCTCGTCATCGCCCTCGCCTTCACCGGCGTGTTCGCCGCCGGCGTCTACAAGGGCGACATCGACGGGCCGTTCTCGCAGCCGTTCGTCACGCCGGTGGGCGAGTTCGAGAGCGATGTGACGCTCGTGTGCCCGCCGGTCAACAGCACGCCGATGCTCCACCGCAACGTCGGCGTGCGCGTCCTCAACGGCAGCGACGTGTCGGGGCTCGCGGGCAGCGTCTCGTCGGTGCTCGACGAGCGCAACTACGTGATCGTGACGACCGCGAACTGGGGCCGCACCTACGCGGGCAACGTGCGCATCGTCTTCGGTCCCGACGGCGTCCGCCAGGCGTACACGGTGGCCCAGAACTTCGACGGCGACGTCGACATGGTGCTGGACAACCGTGAGGGCACGCTTGTCGACATCGTGCTCGGCGAGGAGTACCAGAGCGCGAACCTGCGCTCGACCCTCGCGCCCGAGCTGGACCCGGACCTCATCCTCACGGCCAACGCCGAGTGCCTCCCGGTCGGCCTGATCACGCCGGAGCCCGCTCCGCGCTCGCTCCCGGCGAACCCGGTCGACGAGAAGAAGAAGCAGGACTCCTAGCCCCGCGACGCGGGGCGGGGACGATGCGGCGGCACGGGCACGGGCACGGGCACGGGCACGGGCACGGGCACGGGCGCGGTCGCCCGGCCGCCGCATCGTCCGGTGGGCCTCAGCCCTTGAGCGAGCCGTGGAACGCGGTCCACGACTCGGGTGCGAGGCGCAGCGTGATGGCGCCGTCCGCATGCTCGACCGGCAGTGCGTCGACCATGCCGTAGGCCTCGGCGGCCTCCTGGCCCTCGCGCGGTCCCACGTGGTCCGCGAGCACCGCCGAGCCGCCCTCGATGCGGGCCGTCGCACCGGGATGACGCAGGGTCACCGTCTGCTCCTCGGCGGTGCGGTTGGTGACGAACAGCGCGAGCGCGCCCGTCTCCGGGTCGACGGTCGCGGCCGCGGTCACCGTGGGCACGTCGCCGTGCTTCTTGGTGCTCATGGCGGCCGCGTCGACCTTCACCTGGAGCGCCTCGCCCTGCGCGAGGCGCGCGGCGGTCGCGAACGGGTGGAAGGTGGTCTGCTTCCAGGCCGGGCCGTCGGGCTCGGTCATGATCGGCGCGATCACGTTGACCAGCTGCGCGAGGCAGCCCACCGCGACGCGGTCCGCGTGCGACAGCAGGCTGATGATCATGTCGCCCACCACCACGGCGTCCAGCGCCGAGTAGACGTCCTCGATGATGCGGGGCGCATCCTTCTGGACGGGCAGGTTGGTCTCGCCCACGAAGCGGGAGAACAGGTACCAGACGTTCCACTCGTCGAAGCTGATGGAGATCCGCTTGTCCGAGCGCTTCTGCGCGCCGATCGCGTCGGCGGACGCGGCGACGCGCTCGATGAACGTCGACATCGCGGTGCCGGAGGCGAGGAACGAGTCGCGGTCGCCGTCCATCTCCTCGTAGTACGCGTGCATCGAGATGTGGTCGACCACGTCGTAGCAGTAGGACAGCACGGTGCGCTCCCACTCGCCGAACGTGTCCATCATCATCGAGCTCGAGCCGCACGCGACCAGCTCGATCGATGGGTCCACCTGGCGCATCGCGCGACCGGTGGCGGCGGCGAGCTTGCCGTACTCGTGGGCGTCCTTGTGGCCGATCTGCCACGGTCCGTCCATCTCGTTGCCCAGGCACCAGAGCTTCACCCCGTACGGCTCGACCCGGCCGTTCGCGATGCGCATGTCGGCCCACTTGGTGCCGGCCTCGCCGTTGCAGTACTCGAGCAGGCCGATGGCCGCGTCGATGCCGCGGGTGCCCAGGTTGACGGCCATCATCGGCTCGATCCCCTCGCGCTCGCAGTACTGCAGGAACTCGTCGGTGCCCACGAGGTTCGGCTCGACGGTGCGCCACGCGAGGTCCAGGAACGGCTTGCGCTGCTCGACCGGGCCGACCGCGTCCTCCCACGTGTAGTTGGAGACGAAGTTGCCGCCCGGGTAGCGCAGCATCGTGACGCCGAGCTCGCGGGTGAGGTCCGCCACGTCGCGGCGGAAGCCGTGCTCGTCCGCGGTCTCGTGGCCCGGTTCGTACACGCCCGTGTAGACGCATCGTCCCAGGTGCTCGACGAACGAGCCGAACACGCGGCGGTCGACGGGCCCCACGCGGAAGCCGGGGTGCAGGGTGATGGTGGTCATGCTTCTCTCTCTCTTCGTTGAGGGGTTCGGGACGATGCGCGGGCGGCCTAGCCGTTGTCGGCGAGCTCCTCCGCGGTCCAGGCGACGGGCCAGCCGTCCTCGGTCCAGCCGAGCTCTCGGATCGCGAGCTGGAAGTCGCCGCCCAGGGTCTCGTCGTAGTAGTGGAAGGCCAGGTAGCCGTGCGAGTAGGACTGGCCGCCGGGGCCGATCATGGTGCCGCGGGTCGACAGCAGCTCGTCGCCGCCGTCGTACATCATCTGGTTGCCCCAGCTGTCGAGGTAGGGCCCCGTGATGTCGGTGGAGCGGCCGACCGCGATCGAGTAGGTCGAGTCGGTGCCCTGACAGCACTTGTCGCGCGAGACGAACAGGTAGTAGTAGCCGTCCCGGTACATGAGGTAGGGCGCCTCGATCGCGTTGGTCGCGTTGTTGCGCGTCGCGATGGTGGTCGGCTCGGCGCCGTCGACGGGCTTCCCGCTGGGCCACTCGAGCTCCACCAGCTGGATGCCGCCCCAGAACGACCCGAAGGTCATCCACGGGGTGCCGTCCTCGGCGGTGACCACACCGGCGTCGATCGCGTTGAAGTTGTCCACCCCGGGGGTCGAGCGGATCACCATGCCCTGGTCGGTCCAGCCGTAGTCCGGGCTGTCGACGTCGAGCGTGGGGGAGGTCATGAGACCGATGACGGAGCCGTTGGTGCCGAACGTCGAGGCCGCGTAGTAGAGGTACCACGTGCCGTCGTGCTCGACCAGCTCGGGCGCCCAGAAGTTCTGGACTCCGGAGACCTCCTCGTAGACCCACTCCGGCCGCGTCGAGGCGGTCCACGCGGTGCCCACGTACTCCCACGTCTCGCCCGCGTCGGTCGAGCGGCGGATCTGGGGGGAGCCCAGGCCCTTCTGCACGTCCCCGGTCGAGTAGACGTACCAGTCCTCGCCGTCCTCGCCGACGACGAGCGCCGGGTCGTGGGTGTGGATGTCGCCCTCGAGCTCGAGCGCGGTCGCGGCGACCGCCTCCTCGGCCGGGCCCGCCGTCGCAGCGGTGCCCGAGCCATCGCCGTCGCCGTCGCCCCACGGGCTCCAGACCAGGACGCCGGCGCCGAGCGCTGCGACCGCCGCGGTGGCGACCGCGCCGATCACGATGCCGCGGCGGGCGCTCATGCGGTCGGGTCCAGCGCCACCCACGCGACGCCGTGCGCGGGAACGGTCGCCGTGAGCAGCCCGTCCACCACGGCGGCGGACTGACCCGGCCACAGGTCGGTCGCCGCGACGTCGACGATGCCGGTGCCCAGGATCGAGGGGAGCGCGACGCTCGCGTCGAACGGCGCGTCGCCGGTCCAGAACACCGCCGCGTAGACGCGGGAGGACGATGCGGAGCGCGCCGACCAGACGATGAGCTCGCCGCCCTCGAGGGGCTCGCGGAGCAGCTCGCGTCCGTCGACGGATCCCTGCAGGACCTCGGCGACCGCGGGCGTCGCCAGGAGGTCGAGCGTCTCGGGCGTGCTGGTCGGAAGGTCGCCGCCCACCATGAGGGGGGACCGGCCCATGCACCACAGGCTCAGCATCGTGCGCTGCTCGTCGAGCGTGAGGCGGCAGTCGCGCGGCTCGCCGCGCTCGGCGCGGATGCCGATGCGGCCCAGCGGGAGCATGTCGGCATCGGCCCAGCCGCCGGCCTGCTGGAACGGCGCCCAGCGCGCGAGGCGCGCGAACTGCGCGTGCACGTCCTCCCAGCGGTCCCAGAGGTCGTCCGAGATGCGCCACATCTGCGCGTTCTCGCGCAGGTGGGGCAGGTGCGCGGTGGACAGGTGCGTGCCGGGGGACAGCGACAGGGAGATGTCGCGGCCGGAGCGCTCGATGGCGCGCTGGTACGCGGCGATCTCGCGCTCGAAGTACGGCGCCTGCATGTCGTCGGCCTTGATGAAGTCCACGCCCCAGGCTGCGAACTGCGCGACCTGCGCGTCGTAGTACGCCTGCGCGCCCGGGTGGTCGTGGTCGAGCCCGTAGTTGTCGGGGTTCCACTGGCACACGTGCTCGAGGTCCGCCACGTCCTTCGCGGTGTAGTCCGTCCCGAGGACCGGCAGGTCCAGCTCGACGGCGAGGCGCGGGATGCCGCGCATGATGTGGAGGCCGAACTTCAGCCCGAGCGCGTGCACCTGGGAGGCGAGCGGGCCGAAGCCGGCACCGTCCGCCGCCGAGGGGAAGCGGTTGGGGGCCGGGACCTGGCGTCCGTAGGCGTCCAGCGTGAGCGGCGCATCGGCGTTGTAGCCGTGGGAGCGCGCGGTCGGGTCGTACCACGCGATGTCCACCACGACCGTGTCCCAGCCGTGCGGCAGGAGGCGCTCGGCCATCACCTGTGCGTTCGCGAGGACCTCGTCCTCGGTCACCGTGGTTCCGTAGCTGTCCCAGCTGTTCCAGCCCATGGGCGGTGTCGCGGCTCGCATGCGAGGCGTCCTCCTGTCTACATCGTTGTAAGTCAATCGTGCCCAAATCGGGCGGCGATCGTCAAACGGAGGGTACCGGTGCGAAGGTCCCACGCGGCTCGACAAACGGCCCATACGGGGGCGGAAAGCGCGCCGTACGTGCTCATTTGCCTGCGTCATCCCTGGCAGATCCGCTCCGAGCCAACGTGTTTCGGAATCGTAACCTGACCGACTTGACCGAGCGCCGTTTCCCGTGTCATTGTTCCATCGTTGTAAAGGCGCCGACAAAGGGTCGGTTCCAGAGCCTGGGGTCAACGACGACCAGGATGCGACGATCGCCTCATCAGGGCATCGTGGGATCCGGACACAAGACCTCACTCATCAACGATGATCAGGGAGGCAGGCAATGCGTAAGTTCAGGACAGCCGCCATCACCGCGACCATGGTGGGTGCGCTCACCCTCGCGGCGTGCAGCGGCGGCACCGGTGGCGACACCTCGGGTAGCCCCGAGCCCGACACCGCGGGTGGCGACGCCCCCAACGAGCTCACGTTCATGTTCCGTGGTGGCGAGTACGACAAGATCGCGTACGAGGCCGCCATCGAGAAGTTCGAGGAGGAGACGGGCGCCTCGGTGACGATGATCATCACCGACGCGGACCAGTACGCGACCAAGCTGCAGGCGGCCATCGCCGGCAACAAGGTCCCGGACGTCTTCTACATCGAGCCCGGCAAGATGATGGGCTACGTCTACGCGGACGTCCTCGCGGACCTCACCGAGTACGTGCCGCAGGAGACCATCGACAACATCTGGTCCTTCGGCACCGACGCCTACCGCTTCAACACCGAGACCGGTGCGCGCGGCGACTCGGCCGACCCGCTGTACGGCCTTCCCAAGGACGTCGGCCCGTTCGGCTTCGGCTACAACACCGTCCTCTTCGACGCGCTCGGCCTCGAGCACCCGTCGGCGGACGAGCCGCTGACCTTCGACGAGTTCGTGGCGCTCTGCCAGGAGCTCACGCAGTCCGACAAGCTCGACTACGAGACCTGGGGCACCGGCCTCAACGTGGTCTGGAACTCGCAGGCCTTCATCTGGGGCGCCGGCGCGGACTGGATCTCCGAGGACCAGAAGACCGTCACGGTCGACACCCCGGAGTTCGCCGAGGCGCTGCAGTGGTTCGCCGACCTGGGCCTCGTCGAGGGCGTGACCCCGTCGGCCGAGCAGGCGCAGACGCTCGACACGTACCAGCGCTGGATGGCCGGCGAGATCGGCTTCTTCCCGGTCGCCCCGTGGGACATCGCGACGTACAACTCGGTCGCGGAGGAGAACCCCGACAAGTTCGGCTACGACGTGATCCCCTACCCCGTCGCCAACGAGGGTGACGACTGGTCGACCTGGCTCGGCTCGCTCGGCATCGCGGTGTCGGAGAACTCGAAGAACAAGGAGCTCGCGGCCCAGCTCGCGACCTACCTGTCGACCGACCTCGACGCGCAGAAGATCCTCGCGGAGAACAAGGTCCAGATCCCGAACCTGATCGACTACGCGACCGGCGAGTGGATCGAGACCGACGCGCCAGCCGCCGGCTGGCCCGCCAACACCAAGGCGTTCCTCGAGATCGCCGAGGAGAAGGGCCGCCCGCTGCCCGGCGTGTGGACCTACACCCCGGAGTGGTACGACAACTTCTGGGTCAACATCACCCGAGTCGTCGACACCGGTGACCAGAGCGCTGCGGACTTCCTCGCGGAGGTCCAGCCTCAGATGCAGCAGCTGCTCGACCAGTCGTGG
The DNA here is from genome assembly GCF_000971235.1 of Demequina subtropica. Classification (GTDB taxonomy): domain Bacteria; phylum Actinomycetota; class Actinomycetes; order Actinomycetales; family Demequinaceae; genus Demequina; species Demequina subtropica. The sequence goes on from NZ_BBMB01000011.1 coordinate 288,640, forward strand.
ATCAGCGCCGACCAGGCGAAGGCCAACGGCTGATAGCAGGAACGTAGGGAGGGGCCGGCGCTCCGGCGCCGGCCCCCACCCTCGCGATGAAGTAAGGACAGATCATGGCGACAACGGCTCCCCCCGCCGAGTCCACCACCGTGTGGACCAAGGAGGACGCGAAGGCGTCCCGGAAGGCCAACAACAAGCTTCACCGGAGGGAGCACGCCTGGGCGGCGGCCTTCATGGCCCCGCCCGTGATCGGGTGGATCGCCTTCCTGCTCTTCCCGCTCGGATTCTCGGTCTACGCCTCGCTGACCAACTGGAACGGCATCGGCAACATGACCTTCATCGGTCTCGACAACTACACGAGGCTGCTGCAGGACCAGTACTTCTGGAAGGCCCTGTGGAACACGGTCTTCTACATGATCGGCATCCCGATCGGCCTCGCCCTCTCGCTCGCGCTCGCGCTCGCGCTGAGCCGCAAGATCCGTGGCCGCACCTTCTTCCGAACCGTGTACTACATCCCGGTCATCTCGTCGCTCGCCGCGGTCGCCATCCTCTGGCAGTGGGCCTACAACGGCGACTTCGGCCTGGTGAACCAGGCGCTGGGCCTCATCGGCATCGAGGGCCCGAACTGGCTCATGGACAAGGACTGGGCCAAGCCCGCGCTGATCATCATGGCCGTGTGGAAGGGCCTCGGCTACTCCACGCTGCTCTACCTCGCCGCCGTCCAGGCGGTCCCGCGCTCGCTGTACGAGGCCGCCGCCCTTGACGGCGCCTCCAGCTGGAAGCGCTTCACCAAGATCACGTGGCCGATGGTGCAGCCCGTCACGTTCTTCCTCGTGGTGACCAACATCATCGCGGGCTCCATGATCTTCACCGAGATCAACATCATGACCCCGACGGGCGGACCCGAGTGGAGCACGGCCTCCCTGGTCTGGTACGTCTGGAACCAGGCGTTCCGGAACCTCCAGATGGGCTATGCGACCGCGATGGCGCTGGTGCTGGGAATCCTGGTCCTCATCGTCACGGTGATCCAGTTCCGCATCAACCGTGCCAACGACTTCTCGATCGACTGAGGCGAAGGAGATACTGCGATGAGCCTCAACCAGAACACCGCGCGCTCCGCCTCGAGCGCGATCGCCGACACCGCCGCGGACAGCGGCCGCCGGCTTCCACAGCAGCGCGGCATCCTCAAGCGCAAGGCCGCGACCCAGGAGAGCCCCGCGGTCAACCTGGTCCTCACCATCATCCTGTCGTTCGGCGCGATCATCATGGCCGCCCCGCTCGTGTGGATGGTCTCGACCTCGCTCAAGACCAAGGAAGGCGTCTACTCGCTCCCTCCGGAGTGGATCCCCGACCCCTTCGTGTGGGACACCTACGCCCGCGTCTTCGACGACACGTACGTCCTCTCCGGCATCAAGAACTCGCTGATCGTCGCGCTCTCCGTGACCATCGTCGGCACGCTGTTCTCCTCGCTCGCGGCCTTCGCCCTCGCGAAGCTCCGCCTGCCGGGCAAGAACGCGATCTTCCTCATGCTGCTGTCCGGCATGATGGTGCCGTTCCCGACGCTGATGATCCCGCAGTTCGTGATGTTCTCGAAGATCGGCTGGGTCGACACCCTGCTGCCGCTGATCATCCCGGTGATCCTGGGCAACGTCATCATGATCTTCTTCCTCCGCCAGTACCTGCACAACGTGCCGGACTCGCTGGTCGAGGCCGCGAAGATCGATGGTGCGAGCTACCTCAAGATCTTCTGGACCATGATGTTCCCGCTCATGCGCCCCGCGATCGCCGCGCAGTTCATCCTGTGGTTCATGGCGGTGTGGAACGACTACCTCGCGCCGATCATCTACCTGAACTCGCCCGAGAAGCAGACCCTGCAGGTGGTCATCGCGAACATGAACGTCCAGTACGCGACGCAGCGCGACTACCCGCTCATCATGGCGGCGTCGGTCATCTCCGTCATCCCGATCCTCATCGTCTTCCTGATCTTCCAGCGTCAGATCATCGAGTCGATCGCCCTGACCGGATCGAAGACCTGACATGAGCAACGAGCACGCGGCCCCGGCAGACGCCGGGGCCGCGGGCCTTTCACGGCCCGAACCGTCCACGTGGGGCGCCCGCAACTCCCACGACCCGACCGCCGTGCGCGACGACGACGGCGTGTACTGGCTCTTCTCGACCGATGCCGATGCGGACGGCCCGCTCCGTGCGGCCGGTGCCCAGATCCGCCGCTCGACCGACCTGGTGACCTGGGAGTTCGTGGGCTGCGCGCTCGACGGCGTCCCGGGCCCGGCCCGCGAGCACGCGGGCGCCGAGGGCCTCTGGGCCCCCGACGTGGTCCGCGTCGAGACCGCCGGCGGTGTGGAGTGGCGCATGTACTACTCCGCGTCCTCGTTCGGGTCGCGGACCTCCGCGATCGGGCTCGCCGTCGCGCCGCACCCGAGCGGACCGTGGGAGGACCGCGGGATCGTCGTCGCGACCGAGCACGATCGCGACGGTCACAACGCCATCGACGCGCAGCTCGTCATCGACGGCGACCGGAACCACCTGGTGTACGGCTCGTTCTTCGGCGGCCTGCACATCTTCGAGATCGACCCGGCGACGGGCTTCGCCCTCGACGCTCCCGCCCCGGCACCCGGACAACACGGCGCTCCCGCATCGTCCTTCGGGACGCTCATCGCGCGGCGTCCCAAGTCCGTCGACACCGCGATCGAGGGGCCGTACATCGTGCCTCGCCCCGGCGGGGGCTGGGCGCTGATCGTGTCCTACGACTCCCTGGTGAGCACGTACCACGTGCGGGTGGCGGTCTCCGATGACCTCTACGGACCGTATGTGGACCCGGCGGGCCACGAGATGACCGACCTCGACGCCGACCCCGAGGCCGTGGGCCTCACGGTGCTCGCGAGCCACCGGCTCGAGGGCGCCGCGCGCGGGATCCTCGCGCCCGGCCACGCGGCCGTGCTGACCGAGCCGACCCATCAGCTGCTGGTCCACCACACGCGCTTCGACGAGACCCCGCGTCAGCACGAGGTCCAGGTGCGTCGCCTGGTGTGGACCCACGGCGGGTGGCCGCTCGTGTCCGTCCAGACCTGGGCTGGCGAGCGCGAGGACGATGACGAGGCCGGCTGGCCCTCGGACGTCGCGGTGCTCGCCGGCGAGTGGGAGATCGTGGACTATGCGGGTCCCACCCAGGAGGTCGTGGGGTCGCGGCGCGTCAGCGTGGGCGAGACCGAGCTCGCGGGCCTCGTCGCGCGCGGCGCGGGACGCTTCACGCGCGACGGGGAGGCGCCGGTGGATGCGGTGGTGTTCCCCGCGTGGGATGCGGTGCGCGATCGCGCGACGCTGTCCTTCGCCGCGCGTGGGCCCCAGGGCACGGTGCTGGTCGGTACTCGGGTGGGATGATGGCTGTCGTGGCGGAACGTAATCCCGACGACAGGCGGCGCGAGCGCGACAAGGCGCGCATGCGGCTCGAGGGCTCGCCCGCGGACATCAGCGAGGTGCCCGGCTGGACCGGCCGGCTCATGGTGTGGATGCGCGTGGTCGCGCACCTGGTCGCCATCCAGCTGATGATGATCGCGGGAACGGTGCTCGGCCTCGTCATCGTGGGCCTGGGGCCCGCGACCGTCGCGGGAGCTGGACTGCTCCGGCGCATCGTCGACGGCGACCCGTCCGATGCGCTGTGGGGCGACTTCTGGCGCGCCTACCGCGCGGAGCTGCCGCGCGCCGCGATCGTCACCGCCCCGTTCATGGGGGTGATCGCGCTCGCGTGGTACGAGCTGCTGGTGCTGCTCGCATACGGCGGCGACATGGTGACGACCATCCTGTCAGGTGCCGTCATCGCGCTCGGGGCCTACGCCGTCGCCTGCCTCGGGTACGCGCCGCATGTGCTGCGTCGCTACGAGGACCCCGCGGTGCGGACGCTGCGCTTCGTCGCGGTCGCGCCCCTGCTCTCGCCCCTGACCGCGCTCGGCTGCGCGATCACGGTGATCGCGCTCACGGTGATCGGCATCAAGTTCATCCCGGTCATGCTGCTCATCGGCCTCTCCGTGCCGTTGCTGCTCACCGGGCTCATCGTGGACCGCTGGCTCGACAAGGTCGACGCGCGAGGTGCGGTGGCCTGAGGCGCGTATCGCCCGCGCCCTCCGGAAGTGGTAGGTGAGTGTCGGATCTCTGCGATCTGGACACCGCAGTGGTGCGCCATTGTCGGCACGCCGCCCCGCGCGACAACCAGCCACCACTGCGAGGTGAGAACCTCGCGAGACCGACCACCACCTACCACTTCGGTGGAAGGCGAAGGCGGCGGCTCAGACCCCGGTCGACTCCCGCGGCACCACGGTGAAGTCCGCGATCACGCGGCGGTAGGGATCGCCGCCGCCGGCGATGCGCGCGAGCAGCAGGTCGACGGCCTCCTGCGCGATCTGCTCGCGCCCGGGGGAGATCGACGAGAGCGTGGGGGACGTGTACGCCGCGTCCTCGATGTCGTCGAAGCCGATCACGGCGACCGGGTCCGGCACGTCGATGCCGCGTGCGTGGAGCGCGTGGAGCGCGCCGAGCGCGAGCGCATCGTTGAGGCCGAAGATCGCGTCGAACTCCACGCCCGACTCGACGAGCCTCGCGACGCAGTCCGCACCCGTGGCGCGGTGCCACAGGCCACCCTCGACGATGAGCGCGGGGTCGAGCGGGATGCCGTTCGCGGCCAGCGCCGCCTGATAGCCCAGCACGCGCAGCGCCGCGGAGCCCATCGTCTCCCCGGCGTGCGCGCCGATGACGGCGATGCGCCGGCGGCCCTGGTCGATGAGGTGCTGCGTCGCCGCGCGCGCCGCGTCGACGTTGTTCATGGTGACGTGGTCCCAGTCGCCGCCGAAGATGCGCTCGCCCAGCACCACGAGCGGGTAGTCGACCTTGAGCGCATCGGCGTCGTCGGGTCCCAGCTCGAGGGGGGAGAAGATCAGCCCGTCCGTGAGCTGGCGGCGGTCCGACGTGAGCACGTCGAGCTCGTGCTGACGGTCCGCGCCGGTCTGCTCGATGAGCACCACCACGCCGCGGGCCTCCGCCGCGCGGATCACGGAGTCCGCGAGCTCGGCGAAGTACGGCAGCGAGAGCTCGGGGAGCGCGAGGCCGATGATGCCGGTGCGGCCCTGGCGCAGGCTGCGCGCCGACAGGTTCATCCGGTAGCCGAGCTCGTCGATGGCCTTCTGGACCTTCTCGCGCGTCGCCGGACGGATATGCGGATAGTCGTTGACCACGTTCGACACGGTCTTGACCGACACACCGGCCGCCGCGGCCACGTCGTGCATCGTCACCGTGCCACGCACACCCGAGCCGCTCACGTGGTCGAGACCTCCTCGTCGACGGGGATCCACACCCGCATCGCGCCGCCCGCGCGGTTCGCCCAGCGGGCGTACGGGATGGCGCGCAGGGCGATCCTTCCCGGAAGCATGCCAGAAGCGGCCGTCGCGCGCGAGGACCGGGGCAGCGCCGTGAGCGGCGGCAGTCCGTCGGTCCCGCGGACGATGCCCTCGGCGAGCACCGTCGCGCCGGCACGCAGCGATGCGACGCCCGGTCCCACGCGCGGCGCGACGGCCAGGTCCAGCCGGATGTCCTCGAGCGCGACGCCGGGCGGCAGGTCGGCCTGCTCGAGGCAGAAGACCACGGGCCCGCGGCGCAGCGCGGCGGTGCCGCGGACGGCGTCCACCCGCGGGTGCGGGTCGAGCACGTCGACGGGCATGGGGAGCACGAGCACCAGGCGATGGGTCCCGGGCGCGAGCCTCACCCGCGCGTACCCGTCGGCACCGCCGCGCGCCTCCCTCTCCGCGCCGTCCACGTCGAGCATCGCGCCGATGCACCACCCGGGGATCCGCAGCGCGAGCTCCTCGAGGGGGCCGTCGACGTCGATCTCGATGCGCCCGTCCCAGGGGTACGCGGTCGCGAGGCTCAGCGTGGTCGCGCCGATGCGCACCGTCCCCGCCCCGTACAGGTGGAGGCGCGCGCGGCGCTCCGTGCCCGTGGCGACGTACGCGCCCAGCGAGGAGACCAGGCGTGCGAGGTTCGGCGGGCAGCACGCGCAGCCGTACCAGTCGCGCCGGGACGATGCGGTGTTCTCGCCCGCGCCGTCGTGACCCGTGCGCACCTGGAGCGGGTTCGAGTAGAAGAACGTCCTCCCGTCGACGCCGATCCCGGCCGCGATCGCGTTGTGGAGCGCCCGCTCCATCGCGTCGGCGTGGCGTCCGTCGCCCGTCGCGAGCAGCATGCGCCAGTTCCACTGGAAGGAGGCGATGGCGGCGCAGGTCTCGGCGTACGCGCGGTCCGGCGGCAGCTCGTAGGGCTCGCCGAAGGACTCGTCGCGGTGGCGCGAGCCCATGCCGCCGGTCACGTACTCCTTGGTGCCATGCGCCGAGCGCCACAGCGCGGCGAGCGCCTCGCGGAGGCCCGGATCGTCGACCTCGGCCGCGGCATCGGCCATCCCGGCGGCGAGGTAGAGCTGGCGCACGGCGTGCCCGGTCGCCTCGCGCGCCTCCCGCACGGGCGCGTGGTCCTGGAAGTACGAGGGCTCGAGGGGCGCGCTCCCGAGCGCGCCCGCGCCGCGGCGGTCGAGCATCGCGAGAGCGGTGTCGAGGTAGGCGCGCTCGCCCGTGTGGCGGTACAGCTCGACCAGGGCCGTCTCGACCTCGGGGTGGCCGCAGTAGCCGTCCTCGCGGGTGCAGGCCGGGCCGAACGTGGCCACGGCCAGGTCCGCGAAGCGTCGTGCGACGCGCATGAGGTCGGACGCTCCCGTCGCGCGCTCGCGGGCGACGGCCGCCTGGATCAGGTGGCCCAGCAGGTAGAGCTCGTGTCCCCAGCGCATGTCCGTCCAGGGCTCGCCTTCCATGCCCTGGACGTGCGAGTCGAGGTAGCCGTCGTCGGCCTGCGCGGCGGCGAGCAGCGCGGCGGCGTCGCGGGACCAGGGCTCCCATGGCAGCTCGGCGGGGATGCGCGCGGACTCCCACGCGATCGCCTCGAGCGTCTTGTAGAGGTCGGAGTCCGCGAAGTGCGGGCCGCGGAACGGCGCGTCGGAGGCCCCCGTAAGGCGGCGCAGGTTGTCGAGGACCCCCGTCGACTCGAGCCGCGCGATCACGTGGGGGAGGGTCTGCTCGCGGTTGAGGTGCTGCCAGGCGCCGAGCTCGTGCTCGGGGGCGAGCGTCACGGCGGCGAGCGGCAGCGGCGTGAGGTCATGCGCGGCCACGGCCGAGGGCGTGGCGGGGGCACAGACGTCATGCGTGCGGACCATTGACAAGGCTCCTCCTTGAGCGCGGCGTCGGGGACGTCTTTGCAACGATGTAAAGACTACCCTGCGAGGCGCGATCGCACACGGGACGTCTCGGACGAAGCGCTGGCTGCACGGGTTGTGCAGGCGTGCGCGGCGGGAGACGATGCGCGGATGGACACCTCGAACCTCCGCATCGGCGTCATCCTCGGCTCCACGCGTCCGCGCCGGCGCGGCGAATCGGTGGCCGGCTGGGTGCTCGACCAGGCCGAGCATCGCGGCGCGACCTACGAGCTGATCGACCTGCGCGACCACCCGCTGCCGCTCCTCGATGAGCCCGCCGCCGCGTCGACCGGCGACTACACGCACGCGCACACGCGGATCTGGGCGGCGGTGATCGCGCGCTACGACGGGTTCGTATTCGTGTGCCCGGAGTACAACCACGGGCTCCCCGGGGCCCTCAAGAACGCGATCGACTACCTCTGGGCCGAGTGGCTCGACAAGGCCGCCGCGATCGTCTCGTACGGCAACGGCGAGGGTCTGCGATCCGCCGAGCACCTGCGCGGCGTGCTGAGCGCCGTGGGGATCGCGCACGTGCGCCCGCAGACCACGCTGTCCAACCGCGCGGACTTCGACGGCTACACCGCGACGCCGAACGAGCATCACGAGCACGGTCTCGCCACGATGCTCGAGGACCTGGAGCTGTGGGCGGGCGCGATGCGCGAGGTGCGCGCGCAGAGGTGATGCCTCGCCATGGCATCGCCGCGAGGATCGTGTGATCCTGCTGTGGTCCTGTCCCGCACTCCAGGTCGCACCGGGAGGCCGTCATGACCGCACCCCTCGACTCCGCCGACGAGCCTGATCGCACGGGCGCGTTCGAGGCCGCGCAGGTGCCCGAGCCGTCGCCCGAGCCGTCGCCCGAGCCTGAACCGGACGGTGTGGCCGAGCCCGAACCTGGCGAGCACAGCACGGCGTTCACAGTGGTCGCCGGGATCGTCGCGGTGCTCGCGATCGGTGCCGCGTGGTTCGGGATCTGGCAGCTCATCGACGTGGTCGGGCTCGCGGACGCCCCGCGACAGGTCCGCAAGGGCGTGGAGCTCAACGGGACCTGGAGCGAGCGCATGCTCGGCACCGTGGTGCTCCTGATGCTCGCGCTCGGCGTCGCGCTGCTGGTGATCGCGGCGTTCCTGGGCGCACTCGAGACCCGCGGTCGTCTGCGCAGGGCCGCGCGCACCGCGCGCATGCTTGCGGCGGAGGGCCTGACGGTGGACGATGCGGTGCCCAAGGTGGTCGAGGCGATGCGCGGCTCGCGCGCGGTGGTGGTGATCGCCGTGGTGGGGGCGGTGGTGATCGCGGTCGCGGGGTGGGCCGCGCTGGGGCTCGGACCGGCCGGCGAGTAGCCGACGGTCCCGATCAGGCCTTCGGGGCGCGCAGGATCGAGGTAATGCGCTTGCCGCGCGCGACCTCGTCCACCAGCTTGTCCATCCAGCGGATCTGCTGCATGAGCGGGTCCTCGATCTCCTCGACGCGGACGCCGCAGATCACGCCCGTGATGAGGTCCGCGTGGGCGTTCATCGCGGGTGCGCTCGCGAAGAACTGCTCGACCGTGCGCTCGTCGGCGACCGCCTCCGCGAGGGTCTCCTCGCTGTAGCCGGTGAGCCAGGTCAGCACCGTGTGGAGCTCCTCGACGGTGTGGCCCTTGCGCTCGACCTTCTTCACGTACTCGGGGTAGATGCGCGCGAAGCTCATGTCGAAGATCTTGTGGCGGGGCATGGGGTCAGGGTAGACGGTGCCGTGCGGCGGCTACACGCGGCGGGGGTGCGCCAAGAGCCTTTGCGGCGTTCCAGTCACTGCTCGTCCGCGCTCGGCGTGCTGCGCGCGTTCGCAAGGGCCTCCTCCTCGCGACGCTCGGCGGCGCGAATCTCTGCGGGCACGAGGTCCGGAAGTGCCTCCTTCAGGCTGGCAAGCTCGGGATCGGAAGCGGACCATCGTCTGTTCTCGGCGTCGCGCATCGCAGCCTTCAGCAGTTTCTGGATGTCCTCGAGATCGGCGCTCTCGTGGTACCAGCCCTGGGCTGCGCGATGGCAGAGCAGCGAGTAGGCGACGTAGGGATCGCGTGTGAAAGGGCCCTCTCGGTCGAACACTGCATCTTCGCGTGCCCTGCGCTTGACGCTCGTGTCGTCACCTTTGCGATCCGTCGCCATGCGCCACTTCCATTTCTCGACGAGAGTGAGCGAGTGAGGGGGCTTCCGCGAGTACCCACTGACTTCTCCGGGCACTGTTTCGCGGAAGGTGGCGATGAGGATGATGAGTCGGTATCGCACGGCATTGCTACGCCTGTCCTCAGGGTTCCTCGGGCCGAAGCCCCACGCAAGAGGCCATGGCCTCGGCAGCAGCGAGTTCGCGAGGAGGTTGCGATACTGCAGCCCGCGGTCGAGACGCGTCTGCATCGCCGGTGTGATGTCGCCGGACTCGCCTGCGTTGAGATTGGTTCGTGCATTGTGGGCGGCGTGAAGCAGCCGGATCATCGCCGCGTCCCCTCGGATCCGACGCAACGACATCAGACGCAGCGAGATCCCCATTCCGCTCCATCGCTTCTGCCTGCGGAAGATCAGCAATGCCGGCCACATCACGTAGATCGCGCGCGTGTGCTTCTTCTCGTGGTCGAGCATCTCGAGCACCTTGGTGAGGTAGTCGTCGTGGTGGTGCGATGGGCCGTCGAAGAGCTCGCGATACTTGGTGTTGTCGAGCGCCGCGCGCGCCGACACGTTGAGGGCGTCGATATCGATCGCGTGTTCGAGCATCGTACGAGCCGTGCGGTCGGTGGTGGGGTCGTCGTCGTAGTGGGTGGCTGCAAGCCAATGGAGGACGATCGACTCGGCATTCGACGCGCCGTGGAGCACAGGCTGGAGATCCCGCCCGTAGCGGCTCACGATTGTCGCGAGTAGTTCGGCTGCGACCAGGGCGGCGAGCCGCCCCGCCGTCGAGACCCGATCGGCCGCCTTGATCATGTGGTCGTTGTCGACGTCCATGGTGCGAGACAACACCACGGTCCCGTTTCGGGCGATGGTGATCGAAGCGGTCGTCGACGTGACACGGTCGACGGATAGTCGCCACGGTGTCTGTCCGAACAGTGCAGCGAGTGCGCGTTGCGCCGCCGCGATCTGGCGATTCTCCGAGAGGTCCGCCACGGCCTCTGTGGCGGCGGCCACGATCGTGCCCGATGGGATGTCGACTGCCCTGCGGTGCGGAGTGCCAAGAAGGCCCTGCATCGCCTCAAGAATCCGTGTCTGGTCGAGTTCCCCGCCCGGCTCCGGCTTGGAGACGTCGATCACGATGCCGAGATGGCACGCGAGCCCCTTCGCCATCAGGCCGACAGCTAGCGCTGCGAGGACCACGAAGAGCAACCACCATGCGACGGGCTGTGCGAGTACCGCATCAACGAGGTCCGCGCGGCTCGAGGTCTCGAGCGCGCTAATCGTGAGGAAGTCGGCGGTCACAGGGCCGCCATTGCGCATCACCCACGTGCCAGAGCCGACGAACGCTATTGCTGTGATCACTGCGACTGTGAGGCCTGACCACCAAAGGATCGTGGGTCTGGCGAGCAGGGATGGACGGTCCCGCAGCCGTGGGAACAGTACGAGCAGTCGCGCCAACACCACCATCCCGAGCATGATGCTGAGGATCGCGAGCCCGACGTGCCCGGCGGGTACCAACAGGCTGCTGACGAACGTGTCCCACATTTTCGAGAACTGTCGCGGAGTGGCATGAGCACTCGTCGCCTCGTACTCTGCCGTGCACGCCTCGCCGTCGTCGGAGCTTGCACGCACGCTCTCGATCAGCGCGCGTGCGTCCCCGTCGCGGCCCGTCTGCACGTATCCGTCGGCAACCACGCAGACCGTCGCGACGAGCGTCTCGGGAGACGCAGCCTCGCCCAAGACGCACTCAAGCACGGGCGCGAGCGCCTCTGGGTCGGCCACGTCCACGGAGAACAGCTGGATCGCGGTCTCCACCGCTGCGGCATCGTTCCCGAGCGCCGCGATCACCTGGCACTGCGCCGAGGCGTCCGCGCCGTCCTCGGCCGCGGCCGAGGCGGGCGCGCCGACGACGGGCGCGAGCAGCGCGGCGGCGAGGGCGAGGAGCATGGCGATCGGGCGCATGGTTCCCCTCTCGACGCGCCGGCACGTGCCTCGATTGTCGGGAATGCCTGGGCGTGCGTCAATGCTGGTACCGCAGGGAATTCGCGCGCGTCACCGCTTCCGCCCATGCACCAGCCCGGTGAGCGCGCCGAGGATGCCGCCCACGATCGTGTCGAGCACGCGCTCCCACACCACGGCGAGCAGGGGATCGTCGCCGCGGGCGGCGCCGACGATGATGAGCACGGTGGGGGTGATGAAGGTCAGCGCGAGCGCGTAGTTGCGCACCACCAGCATCTGCGCGGCGAACTGGAGCGCGCCGATGATCAGCACGAGGACCCATGGCGGTGGCGACGTGAGCGTGGCCGCCGCGACGTACAGCGCGGCGCCCGCGATGGTGCCGACGATGCGGTGGACCCCGCGTTGGGCCGCGCGGCCGCGTCCCGGCCGCGCGCCGACCACGGCGAGCCCCGCGCCCACGGTCCAGTACGCGCGTCCCGGGTCGACGACCAGGTAGCTCACGGTGGTGCCGACCACGGCGACGATGCTCGCGCGGAGCAGCAGCTCGCGTGCCGCCGTGTCCCACGTGGGCCCGGGAAGCAGGACGCGCAGGGGTGTCGCGGCCATGCGCCGATGCTGCGGCATCAGCAGGCGTCCGGCGGCCACCAGCCATGCGAAGGCCGCGCCCGCTCCGATCGCGCCGATCACCACCCCGGGCTCCTGGATGCGCGCGCCGTCCTCGAGCTCGCTCACATGCGCCGCGAGGCCGTACGCGAGCATGGGGAACAGCGGGCCTGGCGGCCCGAGCGAGTAGCCGTAGCCGATCGCGGCGACGCCGACGGCGACCAGCATGAGGCCGATGCTCGCGGCGACGGGGGAGGGGCCCGTCAGTGTGCCAAGCGCCGCGCTGAGCGTCAGCACCGCGGCGACGAACGGCAGGAGCCGCACGCGGTCGATGGGGGAACGCCACGAGGCGTACAGCGTGGTGAAGCCCCCGGTCGAGGCGATCAGCCCGAGGTCGGCATGGCCCACCGCGACGCCGACCGCCACGGGCGCGGCGGTCGCGATGGCGGCCTGGAGGGCGATCTGCCAGCGCGGATCGGGGAACGGCTCGATCGCGCCGAGGCTGGCGACCGCCCGTCCCGCGCCGCCCGCCCAGGCGCGCCCGCGCCTGCGAGGTGTGCGCGCATCGTCCGCCATGGCTCTCCCCGGCTCCCTTGCCAGGGTGCCACGGATGCGCGAGGCGCCGCCCGCCGAGCGTCTACGCGGCGGTGTCGGCGTGCAGCGCGCCCACGTTGCGCTGGAACAGGATGATCCAGGTGAAGACCAGCACGCCCGCAACCAGCTCGACTGCGGTGAGCGAGTAGTAGCCCGTGGCGAAGAAGACCGCGAGCACGAAGATCACGGCGACGAAGGCCCACCCGATGGGGAGGAACGCGCGCGAGATGCCGGGCACCCACGCGCGCAGGCGGATGGTGAGGACGGCGAACGTGACGGCCATGCCGCTCGCGACCGCGGTGTGGATCCAGAAGTGCGTGTCGACGTGGAAGACGCCCACGAGCCCGAGGAAGATGCCGATGACGATGAGCGCGATGCGGACTCGCCTCACGCCGTCTGCGGTCGCGGTGGGGACGTCGCGGGTCGCGACCCTCGCGAGCACCGTCACCAGGAACCCGGCGACGATGAGGGTGAGGTTGAAGGCCATCGCCGAGAGGTCGTGCGAGATGCCCAGCGTGCTGAGGTTCTGCATCCACCAGTCGGGGTCCGATGCCGTGAGCGTGCTCGCGAGGATGCCCTCGACCAGGAAGACGGCGAGCACCACCGCGAGCAGCTCGGGGTTCATGTGCGCCGCCGAGAGGAACGCCGCGTATGCGGTGACAGCGGCCGCGGCGCCGCTGAGCGCGAGGATCGGCAGCGTGTAGAGCGTCGCACCCACGAAGCCGCCGGCGAGGACCACGGCCACGAGCGTCCAGCTGAGCAGCGCGATGACGCCGTGAGCAAGGGCGAGCGCCGCGATGTCGACGATGTCGAGCGCGCCGCGGATCCGCGGGCGTCCTCCGAGGTGCAGCGCGTAGCGGCCGGCGGCGAAGGCGAGCGTCGCGGTCACGGCCGATGCGATGGCCGCGTACTGGCCCACCGATCCTGGCCCGGAGATCGAGGCCTCCTCGAGGCCGAACACCGGCAGCGCGATCGCGGCGACCACCGCGAACGCGACCGCGCCGAGCCCGGTCGCGGTGAGCTCGAGCGTGGTGTTCGCGCGCTCGGTCAGCGTCAGCCGAAGGTCCGTCCGCCTCTCCGAGGCTGCATCGTTCATCCCGCGCTCCTCCTGCCCTCGATTGGGAGCGTACCTGCGTCGACGCGGACAGTGCGCGGGGACGATGCGCGTGGGCTGACGGCTACGGGTGAGCGGTCCTCGCGAAGGCGAGCGTCGCGAGGGCTGCCGCCTGGTCGCCCAGCACCGCATCGTCGAACAGCACGCGCGGGGAGTGGTTGAACTCCGCGGTGCGCATGTCGATCTCCGTAGGCGAGGCCATGAGCATGAGGAACGTCCCAGGGACCTCGTTCAGCACGAACGAGAAGTCCTCCGAGCCCATGATCGGCGTGGGCAGGATCTGGACGCGATGCTCGCCGAGGCTTGCGCGCAGCGTGTCGAGGGCGCGCTCGGTCTCCCCCGCATCGTTCACCGTCGCCGGGTAGTACTCCTCGAAGCGGACGTCCGCGGTGAGGCCGTGCGTGGTGGCGACGCCCTCGGTCACGCGGGTCAGGCCCTCCCGGAGCGTCTCGAGAGACGCGGCGGACATGAAGCGGACCGTCGCGGCGAGCTCGACCTGCTCGGGGATGACGTTGATGGCGCCCTCGCCCGTGCTCATGCGGGTCACCGAGAGCACCACCGGGTCGAACGCGTCGAAGCTTCGCGTGACGAAGCTCTGGAGCGCGAGCACGGTCTCCGCCGCCACCGGGACGGGATCGAGGGCGTGCTGGGGCTGCGAGCCGTGGCCGCCGCGGCCGTTCACGGTGACGCGCAGAGTGGCCGCTCCCGCCATGACCGGCCCCGGGCGGGTGCCGAACACGCCGCGAGGGCCGGGTGCCACGTGGATCGCGTACGCGGCCACAGGCCTCTGCCCGGCGGCATCGAGGAGCCCCTCGTCGATCATGACCTTGGCGCCGCCGTCGCCTTCCTCGCCCGGCTGGAACATGAAGACGACCGAGCCCGCGAGCTGGTCACGGTGCGCCGCGAGCAGCCGTGCGGCCCCGACGAGGCCCGCGGTGTGGAGGTCGTGACCGCACGCGTGCATGGCGCCGTTGGTCGACGCGTAGTCCAGCCCGGTCGCCTCGTCGAGCGGAAGCGCGTCCATGTCGCCGCGCAGCAGCACGGTGGGGCCGGGAAGGGCGCCGCGGAGCACCGCGACCACCGAGGTGGTCGCGGTGCCCGTGGTGACCTCGAGCGGCAGGCCCTCGAGGGCCGCGAGAACCTTCGCCTGAGTGCGCGGCAGGTCGAGGCCCAGCTCCGGATCGGCGTGCAGCGCGCGGCGCAGGGCGACCAGGTCGGGCAGGAGGGCGGCGGCGTCCGCGACGAAGTCGGGTGCCTCGGTGGACTTGTCGGTGGTCATCGGGCTGCGCCCTCCAGCTCGTGGGTGTCGGCCTCGGCGGCGACCGTGTCGCCGTCGGGCATCCGCATCGTTCCCAGCGCGATCGCGATGACCACGAAGGCGACGGCGGAGAACGTCCAGATCGCCACGTAGCCGCCCAGCGAGGAAGCGAGGTCGCCCACCGGGGTGAAGGCCGTGAGCAGCACCGCGAACACCGCGCCCGCCGCGGCGCCGCCGAGCGTGCGCAGCGAGTTGTAGATGCCGGCCGCGATGCCCGTCTGGTCGCTCGGCGCAGCCTCGGCGATGAGTGCGGGCAGCGCGCCCATGAGGAGGCCCATGCCGATGCCGCCAACCAGTGCGAAGAGGTACATGTGCCACATGGCCGAGTGCATCGCGATCTGGAAGGCCCACGCGCCCGCGGTGAGGCCGGCACCCGCGACCAGGACGGCGCGCATGCCGATCCTCCGGGCGAGGGGGGCGAACGCGCCTGCGCCCACGGTGGCCATGATCATCAGCAGGCCCATGACGGCCGAGACGGTGCCGGGCTCGGCCGCGAAGCCGTAGCCGACCTCGGCCGGGTCGGCCGCGAGGAAGGTCGTGATCGGGGTCTGCGTGCCGAAGAGCACCATGCCGAAGAGGAAGGCGGCGAGGTAGGCGGGTCCCAGCTTGGGCGAGACGACCATGCGCACGTCGATCGCGGGGGAGTCGGAGCGGCGCTCCCAGGCGACCCACGCGGCGAAGATCGCGACGGCGACCGCCAGGGTGATGAGCGTCGAGGGCGCGCCGAACCCGGCGTCGGAGGCCAGGTGGAGGCCGAAGAGCAGGGCGATCATCGCGATGCCGATGCCCGCGAAGCCGATGCCGTCGAGTCGGACCCTCGTGCGCTCGGTGGACTCGGGGACCTTGAAGAATGCGGCGTAGACGGCGACGAGGCCGAACACGACGGGGACGAGCAGCGTGGCGGTGAGCGACGGCAGGGCGCCGGCGATCAGGCCGCTCGCGACCGTGCCGAGGATGAGGCCGCCGGTGAGGAAGGACACCAGCAGGCCGATCGAGCTGCGCGCGGTGTCGCCCTTGATGCGGTTGTGGATCAGCGCGATCTCGAGCGGCAGCCACGCGGCCTCGGGGGCCGTGAGGAGGCGGCCGACCAGCATCGTCTCGTAGTTGGGGGCGAAGGCGGTGAGCAGGCCGCCGACGATGACCGCGACGACGGCGATGCGGAGGATCCGGCGGTGGCCGAAGACGTCGCCCAGGCGCGAGAGCAGCGGCACGCACACGGCGGCGCCGAGCGTCTGGACCGTGAGGAACCAGGTGATGTCGGCATCGCTCACCCGCATGTGCTCGGCGATCTCGCCGAGCAAGGGCGGGTAGAAGCCCTGGGCGAAGCCGGAGGCGAGCTCGCAGAGCAGGAGGAAGCCGACGACGACGCGCGGCGAGAGCCGTCGCATCGAGCCGGTCGCGGGGGAGGCGGTCATGTCAGTCCGTTTCTTCGGGCGTGCCGAGCAGGCGGGGAGGCGAGGAGAGGAGCGCGTCGATGAGCGCCAGGTACTGGCGCGGCTCGACGCGGACGCCCTCGATCGCGTGCCGGAGCAGGGTGAGCCCGGAGACCGCATCGAGGATGACGTCGGGGTCGACGTCGGAGGGGAGCTCGCCGCGGGTGATGGCGCGGTCGAGGATCCGCTCGCCGTGGAGGCGGCGGACCCGGAAGAGGGAGTCCCAGATCAGGGCGAAGACGTCGGGCTCGAGGATCGCGGACATCGCGCGCCCGGCGGCGACCCCTTTGCCCTCCTGGTTGCGCTGGTTCTGGAGCGCATGCTCGAGGAGGTCCTCCCGCACCGACCCGGTGTCCGGGCATTCGCCGATCTCGGCGTGGGCGAGCACGATGGCCGCGACCAGGGTGGCCTTGTCGGCGTGACGGCGGTAGATCGCGGCTTTGCCGCAGCCCGCCGCCTTCGCGACGTGCTCGACGCGCAGCGCGGCGTAGCCGTGCTCGTGGAGCAGGTCGAGGCCGACGTCGAGGATGCGGCGGCTGAGCTCCTCGTCCGTGGGGCGGCCGGAGGTCGCTGCGGGCTCGCGGTCTTCCATGGTGGCGACATTACGGAACGATCCGTTTCGTATCTGTTAACCGCGCGTAACAGTCGCGACACCCTGGCGAGGCGAGGCGTTCGCAGTGCGCGAGAGCGGATCCCGGACAAAGCGGACATGCCGGGAATACCATGGGTGTGGCGCCGGCGTCGGGGTGGATGGTCGCCGACGTGCGGGAGGACGGGCGCACAGGGGGGGCGTCGCTCGCGCTCGGCGTCGTGCGGCAGCACCCGGAGGTGCCGTATGGACAGCGTCGTCCTCGAGATCGCCATCGGCCTCGTCCTCGTCTTCGCGATAGCCGCTGCGGCGGCGTCGGCGGTGAACGAGATCATCACCCGCTCCTTCAACGTCCGTTCCAAGGCGCTGTGGGCGAGGCTCGACGAGCTGCTCTCGGGCACGGACCATCGGCTAGGGGTCCGTTTCCTGTGGAAGGGGCTGTGCTTCCGGTCTGTCAGGCCCACCCATGAGAACCCGGCTGTCGAGCTCACGTCGGCCCCGGACGCCGAGGCTGGTGCCCCACCGGTGCAGGAGGCCCACGGCGCCGCCGGTGCGAAGCCCGCCGGGCCTCGAGGGCGGGCCGCGAAGATCGAGGCGGGCCTGATCGCGTGGGAGGAGAAGGTCGTCGCGCGCCGTGACAAGAGGTCAGACGAGCAGAAGGCGGAGGACGATTCGCGTGCCGCGGTGGCACAGGGGCGCCTCAGCACGCTCGCGCGGACGGGGGCGATCGGGGGTCTCGACTACGTCGAGCTGGGCAACCCGTCGAAGGTCTCCCAGATCCCCGGCAAGGTGTTCGCGAACGCGCTGCTCGAGCTCGCGCAGGCGCGTAAGGGCGACGGGCTCGAGGCGCGCGTGATGGATCTCGCCAAGGAGTATCAGCAGCCGGACCAGAAGCTGCTCGCGCCGCTCGGGGCCTTCCTCGCGACCACCGGCGCTGCGGTGGCCCACGACACCGACAAGCTGCTCGCCGCAGCGGAGACCTGGTTCGACGGCCAGATGGAGGTCCTCAGCAACACCTACAAGCGGAACACCAAGTGGGCGCTCGGGGCGATCGGCGTGGTGATCGCGATCCTGTTCAACGTCAACGCGATCGCGATCGCCGGCGGGCTCAACGACAATGCCGCGTTCCGCCAGGCGGCGGTCACCGCTGCGGACGGCGTGAGCGCGGGGGAGTTCCCGGCCTGCATCGAGGAGGACGCGACAAGCTCGGCGGCCGCGGACTCCGAGTCCGGCGACGACGGCACCAGCGATCCGTACGCGGAGGTCGGGTGCGCGGTGCAGCAGTTCCGCGTGTTCTCGGAGGCCGGCGTGATCGTGCCGGGCGATGCCGACTACTTCACGCTGTTCGGCGATGCGTGGAACGGCGCGCAGGATCACGCGGAGGTCGCGGCGAAGGTGGAGGCCGGGGACTCCACCCAACCGCGCCAGATGAACCTGCTCGGACAGATCGTCGGCGTCATGCTCACGGGCCTCGCGACGGCGCTCGGCGGGCCGTTCTGGTTCGACCTCATGAAGCAGCTCACGGGACTGCGCAAGGGGAAGTAGGGGCGGTCGCTGCGCGCTCTGGCGACCCTTCGCATCGTCCCCCGACAACGAGAGAAGCCCTCCCCGAGACTCTCGGGGAGGGCTTCCTCAATGGCGGTGACGGTGGGATTTGAACCCACGGTACGGGGTTACCGTACACAGCATTTCGAGTGCTGCACCTTCGGCCGCTCGGACACGTCACCGCGAAAGAGATTACAGGAACGTGAACTGAAAAACCTAATCGGGCCGATGCGGTGGGGCCATGCGGCCGGCCGGATCCGGCGGTGCTGGCGGGTGTAGCAGGGCGGTTGCCACCGCGAGGCTTGCACCAAGTGCCGTATCGAGGATCCGTTCGCCCGTGACGGAGAGGTCGCCGAGCTCCCCGGCGCTCGCGGTGACGATCACGAGCGCCATCGGCGTGACCGCCGTGACCGCGATCGCGTAGTGCCGCGTGATCGCCAGCTCGGTCATGAACTGCAGCGCGCCCAGCGTCAGCGCGAGCACCACCGCAGGCATCCCGGAGTACGCGATCGCGAGGTAGACACCCACGCCCAGCACGGTGCCGACGGCACGATGCAGGCCCCGCGTGACCGCCGGCCCTCGCCCGGGCACCACGCCGATGACGACCACGCCGGCCGCGACGGTCCAGTACGCGCGGTCGGGGTCGACGAACAGGAGCGACAGCGCCGTGCCGAGCACCGCGACGATGACGGTGCGCCACACGAGCTCCTTGGCGCCGCGGTCCCACTCGGGGCGCGCGAGCAGCACCGAGAGCGGTCGGGGTGTGACCTGCCAGTGCACCCGCCTCACCAGAGGCGCGATGCTCGCGACCACGGCCCAGGCGCAGCCCGCCGTGACCGTCGCGACCAGCACGAGCGGCGGCACCCCGCCGTTCACGGCATGGCCCGACATGCCGTACACGAGGATCGGGAACAGCGGCCCGGGTGCGCCCAGCCGGTAGCCGTGCACCGAGATCGCGACGAGCACCGCGACCGCGATCAGGCCCAGCGCGGACAGCAGCGGGTAGGGGGCGAGGGTCGCGCCCAGCACGCTCGTCAGCACCAGCCCCAGGCCGGCGATGGGCCGCAGCCTCAGCCGCTCGAGCCGTGGCAGGGCCGCGAAGTACGGCACGGTGAAGGCGCCCGTGGCGGCGATGAGGCCCAGGTCCACGCGGCCGAAGGCGATTCCCACCAGCACGGGCACCGTGAGCACCACGGCCGCCTGCAGCGCGATGGGCCAGCGCGGCTCCTTCGCGGGCACCATGGTGCCGAGGCTCACCACCGCGCGCCTCATGCCGTGGCGCCACACGTCCCGCTTGCGGGGCTCCTCGGACATCTAGCGCTTCGCCTCGAAGAACTCCGCGAGCAGCGCGGCCGACTCCTCGGCGCGCACGCCCGACACGACCTCGACCTTGGAGCCGATCCGCGCATCGCGCACCACGTCCCACTGGGAGCCCGTGGCGCCGGCCTTCACGTCCCACGCGCCCAGCACGAGCCGCGGGATGCGCGCCTGAAGGATCGCTCCCGCGCACATGAGGCACGGCTCCAGGGTGACGACGAGCGTGCAGCCGTCGAGGCGCCAGGTGCCCAGGGACGATGCGGCGGCGCGGATCGCGACCACCTCGGCGTGGGCGGAGGGGTCGCCCTCGACCTCGCGGAGGTTGCGCCCGGCGCCGATGACCTCGCCCTCGGGGGAGAGCACCACGGCGCCCACCGGGACGTCGCCCGCCTCGCCGGCGGCGCGGGCCTCGGCGAGCGCGATGTCCATCGCCTGGTCCCAGCGTCCTCTCACGTGGCCAGGCTACCGGCGCATCGTCCCGACGCCCTGGGAGCAGCGACCCGGGAAACGCGCGGCTCGAGACGATAGTCTCGGACCATGCAGCTGCACGTCGCGGACCACCCGCTCATCCGTCACAAGGTCACCGTCCTGCGCGACAAGAACACCAAGTCGCCGACGTTCCGCCTCCTGGTGGACGAGCTGGTGACGCTCCTCGCCTACGAGGCGACGCGCGACGTGCGTGTCGAGGAGTGCGAGGTCGAGACGCCGCTCACCGCGACCACCGGCACCAAGATCGCCGACCCGGCCCCGATCATCGTCCCCATCCTGCGCGCGGGCCTGGGCATGCTCGACGGCATGACGCGGCTCATCCCGAGCGCCGAGGTGGGCTTCCTGGGCCTCAAGCGCGACGAGGAGACGCTCGAGGCGATCACGTACGCGAACCGCCTTCCCGACGATCTGACGGGCCGTCAGGTGTTCCTCATCGACCCGATGCTCGCGACCGGCGGCTCGCTCGTCATGGCGATCGAGTACGTGCTCGAGCGCGGCGCGACCGACGTGACGTGCGTGTGCCTGCTCGCGGCGCCCGAGGGCATCCAGCACGTGCAGGAGAAGGTGGGCGACCGTGCCGACGTCTCCGTGGTGGTCGCGCAGGTCGACGAGAAGCTCAACGAGGTCGGCTACATCGTCCCGGGCCTCGGCGATGCGGGCGACCGCCTGTACGGCATCGTCGACCTGTAGCGTCCCGCGCTCCGCTCGCGCCGCATCGTCCCGCCGGACGATGCGGCGCTTCCGTTTGTCGGTGATGGACGGGAGTCGTTGTCAGACCCCCGCGCGACACTGTTCTGGTGGCGCCCGGATGCGGTGGGGCAGTCTTCACAGGGAAGGCGGTACCGTCCACATGACACGCCGAGGTGTCCACAGGCTTTGCACAGAGAACTCCACAAGACCACAACATCTAGGGGCTGGGCTTCAAAAAGGCCCCCATATCTTGTTGCACACGGATGGTGTTCGGGTTAGGTTCGGATAGCGCCTCGTGCTGACGACGCGGGTGGACCACCCCGGAATCCGCCGCCATCCGAGCGCCAAGTCACCACCATGCTGCGCGGCCTGGGGAGGGTCACGCAGGGCACCCGCGAGGAGAGCATCGTGACGATCACCGAGAACACCGCCGGCGCGACCACCGAGGGCGTCGCCGTGGCGCGCCCGGGCATCCATGTGACCAAGCGCGACGGCACGCGCGAGCCCTACAACGCGGACCGCATCAACAAGGCGATCGAACGCGCGGCGCACGGCCTTCCCGATCAGATCTCGATGACCACGCAGATCGCGTCCGAGCTCGCGATCACGCTCTTCGACGGCATCACCACGGAGCAGCTCGACGAGGCCGCGATCGGTGTGGCGGTCCAGAACGTCAAGGACGACCCTCAGTTCGACATCGTCGCTGCGAGGCTGCTGCGCAAGGTGATCTACAAGAGGGTGCTCGGCGGCTACGACACCGAGCTCGAGCTGTCGCTCCTGCACCAGGCGCGCTTCCCGGGCTACATCCGCGACGCGGTCGAGGACGGCCTGCTCGACACGCGGCTCACCGAGCTGTTCGACCTCGACGCGCTCGCGGCGCGGCTGGACCACACGCGCGACGACAACCTCCGGTACATCGGCACCGTGACCATGCGCAACCGGTACATGATCACCGACCGCCACGGGAAGGCGCTCGAGGTCCCGCAGTACTTCTGGATGCGCGTCGCGATGGGCCTGTCGCTCAACGAGGCCGACCCGACCGGCGCGGCGCTCCTCTTCTACGACAAGATCTCCACGCTTGAGTACCTGCCCGCCGGTTCGACGCTCGTCAACGCGGGCACGTCCTACCCGCAGCTGTCGAACTGCTTCGTCATGCAGATGGAGGACGACATCGAGCACATCGCGAAGTCGGTGCGCGACGTCATGTGGCTGACCAAGGGCACGGGCGGCATCGGGCTGTCGGTGACGAAGCTGCGTGCCGAGGGCTCCCCGATCCGCTCGAACAACACCACGTCGACCGGCCCGATCCCGTTCATGCACACCATCGACTCGACGCTGCGCGCCGTGTCGCGCGGCGGCAAGAAGTTCGGCGCGCTGGCGTTCTACATGGAGAACTGGCACCTCGATTTCCACCAGTTCCTCGATCTCCGTCAGAACTCGGGCGACCCGTACCGTCGGACGCGCACGGCCAACACCGCCGTGTGGATCTCCGACGAGTTCATGAAGCGCGTCGCCACCGACGGCGACTGGTACCTGTTCGACCCCGCCGAGACCCCTGACCTGGTGGAGCTGGTGGGCTCGGCCTTCTCCGCGCGCTACGCCGAGTACATCGCGCTCGCGGAGGCGGGCCGCATGCGCACCTTCAAGAAGATGAAGGCGCGCGAGCAGTACAAGTCGATCCTGGTGATGCTGCAGACCACCGCCCACCCGTGGCTCACGTGGAAGGACACCATCAACCTGCGTGCCCTCAACACCAACACGGGCACCATCCACCTCTCCAACCTCTGCACGGAGATCTGCCTGCCGCAGGACCGCGAGAACATCGCCGTCTGCAACCTCGCGTCGATCAACCTGCCGGAGCACCTGGTCGACGGCAAGATCGACTGG
Source organism: Demequina subtropica (assembly GCF_000971235.1). Taxonomy (GTDB): domain Bacteria; phylum Actinomycetota; class Actinomycetes; order Actinomycetales; family Demequinaceae; genus Demequina; species Demequina subtropica. The sequence goes on from NZ_BBMB01000011.1 coordinate 311,607, forward strand.
GACCGCATGAAGGACTCGGTGCGGCTCGCGGTCCGCCAGCTCGACAACCTGGTGGACATCACGCTGTCTTCCGTGCCCGAGTCCGAGCATGCGAACAGCGAGAACCGTGCGATCGGGCTCGGCGTGATGGGCTACACCGACATCACGGAGCGCCTCGGGCTCGCGTACGAGTCCGAGGAGGCGTACGCGCTGATCGACGAGATCGTCGAGTTCGTGTCCTTCCACGCGATCGACGCCTCCGCGGACCTCGCACGCGAGCGCGGCTCGTACGCGAACTTCGAGGGCTCCGGCTGGTCGCAGGGCAAGGTCCCCTTCGACACCATCGCGGAGACCGAGGCGGACCGCGGCGTCCCCATCACGGTCGACCGGACGATGCGTCAGGACTGGGCCGCGATGCGCGAGAAGGTTGCGGGCGGCATCCGCAACGCGACGCTCATGGCCGTCGCTCCCACCGCCTCGATCGGCCTCGTCGCCGGCGTCACGCCCGGATTCGACCCGCAGTTCTCGCAGATCTTCTCGCGCGCCACCAGCTCCGGGAAGTTCCTCGAGGTCAACCGGAACCTGGTCAAGGACCTCCAGGAGCTCGGACTGTGGGAGTCCGTGCGCGACCGCCTGCTCGAGGTCCAAGGCGACCTGTCGCAGATCGACGAGGTCCCGCAGCACCTCAAGGACGTCTACAAGACGTCGTTCCAGCTGCCGCCGCAGGCGTTCATCGAGGTCGCGGCGCGCGCCCAGAAGTGGATCGACCAGGCCATCAGCCGCAACATCTACCTCGAGGACCGCGACGTCGAGGGGATGATGAACCTCTACGCGGCGGCGTGGGAGAAGGGCGTGAAGACCACGTACTACCTCCACATGAAGCCGCGCCACACCGCCGAGCAGTCGACGGTGCGCGTCAACAAGACCGAGAAGATCAACAGCACCGGCAACGCCGCGGGCCGGCCCTCCGCCGGCGGCTCGACGGGGCCCGCGCGCAAGGGCTTCGGCGCCGCACGCAAGGGCTTCGGGGCGGCCAAGGCGGCCGCGGTGCCCGCGGACGATGCGACGGCCGCCCAGCCGCCCGCCTCGCCGGCACCGGGCACGGCGCCCGCGGCACCCGCATCGTCCCCGGTGCCCGAGGCCGCAGCGGTCCAGCGCCCCGCGGCTCGCGGCTTCGGCGCGGTCAAGGCTGCCGAGCCGGCGGCGGCCACCGCGCCGATCGAGACGGTCGCGCCGACCGCGCACCCGGGTCCGTCCCTGGCTCCCGCGTCGGTGCTGTCCTCGATCGCCGCTCAGGCCTTCGCCACCTCGCCGGCCGATCAGCCCGAGGTCCCGCCCACCTCGCTTCCCGAGGGCGTCCAGATGCCCGAGGGGGCCCGCCAGCTCGAGATGGTCGAGTCCACGGGATCGGGGGACACGGAGATGGTGGGCGGCGTCGCGTGCCCCGTGGACCCGATGGAGCGCCTCCAGTGCGAGTCGTGCCAGTGATCGCGTACGTCAAGACAGGAGACAAGTGATGGGAATCCTCGGAACCGGCGTGCAGGACGGGCTGCTGCTCAAGCCGATCACCTACCCGTGGGCGATGGAGCTCTACAACCAGGCGGTCGCGAACACCTGGTTCCCCAACGAGATCCAGCTGGGCGAGGACCTCGCGGACTTCAAGCGCATGACGGAGGAGGAGAAGCACGCCATCACCTATCTGATGTCGTACTTCAACCCCAACGAGCTGCTGGTCAACAAGGCGCTCGCCTTCGGCGTGTACCCCTACATCAACGCACCCGAGGCGCACCTGTACCTCGCGAAGCAGATGTGGGAGGAGGCCAACCACTGCATGTCGTTCGAGTACGTCCTCGAGACGTTCCCGATCGACCGCGAGGCGGCCTACGAGTCCCACGTCACGGTGCCGTCGATGGCGGCCAAGGAGGAGTTCGAGGTCCGCTTCATCCGGAGGATGACCGAGGAGACGCTCGACATCACCACCACGGAGGGCAAGAGGGACTTCATCCGCAACCTCGTGGCGTACAACATCATCCTCGAGGGCATCTGGTTCTACTCGGGCTTCATGGTCGCCCTGTCCTTCCGCCAGCGGAACCTGCTGCGGAACTTCGGCTCGCTCATGGACTGGATCATCCGCGACGAGTCGCTGCACCTGCAGTTCGGCATCAACCTCATCCTCACGGTGCTCGAGGAGAACGAGGACCTCCAGGACCCCGACTTCGCGGAGGAGATCCGCCAGATGATCCTCGGCGCGGTCGCGATGGAGGAGCAGTACAACCGCGACCTCCTGCCGACCGGCATCCTGGGCCTCAACGCCGACTACGTGAACCAGTACGTCAAGTACCTCGCGGACCGCAGGCTGGAGGAGCTGGGCTTCGATGCGCATTACAATGTGTCGAATCCCGCCAAGTGGATGGCCACGGCGAACGACACCCTTCAGCTGGTGAACTTCTTCGAGGCCACGAACACGTCGTACGAGGTCAACGCCCAGGCGACCAAGCAGCCGTAGACACCTGTCAAACAGCCGCTTAGACTGGCGGCACCCCACAAGACGCCCGGAGCAGAGCGATCCTCTGCGACGGGCGTCTTGGTGTGCGTCCCCCGCACCCCCACCCCTTTCGCCGCGCCCCCTTTCTCGAGAAATCAGGTCACGCCCGTGAGCGCCGCCGTCCAGAACGCCGCCGACCAGTTCGCCCCCCGCATCGTCGCCAGCCCCGGCCTCGCGATGCCGCGACGCCAGAAGCTCCTCTACGTGGTGGTGCTCGGCGCGCTCATCGCGCTCGGCCCGTTCACCATCGACATGTACCTGCCGGCGTTCCCCGCGGTGGCCGCAGACCTCGCCGCCTCGGACGCGGCCATCCAGCTCACGCTCACCGCCACCACCATCGGCTTCGCGCTCGGTCAGCTGGTGGTCGGTCCGCTGAGCGACGCTCTCGGACGCAAGAAGCCGCTGGTCATCGCGACGACGATTCACATCGCGGCCTCCGCGTTCGTGGTGTTCGCGCCCAGCGTCGAGTGGGTCATGGCGGGCCGTGTGCTCCAGGGCATCGGCGCGGCCGGCGGCGGCGTGGTCGCCAACGCGATGGTCCGCGACCTGTTCGCCGGTCAGGCGCTCATCCGCATGCTGGCCCGCATGGCGCTCGTGGTGGGCCTCGCGCCCGTCATCGCTCCGGTGATCGGCTCGCAGCTGCTGTCCTTCATGGACTGGCGCGGCCTGTTCGTGGTGCTCGCGCTGTACGGCACCGCCGTGGCGCTGGTGGTGAGCGGGGTCATCAAGGAGACGATGCCGGCCGAGCGACGCGGCAAGGCCTCGTTGTCGGCGACCCGCACGCGCTACGCACACCTGCTGAACGACCGTGCGTTCGTCGGCATCTCCATGGTCGGCGCCCTCACGTTCGCGGCGCTGTTCTGCTACCTGTCCGCCTCCTCGTTCGTGCTCCAGGACCAGTTCGGCATGAGCGCCCAGGAGTACGGCCTCGTGTTCGCCACGAACTCCGTCGGCCTCATCATCGCGAACCAGACCTCCGCACGCCTCATGCGCGTCTTCCCGCCCCGCTCGGTGATCACCTGGGGTCTCGCGATCATGCTCACGGGTGCCGTGCTGATCGTCGCCGGCAACCTCATGGGCCTGGGCCTGGTCGGCCTGCTGGTCCCGCTGTTCTTCGTCGTCTCGTCGCTGGGCATCATCGGCCCCGCGGTGCAGATCACGGCGCTTAACAGCCACGGCGAGGAGGCCGGCACCGCGGCGTCGCTGCTCGGCGCGCTCAACGCCGGCATCGCGGGCGCGGTCTCGCCGCTGGTCGGAGTCCTGGGCGTGTCGGTGATCAGCATGGGCGCGGTCATGATCGGGAGCCTCGTGGTCGCGATCGCGATCTTCTGGACCGTGGTCCGGCCGCGCATCCAGACCACCGTCATCGCCTGACCCGCGAGTCGCGCCGCCGAACGCGGCGCGGCGCCGGCGCGCTCGCTACGGTGAGGTCATGGCGACGCTCGCAGTCATCCTCCTGTTCGACGGCTTCGACCTCATCGATGCCGGTGGGCCCTACGAGGTGCTCCTCACCGCCTCGCGGCTGCAGGAGCGCGACGGCGACGCGCCGCAGTTCGAGGTCATGCTCGCGACGCCGGGCGGCGGCGACGTCTCCGCGTACGGAGGCATGACCCTGACGCGGCTGGCGGACTCGGACATGATCGAGGCGTGCGACATCCTGCTGGTGCCGGGCACCATCGACGTCGCCTGCGCGCTCGGCGACACGGGCCTCATCGCGACGATCGAGCGCCTCGCGCCGGAGACCGACATGACCGCGTCGGTCTGCACGGGCGCGTTCCTGCTGGCACGCGCCCACCTGCTCGACGGCGCCCGCGCGACCACCCACTGGGAGGACCTGCCCGACCTGGCCTCATGCGGCGAGGTCGGCTCCGTGGTCGGGGGCGTGCGCTGGGTCGACGAGGGTCGGGTGCTGACGAGCGGTGGCCTGACCTCGGGGATCCACCTCGCGCTGCACCTGGTGGCGCGCGTCGCATCCGTGGATCTCGCGCGGCGCACCGCGCGGCAGCTCGACCTGGACTGGAGCCCGGATCCCGCTCGCTGACGTCGGTCAGTCGGTGGGGGTGATCGTGAGGACCAGGCGGTTGAGCATGAACAGGTCCGAGTACCCGCTGTAGAGCTGGACGCGGTGGACGCCGGCGCCCACGGTCTTGGTCTTGAACGGCTTGGCGTCCACGCCGAGCGAGTTGGCGAAGGGTGAGCCGAACGCCGTGGAGTCCACCGCGTTGCCCGAGTTGCCGCCTACCGCGTGCTTGCCGTTCCAGCCCCACGGGTTGAGCGTGTCGCCGTCGACCGAGACGCGGTTGTCATGCTTGCCGCGGTCGCCCTCGAAGGCGATCATCGAGACGTCGACCGTGGCCTGCCCGTCGGTGGCGAAGGGGAGCTCCGTGGTGGTCCCGAACATCCACTCGGTGCCGTCGAGCGTCACGACCGTCGCCTCGGGGTAGTCCGCACGCTCGTAGACCACGGTGATGGCGAAGCCCGCGTAGTAGTTGGGCGCCAGCGCGCGGAACTGCGCGGGCAGCGCGATGTCCGCGACCGCGTAGGCGCCGAAGCCGCCCGCCGCGACCTGGTCGGTGATGTCCGCGGTCGCGACGTAGTTGAGGTCGAATCCGTCCCAGCTCGACTCGACCGAGTCGGCCGTCACGTCCTGGTACTCGCCCCCGGGGGTCTTGAGCCGGGCCGAGGACAGCGAGCCGTCCCACGTGTCGAGCAGGCTGCGGTTGGCCGACCACGTCAGGGTCGCGGAGACGATGCTCGCGCCTTCCGCGTCGTCGGGCATCACGATGGACTCGGACGAGCTGGCCTCGCCGCCCGCGATGTTGAGCGGACGCATCGTCTGACCGTCGTTGTCGTACTTGCCGTTCGCGTCCGAGCCGTTGAAGCTCATGGTCCGGTCGCAGTCGCGGTCCTCGAGGTCGCAGCCCAGGAGCGGCGCGCCGAACACGGAGGCCTTCACCTGGCCGCTCGTCGCGTGCTCGTCGGTCAGCGTCGTGAGAGACGAGGTGAGCCCGGTGCGCACGCTGTAGGTCACCGAGTCGTCGCCCGAGGCGGCGGTGAAGCTGGTGCGCGCGTCGTCGCTCAGCATCGCGTCCTGGCCCGGCGACGCGAGCCGCAGGCTCAGGTCGGTCGACAGGCCCGCGTCGAGCGTGTCGAGCGTGCACTCCGCCGTGGAGGCCTCGTCCACGATCTCGCAGACCCAGTCGCCGGCGGTGATGGTGGAGGTCTCCGCGTACGCGAGGTAGTCGTCGATCGCCGCGGCGGTCACGCGCGCCGTGGCACCCGCGCCCGCCGGGGCGGCGGCGAAGGTGAGGCCGTCGGGGAGGACGATGCTCGCCGTGATCTCGTCAGCGTCGTCGGGGCCGCCGTTGCGGAGCGCCATGGAGACGAACGGCGCCGTGCGCGAGACGCTCATGTAGTTGAGCGCCGAGGTCTCGAAGCTCAGCGACGTCTGGACGGTTCCCCCGTCGGTGCCGCCATCGCCGCCATCGGTCCCGCCGTCAGTCCCGCCATCGGTCCCACCGTCAGTCCCGCCATCGGTCCCACCGTCAGTCCCGCCGTCAGTCCCGCCATCGGTCCCACCGTCGGTCCCGCCATCGGTCCCGCCATCGGTCCCACCGTCGGTCCCACCGTCGGTCGAGCCACCCGTGGACCCGCCAGTCGAACCACCGGTCGACGTGTCGCCGCCCGTGGAGGATCCGCCCTGGTCCGTGGCGCCGTCGTCGGCGGTGGGGGAGGCGTCGTCGCCGGCGCCGTCGCCGGTGCGGGTCGCTCCGGCGGACTGCGTTCCGGGCGCGATGACGCCGACGCCGAGGACCGAGCCGTCCGTGCCGGGCTCGGGGGTCTCGGCCGCGTCGTCCGCCGGCGCATCGTCCGCGGGTGCCTCGGTGGCATCGTCGGACGGGACGGTCGAGGGCGCGGTGGTGGGCTCATCGTCGCCCGGCGTCGTGGCATCGACGGTCGGCACGGGCTCGGCCGCCGGCGCGTCGGGGTTCGACTCGCCGATGATCCCGAGCACGCTCGCGCCGGTCATCACCAGCGAGACCACGCCGAGCGTCGCGGCCGCGGGCAGCGCGACCGCGGCGATGCCGTTGGCGACCGCCGCGAGCCCCGTGGCCGTGGCGATGGTGCCGGAGGTGCCCGCGGTGCCGCCGGCGGCGGTGCCCGCCGCGCCCGCGCCTCCGGAGGCGCCGGCGCCCGATGCCGCGGCACCCGCCTCGCCGAGAGCGCCGCCCACGGGCAGGCCGCCCTCGAGGGCCTTGGCGCCCAGGACGCCCAGGAAGAGGGGAGCGATGATGCCGCGCAGGCCGCGGTTGACGTCCTCGAGCTCCGCGACCAGCGCGGAGCACTTGTCGCAGCGGCGGACGTGATCGTCCACGCGGGTGTGCTCGCGCTTGCTCAGGCCGCCGCGCACATACGAGCCCAGCTGCGCGTTCGCCTCGAGGCAGTCCACGGTGTCGGCTGCGCCCAGGTGCTGCTGCAGGTAGGCCTGGCGCAGCGCCTCGCGCGCCCGGTAGGCGAGCGCGGCGACGCCGTTGGCGGAGAGGCCGAGCAGGGGAGCGATCTCGCGCGGGCTCTTCTTCTCGACCTCGGTGTACCAGAGCACGGCGCGCCACCGCTCGGGGAGCGAGCGGAAGGCGTCCGCGACCATGGACTGCTCGAAGGTCTCGAGCGCGGGCTCGTCCGAGCCGGCCTCGTAGCCGATCGCCGACTCGAACGGCGACATGTCGTCGCGCGGTCGGGCGCGGTTGCCCTTCTCGATGAGGTCGAGACCGGTGCGGCGCACGATGGTGAAGAGGTAGGCGCGGAAGGCCAGGTCGGGGCCGTCGCCCTGCTGCAGCGCGCGAAGGATGCGGGAGAAGGCCTCGGAGACCACGTCCTCGGCATCGGCGGCGCTGTTCGTGTACTGCGCCGCGACCTTGCGGGCGGCGTCCGCGTGACGCTCGTAGAGCACGCCAAAGGCCGCCGGGTCGCCTGCGCGAACCCCGGCGATCAGCTCTGGATCGCTGGATGTCTCCGTCCAGAGCGACAGCGCCTCCTGCGACATGCCGTGCTCTCCCCTAGCCGGGTGGGTATCCGCATTCTTCCGGTAGGTGGTGGTTCGGACAAGGCTCGTGAGGCGTATGTCACACCTGCTTATCGCATTTGTCGGAAAAGATCTTCGAGAAGTCGCGTCATAACGGCGTAGCCCGTCCCTCTCATCGGGCATGACGAGCGAGGTGAACATCCCCAGCGCAGCACCGGCCTTCGCGCTGCTGCGCCGCTGGGAGGCCGCGAGCATCGGCTCCGTGTGGCGCCGGCCGGGCGACTGGTTCACCCCTGCCGCTGAGGCGCTCGCGGAGGCGCTCGACAGCCGGCTCGACACCGCGCCCGCCGCGTACCGGCTCGGCTTCGCCCGTGCCGAGTCCGGCGTGGGCATCACCGAGGCGATCGACGACATGGCGGTGCTGTTCCGCGCCGCCGGCTACGAGGCCGCGCCGATCCGTTCGATCCGTTCGCTGTGCGAGGGCTGGACCGAGGGCGACGCCGCGCAGCGCATCGGCCCCTCGATGAACGACCCGGAGTCCGGGCTCGGCACCCAGGAGTACCTTGTCGCGCGGCTCGAGGAGCTCTACGGCACCTCCGAGCGCGCCGGAAGCCTCGTGAGCTCCGCGTACGCGCTCGTGCTGGTCGACGTGGCCGCCGCTCACACCGATCCGTGGCAGCGCATGGCGCGCAACGCCGCCATCGGCCAGTCGCTGCGCGACGCGTACGGCAAGGGTCACCCGATGGCGCGCCTGGCCGACGGCCTGTACGCCGTGCTCGTCGAGCGCGGGCCCGACATGGGCCGTGGCGTCGCGGACCTTCGCGACCGGATCTCCCGGCGTGCGACGCAGATGCGCGTGGGCAACCTCATGAGGCAGCCCCCGCGCGTCTGGATCGAGTCGTTGCCGGACTCCCACGACTACGCCGTGGACCTGTTGGACTCCCTGCACCGCTGAGGGGCGGCATGGGGTCGGCACCGAGCTGAGGGCGGTGCCGGCCCCATGTGATGCAGGGCCCGGAGGTAAGCGTTTGTGGCATCTCCCACACACGGCGGGATCGGGGCAGTTTCAGGGCTGTGAGGGGTCCCGGAAACTACCGCGTTCACTTATCATTTACGCATGGTCGAAAGTTCTGTTCCGGATCTCCGTACGAGGCTCCTTGAGAGCGCTCTCAGTATCGTGGCGGAGAGTGGCGCGAGCGCGCTGACGGTGCGCGCTGTCGCGAAGGCGGCAGGCTGCTCGACCATGGGCGTCTACACCCACTTCTCCGGCAAGTCCGGCCTCATCGATGCGATCGTCGACTCGGGCTTCGACGCCCTCGACGCGCACGCCGCCCAGGCGTGGGAGCACGCCGAGGCCGGTCGCGAGGGCCTCGTCGCGGTCGCCGAGGCGTACCGCGCGTGGGCGCTCGAGAACCCGACCCAGTTCCAGACGATGTTCGCTCCGGGGATCGCGGGCTACGACCCGTCGGACGCCACCCGTGAGCGCATGTGGGACGTCTTCTACGCGCACCGTTCGCGCGTCGCCTCGGTGCTCGAGAGCGCCGACGGCGACCCCGCGGCGTGGCACCAGACCGCGATGGCGATGTGGTCGTGCGTCCACGGCCACGTGGCCATCGAGCTGCTCCGGGTGTCCTATGCGACGCCCGAGATCGCGCGCTACGAGGCCTCCGACCTCGGCGCGCTCATCGACGCGCAGATCGCGGCAGCGAAGGTCGCCGCCTCGCGCTGACGGGCGAGCCGCCGCCGGGGCTCAGTCCCGCGGCGCGGCCCACAGGACCACGGCGCGGCCCTCATCGCGCCGCGCGCGCCGACCCCGCTCGACGATCACGACGTTGCCAGTCGGGCCCGTGGTGAAGATGCGCGACCCCGTGTCCGCGCGCGGTCGCAGCCGCTCGACCTCGCGCTCGAGGCGCTGGACCTCGTGCGCGAGGTGGAGGATGCGCTTGATGCCGGCGAGGTTGATGCCCTCCTCCTGGCTCATGCGCTGGATCTCCCGGAGCGTCGCCACGTCGCGCAGCGAGTAGCGGCGGCCGCCGCCCGGCCGGCGGCGGGGGACCACCAAGCCGAGCCGGTCGTACTGGCGCAGCGTCTGCGCGTGCATGCCTGCGAGCTCCGCGGCGGCGGAGATGAGGAACACGGGCTCGTCCACGTCGGGCTGCTCCACGGTCCACCTCCTTCCGGCCCACGCTAGCGGGCGTGCATCGTCCCTGGTGGGACCCCTACCGCGAGGAGTCCTTGAACAGCGCCTCGCGCGGGTCCTCGTCGCGGAACGTGCTCATCAGGGCCTCGAGCGCCTTCTTCGAGTCGCGCGACAGCTTCTGGGGCACCATCACCTCGATGGTGACGAGCATGTCGCCCGTGCCCTTGCGCGAGCTCAGGCCCTTGCCCTTGACGCGCAACGTGGTGCCCGACTGTGTGCCGCCCGGCACCTTGACCTTGACGCGGTCGCCGGTGAGCGTGGGCACCTCGACCTGGGCGCCCAGCGCGGCCTCGTCGAACCGCACCGGCACGCGCACGCGGAGGTTGAGCCCGTCCGCGGTGAACACCGGGTGCTTCTGCACATGCACGGTGAGCAGCAGGTCGCCCGCCGGTCCGCCGTTGGTGCCCGCGCGCCCCTTGCCCGGCACACGGATCCGCTGGCCGTCACGCACGCCCACAGGCAGCCGCGTGGAGACGCGGCCGTTGGAGGTGCTGAGCGCGACGGTCGCGCCCTCCGCCGCCTGGCGGAAGGAGACCTCGACGGCGGCCGCGAGGTCGCCGCCCTTCTGCGGGCCACGGTTGAAGCCGCCGCCGCCGAACATCCCGCTGAGGATGTCCTCGAAGCCGCCCGCACCGCCGGCGCCGCCGGTCTGGAAGCGCGTCCCGCCGCCGCCGCCGAACATGCCGCCGAGGATGTCCTCGAAGCCGCCCGCACCGCCGGCGCCGCCGGCCTGGAAGCGCGCGCCCCCGCCCATCGCCCGCACCGCGTCGTACTGCTTGCGCTGCTCGCCGTCGGAGAGCACCGCGTAGGCCTCTCCCACGTCCTTGAAGCGCTTCTCGGACGCCGCGTCGCCGGGGTTGCGGTCGGGGTGAAGGTCGCGAGCGAGCTTGCGGTACGCCTTCTTGATGTCGTCCTGCGAGGACTCCTTGGAGACGCCGAGCGTCGCGTAGAAGTCCTTGTTGAACCAGTCCTGGCTGGCCATGGCGCCTCCCTCCGTCCTACTCGGGCTGCGCGACGATGACGCGCGCGGGGCGCAGCACGCGCTCGCCCACCTTGTGGCCCGGCTGCGCCACGTGCTGCACCGTCGGCTCGGTCACCTCGGTGCTGGGCTGGGACATGAGCGCCTCGTGCAGCTGCGGGTCGAACGCGTCGCCCTTCTCGCCGTACGCGGACCAGCCGAGGCCGCCGAGCGCGCCCTCGAGCTTCGCCGCGATGGCCGCGAACGGGCCGTCGGCGAGGTCGCCGTGGTCGCGCGCCGCCGCGATGTCGTCGAGCGCGGGGATGAGCGCCTCGATGGCCTTCGCGGTCGCGTTGACGCCGATGAGCTCGCGGTCGCGGTCCACGCGCTTGCGGTAGTTCTGGTACTCGGCCTGGAGCCGCTGGAGGTCGGCGAGGTGCTCCGCCGCCTTCGTGTACGCGGCGTTGAGCGCGTCGTCCGCGCCCGCCTCGTCGGCCGTGAGGTCGTCGAGGCCGTCCTTGTCCTCGTCCAGGAAGCTGGCCGCCGCCTCGTTCACGATGCGCTCGGCCTGGGCCTCCGCATCGTCCTGGGGCTCGGGAACGCTGTTGGTGCTGTCGGTCATGTCTGCCTCCACATGGGGAGACGGCGGGCGGCGGCTCGGTCGTCGTGACCGGGTGCCGCGCGCCCGCCGTCGTGCCGTTACTTCTGCTCGTCCTCGTCGTCGACGATCTCCGCGTCGACGATGTCGTCGTCCTGCGGGGCGCTTCCGGCGGTCTGCGCCGCGGAGTCCTCGTCGACGTTGACGCCCTCGGCCTGCTGGGCCGCGTAGACGGCCTCGCCGATCTTCTGCGCCTTCTCGACGAGCACGTCGTGCTTCGCCTTGACGTCGTCGGTGTCGTCGCCCTCGAGCGCCGTCTTGACGTCGGCGATCGCGGTCTTGACCTCCTCCGCGATCTCGGCGGGGACCTTGTCCTCGTTCTCGGACAGGATCTTCTCGGTCGAGTAGGCGAAGGTCTCGGCGTTGTTGCGGGTCTCGGCGGCCTCGCGGCGCTTCTTGTCCTCCTCCGCGTGCTCCTCGGCGTCCTTGACCATGCGGTCGATGTCGTCCTTGGACAGGGCCGAGCCGCCCGACACGGTGATCGACTGCTCCTTGCCGGTGCCGCGGTCCTTCGCGTGGACGTGGACGATGCCGTTCGCGTCGATGTCGAAGGTCACCTCGATCTGCGGGACGCCGCGCGGGGCCGGCGCGATGCCGCCCAGCTCGAACGTGCCGAGCATCTTGTTGTCGCGGGCGAACTGGCGCTCGCCCTGGTAGACCTGGATCAGCACGGAGGGCTGGTTGTCCTCGGCGGTCGAGAAGACCTCGGAGGACTTGGTCGGGATCGCGGTGTTGCGCTCGATCAGGGTGGTCATGACGCCGCCCTTGGTCTCGATGCCCAGGCTCAGCGGCGTCACGTCGATGAGCAGGACGTCCTTGCGCTCGCCCTTGATGACGCCCGCCTGGAGCGTGGCGCCCACGGCGACGACCTCATCGGGGTTGACGCCCTTGTTGGGCTCCTTGCCGCCCGTGAGCTCCTTGACGACCTCGGAGACGGCGGGCATGCGGGTCGAGCCGCCGACCAGCAGCACGTGGTCGATCTCGCTCAGCTTGATGCCGGCGTCCTTGATGACCTGGTGGAACGGCGCCTTGGTGCGCTCGAGCAGGTCCTGCGTCATCTGCTGGAACTGCGCGCGGGTGAGCTTGGTGTCGAGGTGGACGGGGCCGTTCTCGCCGATCGAGAGGTACTGCAGCGAGATGGTGGTCTGCTGCGCGGAGCTCAGCTCCTTCTTGGCCTGCTCGGCGGCCTCGCGGAGGCGCTGCAGCGCGGAGCGGTCCTTGGAGAGGTCCACGCCCTCGGTGTTCTTGACCTCCTTGACCAGGTGGTCGACGATGCGCTGGTCCCAGTCGTCGCCGCCGAGGCGGTTGTCGCCGGCGGTGGCCTTCACCTGGATGGTCGAGAAGTCGTCCTCGTCCTTGCCCACCTCGAGGAGGGACACGTCGAACGTGCCGCCGCCGAGGTCGAAGACCAGGATGTGCTCGTCCTCCTTGCCCTTGTCGAGGCCGTACGCGAGGGCCGCGGCGGTGGGCTCGTTGACGATGCGCAGGACGTTGAGGCCCGCGATCTCGCCGGCCTCCTTGGTGGCCTGGCGCTCGTGGTCGTTGAAGTAGGCCGGCACGGTGACGACCGCATCGGTCACCTTCTCGCCCAGGTACTCCTCGGCGTCGCGCTTGAGCTTGCCCAGGATGCGGGCGGAGATCTCCTGCGGCGTGTACTTCTTGTCGTCGATCTCCTTGGTCCAGTCGGTGCCCATGTGGCGCTTCACGGACGCGATGGTGCGGTCGACGTTGGTGACGGCCTGGCGCTTCGCGATCTCGCCGACGAGGACCTCGCCGGTCTTCGAGAACGCGACCACCGACGGGGTGGTGCGGGCGCCCTCGGCGTTCGCGATGACGGTGGGCTCGCCACCCTCGAGGACCGACACCACGGAGTTGGTGGTGCCGAGGTCGATGCCTACTGCACGTGCCATGTCTGTTCTTCCTCCAGTCGCGGCGCTCGCCGCGTGATCTGCCTCGCTCGGGAGTTGAGCGACTGAGACTCAACTTAAATCGCGTGATGGCGGGTGTCAAGTTGACCGGGCAAGAGTTGAGCCAACTCTGCTCAACTTCTCAGGAAGTGCCCTGGTGGGGGTCGGGTAGCGGGCGCCCGGTGCCTGACGGCGCTCGACTGGCCCCGCGCATCGTGCCTAGCCTCGCCGTATGGACACCGCCACGGACCTCGCCGCCCACCTCGCCGCCGCCCGCGCGCACTTCGCCGGCCGCCTCGCCTTCGAGACCGACGTGTCCGATGCCCACGCCGCTCTCGAGGCCGGCGATCCGGGATTTGTGTTCATCGACACGCGCTCCCGGGAGGCGTGGGAGCAGGGACACGCCCGTGGCGCGCTGCACATGCCCAAGCCGGACATGCCTGCGCGCATCCCCGCGGAGTTCGCTCCGGGGACCCGGTTCGTCGTCTACTGCTGGGGCCCCGCCTGCAACGGCGCGACCCGGGCGGGGCTGATCATCACGGAGCTCGGCTACGAGGTGAAGGAGATGATCGGCGGCTTCGAGTACTGGGCGCGCGAGGGCCTGCCCGTGGATGCCGTGAACGCGGACGGCGCGGTGGTCGACGCGACCTACCCGGTCGACCCGCTCACGTCTCCGCTCCCCGCCGCCGGCGCGCGCATCGCCTGCGACTGCTGACCGGGCCCGGTGCCCTGGCGGGACATGGGTGCAGGATCCCCCGCGGATCCTGCACCCATGTCCCGCTGGCGTGCGAGAGTCGAGGCAGGACGGTGTTACGCACACGAAATGTTCATGTGAATAACATCGGCGCACCCGAGAGAAGGGACGGCGATGGCGGATCTGACGGTGGGCTACGCGGCGATGCTCGAGCAGTTCGCGCCCATGGAGGCGGTCGAGCTGAGCGCCTACGCGGAGTCGAAGGGCTTCAGCGGCGTCATGGCCGCCGACCACTTCCAGCCGTGGGTGCCGCAGCAGGGGCAGTCGGCCTTCGTGTGGAACGTGCTCACCGCGATCGGCGAGCGCACCACCGGTGACATGGGCCCGGGCGTCACGGCCCCGACGTTCCGCTGGCACCCCGCGATGGTCGCGCAGGCCTCCGCCACCCTGGCCGCGATGTACCCCGGCCGCCACTGGCTGGGCCTGGGCAGCGGCGAGGCGCTCAACGAGCACATCGTCGGCCAGTACTGGCCCGAGGTCCCCGAGCGCATCGACCGGATGTTCGAGGCCATCGAGATCATCCGCAAGCTCTTCGCCGCAGGTGACAAGAAGGACGTCAAGCACTCCGGCCGCTACTACAAGCTCGAGTCCACGCGCCTGTGGACCATGCCGGAGGTCCCTCCGGAGATTCTCATCGCCACCGCCGGTCCCATCACGGCGAAGAAGGCGGGCGCGGTCGCGGACGGCCTCATCACCGTCGGCGCGCCGCTCGAGAAGATCGAGGGCCTGTTCGCGCGCTTCGACGCAGGCATGCGGGAGTCCGGCCGCGATCCGGAGAACGCCCCGAAGGTGCTGCAGCTCCACCTGTCCTGGGCGCCCACCTACGAGGAGGCGCTCAAGAACGCGATGACCGAGTGGCCCAACGGCGGCATGAAGTTCCCCAAGGGCGACATCCGCTCGCCGCACGAGCTCGAGCAGATCGCGAAGCTGGTGCGTCCCGAGGACTTCGAGGGCCGCATGGTCATCAGCGAGGACCCGGACGTCCACCGCGCGTACATCCAGCGCTTCGTGGATCTCGGCTTCGACCGCATCTACCTGCACAACGTGGGCCGCAACCAGCGCGAGTGGATCGACGTGTTCTCGCGCGAGGTCCTCCCCCGGCTGGGGAGGTAGGGACGATGCCCGCGTTGAGCGTGTGGGCCCTCGAGGGTCTGGGCGAGGTGCGGCAGGGCGACGACCTGCCCGCGCTCATCGAGGCCGCGATCCTGGAGAGCGGCACCCCGCTCGAGAGCGGCGACGTCCTGGTGGTCGCGAGCAAGATCGTGTCCAAGGCCGAGGGGCGGACGGTGCCGGCCGAGGACCGCGAGGACGCGATCACCGCCGAGGCGGTCCGCGTGGTCGCGAGCCGGCCGCGCGCCGACGGCGGCGTCACGCGCATCACCGAGACGCGCCACGGCTTCGTCATGGCAGCGGCCGGCGTCGACGCGTCCAACGTGCCCGAGGGCCACGTGCTGCTGCTCCCGGTGGACCCCGACGGCTCGGCGCGACAGCTGGTGCGCGGCCTGCGCGAGCGCACCGGCGCGCGTATCGGCGCGGTGGTGACGGACACGTTCGGCAGGCCGTGGCGGCATGCGCAGACCGACCTTGCGATCGGGGCGGCCTACGTCCGCGTGGTCGAGGACCATCGCGGCGGCGAGGACTCGCACGGGCGCGTGCTGACGGTCTCCGTGACCGCGCTCGTGGATGAGATCGCGGCCGCGGCGGACCTGGCCAAGGGAAAGGCCGGTGGCACGCCGGTGGCCGTGGTGCGCGGGCTCGACGCCGTGATCGACGAGCCCGGGCCGGGCGTCGCGCTCCTGGTGCGGGGCGCGGAGGGGGACATGTTCAGGCTCGGCTCGGACGAGGCCTTCGCCGAGGGCCACGAGGCCGGTATGCGCATGGCCGAGGCCCTGGGCGACGATGCACGGGAGCCGCGCTCATGACGGCCTGGACGGCGATCGTGCCGGTCAAGGGCGGGGCACGCGCGAAGTCGCGGCTTCCCGAGGAGATCGACGGCGTGCCGCGCGCAGTGCTCGCGGCCGCCTTCAGCGCGGACACCATCGCGGCGGTCGCGGCCACGCCCGGGATCGACAAGGTGCTGGTGATCGCAGGTGTGTCCGAGCTCGACGAGGCCTGGCTGGGCGAGGCCTGCCCGCGCGTGCGGATGCTCCGTCAGGGATCGGCCGCGGGGCTCAACGCGGCGGTGCGCCACGCGGCCGCGCTGGTGACGGGGCCGGTCGCAGTGGTGCTGGGCGACCTCCCGTCGCTGCGTCCCGAGGACCTGGCCGCGGTCCTCGACGTTGCGCGGCGACGCCCACGCTCCATGGTCGGGGACGTCGCATGCCACGGCACCACGATGCTCATGGCCCGCGACGGCGGCCTCGCCGCGAGCTTCGGTCCCCGCTCCTTCACCCGTCACGGGCGTGCCGGCTACGTCGAGCTCGACGCGCCGATCCGCGCCCGCGCGGATGTCGACACCGTCGCGGACCTCGAGCGGGCCCATCGGCTGGGCGTCGGGGAGCGCACCGCCGCGGCGCTCCGGCTGGTCTCCGCGGCGTAGACCTCCGCTACCGCAGCCGCAGCGCGAGATCCACGGCCGCCCCGGCGATCGCCGCGGTCGCGTCGACGTCGGTCATCCACAGGGGACGCGCCACGGCGGCGACTCCCGCCGCCTCGAGCTCGGGCACGGACCCGGCGTCCGCATCGTCCACGAGCCAGCCATCCAGGAGGCCGTGCCGCGCGCGGTAGTCGAGCGCGACCCCGGAGGCCGTGGCCGACACGCCGAGCGTGGCGAGGCACGCCTCGGCCATGCCGCGGACCGCGGCGCCGCCGATGATCGGGGAGACCCCCACGAGCGGTGCGGCAGAGGCGCGCAGCGCGTCCGCGAGGCCAGGCACGCCCAGAATCGTGCCGACCGAGACCACCGGGTTCGACGGCGGCAGCAGCACCATGTCCGCCGCCCCGATGGCCTCGAGCACGCCGGGCGCGGGTCGCGCCTCCTCCACGCGTGCCTGCACGAACCGGCGCGCGGGCGCGGCCGCGCGCGTGCGCACCCACCACTCCTCGAAGTGGACCGTCTCGCCGGAGGCGAGCTCGACATGCGTCTCGACGGGCTGGTCGCTCATGGGCAGCAGCGTCACGGGCAGGTCCCAGCGCGAGGCGAGGCGCGCGGTGGCCTCGCTGAGGGTGGCGCCGGACGCGAGCAGCGAGGTGCGCGCGAGGTGCGTCGCCAGGTCGCGATCGCCCAGCGTGAACCATTCCCAGCCCACGCCGTAGGGTCGCAGCTCCTCGGCGACGGTGAAGCGCTCATCGGCGCGTCCCCAGCCCTGGTCCTCGTGGATCGCGCCGCCGAGCGTGTACATGACCGTGTCCATGTCCGGGCAGACCTGGAGGCCGTGCAGGCGCATGTCGTCGCCCGTGTTCGCGATCACCGTGACGTCGAGCGGCGTCGCGGACGCCTCCCCCCACGCGAGGAGCCCGCGCAGGAAGCGCGCGCCTCCCACGCCTCCGGACAGCGCGACGATGCGCAGGGTGTCGGTCATGAGCCCTCCTCGGGTGGTGGCGTCGAGTCGACGGCGCCATCGAGCGCGATGACGGGCCGGCCGTCCTCGGGATGCGTGAGCACGGTCGCGCGCACGCCGTAGACGGCCGCGATCACGTCGGGTGTGAGCACCTCCGCTGGGGCGCCGACCGCCGCCACGCGGCCCCGGTCCAGCAGCACGATGCGCGAGCACAGGCGCGCGGCATGGTCCAGATCGTGAAGCGCGGCGACGGCGGTGATCCCCAGACCCGCGACGAACGCGAGCGTGTCGAGCTGCGCGCGCACGTCGAGGTGGTTGGTGGGCTCGTCGAGCAGCAGCAGCCGCGGCCGCTGCACGAGCGCGCGGGCCAGCGAGACGCGTTGCCGCTCGCCGCCCGACAGCTCTGTCCACGGCCGGTCCGCGACGTGCGCCGCGCCCGCCGTCGCGAGCGCCTCCCGCGCGAGCGCCGCATCGTGCGCGGACCCGCCGCGATCGAAGCGGCCCCGGAACGGCAGGAGGCCCAGCTCGACGATGTCCGCCGCGCGCAGCGGGATGTCCCGGTCGGGCTGCTGCTCCATGAGCGCGACGCGGCGCGCGATGTCGCGGCGGGGCAGGCGATGCGCCGGCTCGCCGTCGAGCAGCACCGAGCCGCGCGTGGGCGCGAGCATCCCCGCGATCGAGGCGAGCAGCGTCGACTTGCCCGCGCCGTTGGGGCCCAGCAGCCCCACGATCTCCCCGGGGGCGACCGTGAAGGACACGTCCGTGAGCACCTCGCGGTGCGCGCGCGTCGCCGCGAGCGACTCGACCCTCACCTCCATGCGGTCCCCCTCGCATGCCTCAGCACCACCACGAACACCGGCACCCCCACGAGCGCCGTGACGATGCCCACGGGGATCTCGCGCGGGTCGAGCATGGTGCGCGCCAGGGTGTCCGCCCACAGCAGGAACACCGCGCCGCCGAGCGCCGCCGCGGGCAGCACGTGCCGGTGCAGGCCGCCGACCAGGCCGCGGACCAGGTGGGGGATGATGAGCCCGACGAAGCCGATCGCCCCGCTCGTGGAGACCATGGCGCCCGTGAGGAGCGAGACCGCGACGAACAAGGTGAGCCGCGTGCGGCGCGTCGAGATGCCGAGCGCCTCCGCGGCGGCGTCGCCGAGCGTCAAGGCATCGAGCGGGGCCGCGTGGAGGCGGAGCAGCGGGTAGACGAGCGCGAGCGCCACGGCCGCGATCGCCACCGTGGTCCACGTGGATCCCGCGAGCGAGCCGAGCAGCCAGCTCAGCACCTGCCGGTACGCGTCTCCCTTCGCGGTGACCACGATGACCAGCGAGGTGCACGCCGCGAGCAGCTGCGACACCGCGATGCCGGCCAGCACCACGATGGTCGGGCTGAGGCTGCCGGCGAGCCGCGCGATCCCGAGCGCCGCGCCGAGCGCGAGCAGCGCGCCGAGGAACGCCGCGATCGGCAGCGCGATCGAGAGGGCCAGAGCCGAGCCGATCCCGAGGAGCAGCACCCCGACGGCGCCGAGCGAGGCGCCGGAGGACAGCCCCAGCAGGTAGGGATCGGCGAGCGGGTTGCGCGTGAGGCCCTGCATGACCACGCCCGCGGCGGCGAGCCCCGCGCCCACGAGCGCTGCGGTGAGGACGCGCGGCGCGCGGATGGACCACACGATCGCATCGGCGGTGCCCGCCGTCGCGTCACCCGTGAGGTGGGCGGCGAGGATGCGCCACGCCTCGAGCGGGCCGAGTCCCGCGACCCCGATGGTCACGGCGATCGCGACGGACGCGAGCAGCGCCGCAGCGAGGGCGGCGGTGAGGACGCGTGCGCGTCGGTCGCGGCCTGCGCTCATGAACCGTCCGGCACCGCCGTCGCGAGCTGGTCGACCAGGGACGCGACCGTCTCGACGTTGCGGACACCGGCCTCGGCGCCCGCGAACGGGACGATGACGTAGGCGCCGGCCTTGACCGCGCTGAGCGCCGCGGTGGCCGGGTTGTCCTCGAGCATCGCGATCTTGTCCTCGGCGGTGTTCCACGACGCGTCGACCAGGACGATCACGTCGGGGTCCGCCTCGACCACGGCCTCCCATGTGGCGGAGGTCCACGTGTCGTGGACGTCCTCGAAGACGTTGGCGAGCCCGGCCGCCTCCATCATCATCTGCGGCGCCCCGATGCCGGCGCCCACGTAGGGCGAGTCGGTGCCCGAGCTGTACCAGAGCGCCGTGAGGTCGCGCCCGTCGGGCTCGATCGCTTCGAGGTCGGTGCTCATGCGGGTGACGAGCGTGGCGGCGGCGTCCGGCACCCCGAACAGCTCGCCCGCCTCCTCGATCTGGGCGAAGAGCGCGTCGAAGGTCATCGGGTCGGGCTGGTACCCGGGCTCCTTGCACGCGGAGGGGGCGACGTACGTGAGGATCCCGCGCTCCGCGAGCGCGTCCCGTTCGCCCACGCCGTCCGCCGCGAAGTTGGACTCCCACCCCGCGACGATCGCGTCGGGCTCGAGCGCGAGCGTCGCCTCCTGGCCCGGGAGGAACTCGGACAGCACCGGGATGTCCGAGTCGAGCGTCGTGTACGGCGGCTCGATCGGGCCGTCGAGGAAGGCCGCCCCGACGATGGCGTCGGCGAGGCCGAGCTCGACCAGCAGCTCCGTGGTGGTCGACTTCACGGCGACGATGCGCGTGGGGGTCCCCGCGGACTCCACCAGGACGCCGCAGTTGTCGACCGTGACGAGGGCGTGCGCGTCGCCGATCGCGACGGTGGGGGCGACGGTGGGCGTCGGCGATCCCGCGCCTGTGCACGCGGCGAGGCCGAGCGTGCACGCGAGGACCGCGGCGGTGGGGGCGAGGCGGCTCATGGGTCCTCCTGGGGCGACGGGCGGCTCGGGGTGGCCGAGCGGGGGCGGGACAGCGTCGGCTGCGGCGTCCCGAGGTGTGCGCGAAGGTTAATCACCTGGCATTACCCCGATGTTTCGCGCCCGGATGCCGCCGCCGCGATCGCCGCGGCGACGGACGGGACGGACTCGCGCAGCGCCCCCACGCTCACGCGGATGTGGTCGCCCGTGTGCGGGCCCGGCGCATCGGAGTCGACCGCGGCCGGCACCACGAAGGTGCTGCCGCGGCTCACGTTGATGCCGTGCGCAGCCAGCGTGATGCGGGCGGCGTGCTCGTCGGCCACGGGGATCCAGGCGTTGAGGCCGTCCGCGAGCGGGACGTCGAGCCCCGCGGCGGCGAGGCAGGCGGCGAGCTCGCGCTGGCGCAGGAAGTACGCGTGGCGAGCGCGGTCCACGGCGTGCACCGAGGCGCGGCTGGTGAGGAGGTCGTGGAGGATCGCCTGGAGCAGGCGCGACGTCCAGCCGGGGCCCAGGACGCGGTAGCCGACGATGCGCTCGATGGCGCTCGCGGGTCCGCCGAGCGCCGCGATCCGCAGGTCGGGGCCGTGCGACTTGGAGAAGCCGGCGACGCGCAGCGTGCGCTGCGGGATCCACGCCCCGAGGCTCACGGGCTGGGCGGCGGAGACCAGCCCGGTGTGGTCGTCCTCGATGATGACGGCGTCGCGGCCGTAGCGGTGACCGGTGAGCACCGTCGCGAGCTCGTCGGCGCGCGACGCGGTCATCGAGATGCCGGTGGGGTTCTGCGCGCGGGGCTGGAGGATCACCGCGGCTGGGCGCGAGGCGAGCGCGGCCTCGAGGCTCGCGGGGATGATCCCGTGCGCGTCCATCCGCACGGGCACCGCCATGAGGTGGAGGTGCTCGAGCAGGTCGAGCAGCATGGGGAAGGTCGGGGTCTCGACGATGACGCGGTCGCCGAACCGTGCGACCGAGCGCAGCGCGCGCTCGATGCCGTCCATGACCCCGTCGAGCACGGTGAGGGCCTGGACGGGGGCGGGCCACAGCGCGCGCAGCGGCGCCTCGAGCTCGGGTAGCAGCGGGGGCTGAAGGTACGAGCCGACGGCGGCCCGCGAGGGCGCCACGCGCTCGAGCGCCGCGGTGATGTCCGGCAGCAGCAGCGGGTCGGGGATCCCGATCGCCAGCTCGAGGCGCTCGACGCCGGGAGGCGTGGCGGCGGCGACCTCCGCGAGGTGGCCCGAGCGCGTCGTGAGCCAGGGCGTGCGGGGCTCGAGCACGTACGACCCGGCGCGGCCGCGGGCCTCGATGAGCCCCGCGTCGACCAGCCCGTGCCACGCCGCGCTCACGGTGCCCGGGCTCACCTCGAGCCGCTTGGCCACGTCGCGGACGGTGGGCAGCCGCGTGCGCGGGGCGACCTCCCCCGTGCGGATGAGCATCGACAGGGCGGAGGCGATCCCCTGGGGGCTCGGCTCCTCGATCTGGCTGGCCAGACGGTCGATCAGCGCCACCCGCCCTCCTTTCGTCCGATCTGGGCGTGAGCGTTCATAAACCTGTTACAGCAGGTAACCCAAGGGAAATGTTCAATCGCGACAGTAACAGTCACTGCATCGGACTGGAAAGAGCGCGAGGAGACGACATGACGGTGATCAGGGCGGCCATCACCCAGACCACGTGGACGGGTGACAAGGAGTCCATGCTCGACAAGCACGAGCAGTTCGCGCGGACGGCGGCGGCGCAGGGCGCCCAGGTCATCTGCTTCCAGGAGCTCTTCTACGGCCCCTACTTCGGCATCACCCAGGACAAGAAGTACTACCGCTTCGCCGAGCCGGCCGACGGGCCCATCGTCCAGCGCTTCGCGGCGCTCGCGAAGGAGCTGTCGATGGTGATGGTCCTCCCGATCTACGAGGAGGCGCAGACCGGCGTCTATTACAACACCGCCGTGGTGGTGGATGCGGACGGCACCATCCTGGGCAAGTACCGCAAGAACCACATCCCGCACGTCGAGAAGTTCTGGGAGAAGTTCTACTTCCGCCCGGGCAACATGGGCTACCCGGTGTTCGACACCGCGGTCGGCAAGGTCGGCGTCATCATCTGCTACGACCGCCACTTCCCCGAGGCGTGGCGCGAGCTGGGCCTCAACGGGGCGCACCTCGCCTTCAACCCCAACGCGACCAAGCCGGGCCTCAGCAACCGCCTGTGGGAGATCGAGCAGCCCGCCGCGGCCGTCGCCAACGGGTACTTCGTGCTCGCGCCCAACCGCGTGGGTCTCGAGGACAACGAGTACGGGGACGAGGCCGTGAACTTCTACGGCACCTCGCAGATCGTCGACCCGCGCGGCAACTACGTCGGCGAGCTCGGCTCGGGCGAGTCGGAGGAGATCCTCATCCGCGACCTCGACCTGGGGCTCGTGCAGGAGATGCGCGACGACTGGCAGTTCTACCGCGACCGCCGTCCCGACACGTACGACGAGATCACGGCGCCGTAGGGGAGGCACGGACATGACCACCACGCTGATCACCGGAGGCACCGTCGTCTCCGCCACGGGCCGCGTGCTCGCGGATGTGCTCGTCGACGGCGAGACCATCGTCGCCGTCCTCCAGCCCGGCTCGACCTCGCTGGGCGCGGACCTCCCGAGCACCGTCGACCGCGTCATCGACGCGACCGGCAAGTACGTCATCCCCGGCGGCATCGACGCGCACACGCACATGCAGCTGCCGTTCGGCGGCACCTCCGCCTCGGACACGTTCGAGACCGGCACCGCCGCCGCCGCGTGGGGAGGCACCACCTCCATCGTCGACTTCGCGGTCCAGAGCTACGGCGGCAAGGTGCAGGACGGCCTGGCCGCCTGGCACGAGCTCGCCGCCGGCAACTGCCACGTCGACTACGGCTTCCACCAGATCGTCGGCGGCGTCGACGACGACTCCCTGGCGGCGCTCCCATGGCTCATCGACGAGGGCATCACCAGCTACAAGATGTTCATGGCTTACCCCGGCGTCTTCTACGCCGACGACGCTCAGATCCTCAAGGCCATGCAGGTCGCAGCGGACAACGGCCTGCTCACGATGATGCACGCGGAGAACGGCCCCGTCATCGACGTGATCGCGGAGCAGCTGGTCAAGCAGGGCAAGACCTCGCCGTACTACCACGGTGTCGCCCGCGTCTGGCAGGCCGAGGAGGAGGCGACGCACCGCGCGATCATGCTCTCCGACATCACCGGCGCCCCGCTGTACGTGGTGCACGTCTCCGCCAAGCAGGCGGTCGCGCAGCTCGCGGCGGCGCGCGACAACGGCAAGAACGTGTTCGGCGAGACCTGCCCGCAGTACCTCTACATGTCGCTCGAGGAGCAGCTCGGCGCGACCAGCGAGGAGTGGGGCGACTTCGAGGGAGCCAAGTACGTGTGCTCGACCCCGGTGCGCTCGCGTGCCGAGGGCCACCAGGACCACATGTGGCAGGCGCTGCGCACCAACGACCTCCAGATGGTCTCCACGGACCACTGCCCCTTCTGCATGAAGGACCAGAAGGAGCTCGGGCTCGGCGACTTCCGCAAGATCCCCAACGGCATCGGCTCCGTCGAGCACCGCATGGACCTCATGTACCAGGGCGTCGTGACCGGGCAGATCACCCTCGAGCGCTGGGTCGAGCTCACCTCGACCACGCCGGCGCGCATGTTCGGCATGTACGGCAAGAAGGGCGTGATCCAGCCCGGTGCCGACGCGGACATCGTCATCTACGACCCGAACGGCCACACGTCGATCGGCATCGACGGCAAGCACCACATGAACATGGACCACTCCGCGTGGGAGGGCTACGAGATCGACGGCAAGGTCGACACGGTCATCTCCCGCGGCCGTGTGCTCGTCGAGAACGACACGTTCCACGGCGTCAAGGGCCACGGGCAGTTCCTCAAGCGCGGCCTGTCGCAGTACCTGATCTGAGGAGGCTCACCATGGAATTCGGGGTCGTCCTTCAGACCAACCCTCCCGCGCAGCGCACCATCGCGCTCGCCAAGCTGGCCGAGGAGCACGGCTTCGGCTACGCGTGGACGTTCGACTCGCACCTGCTGTGGCAGGAGCCGTACGTCATCTACAGCGCGATCCTCGCGCAGACCGACCGCATCAAGGTCGGGCCCTTCGTCACCAACCCCGCGACGCGCGACTGGACGGTCACCGCCTCGGTCTTCGCGACGCTCAACGAGATGTACGGCAACCGCACGGTGTGCGGCATGGGTCGCGGCGACTCGGCGGTGCGCGTCACCAACGGCAAGCCCGTCACGGTGCGCGAGATGCGCGAGTCGATCCACGTGATCCGCGAGCTCGCGAACTGCCGGTCCGTCGAGTACAAGGGCTCGCAGCTCCAGTTCCCGTGGGCGCGGACCTCCTCGCTCGAGGTCTGGGTCGCGGCGTACGGCCCGCTCGCGCTCAAGGCCGCAGGCGAGGTGGGCGACGGCTTCATCCTCCAGTGCGCGGACGTCGACATCGCGCGCTGGATGATCGACTCGGTGAAGGCGGCGGCGGAAGGGGTCGGCCGCGACCCCGAGAGCCTCACGTTCTGCGTCTCCGCGCCCATGTACATCGGCGACGACTGGGAGCACATGCGCGAGCAGTGCCGCTGGTTCGGCGGCATGGTGGGCAACCACGTCGCGGACATCGTGGGCCGCTACGGCGACTCGGGGGCGATCCCGACCGCGCTGTCCGACTACATCAAGGGCCGCGAGGGCTACGACTACAACGAGCATGGCCGCGCGGGGAACTCGCACACCGAGTTCGTCCCCGACGAGATCGTCGACCGCTTCTGCGTGCTCGGCACGGCGGCGGACCACATCGCGAAGCTCGAGGAGCTGCGCGACGCCGGCATGACCCAGTTCGCGGGCTACCTCCAGCACGACAACAAGGAGGAGACGCTCCGCGTCTACGGCGAGACGGTCATCCCGGCACTGACGGACGCGATCACGGCGAAGGTGTGAGGCGGACGATGCGGACGGCCAGGGCGCAGTCGATCCTCTGGGGCGTCGTCGGCGTCCTCGGGGTCGCGGCGCTCTGGGAGCTCTACAAGGCGGTCGCGCCCGACGAGGGCGTCACGGTGGGATCGATCACAGTCCTGCCCCGCACCACCGACATCGCGATGCCGCACATCTGGGACATGGTGACGCGGCTGTTCGATCCGGTCACCCGCGCCGCCGACGCCGATGTGCTCTGGTGGGCGGTGCTGCAGGCGGCGGCGTTCTCGCTGGGCATCGCGGCGCTCGGGTGGGTGCTCGGCGTGATCTCCGGGATGCTGCTCGCGCTCCTCATGCAGCGCTGGCTCACCGCGGAGAGCGCGGTGCTCCCGTGGGTGGTGCTGAGCCAGACCGTGCCGCTCATCGCGATCGCGCCGCTGGTCAAGCGCTGGGGGACCAACATCCACGTCGGCTCCTTCCAGTGGGAGAACTGGATGTCGGTGGCGGTGATCGCGTCCTACCTCGCGTTCTTCCCCGTCGCCGTCAGCGCGCTCCGCGGGCTCAAGTCGCCGCCGCAGGCCGATACCGACCTGTTCCACGCCTACGCCGCGGGCTGGTGGACCACGCTGATCCGCCTCCGCCTGCCCGCCTCCGTCCCCTACCTGATGCCCGCGCTCAAGCTGGCCGCCGCGAACGCCGTGGTGGGCACCGTGGTGGCCGAGGTCAGCATCGGCCTGGGCGGCGGCATCGGCCGCATGATCATCGAGTTCGCCGCCACCGCGAGCGGCGACCCCGCCAAGACCTGGGCCCCGATCTTCGGCGCCGTGCTCATCGGGCTGCTGTCCGCGGGGCTCGTCGCGCTGCTCGGGCGCGGTCTCGGGCGGTTCAGGAGAGGAGAGGTCCCCGCATGAGCGCCACCCGCGCCGCCGTCACCATCCAGGGCGTCGACAAGGTCTTCCGCACCCGCAAGGGCGGGGAGGTCCACGCGCTGTCCGACGTCAGCCTCGAGGTCGCCGCCGGCGAGTTCGTGTCGCTGATCGGGCCCTCGGGCTGCGGCAAGAGCACGCTCATGCGGCTGGTCGCCGACCTCGACCCCGCCACCGGCGGCGAGATCACGGTGTTCGGCAAGACCGTCGAGCAGGCGCGCAAGGACCAGGACTACGGGATCGCGTTCCAGCAGGCGGGCCTGCTGCCGTGGCGCACCGTGCGGGCCAACATCGAGCTGCCGCTCGAGATCCACGGGGTCGACGCGCGTGCCCGCAAGGAGCGCTCGGACGAGCTGCTCGCGCTCATCGGCCTCGAGGACTTCGCGGACCACCACCCCGACCAGCTCTCGGGCGGCATGAAGCAGCGCGTCGCGATCGCCCGGTCCATGGCCGAGCGGCCCCGGCTGCTCCTCATGGACGAGCCCTTCGGCGCGCTCGACGAGATGACGCGCGAGCACATGCAGAACGAGCTGGTCGCGCTGTGCCAGGAGACCGGCGCCGCCGTGATCTTCGTGACGCACTCGATCCCGGAGGCGGTGTTCCTCTCGGACCGCGTGGTGGTGATGTCGCCCCGGCCGGGCCGGATCACGGACATCATCGACCTCAGCTTCTCCTCGCGCGACGAGGATCTGCGCGAGGACGCCGCGTTCTACAAGGGCGTCACGGCGGTGCGCTCCGCGCTGCACGGCGGCGCCGACGCATCGCCCGGTCCCCGGGGGGTCGAGAACCGATGAGAGGCTCGACCACGGCACGGACGATGCTCGCCCCGGTGGCGCTGGGCGTCGTCGCGATCGCGCTGTGGCAGCTGCTCGTGGTCGCCTTCGAGGTCAAGCCGTTCCTGGTGCCGTCCCCGTCCGGGATCGCGGGCGCGTTCACCGAGTCCTTCTCGCACATCGTCGACGCGGCGAAGGTGACGGGCCTCAACGCCCTCATCGGCCTCGTCGTGGGAGGGCTGACGGGCATCCTCGTCGCGATCTTCGCGAACGCGCTGCGCGTGCTGTCGCAGATGCTCGCCCCCCTGGTCGCGGCGCTCGCGGTCATCCCCATCGTGGCGCTCGCGCCGGTGTTCTACGCGATGTTCGGCGCGGCCGCCCACACCGGCCGGCAGATCATCGCCGCCATCGCGGTGTTCGTGCCGATGTATCTCAACACGTTGAACGGTCTCCGCCAGGTGGAGCCCGTGCATCGTGACCTCATGCGGTCCTATGCCGCGACGGCCGAGCAGGCCAACCGCCTGCTCCTCCTCCCTGGAGCCGTGCCCTACGTCCTCAACGGTCTCAAGATCGGTTCGTCGCTCGCGGTCATCTCGGCGCTCATCGCGGAGTACTTCGGTGGCCCGGCGAACGGTCTGGGCAAGGCGATCACCTCCGCAGCGGCGGGCAGCAACTACACGGGGGCCTGGGCGTACGTCCTCGGCGCCGTGCTGCTCGGCGCGCTCTTCTACGGCGTGACGGCAGGCATCGAGGCCTGGGCGCTGCGTCGTCGCGGGGGGTCATAGGCGTCCGCCGGCGGGCGGTCGAGCAGGTCAGCAAGGCATCACAGGGAGAACGAGGGGTAGGGACAGATGGCATTCATCGCAACTCGCGGCGCGCGCGCGGCCGCGTTCACGGCGGCGGCGCTCGGCGCGCTCACGCTCACCGGCTGTTCGTCGGACGAGGCGGAGCCGGCGGCGACCGGCGGCGACACGGGCTCGGAGGCGCCCGCGGAGCTCACCGCGGTCTCGGTGCAGCTCCAGTGGCTCACGCAGGCGCAGTTCGCCTGCTACTACGCGGCGGCCGATCAGGGCTACTACGAGGACGAGGGCCTCGACGTCACGATCATCCCCGGCGCGGTCGACATCGTGCCCATCGACGTGCTCACGTCGGGCGGCGCGGACTTCGCGGTGTCGTGGGTTCCCAAGGTGCTCGGCGCGATCGAGCAGGGCGCGACCGTCACCAACGTCGCGCAGA
This sequence comes from Demequina subtropica, assembly GCF_000971235.1. Lineage (GTDB taxonomy): Bacteria > Actinomycetota > Actinomycetes > Actinomycetales > Demequinaceae > Demequina > Demequina subtropica. The sequence goes on from NZ_BBMB01000011.1 coordinate 339,837, forward strand.
TCTTCGAGCGCTCGGGCACCATGCAGGTGGCGTTCGCGGACTCGGGCATCACCTCGGCCGCGGACCTCGCGGGCAAGAGCGTCGGCTCGTGGGGCTACGGCAACGAGTGGGAGCTGATCGCCGGCATGCAGGCCAACGGCGTCACGCTCGCGGACCTCCCGGGCGGCGCGACCGTCCAGCAGGCCTTCGACATGAACGCCTTCATCGCGGGCGACATCGACGCGGCGCAGGCCATGACGTACAACGAGTACGCCCAGGTCCTCGAGACCGTGAACCCGGAGACCGGCGAGCTCTACACGCCGGAGGACCTGGTGGTCATCGACTGGAACGAGGAGGGCACCGCGATGCTCCAGGACGCCATCTGGGCGGACTCCGAGCGTCTCGCGTCCGACGAGGACTACGCGGCCACCACCACCAAGTTCATCAAGGGCACCATCAAGGGCTGCGTCTACGCCAAGGACGAGCCCGAGGCGGCGGCGGACATCGTGACGGCGGCGGGCTCGACGCTCGGCACCTCGCACCAGCTGTGGATGACCAACGAGGTCAACAAGCTGATCTTCCCGTCCACCTCCGGCGTGGGCCACATCAACGAGGACCAGTGGAGCTCGACGGTCGCCATGGCGCTCGAGACGGTCAACCCCGAGGGAGCGACCATCATCACGGCCGACCCGCCGGAGACCGCCTACTCGAACGAGTACGTGGACGCGGCTCTCGAGGAGCTCAAGGCCGACGGCGTGGACGTCATGGGTGAGGACTTCGCGCCCATCGAGGTCACGCTGAACGAGGGCGGCGCGTAGGCCCTAGCCGCCTCCGCGTGCTGGCGGGACATGGGTGCAGGATCCGGCTCGGATCCGGCGCTCATGTCCCGCTGGCGCGTTCAGGCTCAGCGCGCGACGCGCACGAACTGCACCACGTTGCCGCCCTCGCGGTGCTCGAAGCCCAGGTGCTCGTAGAGGCGGATCGCGGTCGCGTTGCCTGCGCCGGTGTGGAGGAACGGTCGGCGGCCCTGCTCGCGGATGCCGTGCGCCACCACCTCCATGAGCCGGGTCGCGAGCCCGCGGCCGCGGTGGGTGTCGCGCGTGCACACCGCGCTGATCTCGGTCCACGACGGGGTGGTGAGCCGCTCGCCGGCCAGCGCGACCAGGCGGCCCTCCTCGCGGATCCCGTAGTAGGCGCCCATGAGCGGCGTCTCCGGGAAGAACGGCCCCGGCTGCGCCTCGGCGACGATCTCGAGCATCTCCTGGGCGTCGTCGAGCGAGAGCCGCACCACGTCATCGTCCGCGGGACGCCCGAAGCCCTCGGGCGCGGTCATCTGCACCACCGCGAAGCGCTCGGTCTCCTCCCAGCAGTCGGGGACCTCCTGCGGGACGCCGAACAGGATCATCTCGTCCTCGCCCGCGATGCCGGCGAGGTCGCTCCAGTCCTGGGCCGTGGGCTCCGGGGGCACGGCTGCGAACGAGGCGACGGTCGGGCGGAAGCGCGCCGCCCCGCCCTGGCGGAGGGCGAGGTGACGATGCGCGCCGGACAGCGCGTGGAAGACGGGGTGGTCGAGCTCGGAGAGGGACATGAGGTCGATTCTGCCGCCCTTGGCTCCCGGCTGACACACCGGTGCTCGCACACGTGGGCGCGCGCCCATGTGTCAGCGGGACGCCCCTAGACGAGCAGCCCGTCCTCCATGCGCAGCACGTGGTCGGCCATCACCGATGCCTCGGCGGCGTCGTGCGTCACCACCAGCCCGGTGGTGCCCGATGCTCGCAGGATGTCGCGGACCTCGACGGCCAAGCGACCCCGGAGGTCCGCGTCCAGGGAGGACAGCGGCTCGTCGAGCGCGAGCAGGCGCGGGCGCGGGGCCAGAGACCGGGCGAGCGCGACGCGCTGCCGCTGCCCCCCGCTCAGCTCCGTGACCGCCCGCCCTCCGAGTCCCGCAAGCCCCACCAGCGCGAGCAGCTCCTCGACCCGCTCGGCTCGGGCGGCGCGGCCCACCCCCGCCATCTCGAGCCCGAACGCGATGTTCGCGCCCACCGTGAGGTGCGGGAACAACTGTCCGTCCTGGAACACCAGCCCGAAGCCGCGCTTGTGCACGGGCACGCGCGCGAGGTCCTCGCCGTCCCACCGCACCGCCCCGCCGGCGGGCTCGACGATGCCCACCACGGCGGACAGCAGCGAGGACTTGCCGCAGCCGGACGGCCCGAGCAACGCGACCGTCTCGCCACGCGGGATCTCGAGCGAGACGCCCCGGACGGCCTCGATCGGCGGCTTTCCGGGATAGGTGACGCGCAAATCCCGGACGGCGAGCCCGCTCACAGCTCGGCCCCCACCGTGGTGCGCAGGCGCTCGGAGGCGAGCATGACCGCCGCGGTGACGGCGGCGAGCAGGACGGACGCGGCGAAGGCCATGCCCACATTGTCGATGCCCGGGCGCGACAGGAGGCGCGCGATCGCGGTCGGCAGCGTGGGCCGGTCGGGCCGCGCGACAAAAGCGGTGGCGCCGAACTCGCCCATCGAGATCGCGAAGGCGAAGGCGATCGACGCGGCGGTCGCGGACCTCAGCAGCGGTGCGTCCACGCGCCACAGCACGCGCCAGGGCGAGGCCCCCAGGGTCGCGGCAGCCGCCCGCAGGCGCGGGTCGATCGCCCGCGCGGCGGGGACCAGCGCCCGCACCATGAGCGGCAGCGCGACCACGGCCTGCGCGATGGGGACCAGCCACCACGAGGCGCGCAGGTCCACCCCCAGCACGGAGCGGTTGAGGGTGAGCAGCAGCCCCAGCCCCACCACCACGGCGGACACCCCGAGCGGCAGCATCACCAGGGACTCGAGCAGCGACGCGCGCCGTGAGCGCCGTGCCACCAGCTGTGCGGTCACGATGCCCACGGCCGCGGCCATCGCCGTCGCCACCAGGGCCGTCAGCAGGGAGGTCACCGCCGCCTGCCACAGCGGCGCCGAGAGCGTCGAGCGCGCGGGGGGCTCGCCGAACAGGTGACGGTAGTGGTCGAGGCCGTAGCCGTCGGAGGTCCGCAGGGAGCGCTCGACCAACGCGATCGCGGGTAACGCGATCAGCACGAGCGTGGGCGCCAGCGCCGCGGCGATCCCGGCGCGCTCGCTCCCGCGCGGCGCCCGCGCCGGCTCGACCGCGGCGGGCGGCCTCGGTGCCCGGGCCCGCGCGCTCACCCACAGCGCGATCCCGACGAACACCACCTGGACCAGCGCGAGCACGGCGGCGGCGCGCAGGTCGAGGAACTGGTTGACCTGGAGGTAGATCTCGGTCTCGACGGTGCGGATGCGCGATCCGCCCAGCACCAGCACCAGGGCGAAAGAGGTCGAGCAGAACAGCATCACCACCGCCGCGGCGCTCGCGATCGCGGGGCGCAGCGCGGGCAGCGTCACCCGCAGGAAGGCCCGGGACGGCGAGGCGCCCAGGGTGCGCGCCGCATCGGCCATGCGCGGGGAGAGCGACTCCCACGCCCCGCCGACGATGCGCACCACCACCGAGATGTTGAAGAACACGAGCGCGAGCACGATCGCCGCCATCGACTGGTCGAGCCCCAGGGACCCGAGCAGCCCGTTGCGCGCGAAGAGCGCCTGGAACGCCGCGGCGACCACGATGGTCGGCAGCACGAAAGGCACGGTGACCAGCGCGCGCATGGTCCGCGCGCCGCGCCATGCGAAACGCGACAACGCCCACGCCGCCGGGATGCCGAGCAGCAGCGAGCCGAGCGTGCCGAGCGCCGCGAGCACCACCGTGGCCCCGATCGCGTGCAGCGTCCGCGACCGCGTGAGCACCTCGAGCGCGCCCGCGAGATCCCCGCCGCCGAACCCGTCCTCGCCCAGGAGCCCCCGCACGATGACGGTGCCCGCGGGCCACAGGAAGAACAGCCCGAGGAAGCCGACCGGCAGCGCCGCGAGCGCCCACCAGAGGCGGGCGCTCGCGGGCCAGGGCTTCATCGGGTGCTTCTCAGGTCAGTCGAGGACCGTGGCGGTCCAGTCGGCGATCCACTCGTCGCGGTGCGCGTCGATATCCGCCGGGTCGACCGTGAGGGGCGTCTCGGCGAGCGGCGCGAACTCCGCCCAGTCCGCGGGCACCTCGGCCGAGGAGGACACGGGGTACACGTACATGTTCTCCGGCAGCGTCTCCTGGAACGCGTCGGAGAGCAGCCAGTCGACCACGGCCTGCGCGCCCGCGGGGTTCTCCGCGCCCTCGAGCACGCCCGCGTACTCGACCTGGCGGAAGCAGGTGTCGAGCATCGCGGCCGTGGTGGGCTCGCCGTCGATCACCTCGTACGGAGGGGACGAGGCGTAGCTGAGGACGATGGGGTACGAACCCCCGTAGTTCGGCGCCGAGAAGTCCGTGTAGTAGGTGTCGGACCACGATGCGGTGACGCGGACGTCGTTCTCCCGCATCGCCTCCCACCAGTCGAGCCAGCCGTCGCCCAGCGCCGCCTCGGTCGCGAGCATGAAGGCGAGCCCGGGGGAGGAGGTCGCGGGGTTGGTCACGGAGACCATCCCGGCGTACGCGGAGTCGGTGAGCTCCTCGAGGGTGGGGGCACCGTCGGGGAAGACCGCGAGGTCGTAGTTGAGGCAGACGTCGGAGTAGTCGACGGCGGTGAGGAGGTCCTCGGCGCCGGGGACGGCGTAGTCGGCGGCATCGGCCGCCGCGGGGGCGGTCGACGCGTGGGCCGCGAGCACGCCGTTGTCGATCGCGCGCGACGCGAACGTGTTGTCGATGCCGTAGACCACGTCGCCGAGCGGCGCGTCCTTGGTCAGCACCAGCTGGTTCACCAGCGTGCCGGCGTCACCCGGCTGGACCAGCTCGACGTCGATGCCGGACTCGGCCTCGAAGGCGGCCAGGACATCGTCCGGCACCGCGAAGCTGTCGTGCGTGACCAGGCGGACGGTGCCGCCCGCATCAGGCGTGGCGGATGATGCGGCGGTCGCCTGGGCGGTCGCGGCATCGTCCCCGCTGGGCGAGGCCTCGGGGTCTGCGGCCGTGGAGCAGGCCGCGAGGGTCAAGGTGGAGATGGCTGCGGCCGTGGCGGCCGCGGTGCGCGTGACGCGCATGTTTTCCTCCCGGAATAGGAGGGGACGAGACTCGACTCCCTACGCCGGTGCGAGCCGGATCAGGTTCGAGGGTCTGCGGCGTTCCGCACTCTCAGCGCCCTGGCCCCGGGCCGCCGTGATGACGGAACCGGGAAGCGCTCCCCTGTCGTGTCCGGCCAGGATAGCGCGGGTGAGCGGACCCGCCGACGCTACTGCGCGGTGAAGGAGTCGAGCACCGCCTCGAGGCGCTCCGTGCCCGAGCCGAGCTCCTCGGTGCCGGTCGCGTAGACCATCAGCTGGTGGCGGCCGTCGGCGATCACCCCGACCGAGTTCGACAGGACCAGCCCGTCCACCTCGATGTCGAACTCGGCGATGTATCCGGGGAAGCCCTCCGCGGTCACCACGTCCTCGCCGTTGGTCATGGTGTACTCCGCGCCGGCGGTCGCCGACTCGACGAAGCTCTCGACCTCGATCTGCGGGGTGCTGGCGTCGCTCGTGTCGGTGACGCTCATCACCATGAGCATGGTGCCGCCGTACATGAGGTCGCCGGCGGTCAGCCAGGCGCCGTCCACGGCGATGTCGCCACCTGCGAGCTCGGACATCTGCTCGGACATGGCGTCCGCGCCGAGGACGTCGGCGATGTCCGTCCACTCCGGGTCGACCATGATCCCGCCGGCGCCACCCATGACGGCCACGCTCGACCATCCGCCGGTGTCGGCGGCGGGGATGGCACGCGCGCCCTCGGCGCCGACGGCCGGGGCATCGTCATCGCCCGTGGCACCCTCGATCGCGGCGACCACGCCCGAGTAGACCAGGTAGCCCACCACCAGCGCCGCGACGGCGCTGCCCACGATCTTCCACGGGTTCCGGCGCACGGGCTCGGGCTGCGCGAACGGGTCGGTTCCGGCGGCAGCGAACGGCTCGGCGCCCGCGGGCGCGGTCTGCTCGGTCCACGCCGCGCCGTCCCACCAGCGCTGGCGCGTGGCGTCGCTCGGGTCCGGGTACCAGCCCGCGGCCGGTGCGTCGACGTTGCTCTCCGTGGTCATGTGCCCCCCTCAGGCGTGCGGCGCGATGTGTCGCGCGTCACGTGCTGAGAGGGGCAGGGGCCGTCCGCATGACGCCGGAGCGGCATGTATCAGGCCTTTCGTGACCTCATCGTGACCTCCGTGCGGATCGGGACGCCGCTCAGGGCTCGCAGGCCCAGCCATCCTTGTCGCCGTCGCGCGCCGCGTTGAGCGCGTACAGCTTCGCGGAGACGAAGGTGTTGGACGCGAGCCCGCCGGCCACCACGCCGTTGACCTTGTCCTTGGTGGTCGAGTACTGCGCGACGCCGCCCGGGTAGTCCTTCCGGAGCGCGGCGCACGAGGAGTACTTGATGCCGGCGACGGTGCTGGTGGTCGAGGCACGCGTCACGGTGAAGTAGCCGGTCTTGGAGCCGGTGACCTTGAGTTGGAGGGACTTGAAGGCATCGCGCGGCGAGGGCGTGTACGAGGCGCCGGTGTGGACCAGCTTCCCGTTCACGTACCAGCGCTTCACCAGGCTCACGGTGCCGGGGCCCCACGTGCCGGTCGTCGCCTTGACGGTCGAGCGCACCGCCGCCGTCCCGGAGATCCGCGGTGCGGCCGTGGTGAGCTTCCGTCCGGCATTGGCGTCTCCAGACCAGACGTGGGTCGCGATGTAGCCGGATCGCCGCGCGGTGACCCGCACCGAGAGCTTGTGCCCGGCATCAGCGGACGTCACCGTGTAGGAGACGCGGGTGGCGCCGCTGATCGCCTTGCCGTCGCGGTACCACTGGTAGCTGAACGACGTCGGCTTGGGTGTCCATACGCCGCCGTTGAAGTTGTCCGCGCGCAGCGTCGTCCCGACGAGCGCCTTGGTGGGGAGCACCGGCTCCGGTGCGAACGTGAACGGGAGCTTCGAGTTGACCGTGACGGCGTTGCTGGTGAGGTCCTTGGGCCACCAGCGTCCATAGGTGTCGCTCGCGTGCGCCACGACCTTGATGGTGTGCCCGGCATCGGCCTTGGTCAGGGTGTAGTAGTGCTTCGCCTGGCCCGTGATGCGGACGCCGTCGCGGTACCAGCGGTAGGTGAGGGACACGTCGACGGGGCGGTCCGCTTCCCTGACCACGAGGGTCTCGTACGCGATCGCAGTGCCGCCCAACATGACCTTCATGGTGGTCGGGAGGGTGCGCGCCGCGTGCACGGCCGTGGACGCGAGAGGCGCGGTGTCGAATCCCGCGGTCGAGGGGACGATACGGGCGCGGACGTCCTGGCCAGCCCACGTGTCGGTGGACGCAGAGGTTCCGGTGGCGAGCACGGCGCCCCGGGCGTCGACCCACTCGACCTTGTACGCAGGGTGCAGGGCGCTGGACCAGGTGACGGTGGCCCTGGCTGCGGTGCCCACGGTCAGCTTCGTGGGGACCGCGATCGAGGCGAGGCTGTGCCAGGGGCACGGTGCGCCGGAATCCTCGACGGTGACGGTGAAGGTTCCGAAGAAGGCGCTTCCGCTGCCCGGGGAGTTGAAGGTGACCGTGTGGGTCCCGGGGACGGTCCACACCATCGTGCTGCCGTCCACCACGCCCACCCGCGCGTAGTCCGGGTACCCGGTGACTGGGGAGAGCGGCGCAACCGCGCCGGTGACGTCGGTGGTGGTGAAACCCGTGACGGCGGCGCACGTGCTCACGGGGGCGTCCACGGTGATCGTCTGGCCCCACGCGGAGTAGTCGCTGAGCGTCAGGCTCCCGAGGGCGGAGATGTCGGTGAGGTGGTTGGCATTGACGTTCACCGTGGCGAGCGCCGTGAGACCCGCGAGCGGCGAGATGTCGGTGAGGCCATTGCCATGCACGTCGATGCTCGTGAGCCCGGCGAAGGCCTCGACCCCGGCGAGGCTCGAGAGGCCGGCATCGCTCACCTCCAGGGTGGTGAGCAAGGGATGCGTGCCAAGGCCCGCGAGGCTCGTGGCCGCGACGCCGTCGAGGGCCAGAGAGGTGAGACCCGGCATCGTGGCGAACATCGTGAGGTCGCCTGCGTCCCCGCCGTCCTCGATGGTCACGTCGGCAAGCTTCGTGAGTCCGGCGAGCGGAGTGAGCGACACGGGGGTCTCGGCAGTGGAGGCGGGCACATTGCGCAGCCAGAGCGACGTGAGGTCCGTGAGGTGGTCGATGCCGTCGATCGACGGCCAGGCGTAGGAGACCTGGAGGTCGGTGAGCGCTGGCGCGGGAAGAAGGCTCTCGACGCCGTCCTCGGGCAGCCGCTGCACCTGGAGGCTCGTGAGCGCAGGCAGCTCCGACAGAGGCTCGAGGGAGAAGGCGACGCCGCCGCTGAAGGACAGCACCGCTGTCTGGAGCGAGGTGAGCTCGCGCAGCGGCTCGAGGAGGCCTGCGACGGCGTCGGCATCGGGCTCGCCGTCGATGGTGGCCGGGCTGAACGTTCCCGTGAGCGAGAGGCTCTCGAGATTGACCGCGTACTGGAGGCCCTCGAGCGTGCCGTCCCCGACGAGGCCGCACGAGAGCGACGTCAGCGACGCGAGGTCGTCCTGCGTGAGCGGCGTCGGGCTCGAGATCCCCAGCCTGCCGCGGAGGCAGCCCTCGAGGTTCCCGCCCGGGATGTCCACGGCGTCGCCCCCGGCGGCGCCGGCGGGCGCGAGGCCCACGGCGGCGAGGATGGCGGCCGCGACGATGGGCGCGGACAGACGAGCAAGACGGCGCGGCAGTGCCACCGGTGAACCCCCAGACGATGCGCGACGCGTGTGAGAGGCGACGCCTCACGCGCGCGCGTGAGCAGATCATGGTGCCTGGTGCGGCCGCAGGTCAAGCAGCGGTCGGCAAGGTCACACGTCGATGCGGTGGAAGCTCTTCCAGCTGAGCGACGCGGTGGGGCCGCGCTGGCCGCGGTACCGCGAGCCGTACTTCTCCGAGCCGTACGGGTGCTCGGCGGGGGAGGACAGGCGGAAGAAGCACAGCTGGCCGATCTTCATGCCTGGCCACAGGTTGATGGGCAGCGTCGCGGTGTTCGACAGCTCGAGCGTGACGTTGCCCTCGAAGCCCGGGTCGATGAAGCCCGCGGTCGAGTGCGTGAGCAGGCCCAGGCGGCCCAGCGAGGACTTGCCCTCGAGGCGCGCCGCGATGTCGTCGGGCAGCGTCACGGACTCGTAGGTCGAGCCGAGCACGAACTCGCCCGGGTGCAGCACGAACGGCCCGTCCGCGATGTCGACCAGCCGAGTGAGCTCGGGCTGCTCGGCCGCCGGGTCGATCGCGGCGTACTTGTGGTTGTCGAACACGCGGAAGAAGCGGTCGAGGCGCACATCGATCGAGGAGGGCTGGACCATCTCGGGGTCCCAGGGGTCGAGGGCGACCCTGCCCGAAGCGATCTCAGCGCGGATGTCCCTGTCCGAGAGAAGCATGGTGCCCAACCTAGTGCCCGCGCGGGGACGATGCGAGGCTCGCGCCCGCCGCCGCTCTCGCCCCCGGACCTCCTGCGAGGTGCTCAGTGCTCGGATCGTGCGGATCCGAGCACTCGGCACCTCACAGGGCGCAGGCGAGGCCCGCGCTCAGCCGCCGAACTGGCCGCGCCGGCGGCGCTCCTGCTCGTTGAGCCACACGCGGTAGGCCGGGTCGTCGTCCGGCGCGAGCGGCGCCGGAGGCATCTGCCGCTGACCCGGGCCGCCGAGGAGCTTGAGCAGGATCCACGCGCCCGACCCGACCCACGGCACCAGCAGCACGATGAGGATCCACACGGCCTTGGGCAGGTTCCGCGGGTTGTCCGAGGGCTGCTGGACGATGTCCGCGAGCGCGTACACCGTCATCGCGATGTACAGCAGGAACGGCAGATAGCGCATGACGGCAACGTAGCGGGGACGATGCGCGCGCACCAGGGTCATGCCTGGTCACGCCCGAAACGTGCGACGGCCCCCGCGAGAGAACTCGCGGGGGCCGTCGTTGCGCGCTGGTGCTCAGACGTGCGTGACGCCCGGGAGGTCGGGGTCGGCCTGGCCCCGCGCATCGTGCCCCGCCTCGACGGCGGCGCGTCCGGCAGCCGCGCCGCCCACGGCGCCCTTGATGAGGTCGCTGATGCCGAAGCCGGTGACGGAGGTCATGACCTCCTCGGTCTCGGTGAACAGGTTGGCCGCCTGACGGGTGACCGCCGAGGCGCCCTCGGTCGAGACCACCGTGAGGCTGTCGATCGAGGCCATGGCCTTGCCCATCTCGCCCACGATCGCGGGCATGCCGTCGAGCGCGATCTCGAGGATGCCGACCTGCGGCATGTTCTCGTAGGCCGTCTTCTTGGCCTCGATGCCCTCGGCCTCGGCCTTGCCCTTCGCGGCGATCGCGGAGGCCTCGGCCTCACCCTTCGCCTTGACGGACGATGCCTCCGCCAGACCCTGGGCCTCGACCACGCGGGCCGCGGCGGAACCGCGCGCCTCGTCGGCCGCGGCCTCTGCCTTGCCTCGCGCCTCGAACACCGCGGCATCCGCGAGACCGCGCGCCTGGTTCGCGGCGGCCTCCGACTCACCGGCCTGGCGGGTCGCCTCGGCGGCACCCTTGGCCTTGGAGATCGCGGCCTCACGCGCGGCCTCGGCCTCGACCTTCATCGCGTACGCGCCGGCGTCCGCGGGCTTGCGGACCTCCGACTCGAGGCGCATCTCGGTGACCTCGGCGCGCTTGGCCTCGGCCAGGCGCTCCTGCTCGTAGATCTCGACGTTGCGCTGGGCCTCGGCGATGGGGCCGGCGGCCTTGGCGTTCGCCTCGGCGGTGTCGGTGTCCTGCTGGATCTCGGCCATGCGGAGCGCGAGCGTGCGGTTCGCCTCGGCGATCTGCTGCTCGGCGGCGGCGCGCTTCTGCTCGGACTCGCGGCGGGCCTCGGCCTCGGCGATCTCCGCGTCGCGGCGCGCGATGGCGGCCTGGCGGCGTCCCAGGTCCTGGATGTAGCCGGACGGCGTGGTGACGGACTGGATGTTCAGCCCCTCGAGCACCAGGCCCCACTCGGAGCAGGCCTCGCCGGTGACCTTCATGACGCGGTCCTTGAGCGTCTCGCGGTCGGAGTTGATGTCCTCGACGGACATGGTGCCCACGATGGCGCGCATGTCGCCCTCGATGTTCTGCTGGACGAACGCCTCGATGTTGAGGGGGTTCACGTTGAAGCGCTCGATCGCGGCGCGGACCGAGGCCTCGTCGCCGCCGATCTTCACGTTCGCGACGCCCTCGAGGTTGACCAGGATGTTCTGGTTCGAGGGGGAGTCCTGGACCCGCCACGCGATCTGGCGCGTCTCGAGAGACACCTTGTTGTAGCGCTGCGTGAACGGCACCACGAAGACGCCGCCACCACCCAGGACCACCTTCGACGGCACGGGGCGCGTCTCGTAGGTGACGGTGCCGTCGGCCTTGCGGATGGGCACCTGGGTCTTCGACTTCGAGCCCGAGACCACGAACGCCTCGTCCGGGTCCGAGACCTTGTAGCGCGACGCGATGGCCCACACCACCACGATCGCGGCCACCACGCTGGCAGCGATGGCGATCAGGGTGATCGCGCTGCCGTCGAGGTTGAACATGTACTGCCCCCTTGTGTGTACGAGGTCCCTAGGCGGAGTGCCGGGAGACCTTGATCTGGTTGCTCGCGAGCACGGCGTCGACGACCACGTCGTCGCCCGCCTTCAGCGGCTCGTCGGAGCGGAAGCTCATGCGGCGGTTCTGGCCCAGGAACGGCACCAGGGCGGTGCCGAGCCCGCCCGGCGCCGGCGGCGCCTCGATGACGGTGACGATGCGGCCCACCATCGCGTTCAGATCCGTCGCGCCGTCCTCCTGCTGCTGGCTCATGAACACGCGGTGCGCGCCGAAGGCGAGCAGCCAGCCGGCGACCGCGCCCGCGAGCCCGATCGCGATGACCACGCCCAGGCTCGGGTCGTCCATCCCGAAGGTGGCCGCCGCGCCCGCGAAGCCGAAGCCCGCGACGGTGGCCGCCGTGGTGGTCGAGCTCAGGGCACCGTCCGGGAGGATGTCGAGCGCGACGTCGAAGATGTCGCCGACCACCGCGGAGATGATTGCGAAGATCAGCGCGAGGCCTCCCAGCCCCAGCAGCATGTAGCCGACGGTCACGGTCTCGAGTCCCATGTCACTCGCCTCTCTCACGGGTGGCGGGCGCGCTCGCGCCCGGATACGGCCGGGGACGATGCGCCGTGCGGTCCGCGGAGTCGCGCCTCGGGTGCGACATCGGCGGGCAGGGCATGGCGAGAATCTAGCGGTCGGGGGCGACGCGCACTAGGGGTGACTCGGGCGGTGCCGTGGGACTACCCGTGCTGTCGGGCGATGAAGCCCGCCATGCCTGGGACCGTGACGGCGATCTGGCGCGCCCCGAGAGGGCCGAGATGTAACAGGGCTCGTTACACCGCGCTCGAGATTGATAGAAAACGCCACGCGCCCGACTCCTCCCA